>JAQYVZ010000072.1 GCA_030145205.1 Desulfuromonadales bacterium | reverse complement strand
CCGCAAGCACCGGGCCATGGCCGAAGAGGCGAAAGATGAGCAGGTTTTCAACCTCAAGTCGGTTGAGGATCCCGTGGAGACCGTTGAAACGACCTTCGAGCACATGAGCCTCTTTTTGCAAAAGATCCGCGAATCACTCGATAATGCCCTCGACGGCCTCTTCACCCAGAATTTCGAACGCGTGAGGGGGGAACGCAAAAAACTGAGCAAGCTCCAGTTGTGGTCGAATATTGTCATCGCCAACGTCTTCAAGGCGATGCGCCTGCTCGACCAGAAGGGACTGCCGGTTTCGCAACAGTACGCACGGACCATTCGCCGCCTGCAGAAAGTTACCGATGGACACAGGGATATCGTCCTGCGCGCCTATACTCACATCGGCAACCACCACAAGGGACTGCTCCCGGCGCAGGTCGAAGACCTGGAGAAAGTGCGCCGTCTGCTGCACGAAATCCTCCTCGAGGTCGAAGAGGCGGTCAGCCGCAAACAAACCTGCAACCTTGAAGGCTTGAGGGAAAAAAACAACCAGATGCAGGCTCTCGGCGCCGAGCTGAACACCAGGCAGGTCGCCCGGATTTCGGACAACACGTCCAAAACCCGTTTGAGCATCCTTTACTACGGGATTGTCGGTAGTGCATTAATGCTCTCGAAGCAGAACCTGGAACTGCTTGAGATCTTTGAACTTTCTTTCGGGGAATTCGAGAAAAAAATAGGATCCGATTCCTGATCGTATTTTTGGCCTCACCGTACAACAAAAAAGCGCCTCCAGTCCTGTCAGGGTCCGGAGGCGCTTTTTTGTTGCTGTAGATTTAAGTTGTCAGGCGGGCGGGGCCTGAAAGGGCAGGATGACGCTCACCCTGGTGCCTTTGCCCGGTTCGCTATCAACCTGAATTTCGCCGCCGTGACTCTCGACGATGGCTTTTGCGATGGACATGCCGAGGCCCAGTCCCTCGGCCGCCGTGGATGAGGCGTCGACCCGGTAGAATCGGTCAAATACCTTCTCCATCTGTTTGGGGCTCATTCCGATTCCCTCGTCTTCGATGATCAGCTTAATCTTGTTCGCCTCGCTGTGGCCGCTTATCCGCACTTGGCCCCCTTGGGGAGAGAACTTGATCGCGTTGCTGATGAGGTTTTCCAGAACCTGTTCCAGCTTGTCCCGGTCTGCGCAAAGCTCGATCGGTTCCTGAGGCAGGCAGACCTCGAAGCTGTAAACATCTGCCCGCTGCTGGTACTGGGAGGCGACCTCCTTTATCAGCTCGCTTATGTTGCAGGGACCCTTTTTTAGCGGGATGGCCTGGCCGGACTGGATGCGGCTGAGATCGAGCAGGTCCGAGATGATGCCTTCCAGTCTTTCGGCCTTCTGATGGATGCTGACCAGAAGTTCCCTCTGTATGGCCGGATCGGTGACTCCGAATTCCTCCTGTTTCAGCAGCACTTCGGCAAAACCCATCACCGAAGTCAGCGGGGTGCGCAGCTCGTGGGCGGCGGTGGAGATAAATTCGTTCTTCATGCGGTCGAGTTCCCGCTCCCGGGTCAGATCACGCAGAAGGGTGATGGTTCCCGTTTCTCTGCCTTTGCTGTTGCGCACTGGGGAGGTGAGGGCCTGAATGATTCGCGGCCTGACCGTGCCGTCATTGAGTTGCCACTCGAACGATCGATTCTGGCCTTTGCCTGAAAGCACCTCGGCGACCTGATCCTCCAGCCTCTTCCCGGGGGGCAGGCTGCCGACCGGGCGGGAAAAGGCTTCGCCCAGGGTCACATCCAGAAGCTGTTCCGCTGCCCGGTTCATCAGGGCTACCCGTCCGCTCAGGTCGGTGACCACCAAGCCGTCGGCCACCGATTTGAGAATGGCGTCGATCTTCTCCCGGGCCTCCTCGGCCTCGGCCAGCGCGGCCCGGGCCGATTCTTCGGCCTGCTTGCGGTCGGTGATGTCGCGGATTGACTCGATGGCACCGACGATCTGTCCCTGCGGGTCGAGAAGGGGCGCGGCGATGCCCCAGAGATATCCGCCCCGGCCTTCGTTAAGGGAAGGAAGGCCGGTTTCGGCGATGAGGGTGTCACCCTTTCTTTTCACAAAGTCGTACTTCGTCTCCAACTCCGGGTCCTGGTTGCCGACCAGATCGATCAATATCGGCCGTCGCGTGCCGTAGAAAGGGAGAGCATAGGCGTAGTCCCCCTGTTCGAGGACCTCTTCTTTGCCGACGCCCGTCATTTTCTCCATGGCCCGGTTCCAGGCCACCACTTTCTTGTCCTTGTCGATAACGATGGTGGCGTCGGGGAGAAATTCGATGATGTCCTCCAGGCGCCGATGAGCGGATTGAAGGGCCTCTTCGGTGTGCTTACGCTCAATGGTCTCGCCCAGGTTTTGGGCCAGGTTGTCGAGCAGCTGTCGTTCTTCCATGAGGAAGGGCCCCTCGTCAAGGGTCGGCCGTGGTTCCAGGTAGCAGATTTCCAGAGCGCCGCGGCATTGGCCTGCGACGACGATGTCTGCCGCTTGTTTCCAGGAAGTCTCTTCGAAGGGCGCGGAGACGTACTCGCGATCGTCAAAACGCAATCTGGCCCGGGTAATTTCGGGATAGTGCCAGCCCGGCGGGATGAGGGTGACGGCGTTGCGGAAGATCTTCTCCAGCGAACCGTTCTGGCGCAGTAGTTGACTCATGCCGTACAGGCAGCGGAGCTCCTTGATGCGCTCGCCCATATCGTGCAGGAGCTGCTCCCGTTCTTCTTCGGCCCGTTGCCGGACAAGGGCGCTGCCGACGATCTCACCGACCGTTCTGAGCAGGGTCAGTTCCTGTTCGGTCCAAACCTTTTCATTGTTCACCGCATCGAAGCCGAGAAGTCCGGTCAGTTTCCCCGCCGCGATGATCGGAACAGCAACCATGGACTGGATATCCTGTTCCTCCCAGTGAACTTTTTCAGCCGCCGCTTCGGCAGGCAGGTCTTTGACCCGGGGGACATAAACCACCTCTTGGCGGCTGATTCTTTCAAAGAACCAGGGAATTTCCCCAACCGGAAGCCCCTGAAGCCTTTCGATCTGAGGCTCAATGCCGGAGGCGCACCACTCGTGGCTGTTGTTCATTTCGCTCAGGTCGGCGGCAAAAGAAAAGACATAACTACGGTCCACCCCGGCAAACTCCCCGAGATCGCGTAGGGCGGCATCGATGCCGCTGTCGGTTTCAGCGGCCGGCAGGGTCACGAAACGGCTGGAGACGCCGGCTATCAGCCTCTCGAAGGCCTCGCGGAAGGCAAGGACTCTTTCTGCACGCTTGCGATCAGTGATGTCCATGTGGGTTCCGACCATGCGGGTCGGTCTGCCGGCGGCGTCAGCTTCTACCACCTCCCCACGGGCGAGGATATCGACGGCGTTGCCATCCTTGGTGCACATGCGAAACTCGATTTGGTACCCTTTCCCCCGTTTTTCCTCAAGGTACTCCTTGGCCTTGACAATCGCCTCTTCACGGTCGTCGGGGTGCATCAGCATTTTCCAGGTGTCGACAGATTTGGGGAACTCATCCGGCTCATAGCCGAGCATAGTGAAATAGCGCGGGCTGAAGAAGACCTCATCGGTAATCAGGTTCCAGTCCCAGACCCCTTCGTTGGAAACCTGCAACGCCAGGGAGAGGCGCTCTTCGCTCTTTTGTAGCGCTTCTTTCGCCAATTTGCGTTCGGTGATGTCGGTGATGAAGCCTTCCAGGGCCATCAGCTCGCCGCTTGCTCCGAAGACCCCCCGTCCCCGCTCCCAGACCCAACGCTCTTCTTCGCCGGCAGTGCGGATACGATACTCCAGTTCGAAGGGCTGGCCTTCCGATACCGAGGATTGGACATACTGCCAGAGCCAGTCCCGGTCGTCGGGATGGATGAGGTCGTTGTAGGTCCGTTCCCCGTTGCCAAGCAGCTCTTCGGGCGCATAACCGGTCAGGACTTGGGCCCCCTCGCTGACGAAATCCATGGACCGGTCGCGGTCGTTGCGGCAGCGGTAGACCATGCCGGGGAGGTTGCTCATCAGGGTGGCGAGTCTTCTTTCGCTCTCGCGCACGGCTGCTTCTGCTTCCTTGCGCTCGGTGATGTCCTGGGTGAGGGCGACGAAATATTTGACCTGCCCTTGCTCATCGGTCACCGGCGCCATGGAGGTGTGGCCCCAGCGGCTAGTGCCGTCCTTGCACAGATAACGCTTTTCGTAGACGGCCTCCGCTCGCTGCCCGACAAGGGTCTCTTCATAGAGAGTGCTGGTCGTGGGGCGGTCGTCGGGGTGGGTAACCTCCCGAACGTTGAGCCTGATGAACGCCTCTTCGGGGTAACCTAAAAAACGGCAGGCGGCCGGGTTGACCTGCTGAAAGTCTCCGGTCGGCGACAGGATCGCCATGGGCGTCGTGGTGGCGGAAAAAATTGACCGGAAACGTTCCTCGCTCTCCCGCAAGGACTCCTGGATTTTAACTCGGCCGGCAATTTCAGCTACCAGTTCGGCGTTGGTTGTGGCCAGTTCCTCCGTGCGCTCCTCAACCTGGGATTCCAGGGTTTCATTGGCCTCCCTGAGTTTGTCGCTGAGCTGGCGGATGCGCAATTGGACTCCGATTCTGGCCAGCACTTCTTCCGGCTGAAACGGCTTGCTGATGTAGTCGACACCACCGGCATCGAACCCCTTGACCTTGTCGATCACTTCATCCAGGGCGCTGATGAAGATCACCGGAATCTTGCGACTCTGTTCTTCGGCCTTGAGGCGGCGGCAGACCTCGAACCCGTCCAGTTCGGGCATCTTCACGTCGAGCAGGATCAGGTTCGGCGCCTTGGCAGCCACAGATCTCAGGGCCAGGGGGCCATTCGACGCGGAACGGACCGCATACCCCTGTTCGGCAAGGATGCCGGTCAGCAGCTGCAGGTTGGCCGGCGTGTCATCGACCACCAGGATTTCGTAGCGGCTCTTTTTCTGTGATTTGTGATCGATCATAGGTCGTCTCCGAGATGGTCAACCTCAGGTTCCAGCAGGGCCAACAGACGGTCAAAGGCGAGCCTGGTCACCAGGGCTTTGAGGGCGGCGGCGAGCGCGGCGTCATGTCGGCCGATCTGTTCGACAACAGCCAGGGCTTTGTCCATGTTCAGTTCCAGCGCGACCTCATGGAGCTGGCGGCGTAAAGTATCCGGAAGGGCCGCCAGCTGCTCCGGTCGCGGTTTCTCCACGGGTTCTTCATCAATACCCCCATCGTAGCGGTAGCTCAAGCCGAGGTGCCTGGCCATGACATCGAAAATATCCTGTTCGCTGAAGGGCTTGCCCACGAAATCATCGAAGTCGGCGGCGAGGATCTCTGCCTTTTCCTCCTCCAGGGCGTGGGCGGTAAGGGCGGCGATGATCGTTGACTTGCCCACCTCGCTGGATTTGATGAGGTGCGCCGCCTGCCTGCCGTCCATCACC
>JAQYVZ010000071.1 GCA_030145205.1 Desulfuromonadales bacterium | reverse complement strand
GCACCGGGCCGTCTCCTCTCGAGCAGGAATTTCTTGTTGCCCGAGAGGAAAATTCTTTATTTCGTCAAACTTTTGCCGCACAGCACAATCACAACCACCTGAAATAGTTCATCTTTATCTCTTTTTCTCGTTTTGGCACAAGTCGTGCTCTTCTTCTCTTGCGTAACCCTTGATCTCCCGTTCACGAGGTTAACTACGCATGGACTTCAAAGAGCACTTCTTATCCACCAATAGCCAAGACGATCTGCTCGGCGGCAATCGCACTCTGGGTGGACCTTCTGTTCGCGTTGAACAGGCCAACGAACGCCTGATTGTCCAGGTTGAACTCCCCGGCATGTCGGCTGACGAAATCGATGTCAGCATGCTCGGTGACCAGCTGACCATCCGCAGCGAACGCCCTTTTTACACACCACCAGTCACCTCCATGGATGTTGCGGAAACCGCAATTATCGGCAACAGCCCACAGTTGCGGGACTGCCTGGAAACCGTTGCGCTCGCAGCCGAATGCGACACCAACATTCTGATTTCGGGAGAGACCGGAACCGGCAAGGAGTTGTTTGCCCGAGCCATTCATGATGCCAGCCGCCGTTGCCATGGTCCGCTGGTGGTGGTCGACTGCACCTCTCTGCCGAAGGACCTTGTTGAAAGCCTGCTGTTCGGCCATGTCAAAGGCAGCTTCACCGGCGCCCAGGAAGCCCAGGAGGGCGTGATCCGTCAGGCCCATACCGGCACTCTGTTTCTCGACGAGGTCGGCGAACTGCCACTGTCGCTACAGAAGGTTTTCCTGCGCGTATTGGAAGAGCATCGGTTCCGCCCGGTCGGGTCAGAACAGGAGGTCGCCAGTAATTTCCGTCTGGTCGCGGCCACCAATCGTGATCTTGAGGAGATGGTAACTCTGGGACTGTTCCGCGCCGACCTGTTGTTCCGGTTGAAATCCTACATGATTGAGCTGCCCCCGCTACGTGATCGTGCCGAGGATATCCTTGATTTGACCAACTACCACCTTGGTCGGTTGTGCGCCCGTTATAAAATCCCGTCCAAGCAGGTGGCCACTGATTTTCTGCGCGTTTTGAACCGTTACTCCTGGCCAGGCAATGTCAGAGAGCTGGTCAATGCCCTGGAGCATGCCCTGTTTGCGGCAAAACAGGAGGCCACCCTGTTTGCCAAGCATCTGCCGCACAGGATCCGCGCCTCCGTCATGAAGCAGTCACTACGAGCACAGACCATTTCCCGTCCCGACCTGTCGCAATCGTTTGTCGAAGAGCTGCCGAGCTTGCACGAATTCCGGGAGAATGTCTTCAGCCAGGCGGAAACCCAGTACCTCCACGACTTGATGACACTGTCCAACAAAGACATGCGCGCAGCCTGTCAGCTCTCGGGACTGTCCCGCTCGCGTCTCTATGCCCTGTTGAAAAAACACGATATCTCCAAACTGCAATAGCGGAACTGTCGCACAGGAAATTTTCCTGAACGCCGAAGAGATTCTTGTTGTACAGGACGTTTTCCTGCGCAACAAGAAAAAAATGGGTCCCGGCAGGGGTCAGATAAAGAACGTAAATAGCTGTAACTACTTACAAAAAAAACGAATTTTCCTGAATCGCAAGATTGGTACGCAGGTTGCTCTAATAGAAGACACAACAACACTTTTGATCCAGAGGGAAAAATCATGAAAACTTCGTTGACCGGCTCTTTGATCCTTTTCTCCGTCGCCACAGGCCTCGCATTTGCCGCCTTCGTCGGCGACGTATCGAAAAGTGTCGAAGTAATGAATATCCTGTTTATCGGTTTCGCCGGTGCGATTATCGCCGTCCAGCTGATCCCCAGCTACCTGATGCTCAGACGCATCTTCGGCGGCATGCTGAATCTCCCGGAACGGGAATGGCGACGTAAATCTTAACAACTGACCCAGATATTTGATCAAGCATTTGTTAACCAAGGAAAAAGAGGGAATTGCCATGAACCAACGTATCTTGATAGCCGACCGCAACAGCGCAACCTGTGCCCAGATGGCAGAGACGTTTGTCCGTTCCGGATATCAGGTTGAAACCACCGCATCCGCTCTGGATGTCGTCAACAAGGTCATGCTGAAAGAAGCCGGTCTCGTCCTGTTGGGTGACGAGTTCAACGAATGCGTGCCGGTGACTGAACTGGTCCGTATCCTGAAAAAATGTGACCAACAAGTCAGCATCATCCTGGTGGCCGACGAGTTTTCCCCGTCCCAGGAACGTTGCGTCCGTCAAGAGGGCATTTTCTATCACGCCCTCAGGCCGGTCTGCACAGCAGATACCGATGAAATTTGCCTGGCAGTCGAATGCGCTTTCAGCAGTGCCTCCGACCCGGCCATGCCAACTATCAACAACTACCATCTCAACTAAGCCGAAAGGATATTTATCATGAAAAAACTACGCTCCCTCAGTATTGCCCTGGTTCTTGCCTTTGCTTCAGCAACTCCGGTCCTCGCAGCCAGCGGCCGTGAAGACAACAGCAGCTTTCTGGTCTGGGCCTTTTTGACCGTGTGCGGCCTGATCGTTGTTGTTCAACTGTTGCCGGTCATCTTCATGGCGTTCGGGATTATCTCCGGTGCCGCCAAAGGAAAAAGCCCGGAAGCCAAAGCAGCTCACAAGTAATACCCGTTTCGTAGGAGGAGAGAATGAGATACGTAACCTTTTGGCTGGCAAGCATGGCACTGATCATGGCAACCCTCGTCGCCAGCATGGTCACACCGAATGTTATGGATGGCATCAGCGGTCTCGTGATTCGGTTCTTTCTCGGCTACTGCGGCATTATCATGGTTGCGCAACTGGTTGCTTCACTGTCGGCGATCCGCCGTCTGTTTGAAGAACTGACCAGCGCGAAACCGGTCGCCCGCAGAGTCTTTCTCCGCTGATGACGGCAACCTATCACTAAGGATAACGATCATGCACCCTGACACCATAAGAAAATACATTGGCCTGGGGCTTTTCCTGATCTGTCTGCTCTGCCCGGCATTCGCGATCGGCATGGAGAGCGAGGACTGCCTCGACTGCCATACCGATACCGACACCGTTGGCGACGACTTCTTCGTGGAAATGGCCCCCTTCAACAACTCCGCCCATGCAGACGTTGGCTGTGTTTCCTGCCACGAAACCGTCTCGGAAGACCACCCCAATGACGGCAACGTGCCGTCACGGGCAGACTGCCTCGATTGCCACGATGATGTCGGCGAGGAATATGCGCATACGGCTCACGCTGAGAACGCTTCCTGCAACGACTGTCACAACCCGCACATGGTGCGCGGCGCTACGGCTGTGTCCGGCCACGCCATGAACCAGATGTGCTCGGACTGCCACGATGGTGACGAAGTCGCCGAATCCCACGCCGAATGGCTGCCGCAGGCGAGTCTGCATATTGCCATGCTGCCCTGTATCTCCTGCCACACGGCCTCGGAAGATCTGGTCACCTCGCTGTTCATCATTAAGAAGAAGGACGCCGAGGATGGCAGCCTGGAACTGGCCAGTCATGAGGAGCTGAAGGCCCTTGCCGGCGACGGCAATGTCCAGGCTCTGGTCGACACCAACGAAGACGACTACATCTCACTGGCCGAATTGCGCATGTTCAACCGCAACCCGGCCAACAAGACTGTCCAGCTGCAAGGAATGATGATGCCGGAAGAGGTCTCCCACAGCATCGAAACTCTGGATAACCGCTGGGACTGCTCTTTCTGTCACGCCTCCGGCCCGGAAGCGATGCAGACCAGTTACCTTTCCCTGGCTCAGCCTGACGGCAGCTTCAAACGCGTTCCTGCAGAGCGTGGCGCGGTTCTGGATGCCCTGTTCGGCACCCCCGACTTCTACATGGTCGGCGCAACTCGCAGCAAGACGATGAACTATATCGGCCTGGCAATTATCTCGGGCGGGCTGGTCCTGCCGGTTGGTCACGGCAGCCTGCGCTTCCTGACCCGGAAAAACAGAAGAAAAAGTGAGGACTAGTCATGAGTGAAAAACTCCGTATTTACCTACAGCCGACCCCGGTCCGCATCTGGCACTGGCTTAACGCCTTCGGCATCATCACGCTGTGTGTCACAGGTGTTCAGATCCGGTTCCCAGAGCATATTGTGATCTTCGACAGCTACCGCTCGGCGATCCTTTTGCACAACACCGCCGGCCTGGTTGTTGCCGTCTCCTTCTCGCTCTGGTTCTTCTACTACGGCATTGTCGCCAGAAGCATGGCAAAACTGTATGTACCCACCGTAAAGGATCTGCAGACCGGCATCGTGCGGCAGATGAAGTTCTACTTCCTGACCTACTTCCTGGGTTGGAAAAACCCGCACCATGCGACGCCCAAAGACAAGTTCAACCCGATGCAGAAGTCGGCCTACCTGGCCATCATGTTCGTCCTGGTGCCACTGGTCAGCCTGACCGGCATCACCCTGACCAACGTGGCTTTCCTGCGCGACTTTGTCGTGATGGTCGGTGGCCTCAAGATCCTGATGAATATCCACTTCATCCTGGCCTCTTCATTGTGCGCCTTTCTGTTTACCCATATTTATCTGGCCACGCTCGGCCAGACCTTCTTCGCCTACTTCAAGCCGATGTTGACCGGCTGGGAAGAAGTCGAAGATGACCATCATCACGAGCATTCCGCGCCCTAATCCCGCGGAGCCCACATAGCATCATTCCTGTCCTGCGCAGCAAGTTCCTCTTGCTGCGCAGGATTTTTTCTTGCCGGACAAGAAGACTTTCTCCGTCCCCGCCTGTCCACTACCAAGCTAACCTATTGAAATATAAGAATAATTATTTTTGGCGAGATTGGTATGCTCGTTGCTATTCTTATAAGACAAAACCACGAACAAACGCAAACACTGCTGCTACAACATATCCAAGGAGGCCATCATGAAAGAACAGTCCCGCACTTACTCCTCCCGCCCGCAGACTCAGCTGGACGAATCCCTGGTCAAATTGTCGCGCAAGGGACTGCTGGAACTGCTCCAGTTTCTGTTGATCAGCGGCTGTGCTTTCACGGTTCAGGATTTTAACCTGTTTGCAACCTTTCCGGAGCAGGTCAAGGTCATTCTCGGTTGTCCGCCTCCCGCCATTTTGACCAATATCGCCCTGACGATTTACTGCATCGCCATCATGATCCCGCAGTGCATCAGTCTGGCCAGCGGCTCCCGGCCGACGCGGACTCACTGTCATCTGGCTTACCTGGTCAGCTTCTACCTGTTCTACTTCATCTCCAATGCTCTGGCCGCCAACTTTGCAGGCGTTCTGACCGTTGGATTGATCATCTACGGCCTTGGTCAGCTCAGCATCTGGGCCCATGCGACCCGCCCTGTTGAGGATGGCAATCACGCTATCTAGATTTTTGAAAAGTTCGACGCTGGAATCAAAACGGCCGGGAGAATTCCCGGCCGTTTTCTTTTACTCACAAAAAGTTTGATTGTG
>JAQYVZ010000280.1 GCA_030145205.1 Desulfuromonadales bacterium | reverse complement strand
CAACTTGTTGAATTCGAGGGGACGGGAATAATGGAACCCTTGCGCCCGGGAACACCCTGCGGCAAGAAGGTAGTCGTGCTGTGACTGGCCCTCGACGCCTTCAGCAATGAAATTAATCTGCAGTCCCTTGGCCATGGCGAGAACTGCGGCGACAATGGTGTTCTGCTCTGTAGCATGAACAATATTCTTAACGAAAGAGCGGTCGAGCTTGAGGGTGTGCAGCGGCAGGGTATGCAGGTAGCCTAACGAAGAGTAGCCGGTGCCGAAATCATCGACGGCAATGGTAATTCCCGCCCGGGACAGGGCGGTGATGGTTTCCATCGATTTGTTCATGTCGCGCATGATGCTGTTTTCGGTGATCTCGATTTCGAGGAACAGGGGGTCCAGACCGTGCTGCTGGATGGTCTCAAGCACGGCTTTATCAAACCCATCCATTTCAAATTGCCGGGGCGAGACGTTGATGGCTATTTTGATATCACCATATCCCTGCGCTTTTAATGTTACCGCGTCCCTACAGGCCTGCTGCAGCACCCAGTCACCGATATCGCAGATCAAACTGGTTTCTTCGGCGATGAGAATAAAGTCGGCCGGCAGCAACAGGCCGCGCTGGGGATGTTCCCAGCGGATCAACGCTTCAAGGCCGATCACCTTCTGCTTGTCCATATCGATCTGCGGTTGATAGTAAAGCCGCAGTTCATTTTCTCTTATGGCCCGGTGCAGGCTGCTTTCAATATCCAGGCTGTTGGAGCAATTCTGGCCCATTTCATCGGAAAAATATTGAAAGCCATTGCGCCCTGCCTCCTTGGCCCGATACATGGCCTGATCGGCATGCCGCAGCAGGGTCTCTTTGGTTTCTGCGTGATCGGGATAGATCGCGACGCCGATACTGAAGGTGATTCTAAGTTCTTTATTTTGATGGCAGATCGGCTGGGAACTAACATCGAGAATTTTCCGGGCAATTGAAACGGCATCTTCATTTTGTGCAAGGCTGGGCAGCAGCAGAAAAAATTCGTCGCCACCAACGCGAGCCAGGGTGTCGCCTTCACGCAGGCACTTTTTGAGCGTCAACGCCACCGATTGCAGCAATTCATCGCCGGCCAGATGACCGA
>JAQYVZ010000279.1 GCA_030145205.1 Desulfuromonadales bacterium | reverse complement strand
GTCATCTGACGAGCAGCTTCCTTCGCATTAAATCGCGGGGCCGGTTCCACCGTCGATTGCACCGCCGCGATCAACTCACGCAGGCGCCGGTCCATCCGCTCCTCCATGGCCCGCAGTTCCCTCAAGGTTTCCGCATCCAATGCCATCTTATTCAGCTCCCCCCGCCCAGATGATGATCCCGGTATCCTCAGCATCCACATCAACCTCACCGATCGTCAGCACGCCATCCGGGCCAACATCCAGCAATGTCTCCTGGTCGCCATGAATCTTGATCAAATACTGCAGCCTAGAAATTAAGATAGATGCCCTCATTTTCCCTCCCTGTTGTACCGTGACCTAACCACCCTCAACAGTTCGGCGACCTGGGCCAGCGTCAGATCCTCGAATGCGACCCCCAACTTATTGGCCTGAAGAGTCAGCAGGCTAAACGCCGACCCGTTCAGTTCGGTCGCATCCGCTGCCGGCTGCAACCGAGCCAGCAACTCGTAAGCCTCGCGATCCAGCTGATCCATCTAACCCCTCTCCGCCTGCCGCTTAACCGCCTCGAGCAAAGCCATCACCACCCGCACTTGATCCATGATCTCTTTCTCAAGCCGCTTCGCTTCCCACAGGTCAATCCGGCCGTCCGCCAAGGCCTTGCCAGCCTCCGTTAGCACATCACCAAACTCTTTAACCGCAGACGTCACCAACGCGCTGATCTCACCCATCTCCTTCGGGATTTCAGGCAACGAATAAGCCACCCGGCCGCACGACGCCTCCAGATAATCCAGCAGGCGAAAATCTTTCGTCAGCAACGTCAGGCCAATGATGTGTCGAGCCTGAAACTTAAAATCCTCCAGGTTAGGATTCGCAGCATTCAGCAGCATCTGGTAAGACATACCCAACCGCTCGGCAATCACCCGGGCATCAATCCCAGACTGATGCACCACCTCATACAGCACATCCTTCAGCGTCCTGTTCATCATCCCCGTCATAGCACCATCCCCTTGTCTCTACTTGATCACCTGACCGTCAGCTGTAACATGCAATCAAGCAGGGTCGGCCACCAGCAACCCACGCTCGCCAAGCACCACCAGCACCCGCTTCGCATCGCTCGCACGACGAGACAGACCA
>JAQYVZ010000033.1 GCA_030145205.1 Desulfuromonadales bacterium | reverse complement strand
GTGATCCGGCGATTCTGTATGGAAGGGTCGTCGCTCAACGGATAAAAGGTACTCCGGGGATAACAGGCTTATCTCCCCCAAGAGTTCACATCGACGGGGAGGTTTGGCACCTCGATGTCGGCTCATCACATCCTGGGGCTGAAGCAGGTCCCAAGGGTTTGGCTGTTCGCCAATTAAAGTGGTACGCGAGCTGGGTTTAAAACGTCGTGAGACAGTTTGGTCCCTATCTGCCGTGGGCGCAGGAGATTTGAGAGGATCTGTTCCTAGTACGAGAGGACCGGAATGGACGAACCTCTGGTGTACCTGTTGTCACGCCAGTGGCAATGGCAGGGTAGCTACGTTCGGAAAGGATAACCGCTGAAAGCATCTAAGCGGGAAGCCCCCCTCAAGACAAGATCTCCCTGGACTTCGGTCCCTGAAGGTCCGTCGAAGACTACGACGTTGATAGGCCGGCTGTGTAAGCACAGTAATGTGTTCAGCTAACCGGTACTAATCGACCGTGAGGCTTGACCATAAAAATTTTTTGAGAAGGTGGGGGAGGTTCGCCTCCCCCTCCCTTCCATCGATCTTGAAGCCAGTGCAATCAATCATTAATTCTAAGCAATTGTTACCGAATATACGCTTTTCGGTGGCTATAGCATAGGGGTCACACCTGTTCCCATCTCGAACACAGAAGTTAAGCCCTATTGCGCCGATGATACTGCCCGGGTGACTGGGTGGGAAAGTAGGTCGCCGCCGAAATTATTTGAAAAGCCCCGCCTCATTTGAGGTGGGGCTTTTTTTTGTCAATTATTCGCAAAATGAGCCGATTGATACTGCTTGGGTAAATGGGTAGCAAAGTAGCTCGCCTCTGAATTTATTCAAAAAGCCCCGCCTCTTTAGAGGCGGGGCTTTTTGGGTTCGTATCAAATTCTTTCTCTTTTTATGTCTTACTCTGGTTCTTTGCGTGTTTTGCCTTGAATTTTCTGATGTAGCCATTTAACTCGCCGGTATGGTGTTGATCGGCTCGGGCAAGGGCCTCAAATGTTTGTTTAAGCGAGGGGGTCTTAAAGGTCAAAGCATAGGTAGCATGGATTTTTAAAAAATCTTTTTCCAGTTCGACTGCTGCTTTTAGCATCTTTAAGATACTGAAGGTTTCCTCCTTGAAGTCTTCCAGAATTTCAGAGCTTCTTAGCAGTAACTCAGCTGGTTCCGGACAATCCTCAGCAAGGACATCTTGAATGCTTTCATTTTTAGGCAGGCGTATCGCTAGGCGTAGCTGCTGGGCATGCTGCTGTTCGTCTCTCGCCATTTTCTGCCAAATTGATTGAAGCTCCTTGTCCGGTTGTGAGCTTGAGGCGAACTCCAGATAAATGAGACTTGCTGTTTCTTCTACCTGAGCGCAGAGATCTAAAAATTTATTCATAGTTGCGACCTTATTTATTGTTGTAGATAGTCGGTTAGTCAAAATAGATTGAAATGTCGATACCGCGGCTGAGTGGATCGACGTCGCCGACAATCTGATCCATTTCGTCAGGCAGTAATTCGTAGCTGACTGGGTCGGCTTCCAATGTACCCCTGGCGTTAAACAGTCGGCACACTTTCAAGTGTTGGTTGCCGAGAGAGCCGAAGCCGGTGACCAGTACGATTTCGGAGCTGGCGAGGCGGAGCAGGCTACCGACCGGATACTCTCCGAGGTGGTAGATAAAGTACTCCAGGAACTCGGGGTGGAGATCGATGCCGCTGACGTGGCGCATGCGACGAATTGCTTCTCGGGGTGGAACTGGTCGCTGGTAGGAGCGATGTGTGGTCATGGCGTCGTAGTGGTCAGCAATGGTGACCATGTCCACCAGGGGGGACAGCTCGGGCTGTGACTGTTGCGGGTATCCAGTCCGGTTATAGTGCAGATGGTGGTAATGCACCATGTCGATCACTTCCTTGGGGATTCCTTCAATCTGGGTGATCAACTCCACACCTCTGTCAGGATGCCGTCTGATTTGTACAAGCTCAAGCTGAGTTAACCGACCCGGTTTGGTAATAATATCGACCGGGATCTTGAGCTTGCCGATATCATGGATCATGCCGCCGAAAGCCAGGAGTTGCAGTTGTTGCGGATGTACACCGCATGCCCGGCCAACAGTCAGTGAGATGATGCCGACATTGACTGAGTGATTGAAGGTGTAGTTGTCGTAGTCCTTGATCTGGGCCAGGGCAAACAGTGCATGCTCTTGGCGCAGGACCGACTGGACCATGTTTTTCGACACGGTGCGGATACTGTCGGTGGATGGCACCCGGCCGCCATGAATGTCTTTGAAGATCTGATCTACTGCCTTGATCGCTGAGTTGTAGACAATGTTTGGGTTCTCGTCATCCTGTAGAAGAGTTACAATGCGCAAATGCCGGATGTTGGCCGACGTGAGCGCTGTTTCGATATCGTCACCGCTTTGGATGCAGGCCGTAGAGAGACTAAAAAAAGTCTGCAGCTCAGCGAGGGACAGCCCCCGTTCAAGCTCAACTCCGTCAATCTCGAGAGATGTCAGGATGTCGACAGCTTCGGCTTCAGCAATATGCGGGTCCGCAAAGAGGTGCTCTTCAATAAACAGGGTGTCTTCGACCAAGCCGATGCGCAAAGGCGACTTGTCGGCCAACAGTACGGCCAGCTGCTCCTGACACTGCCGGGTCTTTTGCACGCGGCTCGGGTGCCCTTCCGGATACATGCGATGGCTTTGCCAGGCGCTGACCAGCATGTTGATGGTGTGATGTGCTTGCCGAATCTCCATACGCGTAACAAAATCCTCTCCAAATGCTTGCGTGTCGATGAAGGCGTGGCAAATCCCCCATAAAGGTGATGTTTTGACGACAGGTTATTTCTTTAACTCAATGTCGTATGCCTTGATCTTGCGATGCAGGTTGGAACGTTCAATGCCGACGGCTTCAGCCGTGCGAGAGATGTTCCAGCCGTTTTCCTCGAGTTTGAGTAGCAAAAATTCCCTTTCAAATTCCTCTTTCGCCTCCCGAAAAGAGTCGGCAGAGAGGCTCGACGACGGGAGTTGCCCTTTCGCCGCTTTAGACGACTTGTCGAGGAAAACCTGTGGCAGCATCTCCTTGCCGATTTTCTGATTGGGCGACATAATCACGACCCGCTCAATCAGGTTCTTCAGCTCCCGGACATTGCCTGGCCAGGCATATCCTGCCAGACAGTCCATAGCGTCCTGGTCCATCTCCTTGATCTCACGGCTTTCCTGACGGCAGAAATGCGCAAGGAAGTGATTGACCAGCTGCGGAATGTCATCCTGTCGGTCACGCAGGGGCGGCACGAGAAAGGGAATCACGTTGAGGCGGTAATACAGGTCTTCGCGGAAACGGCCTTCGGAAATTTCTGCTTCGAGGTCCTTGTTAGTTGCTGCAATGACCCGAACATCAACTTCGATGGTTTTGCTGCCGCCGACCCGCTCAAACTTCTTTTCCTGGAGGATCCGCAGAACTTTAGCCTGGGTTTTCAGGCTCATGTCACCGATCTCATCGAGAAACAAGGTCCCTTCATGGGCCTGGTCAAACTTACCGCGTCGTTGTGCCGTCGCGCCGGTAAAGGCGCCTTTCTCATGGCCAAACAGTTCCGATTCAATCAGCTCTTCCGGAATCGCTGCACAATTGACCTCGATAAACGGTTTTGCTTGACGCTTTGACAGGCCGTGAATCGCGCGCGCGACCAGTTCCTTGCCCGTGCCGTTTTCTCCGGTGATTAGAATCCAGCCAGAGGTAGGTGCGGCAATTTCAATTTGCTGCTTCAATGCCAGGATCGGTGCACTGCTACCGATCATTTCATGATCCTTGGCAATTTTGGCCTTGAGCTCACGGTTCTCTTCGACCAGTTGACCGATTTTGAGCGCATTTTGAGTGCAAAGCAGGAGTTTCTCGAGAGAGAGAGGCTTCTCAATAAAATCGTAGGCTCCAAGCTTAGTCGCCTTGACGGCAGTTTCGATGGTGCCATGGCCGCTCATCATGACCACGAGCTGGTCGGGATGCATCTCCCGAATCCGGGTCAGGGTTTCGAGTCCGTCCATTCCCGGCATCCAGATGTCGAGCAGCACCAGGTCAGGCCTTTCGTCGCTTAAAAGAGTCAACGCCGTCTCGCCGTTCTCTGCGGTCAGGGACGTAAAGCCTTCATCCTGCAAGATGCCTGACAGGCTGTCACGGATGCTTTCCTCGTCATCAACGATCAGTATGGTGTGCATGGTCCCTCGATGGTGTCATGGTTAATCTTGGCGCGCAACTGTCGTCACCGGCAGCTCGATGATAAAGCGGGTCCCTTTTGGTTCGTTGTCCTTGATCCTGATGTAGCCATTGTGATCAGATACGATTGTCGATACGATCGCCAGGCCGAGGCCCGTTCCCGTTTTCTTGGTCGAGAAATAGGGCTCGAACAGGCGCGGTTTATCATCCTTCGGGATGCCGCTGCCGTTGTCGCTGATGGTCAGTGTTGCCATCTGCAGAGCGGGGTTGAAGCTGGTTTCAAGCTCGACACGACCCTTCTCATTGACCGCGGCAACCGCATTGTCAATCAGGTTGATAACAGCCCGCTTGATTTGTTCCCGGTCCAGGTTAAACTGCGGCAGGTCAGATGCGCCTTTGAAGTGGAAGCTGATCTCCTTGTGACCCTCCTGGAACAGGACCAACGCTTCAGCGACCACCTCGTTGAGATCATTCATGGTGGGGTTGCTGGCCGGCATCCTGGCAAAATTGGAAAATTCATTGACCAGGTTTTTCAGGTCATCGACCTGCTTGATGATCATGTGAGTACATTCTTCGAAAACCGTATCATCTTTGGAGAATTGTGCCTGGTAGCGTCGCCGCAAGCGCTGTGCCGAGAGCTGGATCGGCGTCAGCGGGTTCTTGATTTCATGGGCGATACGTCGGGCGACTTCACGCCAGGCCGCCATGCGTTGTGCCTTGAGCAGCTGAGTCAGGTCATCGAAGACAACCACAGTCCCCATGAATTCAGCTTGGTCATCACGCAGAGTGGTCACATTGATCAGAAGGGTCAGCTCAGCGTCCCTGACGGTGACGGCGACCTGACGGCGTATCGTCGTCTTGCCCGAACTGATCATTTCTTTCAGGATTTCCTTGACCATTGGCAAGTAGTCAGGACCGATCACATCGCGGAAATTCATTCCCAGAATTTTGTCGGTTTTTAGTCCGAGAAGTTTTTCTGCCGACTTGTTGATCGTGGTCAGATTGCCCTGACTGTCAATTGAAATCACACCGGCAGTGACGTTGGCGAGAACAATCTCCATGTAACGCCGCCGCTGGTCCAACTCAAGGTTGGACGCGCGCAGTTCGCGGTTGGCATGGCTGATCGCCTTTTGCCCTTGGCGCAGGTCGAATGTCATCTTATTGAAGGATTCGATCAGGGAGCCAACCTCATCGTTGCTGTACCCGGCAATCGTGACGTCGAGGTCCCCTTCTGCCACCCGGTTGGTTGCAATCGCTAATTCCTGAATCGGTTCCGTGATGCCGCGGGCCAGGTAAAAGCCAGCCCAGGTCGCCAGAAAGATAATGACCAGGGCGATGATCAGCAAAAACAGGACATAGCCCTTCTGGATTTTGCTCTTGATGTCCTTGGTGTTTTTAAACTGCTCGAAGGAGGCCTTGATCTCGTTCATCTTTTTGACAAGCGAGTAGGGGACGTAATAGTTCACAACGACGACTGCGACGACGTCTTTGGGGTTCCAGTTTGAATAGACAGGCACAATCCCGCGAATCAGGTCAGCGCGGCCGATGGGGCTGATGCGGGTAAACCGGTTGCCCTGAAGTGCTTCGCGAATGCTGTCTGAACCAGGGTCGGTAAACTCGGCAACTGGCACCTGCGGGTTAACGGCACGTACCAGCTCCTCGTTGGTCGAGGAAAAAACCTCAACAATCCCCAAATTATATTCGCGCTGTTTCTGGTGAATCAGTTCTTCCAGGGCAGGCAGATTCTCTTCGTTCAGGAGTTTGTTCTCCTTGATGTTCTGTGAGATCTGCTCGGCGTAATAAAGGGCATTGCTGGCCGAGTTCTTGTAATAGGTCTGGGCGACCTCCAGGGATTCTTCCAACGACTCTTCAATCTGGGAGTTAAACCAGTTTTCAATGGAGTTGGTAATAAAGCCTGCTGAAACAAAGAACAACAGCATGGTCGGGACCAGGGCCAGACTGACAAACGCCAGCGTCAGCTTGCTGCGTAAATGTGAGCCCGGTAACCCGCGTCGGCGCTCGAGCAGGAGTTTAAAAATGTTGCGCAGAACAAGGAAGAGACAGAGGATGATCAACAGGATATTCAGGTTGATCAGGGCTAGTGCCAAAATGTTGCCGGAGAGCGGAATCTCGGCGGTCAGATCAAACAGCCGATTTTGGTAGCGCAAAGACAGGGCGACCAGAAAGATAATCGCTGCTGCGAGCAGCCATTCCCGGCGTCGTTTGCGGCTCTCTGCCATCGGCAGAGGATTGCTTTTATGAGGGCTCTTAGGGGACATAAAATAGTGTTTTTAGTCGCTATTTTAGGCTTAAAAGGGTGGATATGCAAGCAACAACACTCTTATGCCTCCAGGCGCTCTGCAAGTTTTGGCGTCATCGAGACAAATGGAGATGCTAATTGCGGGTCCCCAATAAAAAAAGGCAGCCAGAAGGCTGCCTTTTTAATGCGGAGTTGGTGAGTTTACGCTTCGGACAAAGCCAGCTCTGAAGCGAACGTCGGTGCGGTGGAACTCAGGGCCTCCTCGAGATCCCGTTCGCTGAATTCAAGGAGCTGCCAGGCTTCGGGGGTGGCCAGGATCTTCTCAACCAGCTGGTGATTGATATCATGGCCGGCTTTGTATGCGCGGACATGACCGAGGATCGGGTAGCCGAGTAGACTCAGGTCGCCGATAGCGTCAAGAATCTTGTGGCGGACAAATTCGTCCTGGAAACGCAGTCCTTCCGGGTTGAGTATACGTTCATCGTCAACCACGATTGCATTTTCGAGTGATCCGCCTCGTGCCAGGCCAGCTGCCTTGAGTTGCTCCACGTCGCGCAGGAAGCCGAAGGTGCGGGCCGGTGAAAGGTCGCGCCGAAAGGTTTCCGGTGTAACTTTGACAGAGCGCTGCTGGAGTGCAATGCAGGGGTGCTCAAAGGCAATGTCGAAGGTGACACGGAAAAAGCGAGAGGGGATGATGTTGACCCGCTTTTCGCCGTCGATCACCGTGATCGGCTTGCGAATCGCGAGGAATTTCCTGCTTTTCGGCAGATTGCGGAGACCCGCTTCTTCAATGATGGACGCGAAGGGGGCGGCGCTCCCATCCATGATCGGAACTTCCGACCCGTCGATATCGATGTGCAGGTTGTCAATTCCGTAGGCCGCCAGGGCAGCAAGCAGATGCTCAACGGTGGAAATGCGGGTGTTGCCGCGACCGATGACGGTTGCCAGACGCGTATCAACCACATTATCGGAGCGGGCTTCAATTGAAACCACCTTGTCGCCGTCCGTATGGTGAAAGACAATTCCGTTGCCTGCCTCTGCTGGCCGCAGCGTCATGTTGATTCGCTGCCCGCTGTGCAGGCCAGTGCCGGAGATGGCGACTTGATGGGCTATGGTTCTCTGGTAAATCACGTTGATATCTCTTTTCAAGTATTTTTGCTAAATCCGACTTAGATATATGCAAATACTTTGCCAACTTTAAGAAGTTTATATGTTGCTGTAATTGTTGGTATTATGTTGGGGTGTGTCTAGGTTGTAGCCGGAGAAAGGTGCTTATCCTGCAACGTGTGTGTTCTAGTGAACACACTTTGTTCAGAGGCGTCCAGATCTGAGGATGCCGATCGCCAGCCAGAGCCCAAGCAGGCCGGCAATCAGATAGCCGAGTAGGCCGAGCAGGGGGAGGTCGAATAGCAGCGGGCCTTTGTCGCTTTGGATAATCAATGACGACCCAACGATCAGGGCGCCGATGATCAGGGCGAAAGATATCCGGTTGCTGGAACGGTCCAGATCGGTGACCAGACGCTCCAACCCACGGTGTTCAAGGTCAATTTTGAACTGATTGCGATTGAGACGGTTCAAAAACTCTTTGATGTCGCGCGGTAAATTGCGAGCCAGGGAGCCGTAAGCGTTAACGACTTTGCGTAGATCGCGCGACACGTGCCCCGGACTGAGTTTCTGCTTCACGATGTGTTCAATGAAGGGGCGCAACTGCTGCATCATATTGAATTCAGGGTCGAGTTGGCGGCCAACGCCTTCAATCGTGACCAGCGCCTTAGCAAGAAGCATCAGATCCGGCGATAACTGAATTCGATGCTGAACCAAAATTTCAATGAAATCAGCCAGCAGTTTACCTGCCTTGATGTCCTGCAGCAGGATGTCGTAATAATCATCGATAAATTCGTCGAGGTCGCGTCGCAAGTTCTTCAGGTCGGAATCATCAGTCAGCTCTCCCGAATAGAGTAACTGTGAAATGATGCTTTCGATATCCCGGTCCAGCAAGGCCTGTAGCAAAGAGATCAGTTCATCCCTAAGGTCAGTGCCCAGTCGACCGACCATGCCGTAGTCGAGCATGCAAATGATATTGTCGGGTAGAATGAAAATGTTGCCTGGGTGCGGATCGCCGTGGAAAAGGCCGTGTTCAAGCACCTGCTGGAGGAATATATCAGAGCCGCGCCGGGCAATTTTTTTGAGATCGTAGCCGCGGCGACGCAGTTCGTCATGTTCGGAAATCTTGATGCCGGGGATATATTC
This sequence comes from Desulfuromonadales bacterium, assembly GCA_030145205.1. GTDB lineage: Bacteria > Desulfobacterota > Desulfuromonadia > Desulfuromonadales > BM103 > JAQYVZ01. Next base: position 22,449 of record JAQYVZ010000033.1, on the reverse strand, counting down.
GAGAGTCAGTACGGTTTCCCTGGAGTGCTTCCAGAACACTTTCGGGACATACAGGGTCGGGTCATCGGCGAAGTTGGCGGCGAAACGCTCCACGGTGCGCCCTTCGCGATTGAAGTTCAGCTCACGCGTGATGGTCCGACGGAATTCCTCCACCAGCCCACTCGGATTAAAGCGCTTGGCTCCCTCAATATGCTGTTCGATCAGGTACGCCAGGCCCGCGAGAATGTCGAGGTCCGTTTCAATGATTTGCACGATGCCTGGACGACGGACTTTGATGGCAACCTGCTCACCGGACTGCAGTTGACCGAGATGCACCTGGGCGATGGATGCCGTTGCTATCGGCGTACTTTTGAAGTCGGCAAAAATCTGATCGACGGGTAAACCCAGTTCCTCTTGCAGGAGCTTTCTGATTTCAACCGTGGGTACCGGCGGGATCTTGTCCTGCAGCTTACGAAACTCGGTAATGTAGTGAGCCGGTAGAACATCCGCGCGGGTGGAGAGGAGTTGTCCTAGTTTGATAAAGGTGGGACCAAGCTCCTCCATGGCCATCCGCAGGCGTTGCGGTTGGGTCAGCCGTTCGATCGCCTTGTCGGCCTTGCCAAACGAAATGATCCGTTTGCCGAGCTCGAGGTAGTAGCCGATGTTGAGCTGCTCGACAAAATGGCCAAAGCCGTACTTGATCAGCACGCCCAGGATGGTCCGGTAGCGTCGGATCGTACGGATGTTCCGATTTACGCGCAGAATAGGATGCATGTCAGGTCAGCAAACCTTCAGGCCGCAGAGTCTTTGAGCTTCTTCTCGAGCTGGGTGACCTTTTTTTTCAATTTGTCAAATTCTTCCAAGGTCACGACACCCATGCGATCACAGGCTTTTTTGACTTCTTCCTGGGCCAGTTCTTCCAGCTTCTCCTGGTTTTTCTGAGCGGCCTCCTGAACTTTCTTCAGGAAACTCTTGCCTTCCTCTTCCGAAACATTCAGCTTTTGGCGCAGTTCCGTCAGGAGCTCTTCCGCTTTTTGTTGGCTCAGCGTCATTGCGCCGACCGCAGTTAACATGGTTTTCTCCAGCAGTTCGATCATGACCGCCTCCTTCTTTTGTAACTAACTGAAATGAATGGACTTTAACTTAAGGATAACAGAATTGACGAAGGATTCAATCGCTGTTGAGTAATTTATGAATGTCTGGCATTGCTGCTCTGGTGGACGCTTCCCCTGCGGCGATGATTTCCTCGGCACGATGGAACTCCAGCAGGGTAATGTCGTTCAAGCTGGGCCGAATGATCAGGTCGCGGCTATTCCTTTCGAGACGTAGTTGGTTAATTTCATTTTCCATGATCGCCACGCTTTGCGCACACACTCTGAAAATGCCGGGAGCCCTGCGATCGCTTTCCTCGGAGAGGGTGCTTGCCTGATCATTCTGCTTCAGGACCCTGCGCATCAGTTGTTCAATCCCCGACGCGGTGAATCGCTCACGCCAGGGGCGGGTTCCCTGGGGCGATGTTTGGTCAAAAGGCAGGAAGGCTTCAGGAGTCTGTTTGGCGACTTCAGGGATGGCGCAGACGCCGATGACCCGTTCGGCGCCAAGGTTGCGGACCACATCTGTCGGGACCGGGTGACAAAGCCCGCCATCGACCAGGAACCGATTGCCAAAGCGCGCCGGTGAGAAAATACCGGGGAAAGCGAGGCCAGCGCGCAAGGCTTTGAGCAGATCGCCCTGTTTGATGATCAACGCCTCACCGGTTTCGATGTCGGTGGTGGTTACTGCAAGCGGAATGGTTAATTCTTCGAAGGTCCGGACCGGCAAGAGTTCTGCCATGAAAGCCATCAGCTTCTTGCCGTCGATCAGGCCGGATGTGGGTAAAACGGGATCGAGCAAGCGGGCCAGGCTTTTCCAGTCAATCTTACGGGCAGTCTCTTCGATGCGCCGGATCGGGACATCTGCCGCATAGAGGGCGCCGATGAATGCCCCCATGGACGTGCCAGCGATCAGGTCGAAATGGACATCGGCCTCCTCCAGCGCTTTGAGGACGCCGATGTGCGCCAGCCCTCTGGCCGCGCCGCTGCCGAGAGCCAAGCCGGTTTTGATGGGAGACGGAGTATTCTGCAAGGGCTCTCCTAACGTCGAAACAGCCAGAACAGAAACGACACCAGGATGGAAATGAGCAGGCAGGTCCCCAGCGGGAAAAAGAGGGTGAAACCCTCTTTCTCGATGCGGATATCGCCGGGCAGTTTGCCGAACATGGGCAGCTTGCCACCAAACGTCATCACCAGGCCGATGCCGACCAGAATCAATCCAAGGATAATAAGAGACTTACCCATTGTTCCAGACGTCGCTGATTATCAGCCGCCGCAAAAGTTGGGGTGGCGTCAATTGGTTCTTATCGGGTAGAAACAATCTTTTTCCGAATAGATGCAGCCGCAGTAAACCTGACGGTACAGCTCCATGGCCAAAGAGGTCCGGGTTGCTTCCTGACAACCAACTCGGAAGTCTTCGTACAGGAATGTGATGTTAAACAGTTTACCCAACTCCTCACCGAAGGCCTGAATGGTGGCATGGTCCTGAAAAGGCGAAGCCAGCAGGCTGGTGCTGAACGCGTCGTAACCATTGGCCGCGGCAAATTCGGCTGTGCTTCTCAGACGGGTTTCGTAGCAGTAGGTGCAGCGTGATTCCGGATCCTGAGCAACCTGCGCAAGAAAATCCTCAAGGCCGTACTCGCCCTGGAAAAAAACATCCAGCTCTGTTGCCTTGGCGTATTCACGGACAGCGTCCATCCGCTTGAGATATTCGGTGTAAGGGTGGATGTTCGGATTGTAAAAAAAACCGGTGACCGTGTGATTGCTTTCACGCAGAGTTTTAACCGGGAAAATGGCGCAGTTGGCGCAACAGATGTGTAGCAGGAGTTTCATTGACTCACAGGCTCCATGAAAAGACACCCAAAATGTAACATATTTTTGTGCATGTCAGGCAAAAAAACCTGCTGGGGCGCTTTCGTTAGGATGTTTGCGAGCCTGTTGTCAGGACGGCTTTAGAATCTGAAAAGTTTCGAGCGGTGGCAGGTTCGCGTCTTTCCAGAGAGTTCTGGCCAAGGCCAAGGCCCGCTGACGCGCCTGGATATGCCTGCGGCACTCACGTACCAAGGCTTTCCAGAGGTTTTCCAGGTCGGAACAATAGCGTTGTAGAATCTCTTCGGTCAGGCTGGCATCGACGGGTAATTGAACCACCGAGCGGTCTCCCCGCGAGAGCAGCAGGAGCGCTGTCGCCGTTGGTTCGTTGTCCAGTTCGATGTCTGAACCGTCGGGGGCGCGCAGATAGATCCGCTCAAAGAAACGGTCGTGGAATTGCAGTGGGCCGGGAATCGCGTAGGGGTGCAAGGCCGGCCGAAAATAGTGCTGCAGGTAGTGTTCTGGGAAGAGCGGGATGCCATCCCTGAAAACCGTAGCAACCACTTGTTCGCGAATTTTCCGACGGCCTGCCTGGCGTGTTTTTCCATCACGAGGGGGGGCATCAATCGCCAGAATGTCCGGCAGTTTTCCCCAGCAAGAGTGCAGAACCCGGTTCAGGCGAGTTTCGTCCGGCAAGGGTTGATCGGGATGCCAGTCCAGCAGGGAAAAAGAGCTGAGCACGTCACTGGCCGGAAGCAATAGGTGGGTTTCTTCCAGTTCCTGTTCCAGCAGGCTGATCTCTTCGGGGAGGGCGTGGCCAGTTTGCAGCTGCCAGATGTGCCGGCCCAGCGTCGTATGCAGAAATAAAAAGATCTCGCAGGTTTTCTGCCTGATCGGGTGCTCCTGCGGAGGGTAAAACTGCAGAGAAGCGTCCATCCAGAGACGGAGTACTGCCATGTCAGCGTGCAGACAGAGATTCAGCTGACTCGGAGTGTGTGCATGAGCAAAACCTCCCGGAGGTGAAAGCTGCTCCTCAGGACGAATCACGCGCAACGGAGCATTGTCCTGATGTGAGGCGAAGTGGAACAGGGTCAGATCCGCATCAGAGTGCGCGCAGGACATCAGGCGGTAGCGTTTCAGCAGGTACGTCCAGAAGACGTCAACGCCCGGTGCCATGGCCCATTCTTCACCGAGGATCAGATGGAGTTCTCCCTCCGGATGGGTCATGCCGGCAAGATAGATGCCCTCCCATAGCCAGGCGGGGGTCTCTGTCGGCAGGTTGAAGCGATGGTTCGGCCAGACTTCCCTCAGCTTCATTTGGTGGCGTTGGCGTTCGGCAGCAACCGGAGCCAGATCGTCGACCAAATAGGCGACAACTGCTTTCGGTGTGGTCCCGACTGGCAGGTCGTAGACTGAGGCTCCCGAGGGCGTGCTGTCCGGATGATCAGCAAGCAGAGCCTGCAGCGTATGTCCAGCTTGGTAGGCTGTGGGGGCGACCAGCCGGCCGTGATGAAGACCATCTCGCGGGACACTGTTGACCGTGAGATCTGTTTGTCCGGTTTCCCAGGGCAAAACGGTTTGCAGAACCTTGAAGGTTGGTGCGGCGGTTTCCAGCAGTAATGAGACTGTCTGGGTCGCGCGGTCGGAGTCCTGAGACCAGTCGAGTTGCTGCAAACGTTTGGCCAGATGATAAAATCCGACGGCGGCGACTTCGTTCAGGGGGGATTCGTCAGTTCCAAGCAGAAAGTCGTCCGGCGGATTCGCCGGGGCGAGCGCGTAGCGCATGGCGTCTTCGAGACGGTGCGGTTGCAGGCTGGTGGGTAAGGCGTCACGACTCAGCAGAAACAGCAGGCGCCACAAGGTCAGCCAGACTTTTTGCCTGGAAATGCGGGTCGCCCAGGTGTCAGGCCTGGTCCCGTCATCCGTCATTCGGCTGGTTTCCGCCTGACCGGGCAGCGCCCTGTCGATGGTCAGGCTGCACAGGTTGGCGAAGTAGTGAGGTGGTAACTCAGCGCGGGGCATCATCCCGGCCACAGACAGCAGCTTGAGGCGTGTCAGCAGCTGGTCGAGAGCCTGTTCAAAGTCGCGAGGTGCGATCGGCTGCGACCTGGAAAGTTCGAACGTTTCCGTCGGCTTGCCAGGTTGATTGGCATCCCAGAGGGAAATGCGGTGAGGTTCCCAGAGGATGAAGTTGCTCAGCCCCAGAGCCTGGGCGGCTTCGCGGCCCCGTCGCTGCCACTCTTCAGTCTCGCTGGTAGGCAAAAGAATAACGCCTCCAGCAAGGCAGCTCTCGCGGTTGATCCAGAGGACCAGGTCAGGGGAGATGCGCCCGGAGGCGCAAAAAAGTTCAAGAGATTGTTCGACCCGACGGAAAGGAAAAAGACCTGTTGCGAGGCGCTGTTCGATCCAGGTGAAAAGTTGTTGCCGGAAGGAGTTGAGCGTCTGTGAATCCATCGGTTCTCTGCGATCTGAGCGGCATGTCGATTGGTCGCCGGTTTGGACATAGAAAAAGGGCCGTCACCGTGACGACCCTCGGGGTAGTGTTCAGCAGGGCTTAGTTACCGGAGCACCCCCCGCACGAAAACGTTAGCATAGGTTCGGTTTGCTACCAAGAAAATTTCTAGGGTTTGCCTGTTTTTTGAGAAAACAGCGGGCCCTGATGTGACTCTTGGGGGAGCGTGCGGCCCAAATGCTTTACGGCTGCGGCTGTGGCCACCCGTCCACGCGGCGTCCGGTTGAGAAACCCCTGCTGAATCAGGAAGGGTTCGATCACATCTTCAATCGTGTCTTTTTCTTCACCGATGGCCGCGGCCAGAGTTTCAAGACCGACCGGTCCTCCCGAAAATTTATCAATAATTGTCGTCAAAAGCAGCCGATCCATCTGATCAAAGCCTTCCTGGTCGACCTCAAGACGCAACAGGGCTTTGTCAGCCAAAGCTTCCTCGATCTGGCCGTTGCCGTCCACCTGGGCAAAATCACGGACCCGGCGCAAGAGCCGGTTGGCGATGCGTGGCGTCCCGCGGCTGCGGCGCGCAATCTCATAGGCTCCCTTGGGATTGATGCTGACCTTGAGGATGTCCGCGCTGCGCGATACGATTGTGGACAGCTCATCGCTGGAGTAAAACTCAAGCCGACACAAGACACCGAAACGATCTCGCAGCGGCGAGGACAGCAGGCCCGCCCGGGTGGTCGCGCCAATCAGGGTGAAACGGGGGATGTCAAGTTTGATGGTGCGAGCGGAAGGCCCCTGGCCGATCATGATGTCGAGCTGGAAATCTTCCATGGCCGGATAAAGAATTTCCTCGACGACGGGCGAGAGACGGTGGATTTCGTCGATAAACAGGACATCTCCCGGCTCCAGGTTGGTCAACACCGCCGCCAAGTCCCCAGGTTTTTCAATCACGGGGCCTGATGTGCTCTTGATGCTTACGCCCATTTCGTTGGCAATGATATGTGCCAGCGTGGTTTTGCCGAGACCGGGGGGACCGTAGAAGAGGACATGGTCGAGGGCCTCTGTACGCCCTTTTGCCGCCGCAATAAAGACTTTCAGATTCTCTTTAATCTTGGTCTGCCCGATGTATTCATCGATGCATTGTGGTCGGAGGGAGACCTCAATGAGCTGCTCCGCGCCCTGGGGCTGGGGAGCGATTATCCGATCACCGTCCATAAACTGACCTCATTGTTCTTACTTGACCAGAACCTTGAGCGCGCCTTTGAGAATGGTCTCCATCGGTGCGTCCGGGGCAATTTCCATGCTTTCGAGAATTCTGCGTGCCTGGGTTTCTTTGTAGCCAAGATTGACGAGGGCCGAAATCACATCTTCCAGGGATGCGGACGCCCGCGCAACAGGAGCTTCTCCTGCGTTGGCCGGTTGCAGGCCTGAGGTGTCGATCTTGTCTCTCAACTCCAGAACCAGGCGTTCGGCCGTTTTTTTGCCGATGCCGGGCAGGCTCGACAAGCGTTTGACATCGCCGCCGGCGATGGCCAGCTTCAGGTCGGCCACGGGGATATGCGACAGAATGTTGACGGCCAGCTTGGGGCCGACCCCTGAAATGCCGATCAGGGTTGCAAACAGCTCTTTTTCGTCGATGCCAAGAAAACCGTAAAGTTGCAGGGCGTCTTCTCGAACATGGGTATGAACAAACAGCTGCACAACGCCGGTTTCCGGCAGACTGTAGAAGGTGGATAGCGGAATAATCAGTCGATAGCCGACTCCGCCGACATCAACAATCACGTGGTCGACCGATTTGTAGACCAACTCACCTTTGACAAGGGCAATCATAATATCCTGTGCTGAATGTTGAGTGCTGAGCGATGAGTCATGGTGATCGCTCTTTGGTTTCCCCTAGCGGCGGCCGGATTGGACGATGGCCTGGTTCAGGGTACGACTGTTGGCGTGACAGATTGCGACTGCCAGCGCGTCGGCGGCATCCTCCTGGGCGATTTCTGGGAGGTTCAGCAGAGCTTTGACCATCTGCTGAACTTGATGCTTTCCGGCGTGGCCGTAGCCAACGACAGCGCTTTTAACCTGCAGGGCCGAATATTCACTGACCGGGAGTTCTGCGTTGACGCCAGCCAGCATGGCGGTACCGCGGGCATGTCCCAAGGTCAGCGCAGATCGCGGATTCTTGGCCAGAAATACTTGTTCGATACTCATTTCGACTGGCTGGTAGGTTTCAATGACCTGCTGGAGCCCGTCATAAATCGTCTTCAGACGGTTCGCCAGAGGGTCACTGCTGCGGGTCGAGACAATGCCGTTATCGACGTGCAGCAACCGATTGCCTTCGACATCAATGACGCCGTAGCCGGTAATCCGTGTGCCTGGGTCAATGCCGAGAATTCGCAATGAACAACTCAAATTTACAATGAAATCAAGGGCATTCAGCCCATGATTCTTGTAAGTTCCTCTTCGCTGATGTCAAAATTGGCGTAGACGTTCTGGACGTCATCGTTGTCTTCAAGAGCATCCATCAACTTGAGCATGGTCTCAGCCGGTTTGCCTTCGAGCTGGGTTTGTGTCGAGGCAATCATGGCAACTTCGGCCGTCTCGAATTGAAGCCCGGCGGCGCTGATGGCATCACGAACGTCCATGAAGTCAGCCGGGTCCGTCACGACCTCGTAGGCATCACCTTCATCCTTAACGTCTTCCGCACCCGCTTCAAGTGCAGCCTCAAAAATCTCGTCGAAATCGTGTTCGGTGTTGAAGGAGATCAACCCTTTGCGTTCAAACAGAAAGCTGACGGATCCGCTGACGCCAAGATTGCCGCCGTATTTACTGAAGCAATGGCGGACATCGGCAACTGTCCGGGTCCGGTTGTCAGTCAGAAATTCAACAATCAGGGCCACGCCGCCTGGGCCGTAGCCCTCGAAGAGGCCTTCTTCGTAGTTGACGCCGTCCAGGTCACCGGTGCCCTTTTTGATAGCACGGTCGATGTTGTCCTTCGGCATGTTGGCTTGTTTGGCTTTGTCGAGAGCTGTTCTTAAGCGGGGGTTGCAGTCTGCATCACCGCCGGCGATACGTGCGGCGACCGTAATTTCCTTGATGACTTTGGTGAATATCTTGCCACGCTTGGCGTCCTGTGCGCCTTTGCGGTGTTTGATGTTCGCCCATTTGCTATGACCGGCCATATGGGATACTCCTTGGGGAAAATAGTCTGTTTGCGTCCTGCTGAACAGGACGAATCATCCTATCATGAAGAGTGGAGGGCAACAAGTGCCCGGCTTAACGACAGAGAGCCGACCTGAAGGCCGGCTCTCTGAAACTAGAATTCTCTATCGTTCAATCTTCACGGGGTGTGGCGCGAAATTCCACGACATTGATGTCTTCGTTGATTTCGGTGACACCGTCGATGCCTTTTGCCAGTTTCAGGGCCGTACGCTTCTCGGCGCTGGAATGAACCTGTCCTGTCATTGAAATAACCCCGTTGACGGCGGAAATTTCAAGCAGGTAGGTGTCCACTTCGCCCGACGAAAGGATAGCAATCTCAACCTTCTTGCGCAGAACCAGGTCGGAGAGCCGCTTCTTGCAGTCCGCCTTGCACTCCACCAGATTCTGGTCGTTGATGCTTTCCGAAATGATCTTGACCGCATTGTCGAGGGAAAGACGCTGCGTGTTAATCGTTAGATCGTAGCCCATCGGGTCGTCCCAGTCGCGGTCGAAGTAGTACTTGATGAACCCGCCGCGTTGCTGATCGCTTTTGCGCAGCAGGACCCGCGCGCGATCCGGATCGAGCCATTCGCGCTCAGCCCAATGCTCAACCCGATCCTCGAAGGGGGCGATAATGCGGACGCGTAAGACGCTCTTGATATCCTTGAGGAGATCCTGCCCACCGCGACCATAGATGATGACGTTGCCCTTGAGTGCATACTCAAGAACAATCAACTCGATCAGATGCAGATCGATCTCCTGCTGGTAATCCATCTGCTCGACGAAATGCGGGGGCTTCTCGTCAGCCTGCTCGACCGATTCGGCGGAAAGACCGTAGGAGGCAGCGACCTGCATGATCGCGTCTCCATCGACTAGTGTGTAGCCAAGCTTGTCGGCCATTTCATGGGCAATCGGGATGCTGCCGCTGCCCATTTGTCGCGAAATGGTTATAATCGCCATAAAGTGACCTCGCTGCTCCAGAATAAAATCGAAGCAATGTTACCAACTTGTTAACACGTTGGCAAGAAATAAGCCGATCTGAAGTGATCAGTAAACCGGTTTAAAGTCAAAGCTGTGACGTGCTTCGATGAAACGCACGGTCCTGCTTTTCGAACGCATGACGATAGAGTGGGTCTCTGCACCGCCTGAAAAATAGCGGACCCCCTTGAGCAGGTCACCATTGGTGACGCCGGTGGCTGCAAACAAGACATCCCCCTGGGCCATCTCGTCACAGGTGTAGACCTTGTCAAAATCGTCGATGCCCATTCCTTGAGCGCGGCGGCGTTCCTCTTCTGTCATGAACACGAGTCGTCCCTGCATATCGCCGCCCATGCATTTCAGGGCGGCTGCGGCAAGAACCCCTTCGGGGGCACCGCCGATACCCATGAGAATATCAATGCCGCTCCTCTCGACGGCGGCGGCAACTGCCGGCGCCACATCGCCATCGCTGATCAGATGAATCCGGGCGCCCGCTTTACGGATTTCGGCAACGGCTTTGTCATGACGCGGCCGGTCGAGGATGACGACGGTCAGATCTTCTATATAACAGCTCTTCGCCTCGGCGACCCGCTTGAGATTTTCGGTCGGCGACGCGTTGATGTCAATGGAGCCACGGGCTGCCGGGCCTACGGCAATTTTCTCCATATACATGTCGGGGGCATGCAAAAAACCGCCTTTGGGTGCCAGCGCGAGGGTGGCGATCGATCCGTTCATCCCCTTGGCGCAGATATTGGTTCCTTCGAGAGGGTCGACGGCAATGTCCACTTCGGAGCCCTGGCCGCTACCGACCTTTTCCCCGATGTAAAGCATGGGCGCTTCATCCATTTCACCTTCGCCGATCACGACCGTTCCTTGGATGTTGATCGATTCCAGCGTACGCCGCATCGCCTCTGTTGCCGCGTCGTCGGCCGACATCTTGTTGCCTTTGCCGACCCAGCGGCCGCAGGCCAAGGCTGCCGCCTCAGTGACCCTTGTTAGTTCCAGTGCCAGGTTACGATCCATGCCATCTCCCTTTTCAAGTTTCTCGACCTTCCACCAGCGCCGCAAATAATCGCATGTTTTCGAGGCAAAAACAAATAATTTAATCCACGGCACGTCTCTGAACAGAGTGTCTCCTGAGCACTGTGCGGGGCCTGCGCGTTTCTTCGTGCCAGAGCCCTCGGGCAAGCAATGACAACGCCCGGCAGGGATGGTACTCTGTTGAGTGAAAGGAGCGATTATGTTGACCCGACTCTTTTATTGGGCGCACCGTGGTGCCTCCAGCGAGGCCCCGGAGAACACCATGGCGGCTTTCCTGCGTGCAATTGAATGCGGCGCCGACGGGATCGAACTCGATGTTCACTTGTCGCACGACGGCATTCCGGTTGTGATCCATGATGAAACTCTGGAGCGAACGACCAACGGCGATGGCCCTGTGGGAGATTGGTGCTTCGAAGCCTTGCGGCAGTTGGATGCCGGTGGCTGGTTTGCACCCGGTTTCTCCGGGGAGACGGTCCCCGGGCTTTCTGAGGTTTTGCAGGTGTTTTCGGCACACACACGCATCAACCTTGAAATCAAGGAGACGACGGCCGGCGAGGCTGTGTTGGCTCTCTTGACCAATTTCCAGCATGCGGATGTTGTCATCTCTTCCTTTGATCTCTCCCTCTTGCAAACCATACGGAGCCTGGCCCCCGATCTGCCTCTGGCAGTTCTGGTTGACACATGCAACTGGCGACAGGCTGTCGCCTTGGCCCAGCAAATCAATGCTGTCGCCGTGCATCCGCATGTCACTCTGGTCAGTCGCCCGCTGGTGACGGTCTGTCGGCAGCAAGGGTTGCCTGTCCATGTCTGGACTGTCGATGACCCGGGTCGGGCCAGGTCTCTTCAAAGAGCCGGTGTCAGCGGACTCTTCACCAATAACCCGGCCCGATTTCAGATCAAATAACCGCACGTTTGACAGGAGCCGTGGAGAGGGACACTTAAAGACAAGTGTTCCCGGTTCTGCTGGCTTCGACGGTCATTTATCAACCTGTTCAGAGTTTCTTGCGATTGGCGTGGGGTTGGGTTAAAATCCCCGCTTGATTATTTTCTGGACGTTATAGGTGGATTTATCATGACAAACATTTCTGACAATAGACTGGCCAGTCTGCTTCAAAAACAGATAGAGGCCGCCGGCGGATTGCCGTTCGTGACCTTCATGGAGCAGTGTCTTTATCATCCGCAGTATGGTTATTACATGACCAATCGACAGCGGATCGGTAAGACGGGCGACTTTTTTACCTCCAGCAGCGTGCATGCCCTGTTCGGTGGTCTGATTGCCCGCCAACTGGTGCAGATGGACGAACTGCTGGGCGAGGAGGCTTTCCAGGTGGTGGAGCAGGGCGCCGGAGAGGGCCATCTTGCGCTCGATATTCTTGATGCGCTGGCTGCGTCAGCTCCCCAGCTTTACCAGCGTTTGAGCTACACGCTTGTCGAACGAGGGCCGGAAAGTCGACAACGCCAGGCGGCAACTCTGGAAAAGCATGCGGCGCGTGTCTCCTGGTGTGATGAGCAGGAATGGACGCTCGAACAGGGCTGCTACCTCTCCAATGAGTTGGTTGATGCCTTCCCGGTGCACCTGTTGGAGAAGCACGACGGTCAGTTCCAAGAGGTCTTTGTCGCCAACCAGCCGGATGGAAGCTTTACGGAGGAATTGCGCGACCTCTCGACACCCGCACTGACTGATTACTTTGAGTGGCTGGGGACGGCCCCTCTGGAAGGGAACCGGGCAGAGGCCAATCTTATCGCTCCCCATTGGATGCGAGGGGTTGGCGAGCGTATTCAAAAAGGTTTTGCCCTGACCATTGATTATGGCTACCCGTCTGAGGAGTTGTATGCGCCGTATCGGCGGACCGGAACCCTGATGTGCTATCATCGCCACCAGGCGGATGACAACCCATATGATAAAGTCGGCGAAAAGGATCTGACCGCCCATGTAGATTTTACCGCCCTGCAGAAAGCGGGCGAAGAGGCTGGATTAAAGAGTCTTTGGTTCGGTGAACAATACCGCTTTTTGATGAGCCTCGGCTTTGTCGAGGAGCTCATGGCGCTTGAGGCGAAGACGTCAGATGAACAGGAGGCCCGCGCGCTGCGCCTGACTCTCAAGAACCTCATCATGCCCGATGCCGGCATGGGGGAGATTTTCAAGGTCCTGGTACAGGGGAAAAACGTCGGCCAGCCTGAACTGCTCTGTGCACGGTCCTTGCAAGACCTGCCTTTCCCTATGGGAGGCATGTAGCTTTGTTGGGGACGGTTTCACAATAAAACAACAGCTTTCGGATGACCGTGATAGCGAATTTGCCGCAGCAGGTCGACCGAGGTATACTAAAATCAACAACACAAATGAGGAGAAGCAGATGAACGAGCAAATTGAAGAAGTCTTGGACCTGATCCGTCCGCAATTGCAGGCTGACGGCGGAGATGTTGAGTTTGTCGAGGTTAACGAAGATGGCGTTGTCAGTGTCCGGTTGACCGGCGCCTGCGGTTCTTGCCCGATGTCGACCATGACGCTCAAAATGGGCATCGAAAGAATTCTGGTGGAGAAGGTTCCTGGCGTGAAAGAGGTAGTCCAGGTTTGAACAGGAGGAAGCCATGATCAAGGTCAAAACCTTCGGTGAACCGCTGCAGCCGTTCAAGGCGCACCGTGAGATGAGTGAGCTGGATGCTCGGGTGAACAGTTTCATTGCGGAGAATGGCATCAGCCGGGTGATCTCCCTCAGCGATGCAACCACCCAGGACAATGGGTCGACCTGCGGGTTGATCCGGGTTCTGGTTTACGAAGAGTAGATCGAAGATCAGCAACGATTCATGGTTAACAGGGGGAGCAGTTCTGCTCCCCCTTCAGCTCCATATCCTGGTTCGTTTCGAGCGAGCCTTCCGATTTATCTTTGCGTCTTGCTTTTGTTTTGGCGCCTTTACGTTAAAATCAATCGTCGAACAGAGCCAAAAGGAAATCATACATGAGAACCAGCAACCCGATGATGAAGGACAATGTCTTTACCCGCAGCCTGGCCGGTGTCGACACCATGACCCTGCAGGGGGCTGTCAACAAGACGATTACTCTGCTAGCCTTGGTCGTGATCGGCGCTGGTTATACATGGAACCTGTTTTACAATCAGGGCCCGGCAGCGGTTCAACCCTGGATGATGGGAGGTTTGGTCGGCGGCTTTGTCGTGGCCATGGTGACGATTTTCAAGCAATCCTGGGCACCGGTGCTGGCTCCGGTTTATGCCGGACTGGAGGGGTTGGCTCTGGGGGGAATATCAGCGTATTTCGAGGCCCGTTTTCCCGGTATTGTCATGCAGGCGGTGGCACTGACCTTCGGCGTGATGTTCTGTCTGCTGATCGCCTATAAAACGCGCCTGATCCAGGTGACCCAGAACTTTCGCCTCGGCGTAGTGGCGGCAACCGGTGGCATCGCGGTGGTCTACCTGCTTGGTTTTGTCGGCTCTTTTTTCGGCTGGCAAATCCCCTATATTCATGAATCCGGCATCATTGGCATCGGCTTCAGCCTGTTCGTGGTGGTGATTGCCTCAATGAACCTGGTGCTTGATTTTGATTTCATCGAGCGGGGCCACGGTGTGGCGCCGAAATATATGGAATGGTACGCAGCGTTCGGATTGATTGTCACACTGGTCTGGTTGTACCTGGAAATTTTGCGACTGCTTTCGAAGCTGCGCGAACGTTAATTACTGCCAGCGCGGCGGGAAGACCGTCTGGTTCATCTGGAGTATTTCGGGGGCTTGAGGAGGGTGATGTGAAAAAAATATTTTTGTTGATGATGATGGCGTTGTTGCTGAATACGTGGCTTCTGCCGGAAACGGTTTTTGCCGTCAGCGGTCAAAATTCGGCCGGGGATGTCGACCGCTTGGCTGCAGCGATTGAACGTCTGGCCGACCTGTATGAGGATGGCCGGAAACAGGTGGAAGAGGATGCTCTTGCCCGTAAACTGGACACAGCGATCGCCTACCTGAATTTCCGGTCGCGCCGGATCGAACGGTTGGAGCAGGACCTGCAGGAACTGCGAACACTCCGTGACAGGATGGACACCTTTGTTGTGAAAATGGAAGAGACGCGGCAGCTCGAGGAATCCCGGTCACGTTCCGGTGTTATCATTTCTGATGACGAGGCAGAGAAAAGACGGAAGGAACATGAACTGACTATGAAAATGATGCAGGAACGCATCGATCGTACGGATCGGGAGATTGTTACGGTTGAAAACACAATTCAGGATTTGCAGGAAGAGATCAGCAGTGTTGAAAGCTTTGTGCAACGCAACCTGGAATTCTGAGCACTTTCGGAGCTGTGCAGCAGTTGTCGGCACAGATCTACTGATTTTTACGAGGATGGAGACGAGACGACATGTGTGAACTGCAACGGTTTCAACTGGAACGGGACAAGGCGATTCTGCTGGTGATCGATGTGCAGGAAAGGCTGGTCGTCACCATGGACCCGGCGGCGTACGCGCGGATGCGGGGTAATCTGGAGATCCTGGTGCAGGGGATGGCTCAGCTGGGTGTTCCGGTCATCGCCACCGAACAGTACCCGCGTGGTCTGGGGGTGACAGTTCCCGAGCTGCAGGTGGCTTGTGGCGACGGCGCCATCGAGAAGGTGAGCTTCGGCTGCTGTGGCGAGCCGGGCTTCCTTGAACATCTTAAGGCCACCGGCAAGACTCAGGTGATTGTGACCGGTATGGAGGCGCACATCTGTGTGTATCAGACCGTTCTGGGACTGCTGGATGCCGGCTTCCATGTGCATCTGGTCAACGACGGCGTGATCTCCCGTCATGCGCCCGATCAGCAGGTGAGTGTTGATAATGCAGCCCGCGCCGGCGCGGTGGTGACGACCACGGAGATCGTTCTGTTCCAGCTGTTGCAAGCCTCGACGGCGCCGGAGTTTAAACAGATTTCGGCATTGATCAAGAATAAAGGGTAAAGCGCGAGTTGTGCGGAGTGAGGCGTGGAATGCCTCACTTTGCATCGTGGCCTTTGCCTTTGAAGAACTCCGCCACCCGGAGCAGGAGCCCCTGCTCCGTCATCAACGCCCCGTGCGGGCAGAGCTCCTGGCAGCAGAAACACCGGATGCATTTCTTGTGATCAATTTCAACCTGGCGCGGGCCGAGGACCATCGCCTGTGGCGGGCAGTGTTTAACACAATCCCCACAGCGAACGCACAGACCTGCCCTGACGGCTGGTCTGGCCGTCATTGATGTCCTGATCAGGTTTTTGACCGGACCGGGGAGACCGAAGTTGACGTCCGTGCTCTTGGCCGGGCGGAAGCGTACCGGACGTAGCTGTTCTGGTGCAACACCGTGAAGCAGAACATCTGCCATGTCGGCTCCCGGTCGGCCCCTCTCTCTCGCAATTTTCTGAACCCAGTTGGTGTCTGCCGGCAAGCCAAGCAGGTGCGCAGCAACTGTGTCGACGGCCAGCGGCTGCGGCCCTGCCAGCAGGGTGCCGATCTGCACTGGGTCACCGCTACCCGGGCCTTCCCCTTCCATTGCGACCACTCCATCAACAATCGACAGGTTCGGCTGCAGTTGCTCAGCCAGTTCAAGCAGCATCAGGGCGAAGAACGCCTTATCAGTTCCCGCCTGTAGGTGCAGGCGCGCTTTGCGCATGCCGACCACGGCCCCGAACATATTTTTAACAGCCGCGGTCAAGCCCATCCTCTGGTGCGTTTTCAGTTTTGGCAGATTGATGATCACATCGGCGTCAAGAACCGCCGAAGCGACCTCAAGAGCATGAAAGGTCGTGCCTTGTGGGCGGATGATGGTCGATTCTTCAAAAGGGGTAAACCTGGCACTGGTCTCTTCGACAACTGACAAAATCCCGGATTTGCGAGCGACCGTCTCCGCTTTGCCAATCCCGGGGGAATCGCCGACGCTGACGATGCCGCCGCAGGCCTGAGCCATCAGGATGGTTTGCCGCACGATCTCAGGATGGGTCGTCACGGCCTTCTCTGGCTGTTTGCCGGCCAGCAGGTTCGGTTTAACCAGGACTTTTTGTCCCGGGGCGACAAACGCCTCCATGCCGCCCAAGGGGGCAAGCAAGGCATGCAGGGCCTCTTCAACCCGGCCTGGCTGATAGTCGCTCAAGGATTGGATGGAAACGGGCAGGCTCATGCGCCGAGAACCTGAATGTGGACCTTGCGCGAGCGTGGGCCGTCGAATTCGCAAAAGTAGATCCCCTGCCAGGTGCCCAACTGCAGGCTGCCGGCAGAGAGAACCAATGTCTCACTGGCACCAACCAGGGAACTTTTGATATGGGCAGCGCTGTTGCCTTCGAGATGTCGATAATTGTTCTGGAGGGGAGCAATCCGGTCCAATCCGGCGAGCAGGTCGGTGACCACATCCGGATCGGCATTCTCGTTGATCGTGATCGCAGCGGTGGTGTGCGGAGTATAAACCAGCACCAATCCTTCCCGAACCTCACTGTGGGAGACGGCATCGCGGACCGCGTCAGTAATCTCGATCAGCTCATTGGTCCGGTGTGACGTCAGCTTGAGTGTCCGCATGAAGGGTGCCTGTCAGTTGATCAATGATGGTCTGAATGGCTTTCGGATGGAACAGCAGGGAGTTGTGCCCCATTCCGTCCAGTTCAATATTCTCGTCTGCCGTTGCCAGGCGGGCATTTGTGGCGGGTAAGACAATATTGTCGTGGCGGGTATAGATGGAGACTATCCGTCCTTCAGCTGGCTTAGGTGCGGCGTTGAGTTGCTGCAAAAAGGTTGTGCCCGGCAGTAGTGACTTGCCGAGCTGCGAGAGGGCAAAAGGAGCGAGCTTTGAGCCGCTGTGAGGTGAACCGAGTGTGATGCAGCACGCGACGCGTGGGGCTCCGCCACGTAATTGTACATAGTTGCGGGCAATCATGCCCCCCATCGAATGCCCGACCAGACAGACTTTGTCGACCTTGTGGGCAATCCGGACCTCGTCGATCTTGCGGATCAGGGTTTCGGTCAAAGTTTCCAGGTCGCGCCAGGGCGGGGTATTGATCGCCATCACGTTTTTGAAGCCGGCGCGTTGCAGCCGGTATCGGAGCCAATAGAGGCAGGAACGGTTCTGAAACAGACCGTGCAACAGGATGATTGGTGGCTGTTCACTCGTCTCGAGGAATGTGGTCTTCGGGTTGCCCCAGCCCAAGGGTCTCAGGACCAGGGTTGTCAGCAGGCTGCAGCTCTCCTGAAGCATCAGCCAGAGCGAGAGAAAAATGCCACGTGAGGTAAATCTCCGGGTGATGACGTCCGGATCGGAATTGGCACGTTCGTACCAAGCCATGGTGAAGCTGAGCAGAACTGTCAGACAGACAAGACTGACGGTCAGTTCCAGCGAGAAGCAGAGAATGGCAAGAAGAATGTCCATGTGGCAGATTATGGCACGCGGGGTGGGGGGCGTCAATATGACGTCGCATAGGTTTTAAAACGTTTAGACATAAAAATCTCAGAAATTAAGCTGCATGACGAAATACACTTCTTCCTTGAGAGGGGAGGGCTGGGGTGAGGCTGAGCGTTATTAACCTATCTCCTCCGTTCGGGACGGGGGAGGAGATGCAGAGATGACTTGTCATACTTATCTGTGCTCTAACGCTAAACGTGGTGGTTTCAAATGTTCGGTTCAGATATGTGTTGTGGTAAAATGCGAAGATGCAATCCTGGATCAATCGATTTGAGACCTATCTGAGTGCGGAGCGGAACCTGTCGCCGCACACGTGTTCCGCCTACCGGCGCGACCTTGTTGAGTTCCGTGCGTTTTGCGATCAGCAGGGTCTTGCTACGGAAGCCGGTCTGCGTAAGGTGGATGCGCTGCTGTTGCGGCGCTTTCTGGCGGAATTGCTCAAGCGCAACCAGCGCTCTTCAATTGCCCGCAAACTGTCATCTCTGCGGATGTTTTTTCGTTTTCTGGTCAGGGAGAATCTGCTGGCTTCCAGCCCGGCAGAGGAGTTGGCAACACCCAAGCTGAATCGCTACCTGCCGCGCACGCTGTCGGTGGATGAAGCACACCTGTTGATGGAGAATGATCGTTCCACCGGGGTGCTCTCGCTGCGTGATCAGGCCATTTTCGAACTGCTCTATTCCTCTGGTTTGCGTGTCAGTGAACTGACTGGCCTGAATCTCGGTTCACTCGATCTCGCTGAAAAGCTGGTACGGGTCCTCGGGAAAGGGCGTAAGGAACGGATTGTACCGATCGGCAGCAAAGCGGTTGCTGCTTTGGAGGCCTACCTCGTGGAACGCTCCGTTGCTGCCAATGATGAGCCGTTGTTCTTGAATGCCCGGGGGGGGCGTCTGACGGCGCGCAGTGTTCAACGCAACCTGAAAATCCGTTTGATCAAAACGGGAGTTCTCAAGGACATCAGCCCGCACGATTTGCGCCACTCTTTTGCGACCCATCTGCTGGATGGTGGCGCTGATTTACGTTCCATTCAGGAAATGCTCGGTCACGCTTCTCTCTCCACAACCCAGAAGTACACCCAGGTCAGCGTTGACCACCTGATGTCGGTGTATGATAAGTCACATCCGCGTAGCAAAAAGAAGTAGCTCTAAACGATGCGCCGAATCTGTCTCTGGATAAATATGACTAAAATGGTCAGTTTTTTGTTGACAGCCAAATTCATCTCTGTAAAATGGGGGCCAGATTAGCGAATTCATACAATTTAAACCGGAAAGGATGGGTCTTATGGGTGTTTTGGTTGGCAAGCAGGCTCCCGATTTTACTGCAGCGGCTGTCATGGCCGATGGCTCGATAAGTGGTGATTTTTCGTTGGCGGAATACGCTGGCAAATATGTTGTCCTCTTCTTTTACCCTCTCGATTTCACGTTTGTCTGTCCGACGGAGCTGATCGCTTTCAGCAAGCGTATCAAGGAATTCGAGGAGCGGGATGTTCAGGTGATCGGCTGCTCGATTGACTCGCAGTTTACTCACTTGGCTTGGCGCAATACGGCGGTCGAAGATGGTGGTATTGGCGAAGTGGCCTACCCGCTGGTCGCTGATGTCAAGCATGCGATCTGCCAGGCGTACGATGTCGAGTTTGGCGAAGCAGGTGTCGCTTTCCGTGGCTCCTTCCTGATCGATCAGGGGGGGGTCGTGCGTCATCAGGTGGTTAACGATTTGCCGCTGGGTCGTAACGTCGACGAGATGTTGCGGATGATTGATGCGTTGCAGTTTACAGAAAAGTACGGTGAGGTTTGCCCGGCGGGTTGGAACAAGGGTGATGAGGGCATGAAGCCTACGGGCGATGGAGTTGCTTCTTACCTGACGGAGAACGCTGAAGAACTTTAAAAAGTTGTTGTGCAGGTATCACGTATGAAAAAAGCGTCCCGGTTTATCGGGGCGCTTTTTGTTTTTTTGGGAGAGAATTTTTAACAGGTTTTTCTTGAGGTTGAAAACCTTAGAGTCGGCGGTTTGCGCCCCGCCGACTTTAAGGTTCTTTTAAAGAGAATACGGAAACTATCAAACCTGGGATTTGTCAAAAAAACACCCCGGATCCCTCTCCTTAAAAGGATCCAGCCTAAAGCCGTAGGCAACCGCCAGACAGCCTCCGCAAACAGGACGAAGACGACAATCATCACATTCCGTACAGCCGCGCCGGTACGTTTGAGCGGCTTCAGAAGCGTAAATCTTGTCCAGCGACTGCTGATTGATATCGCCGATCGGCGAAGGAAATTTGCGACAGGCATGAACCTGACCATCCGGCAGCAAGGAAACAAAGTTGAAGGCTGCTCCACAGCCGAAGCCGGTACAGCCTCCGAAGATGCCGGGCTTCATCTGCTCGAGCTCAATGTTGAGCAGACTGTCCTTCAGGGCCATGACCGGGTTGTCGCGTCGTGCTGCGAGGTAGTCAGAGACAAACGCCTGGTACTCATCGGCGTTCGGCGAGAGCAGACTGGCGCCTTCACCGACCATCGCCAGGCGATTGTAGGTAAACAGGTCAACCCGGTTACGGAGAACTTCAGCGAGGGGCAGGACCTGGTCCAGGTTGGCCCGGGTCAGGGTCAGCATGACCATCGAGTAGACCTTCTTTTTTTTCAAAAGGTCGAGGAAGCTGAGGACCGCATCAAAATTCCCGGAGCCGCGAATATGGTCGTTATGACCCTGGAGGCCTTCCAGGCTGACCTGGTAAAAAACAGGTGGCCTGATCGCCAGGATCGAGTCCAGGGCGGCTTCGCTGACAGGGTTGCCGAGGATTGCCGGTGTCAGGTTGCGCTCATGGGCGGCACGGTAAAGGTCGCTAAACCGGGGGTGCATGAACGGGTTGCCACCGGAAAAAGAGACCTGCCCGCCGACATGCTGATCCCTGCAGAATTGGCGCATCTGGTCGAGGATGGTCAGCCCCGTTTTGAAATCGACGTCGTCGCGTCGACTGCGGTCATAACAGTGACGACAGTGCAAGTCGCAGGTGTGGGTGATATGCCATTGCAGGGTAAAAATATCTGCTTGACGATACCGCAAGAGGGTGTCGCTCGGCAACGGGACTCCCGTCGTGTCACGATTCAACCCTGATGGCGGCGCCAGCAGCAGCCCTCGCCAGACTGCCCGGTCGATCGCTTTATCAAAAATACCAACCGGATATTGCAGTTCACTAGCGAGTTGAATGGGGTCAAGCTCTTCGACGACGATTTTAAGGGCGAGCAGTTCTTCTTCGTCGGCAATAGCATGCTTCGCAGTGCCTGTGTGGGGGTGGCGCCAGAACAGCAACCGTTGCTGCTGCCTGGTCGGGGTAACCTCATGATTGTCCAGACGCATCAGCAAGGACGCCCATTCTACCTCGAGCAGTTCCAGGGTCGGATTGACCAGATGCTCGGGAAGGTCGCCAGGAGAAGGACGGGTGGATTGTGAAAGGTGCTCTACGGCCAGTTCGACTCTTGCCAGATCCGGCAGGTAGCCAGCGGAATCTGACTCGTGGACATAGGCGTCCAAAAGCCGGGGAAGGTCTTCCGGGTTGATCTCCCTGATTTCCTGCCGCAGCAGAAAGTCCTCCCAGAATGGCGGTGGAATTTCGGGCAGACAAACCGGAAAGATTTTCAGAAGGCTCTCTTGCATAAAGCACCAGAAAAAAATGGATTGGTTCGACAGGGGTCGGTCGAAGCAATCCGATTATAGGGCAATACAATAAATTTCAACAGACGGTTATGATGCCGACGGCATCAATCTTTGTGACCGCTTCAGCCACTGCCTCCCGTCTTTTCCTCTGCAGCGTCGCCAGCCTCTTCTGCCTGCTTGGCCGCTTCCTTGGCGGCGAGACACTCTTCGCTGGTTTCACCCTTTTCTTCACAAATCTCCTGAGTTGCTTCGTCGGTGCTCACGGCACCGTCTGTGTGGCCACTTCAGCCACTGCCTGCGGCACCACCGGTGCCGCTGTCTTTTGCGCCTCAGCCACTACCTCCGGCACCAACTGTGCCGTTGTCTTTCGCGCCTCAGCCACTGCCGGCGTGTACGTGCCCAGGCACGGTCACACCCGCAGCCGACACGAGAGTGGCGATCCCGAGGCTGGCCAGGACTTTCTTCATCTCCTTAACATCCATAGAGACTCTCCTGTAAAAGAGAACATGGTGCGAGGTTGCCACGGTGGTAACCTCTTATTTTTAATACTAGAGTAAATTTATCGTACATTAAGGGAGTGTCAAGGGAGAGGGCACAATCTCGTATAGCGGAAGGTTTGGTTCCCAGCTATTTTTAATGACTGCGATTTGAACGTCTTCTTAAGCCAAGGTCGGCGGGACGCGACCCGCCGGTTTTAAGGTCCAAATAGTAAAGAATGAGAAGTGAGTACTCAGCAGATAGCTGATTTGAAAGATTATCGATTCATCCATTCGGCCGCCTCACGGGCCGTCTGCTGGTCGAACTTGACCCTGAAGCGCAGGAACAGACCTTGCGCTGTGTAGTGGGCGGCAGAAAAATCGTCATCATCGAAG
>JAQYVZ010000032.1 GCA_030145205.1 Desulfuromonadales bacterium | reverse complement strand
GACTTGTGCCAAAACGAGAAAAAGAGATAAAGATGAACTATTTCAGGTGGTTGTGATTGTGCTGTGCGGCAAAAGTTTGACGAAATAAAGAATTTTCCTCTCGGGCAACAAGAAATTCCTGCTCGAGAGGAGACGGCCCGGTGCGCTCTCCTTCCTAGCGGGACAGCCCATGTTTTTTAAGGAGAGCGTAGAGGCGGGACTGAGACAGGCCGGTCCTTGTAAGAGAACAGGGTGGTGGCAAACTATTCCTGCCAGTTGGTTCTGTAAACTGCCATCAATCAGACATAAAAATGGCCCTTCCAACCTGGAGGGGTCATTCTCATTTTGCAGGGTCAGTAAGAATTTCGGCCAATCTGAGCAATTCCAGACGATGTGAGAGGACAAACAATAAGCTTTACTTGTTACAAAGCTTTCCTATTATCGCGTCGCAGTCAATCTAGGTTTTGTCCGACCATCATCTAAACTCTTCAGCGAACCCCTGGCGCTGGGGTTCGCTTCCCAACATCACCAGCTCACAATCCGGCTCCAGGACCGTCGCGGCTGTCACCGGGACAACTTCGCCGTCGGGCCGGCGCAGCGCCAGCACATTGAGACCGGACCGCGCTCGAATATGGCTAGTCGCCAGGGTTTGCCCAGCCAGGACCGTAGGTATGGGGACATAAAAGAGGTCGAACCCTTCACCCAGGATCACTGACTCCCGATGCTGCAGAAGCGACATTACGGACTCGGCTCCCAGGGACGGGTAGCTCAGCACAAAGTCGGCACCAGCCCGGTGGATCGCTTCAATATTACGTTCGTGAGTGATGCGGCTGATTACCCTGAGCTCCGGATTCAGGCGACGGCAGTACACCGCCAGATAGATATTCATGGCGTCATCATTCGTGGTGAGCAGCACGCTGGGGGCCTCGGCCAACCCAGCACCCATGAGCAGCTCCAGATCAGCCGCGTTGCCGATGAACAACTTATCAGCGACCCCCTCCAGAGAGCTCCGCAGAGCCTCCTCGCGCTCGATCATGTGAACGGTCACTCCACGACTCCGGAGGGTCTGGGTGGTGACGCAGCCGACCTTGCCGCCACCGATCACAAGCACCGGGTTGAAATTGGTGTTGTAGATGACCAGATAAGTGTCGAGATTAGTGATCTGATCTTCTGACCCCATCACGACCGGAAAGCTTCCGTCGGCAAGGATGGTGTCAGGCGTAACAGGGATCAGGCGGCCCCGCTCCCATACCGCCACCACGTTCAGGCTAAAAGTTTCTCTAAACTGCACTTCTCTCAGGGAACGGCCAACCAGAGGAGTGTTGTGTACCGGGAACTCCGCGATCAGAAGATCTCCCAGCCGTCCGACCACGTGGCAGTGGAGATGCCCGGAGTTGACACGGTTTGCGAGGTGCTCTCCCAGCCGAAGCTTGAGGGGGAGAACGTGATTGCTGCCGCTCAGTTCCAGCAGGTCGATGGACTGCTCGTGTTCCGCTACAGCAGCAATGGGGACTTGCGGAGAGAGGTCTCGTATCGTCAGAGTGATGTTGGTATTGATTGTGTCGGCACAGTTGGCGACCACCAGCCTGGCATGCTCCACCTCCAACGCCTCGTAGGTGGCCCGGTCCTCCACTCCTCCGGTCACCACCGGCACGCCGTCGATGTGCAGTTGCACAGCTTTGACCGGGTCCGGTTCGATCACGAAGTGCTTGATGCCGTGAAGTCGCAACCGCGCCAGCAACGCCGAGGCAAGACTGTCGAGGCCACACAGAATGACGTGGCCTTGTGTGCCGGGAGGCACTGACCTGGGCGCATGAAATCGCATTCGGGACTCCATCCACGGTGCGTAGAAGAACCGGATGAATACGAACGGAAGCACGACCAGGAGCAGCACAACACCGGTCAGGAGAACCACGAGACTGAACAAGCGACCAAGATCGCTGTGGAAGGTGATGTCGCCGAACCCGAGGGTAGTCATGACCGTGAGAGCCCAGTAAACTCCCGTGATCCAGGAGTGTTCCTGCCCCTCGACGTGGTACATGATCAGGTGGAAGCCGACGGCAAAGAGCGCCACGGTCGCCACCAGCAGGAGAGAATAGCTTACCAGCGCCCGGATATTGGGACGGGCGCGTGCCGGTAGAAGGAGAGACAACAACTGGCTCGTAAGAAACTTCATCGGGTATCCGTGAAATACGGGTCAATCTTGAGAACCAGGCCTATCGCCTGTCGACCAAATTATATGTTCAGAAAAACATATATCCGTTATGAAGACGCTGCCTCTCGGGTTATTCTCATCTCGATGTCTGACATTGAAAATCCCCCAAAGGCCTGCCGCAATCCGAAGATACCATAGTTGAAACTATTGTCTGTGAAGAATTTGATGCCGGCTGGGGAAATGGTAGTCCGGTTGTACATTGTGTTCGTAAGCTCTCCTGTATATAGACAGTTCAAAAGTAGAGTTTAGAATGGGTGAAGATTTCCTACAAGTCATGGAATATCCGAGACACATATTTTCAAAATTAGCATCTGATCTCTGAATTTTAAACCTTGGGTTTTCCAACAATATATTTCAAAAACCTTGAAATTAAGGCAATAACGCCTCAGCTTTCTTCAGGTAATAGCCGAGGGACAGCGGCGGCAGCATGGTTGTCACAAAAGCGACCACGACCAGCATCGAGAAGACCACATCATCAATAATCCCCAGCTGCAGTCCGATGGACGCGATCACCAGCTCCACGGCGCCGCGGCCGTTCATCGCCATCCCCACCACGACAGCCTCTTCCTTCTCCATCTTGCTCATCAGGGCCCCCGCCCCGCTGCCGATAAATTTACCCAGCACCGCCACCACCAGCAAGGCCACGGTGAACCACAAGTGAGTCTGGAAAATTTCAAAAGTGACATGGAACGAGAGGCTGACGAAAAAGATCGGGCCGATAAAGCCGTAGGTGATGGAGACGAAACGGTCGCTAATTTTGGTCATCAGGTCTTTATCGACCACCCCTTCCCGCACGAACAGTCCGGCAAGATAAGCGCCGATGATGATGTGCAGGCCGGCCAGTTCAGCGAGAAAACCGAACAGAAAGGCCATAATCAGGGCAAAGGTAAAGCCTTTTGCCTCCCGGGCAGAAAAGTATTTGCCAATGAACGGATAAATCCAGACCCCCACCACGATGGTCACGGCGAAAAAAGCGATGACTTTCAACACCAGGGAGATGATCATCAGAGGGTTCAGGCCATCAGCCTTGGTTGTGATTTCAATAATGGCAGTAAAAAAGGCCAGCGACATGACATCGTCGATGATGGACGCACCGATAATCACCGGGGTCACCCGTTTGTGCGTCAGCTCCATGTCATGTAACACCCGGGCATTGACTGCAATCGCCGTAATCGACATCCCCATGGAAATAAACAGTGTCTGACTCATCTCCATCTCGAACAGGGAGCACATCCAGAAGGTCGCCGCAAAAGGCACAAAAAAGCCCATGATACCAACACAGGCGGACGGCAGACGCTGTTTCTTCAGTTCGATGGGGTTGGTTTCCAGACCGGCATAAAACATCAGGAAAAATGCGCCGAGCTCCGCCAGCATCTCCAGCATTTCATTCGGCACGATGATGCCAAGCAGAGCCGGCCCGAAGATAATCCCCGCAGTCAGCTCTCCCAGCACCGGCGGCTGTTTAATGGCACGGCACAACACGCCAGTGGTCCAGACGATCACCAGCAAAAGCAGCAGATTCAGGGTCGGGTCCCTGGAGAGGATCAGTTGATTGATCGAGTCTACGAAAACATTCATGGTGTCTCCGCAAAACGGCAGTCAATTGGGAACAAGGTTAATTAAAGCTTATCGAAGAACAGCAGATACGCAATTCAGACGGATTCGCTGCACACATCTTTTGGGGACACTTACATGTAAGTGTCCCGTGTAAGTGTTCCACGTTATATCTGCTTGACTCACTTTAAGCCTTCAGGCACACTCCTCGAACCATGAACGCGAATTTTGGACATAAATCGATCCCAACCAATCTCATGCTGAGCAAGCGTGTATTTTGGCCTGCGATGATCTGTGTCCGAGGTGTCGTGATCAGCTAATTCCTGTTTCACTCAAGACAACCTTTCAGCGGCCACAGATTATTCAAATCTGTGGCCGCTTTTTTTGTTGCGGGTTCATGTCAAGGAGAAGACCATGTCGGTGCCGGCATCCTACATAGGCGTTATCATCATCTGGACAACCACTCCACTGGCGATCAAGTGGAGTGGCGAAGGGAGTCATTTTCTGTTCGCAGTGACTGCGCGGATGTTTATCGCAGCAGTCTTGAGCCTGGTCATGCTCCGGGCGACCCGTACTCCCCTGCCCTGGCACAAAAAAGCGCGCGAGAATTACCTGGTCATCGGCCTGGGCATCTACGGCGCTATGACGCTGGTCTACTGGGGCGCACAGTTCATCCCCTCGGGATTGATCTCAGTAATCTTCGGCCTGGGTCCAATCACGACCGGGCTGCTCGCCGCTCTCTTGCTCGGCGAAAGGAACCTGACCCCGGCAAAGCTGCTCGGCATGGTCCTGGGCCTGATTGGACTGGCCATCGTGTTCGGCAACGGCACAACCCTGGACCATCAGGCCGGACTGGGCATTGCTGCAATATTGACAGCAATGCTGATCCACTGCACCAGCGCGGTCTGGGTCAAACGGATCGCGGCCGACGTTACGGCGCTGGCCTCTACTGCCGGCGGGGTCACAGTAGCGACCTTTTTACTGCAAACCACCTGGATTGCACTCGACACTCGGTTGCCGGATCAGGTAACAGCACGTGCGCTCTGGTCGATTGTCTACCTCGGCCTGGCCGGATCAGTGCTCGGTTTTTCGCTCTACTACTACCTGCTCAAGCACGCCGAAGCCACCAAGGTGGCACTGATCACCCTGGTCACCCCAGTTTCGGCGCTTCTGCTCGGCAGCTGGCTCAATGGCGAAACGATCACTTTTGGCATCGTTCTTGGTACGACTGTAATCTTGATCGGCCTGATGCTGTTCCAGTTCGGCGAAGGATGCTTGCGTTGGCTAAAGCATAGCGCATTGAAACCATCCCGGTCAGAGCCCCATTGTTAATTAACCCATAACCAATTGGGACACGTCCACGGACGTGTCCCACGGTAATAAAGGAACTCCTATGTTTGAACAACTTCAGCGCATTAATCAACGCCCGGAGCCTTTCTCGGTCTATACCGCCGAAGAGCTCTGGAACGACCCGTATACGTCACAGCAGATGTTGACCTACCACCTCAACGAAGAGGTGGCTCTCGCATCGCGTACCCGGAAAACCATTGAGGGGTCGGTGGCCTGGCTGCAGACCCGCTTTGGCCTCAACAGCGACACAGTGATCGCCGATTTTGGTTGCGGACCGGGCCTCTACACCACCCGATTCGCCCAAACCGGCGCACAGGTTACCGGCATTGACTTTTCAGCCAAATCCATCCGTTATGCGCAGGATGTCGCCAGGCGCGAAGCCCTGAAGATCAACTATCAACAGCAGAACTATCTCGAATTCGAAAGCCCCCAACAGTTTGACCTGATCACCATGATCATGTGTGATTTCTGCGCACTGAGCCCACAACAACGCGCGCAGTTACTCCGCGTTTTCCATAAGCAACTCAAGGATGAGGGCTCCCTGCTTCTTGATGTTGCCTCTCTGGTTGGCTACGCACAGAGGCAGGAGCAGGCTATCTACGAATTCAGGCAACTGAACGGGTTCTGGTCGGCAAACGACTATTACGGCTTTGTGAATACCTTCAAGTATGACGACGTCAAGGTCATCCTCGACAAGTACTCACTCTTCGAAGCAGGTCGCTCCCGGGTGATCTACAACTGGCTGCAATACTACAATCTGCCTTCTTTGACCGACGAATTCGAGAGGAACGGCTTTGTCATCAGCGAGACGTATGCCGATGTCACGGGAGCTCCTTATCGGGAGGATGGCGAGGAGATTGCCGTGGTTGTGAACAAAAGGGTTTAACGCAGTTCAATCGTCGGGGGCACTCACATATGGGTGCCCCCAATTGACTCTTTGGCCTTGGACGTATGCTCCATGACACCCGCATCCTCATCAAATTCATGGCCTCCCTATTTTTTTCAACAGTCTTTGATAGAGTTTTCTAGTAAAATGTAAAGCTTGACACCAACATCACCCCGGGCACGGCATACAGGACTAAGTATGACACCACGATATAATCAGAGCTGGCACACATTCAGAGCTTTGCTTCTTCTGTTAACGACCCTGACCGTGACAGCCTGCGCCTTCTCCGGCCTGCAGGACGGCTTTTCCCGGGCGATTATGAACCAGCCCGACCCTGAAACAGTACGTGAGGCTTTACCGACGTTTCTGGTTGCCACGGATGCAATGATCGAGGCCAAGCCGGAAAGTATTGACCGTCTCAGCACTGGGGCCGATCTCTACAGTGCCTTTACCGGGCTGTTCCGGCACGAACCGGAGCGGGCCAGAATTCTGGCCGAGCGAGCGCGTTCCTACGGTGAGCGCGCCTTTTGCCTTGCCGCGCATGTCGATTGTGATCTCACAACAATCAACACCCAGCAGTTTTCCAGTCTGCTAGCAACATTTGACAAAGACGAGGTTCCGGTCTTGCTCAGTTACGCAACCGGCTGGCTCACTTGGGCCAATGTCAATAACGGCGACTGGTCGGCCGTCGCCGGACTGCCGAAAATTCAGCAGGTGCTGGAACGCATCGTTATTCTGCAGGAGGATTTCCATTATGGAACTGCGCATGTCTATCTCGGCATCCTGAAGACACTGCGACCGCCGTCTCTTGGCGGCAAACCGGCAGAGGCTCTGGCACACTTCGAGCGGGCGCTCGAACTCTCGGGTGGCCGCAACCTGTCGGCCCGCACCGATTACGCGGAGCACTACGCCCGCCTGGTCTATGATCGTGAACTGCACGATCGCCTGCTCGGCGAAGTCATGGAGATGCCAACTGAGGCACCGGGGCTGACCTTGCTAAACAGCCTGGCCAAGCGCCGGGCAAAGGAACTACTTGCCAGTGCCGAAGACTATTTCTGATAACAGAACATTTCCCGGGACTCTCAGGAGGAGCTCGATGAAAGCGATAAGACTGTTCTCTCTCTGTCTACTCTGTCTGCTTCTTTCGGCCACGTTTTCAGCGGCCGTCACTATAAAGATCGCCACCGCCGCCCCGGAAGGTTCCAGCTGGATGCGTGAAATGCGGGCCGGTGCCATTGAGATCGGGCAGCGGACCGAAGATCGAGTTAAAATCAAGTTTTTTGCCGGTGGCGTCATGGGGAACGATAAAAGCGTGCTCCGCAAGATGCGGGTCGGCCAATTGCATGGTGGGGCCTTTACGACTGGCAGTCTCGAGCGCATTGCACCGAGCATCAACCTGTTCGGCCTGCCGCTGATCTTCCGCTCGTATGCCGAGGTTGATTATGTCCGTCATCAGATGGACGTCGATCTCAAACAGGTGCTTGAAGAGGCCGGGTTTGCTTGTTTCGGTTTCGCCGAAGGCGGCTTTGCACTGCTGATGTCGCAACAGCCGGTCTGGACCATAAATGATGTCCGGGGTCAGAAAATTTGGGTCCCGGAGGGGGATGCAATCAGCTACCGGGTGATGGAATCGCTTGGATTGGCACCGGTCACCTTGCCGATCACCGATGTCATGACCGGTTTGCAGGCAGGGCTGGTGGAAGTGATCGCCTCGTCACCGATCGGTGCGCTGGCGTTTCAGTGGCACACCCGCATCAAATCCGTCACCAACACGCCGCTCTCCTACCTCTATGCGACCATGGTGATTGACAAGAAAGCTTTTTCCAGGATATCCCCTGCCGACCAGCTAACTGTGCGCGAGGTGATGGATGATATTTACGCCAGGATCGACCAGGCCAACCGCATTGACAATGAGGCGGCGATCCAGGCGATGGCCGATACGGGGATCGGCTTTGTTGAAATGAGCGACAATGAAATCGGCAAGTGGCGCGGCATTGCCAGTGGCGTGGTTGACGAAATGCGCCAGGAAGGGCTTTTCTCCGCTGAACTGTATAACCGGATGCAAGCACTGCTCGAGCAGTATCGCAACGGTCAGGTCGCTGCGCAGTAATGAGTCAATCATTCCTGGATATTATGCAGCGCTTGCGCCGAATCTGCACTGTCTGTGAAGACAGCCTGCTTGCCCTGATGGTAATTTCAATGGTCGGGCTCGGCGCGCTGCAGATTATCCAGCGAAACTTTTTCGGCACCGGTTTCATCTGGACCGACGAACTGCTCCGCTTGCTGGTCCTCTGGATCGCCATGGCCGGGGCTGTCGCGGCCAGCCGCGACGACCGGCACATCGTTATTGACCTTGTCACCCGTTTCGTCAAAGAAAAGTACGCGCTGTCAATCCGTTCAGTCCTCGACCTGTTCACAATTGCCGTCTGTGCTCTGCTCGCCTGGCACACCGCTCGTTTTGTTTATGGCGAATGGGAATACCAGGCGACGCTACTTGGTGGCTTGCCGGCCTGGCCATTTGAGCTGGTGATCCCACTCGCCTTTGCCGTTATCACCTACCGTTACACCCTGTTCTTCTTCGTGCATGCCCGCCAGGCCATCGACTTGTGGAGGACGCCATGATTTGGGCTGTCCTTCTGATCCTACTCGCCCTGGCCGGGGCGCCGCTGTTTGCCATCATCGCTGCCAGCAGCATGTGGGGATTTCATGATTCCGGAATTGATCTGTCGGTGATAGCCATCGAGATTTTCCGGATCGCCGAAATGCCCATTCTGCTGGCGATCCCGTTGTTCACATTCGCCGGCTACCTGCTCGGCGAAAGCGGGGCGCCGGGGCGTCTGGTCCGGCTGACCAGAGCCTTTATCGGCTGGATGCCCGGCGGGCTGGCGATCGTCGCATTGGTGGCCTGCGCCTTCTTCACAGCTTTTACCGGCGCCTCCGGTGTGACGATTATTGCCCTCGGCGCTCTGCTCTACCCGGCCCTGCTTGAAGACGGCTACGGTGAAGACTTCAGCCTCGGGCTGGTGACCACCTCCGGCAGCCTCGGCCTCCTGTTCGCACCCTCCCTGCCACTGATTCTCTACGGCATTGTTGCCCAGCAATCGACGAACGGCGCCGGAGTGTCAATTGACCGCCTGTTTGCTGCAGGCCTGCTGCCGGGGCTGTTGATGCTGGTCCTGCTCGGCGCTTGGACCATCTGGCGCAACAAGAAGAACCGGATGCTGATCAGACACTTCTCAGGACGGCAACTGCTCACGACGATCCGCGAGTCGATCTGGGAGATCCCGCTGCCGATTGTGATCCTCGGCGGCATTTACAGTGGTTACTTTGCCGTCTCCGAGGCGGCAACGGTCACGGCCGTCTACGTGCTGGTGGTCGAGGTTTTTATCCTGCGGGAAATTTCGTGGAAGGAGCTGCCGGCCATCATCCATAAATCAATGGTCCTGGTGGGCGGCATCATGCTGATCCTCGGATTGTCACTGGCCTCAACCACCTACATGATCGACGCCGGCGTGCCAACCCTGCTGTTCGCCTTTGTCAAAGAACATGTCGGCAGCCCGCTTACCTTTTTACTGCTGCTCAACCTCTTTCTGCTGGCCCTTGGCGCAATCCTCGACATCTTCTCAGCCCTGGTCCTGGTGGTGCCGCTGATCCTGCCGGTGGCAGCCGGCTTTGGCATCGACCCCCTGCACCTCGGCATTATTTTCCTGGCCAATATGCAGCTAGGCTACCTGACCCCGCCGATTGGCCTCAACTTGTTCATCTCCAGCTACCGGTTCGAGCAACCGGTCACCACCATCTACAAGGCAACGGTCCCGTTCTTCATCATCCTGCTGATTGCGGTGCTGGTAATCACCTATTGGCCTGCCCTGTCGCTCTGGCTGCCAAGTCTGTAGCCCGGCACAACAACCTTTCCACCGCAAAGAAAACCTGTATAATCACTCCCTATGATAACCCTGATTATTGCCCTCTACCTCGCCCTGCTCACCTTCAGGCTGGGGCTGTATGCCCTCAACAACCGCCACCTCAAAGTCCATGGCCACGAGATTCCCGCCGGCTTCGAGACGGTGGTCGATCCGGAGACCCTGGCGAAATCATCAACCTACACCCTGGCCAAGGGGCAGCTCTCACTGGTGCGTGAACTATTTGACAGTGCCATTACCCTGCTGTTCATTTTCGGTGGCCTGCTCGCCTGGTACGACGGCTGGTTGGGGGGCTACGCCCTCGGCTTCATCAGCGCCGGTCTCGTCTTCTTCCTGCTCCTCTCGTTGGTACAGGCGCTGCTTGGTGTGCCTTTTGACCTCTACAGTCACTTCAGGCTTGAAAACCGCTTTGGCTTCAACAAGATGACCTTCCGGCTGTGGTGCACCGACCAGATCAAATCCCTGCTGCTCTCAACACTGTTCATGGGGCTGTTGGCCACAGCGGCCCTCTGGTTAATTCAAGCCGCGCCGCATACCTGGTGGTTGTGGGTGTGGGCACTGCTGGTTGCCTTCGGCCTGCTGATGATGGTGATCTCCCCTTACGTGATCGAACCGCTCTTTTTTAAGTTCGAACCGCTCCAGGTCGACGGGCTGGAAGAGGAGATCCGTGCCATGATGGCGAAGACCGGGCTGTCGGTGAGCAAGGTGCTGCAGGTCGACGCCTCC
Organism: Desulfuromonadales bacterium; assembly: GCA_030145205.1. Lineage (GTDB taxonomy): Bacteria > Desulfobacterota > Desulfuromonadia > Desulfuromonadales > BM103 > JAQYVZ01. The sequence continues at coordinate 20,637 of JAQYVZ010000032.1, read as the reverse complement.
AAGCGCAGCGGCCACTCCAACGCCTACTTTACCGGCCTCGGCAAACAGAAACGGGTGGTCCTGTTCGATACACTTCTGGAGCAGCTCTCCAAGGAGGAGGTCCTGGCGGTGTTGGCCCACGAACTGGGACACATGAAGAAAAAACACATCGTCAAGCGTATGAGCCTGATGGCCGTGGTCGCGCTTTTCTACTGCTGGCTGGTGCACACCCTGATCGGCTGGCCGGGTCTGCCGCAACTGGTGGGCCTCAGCGAGGCGAGCTTCTACGCCCGGGTGGTGCTCCTCTTCTTTCTCTTCAGCATACTCTCTTTCCCGCTCACACCCCTGTTCAGCCTGTTGTCACGCCGTGATGAATACCAGGCCGACCGCTTCGCCTGCGATCTGCACGGCAATCCTGAAGGCCTGGCGACAGCGCTGGTGCAGATGAGCAAGGAGAACCTCGCCAACCTACATCCACATCCGTTTTATGCGCGATTTTATTACTCGCATCCACCGGTAGTGGAACGGGTGGAGAGACTGAGGGACCACGGCAAGGCAACTCGTTAGCTTGATGATACCCAGAAGAATCACTCAATTCCTGGATTTTCACGTTCTGACCATCAGGGCGGTGACAACCCCTTGATCTCCTCGAAAGTCTGCCTGAACATCTCGTAAAGAGGTCCACCGAGTTCCATGGCCCGCCGGGCCGCCGACAAGGCCTCTTCCTGCCTGCCCTGCTCAGCCAATACGTGCGCCAGGTTGTTGAGCGCCATACCGTTTTCCGGTTCAAGCTGGGAGGCCTGACGGAAGGCGACGGCGGCTTCGTCAAGGGCATTCATGCGATATCTGCTGTTACCCAGCCCCATCCAGGCAGTGAAATTCTCTCCCCACGCGTCCAGAGCCGTTGTGTAGCCGGCTGCAGACGCTTGCCACGCTCCAGCTTGTTCCAGTCCGGCAACAGCAGCAACCCATTGTCCCTGATCAACAGTTGCCGGCAGCTCATCCGGGGGAAGAACCAGCAATCCCCAGTATTCACTGCGCCGCCAGATATTCATAAAAACCCGTGAGCTGAGACGTTCCTCGGCAACAAGACCTGAGTGGAGAAGAACCTCACCTTTTGCCTGGTCGTAGCCAATCACCACGGCATAATGCCATTTCGGGTACCAGAAAAAAGCGCGATTGACCAAAACAATAACAGGATGACCGGTGGCCACTTCAGCCAACAGGGCTTCGCTGCCGGTAATGGGATATGCGACCCGACCATGCCGGCGCGCCGAACCAATCAAGGCGCTCTGCAGGCTGCCACCGAGGCCGGGGCTGTAGACTTCGTGAGACAGGTCGGAGGGTGTTACAGCGAGCCCGCCCCACCCCAACGCCATGGCCAGCGCCGCCGGTCCGCACTGCAACTCATCCTGTGCATAAAAAGGGACTCCTGCAACCTTGGCTCGGACAGCCGCTTCCGGATCCCGGGGCAGTTCTCCCCCCAGAAAGATGCTGCAGCCGGAGAGCATCAGGGCTGCCGCAAACAACAACAGGCCAGCAATCAACCGATTGCCGACCTGTCTCGAGGATGACCTTCTCATGTATTCAGTTTGAACGGTTAACAAAGGAAAAAACGTGTGTAAGACCCAGCAGGTCAGTGATCAGCAACACAATAAAAATGAAAACCGCAGCACCGACGATTGAGCTCACCGCATCACCACCAGCAGGCAATCGGTCGATCTGGCTCAGCAACTGCTCAATTTCAGAATCAGAAAGGCTCGCCACCCTCTGCTGAGCCTCGACAGCTTCCACACCATGCTGAAGCATGACCTGCTTGACATCTTCACGTTCCAGAAAAGTGACAACCCTCTCACGATCAGCCGCATCTTCCTGCGTTGAGATGACAGTCGAGGTGTCGATCATGCGCGCCTGTGCTGTCTGTACAGAAAAATTGAGCATGAGAAAGGAAAAAACCAGCAGCAGGCTAACAGGTCGGATCACTATTTTCAGCATGATTGTCGCCTCCAAGTTTGAGGGTTGGGAACAAAGTTCTCAACAGAGTCTATTTTTAGTCTAAAAGTAAGCGGAAGATTGTCAATTCACGCTGAACGTTTCCCGTGATTCGTCTGTCGATCTTTGAGCGACTGAAATTACCGAGGGACAGTCCATTTGAGTGGCAGGTTGACATACGACAAGCATCGCGTTGCCGTCCTAGTCAGGTTCTGTAACCCAGTCACGTGCAGCCACCAACTGGTCAAGATCGAAGCGTTTGATCTGAGCACTAATGAAATGCGCGACGAGTTGTTCAGCCAACGTACCAACAAACGTGTCCGTCACTACAGCAACTTTTTGAATTTTCTGATGGTGATTGCGCACAAACCGAAGATGATGAACCGCCGCACCAAAGCTCTCCCAACCGGGAAACATCTTGATTTCCAGGATGAGCCCAGCCAGGCCGCCCGTTTCCTCAATATAGGGATCAATCTCTGTGGCCAGTCGGTCAAAGTCAGCCTTGGTCAATGGACCTGAAGGGCAAACATGAATAATCGCATTCTCTTTATCCAGCGAATAGTTGATCATCGTCTCTTCCTCCGTCCGATAAACATGCTGGGAGTGAGCCTTGCGGTTTACTGTTTGATGAGATATTTTGCCAACTTCCTAATTCTAGCCAGTTTTCATGGATCATCAAGTCTCTTCGTGGATGCACAAAAAGAGCCCCCTCTCAGACCCTGTTCCCTTTAAGCCCCTGCACTCTTGCTCTTTGCGATCGCCTTCCCTAGAATGGCTCCTGCAATTTTAACCTTCTTATCAAGAAAGAATTGCCATGAAAAAGTGGATTGCCTTGACGTTACTCTTAATGACAACACTCTTGCTTGCAACAGGCTGCATTCCGGACATGCCCGGCCCGATAGGAATTCCCGGGATTTAGTATCATGTAGTGGTTAAGAAAAAAGACTTGGTAAGAAATTTGTGAGTCAAACCCCTTTAACTATAGACTTTAGCACCCTTTATTAAAATGCTTAATTCAGACAGGCTGAACTGTTACTGTGTCTCCCTTTTGTGCGGTGATAAAAGACTACTATTGTAACTGGATTACCTGACGGTTATGGTGTGTGAAAGTGTAAACCTTAGCAACAGCTAATAACGGAAACCGTAAAAACACAATGATCATTTCCCTAATCCTGAAACAATTTAAAGATGCTTTTACTGATCTGCTGCCCATTGTCCTGGTTATCGCATTCTTTCAGATTGTCGTCCTGAAACAGCCGTTACCGCAAATGGGAGAAGTCCTTTTTGGTGCCCTTCTTGTCGTGGTTGGTCTCAGCATGTTTGTTCAGGGGCTGGAAATGGGCTTGTTCCCCATTGGTGAGGCAATGGCTCAGGCCTTAGCTAGGAAGGGCAGTCTCTTCTGGCTTCTCTGCTTTGCCTTTGCCCTGGGTTTCTCAACGACTGTGGCAGAACCTGCTCTGATTGCGGTAGCTGCAGAAGCAGCAACAATTGCTGGCATGGGAGGCCTTATTGATCCGAGTCCGGACTCTCTGAGGCGGTATGCTTTAGGTCTTCGCCTGTCTGTCGCTTTTTCCGTAGGGCTTGCTATTCTTATCGGTGTCTTACGTATCCTCCGTGGTTGGCCTATTCATTATTTGATTATCGGCGGTTATGTTATCGTTATGCTGATGACTATCATTGCCCCAAATGAGATTATTGGCATAGCTTATGATGCCGGTGGTGTTACCACATCCACCATCACAGTACCTTTGGTAGCAGCTTTGGGCGTGGGATTGGCCTCATCAATCAGAGGACGGAGCCCTCTGGTCGATGGTTTTGGTCTTATCGCCTTTGCGTCTCTTCTCCCTATGATCTTTGTCATGGGCTACGGACTTATCATCTTCGGGTAAAGAGAGGTCTGTTTTTTGTGGAATTCCTAGTTGATTTCAGCAAAATATTGCTCGCTACCTGCAGAGATGTGCTGCCGATCATTCTTCTCATTGTCTGCTTTCAACTCCTGATCTTGCGCCAACCCATTCCCCACCTGCGGCGTGTTATTGTTGGTGGTGTCTATGTTGTCATCGGTCTTGCTCTGTTTCTGGCTGGACTGGAAAAGGCTCTTTTCCCTCTGGGAAAAATTATGGCAGCTCAGCTGTCTGATCCCACCTTTGTATATGGTACAGAAGGAATTGTGACCCAGGCAGACTGGATGGCATATGGCTGGGTGTACCTTTTTGCGGCCATGATCGGTTTTGCAACAACCATCGCCGAACCCTCTCTCATTGCGGTGGCTTTTAAGGCCAATGAGGTGTCCGCCGGAACGATCAAACAATGGGGGCTGAGAATCACCGTTGCTCTGGGAGTCGCATTAGGAATAAGTCTGGGAACATTTCGTATTGTCTCCGGCACCCCACTCTATCTCTACATATTTGCCGGTTATATGATTGTTATTGTACAGACCGTATTCGCCCCCAAAAGCATCATTGCTCTTGCCTATGACTCGGGTGGGGTTACGACCTCAACAGTAACAGTGCCGCTGGTTGCGGCGCTTGGTCTTGGACTGTCTGCCACCGTGCCTGGACGGAATCCCGCCCTGGATGGTTTTGGCCTTATTGCTTTTGCCAGCCTTTGTCCTATTATAACTGTTTTGGGCTATGCTCAGTTAATGCACTGGAAATCAAAACGTCGCACTAAAGTTATGGAGAGAGAAGATGCGCTTTAAACTTATTATTGCTTCGGTAAAGGTAGACCTCACTGACCACATTGTTGATGCCGCAAAAGAGGTCGGAGCGACCGGAGCAACAATCATTTCGGGTAGGGGGACTGGCGCTAAAGAAGCAAAAACTTTCTTCGGCCTTTCTCTGGAAGCGCAGACTGATATTATCTTGCTGCTTGTAGAAGAGCATCTTATTGTTAGAATTTTAGACGCGATAAAGGAAGCTGGAGAATTTCTTAAGCCTGGAACAGGGATCGCTTTTGTGGTCCCGGTTGAACATGTTGTGGGCATGGAAAGCCAGATAGAGCGATTTAAAAAAGAAGTTCGCGAAAATTATTTTTAGGCTGCCAACCTTTAATTCTGTAGAGGAAAAATCATGGAATCTGACAACACAAAGATAGTCCGTGCAAGAGACATAATGCATAAGGGGGTTGTGTCCATCGACGGCATGGCCACCGCCAGCGAGGCTGTCGCTATAATGCGTTCTGAAAACGTACCCTCTCTGCTGGTTAAAAAGCGGCATAAAGATGATGCCTGGGGCATCCTGGTCATTCAAGATTTGATTGCAGGGGTGATCATACCGGGACGCTCTCCGGCTGAAGTGAATGTCTATGAAATTATGACGAAACCTGTTATCACCGTGCCGGCTGATATGGACATACGCTATGTTGCCCGCCTGATTTACAGGGCTGGTATACGAAGAGCTCCGGTCGAAGAGGGAGGGGAAATTGTCGGTATAATTTCTCTTTCTTCATTGGTTCTCGACAATGAGCTATTCTAGAAACGGGGACACTTCCGGGAGACACTCACGCGGAAGTGTCCCCGACCCTGTGTTTGCCACATTTGCTGACACAAAGGGAAGCCGTGAAGCAGTACAACGGGGCAACCTGTGCCCTGATCATCGTAGTTCAACATCATTCTCTCCGTTGAGATAAAAACCGTTCGAGTCATTTTCAATTTCAAAAAACAATATCACGATTTTTGAGATTTATTACCGATTGAAAATGTGTATTTTCAGAAAGTTAACGTCGCCCGACATCATCCACCCGGGACACTTGATTTTAAGTGTTCTCAGTTCCAACTCAGGGTAAAATTCCTGTTGACCTGTCTAAAGGTTCATCCTTTACAGTGATTTCCACATCAAAAGCAAATCACTTGTCAACGGAGAATAACCATGTACAGTATTGCCGAAATGACCCAGAAAACTGGGGTCTCCCGCTCCACCCTGCTCTATTATGAAAAACTGGGAATCATAACACCCCAACGTCAGCCGCAGAATGACTACCGCCGTTACAGCGATCAAGAGCTCACTCGTCTGATTGTGTTGCGCCAGCTGAAAAAAGCCGGCTTCAGCCTCAAGGACTGCCAACAGGTTCTCGATAGCAATATCGACAGTCAACTCATCGAACAGCACCTGCTCCGTCTGAAGCATGAACTGCAGCAACTGGAGCTCACTCAGCAGCTGCTGCAGGCTCTCTACAAACGCCAGACCGGGCAACAGATCGACCACAGCAACAGTACACACAAACTGCAGGATTGGCATGTCGGCTTCGAGCAACTTTCCGCTGATGCACATGTTCAATGGTTACGCCAGATGGGCTTCAGCGAAAAAGAAATTTTTCACATCAGATGGGTGTCGCGAGACATCAACGATCACGATAGTTATATGAACGATTTCTTCAAGGTCTTTGAGAACATGCAGCGCCAGGGGCCCGGCAGTGAACAGACCACCCTGCGCACATTCAATCTTATTCCCGACAGGGAGAACATCAAGACAATCCTCGAGATCGGCTGTGGCAAAGGCAGTAGCTGTCTCACTCTGGCCCAAGCCAGTTCAGCGCAGATCGTTGCGCTTGATAACCATCAGCCGTTTATCGACAGTGTGGCACTACTGGCCCAGCAGCAACAACTCGATCAGCGCATGACTGCAGTGCTCGGCGATATGCAGCAGCTAAAATTAGACGATGAGAGCTTCGACCTGCTTTGGGCCGAAGGTTGTGCCTACATGATGGGCTTTGAAAATGCGCTGAAAGAATGGCGACGGCTGCTGCGCCCCGGTGGCTATCTGTTTGTCAGTGATGCAGTCTGGTTGACGGAGCAGCCCAGCCAGGAATGCGCGGACTGGTGGAACAAGGAGTATCCCGGCATGACCACACCCGCGCAGCGTCAAAAACAATCCGAACAGCTGGGGTACCGGGTCGTTGAGCGCTTCAACCTGCCTCAGGAGGACTGGCTCGCGTTCTATGCCGACATGGAACGCTGCACCCTGCAAGCCGAAGCCAACTACGGGCCGAGTTCCGTGTATACTGACATCTACGAAGAGGTCGCTCTGGGGCGCCAGTATATCGAGGAGTTTGGTTATGTCTGTTTGCTGCTGCAGAAGTCGTAATAGAGAGAGGACTTCGTTTGGAGGAGTTTTGTGGTTTAGGCCACCCATGGGGACACTTCCGCGAGAACTTGCCATTTGAGGGTAAACACATGACTGAGCAACGCCTCTACCATATCGGCTTCGGTCAAACTGATCTAGGCAGTAACCCGCCAACGGCCGCCCTGCTCTGCGGCGATCCGGAGCGGGCACAACGCATCGCCAGGAAAACCGACGGTGTAACCTGCCTGGCAACTCTCTCCGAGAACCGCGGTCTAAACAGCTACCTGTGTCAGACGGAGAACAAGCATACCTTCATCGCCGCAACCAGCGGCATGGGTGCTCCGTCACTCTCAGTCGTCGTCAATGAACTGGTCGCGGTCGGCATGCACACTATCATCCGGGTCGGGACCAGTGGCGGCGTCGCCGAACAGGTCAAGACGGGCGACCTGGTGATCTCGAGTGCTGCACTCTGCCGGCAGGGCGCTGCGCACGACATCGCCCCGGTCGAATACCCGGCCGCCGCCGATCCCTACGTGACTGTTGCGCTGGCAAAAGCAGCCAAACAGCTCGGCGTCAATGCTCACCTCGGCGTCACGGCGAGTGTCGATACGTTCTATGAAGGTCAGGAGCGCAACGACTCGGCCAACCCGCACCTGCTGCGCACCCTGCACGGGGTGACCGAGGAGTACCGACAACTGAAGGTTCTCAATTACGAGATGGAAGCCGGCACCCTCTTCAAGATGGGCTTGGTCTATGGCTTTGCCGCAGGGTGTGTCTGTGCTGTACTGGCTGAGAGGCTGGTGACCGAGGCGGTCAATCTGGAGGTGAAGCAGCGCGCCGAACGGGATGCGGTGCGGGTGGCTTTGACTGCGCTGCAGTCCTTTTAGGTGAGAGACTCCGAGACAATCAACAGAGACACTTAACTCAGAGTGTCTCTGTTGACGTTGATCGGCTTAATGCATCTCCTGCTAACGTTTATTCAGAATCACGTTTTCGATCAGCACCTTGTATTTCCAACGATCAGTGCCTGCGCTTATATATAATCAAGAATTCGGATTAAGCTTACATCGCCAAGCTAGCAAACGCGTTACGGATTTTCCCTTTACTATATTTACTCCCCAAACCACCCTCAGCGAAGTCTTCAATCTCGTCACTTGAGAACACCACCCTCACGGAATGATCTGCATCGTTGACCTTTAACCACCATTCGTCACTCTGATTGACCCATTCAACCTTATCAGGTCGCAGGCCGTGTTGAGAGGCATAACGCAGGGCAACCTCTTTCAGCATCTCCTGCCCTTTGGCACACAGGCCTGGATTATTAGACACTTGGACTCTCCTTTAAAAAATGAAAAAATATCAGTGATATATCCAATATTGATAACGAGATATCGCTCATGAATTGCTGACACGTTTGCACACGCAGGGGTTTTGGAGATTACCAAATTAAAAGGGGTTTGGAAAGATCAGGAGTTGACACTCGCCCGATGTTGGGGACACTCCCTTTCGAGTGCCCCCAACACGGTTCAACAACATTTAGAAATCCCAGCGATAGCCGACGATGAGGAAATAGCCTCGTGTTTCTTCGTCTAGGTTAGAGATCGTTTCATTCTTCCATTCATAGCCGCCTTCGATTTCGAAACGCAGGTTTCTTTTCAAGCGGTACTCGATCCGCAGTGAAGGACGCAGACCCCATTGCTCTTCGTCCTCATATTTGTGTTCACGATAGTCGACAGAGAGCTTCGGATTGATTCGCCACTGATCGCTGAGCGGGAAGCGGGTGTTGAGATAACCTGAGTAAGTATCGTAGCGGGTGGTGTCTGCATAGCGGACCCCGAGCGACGCCAAATCACCTTCCTTGATCAAACTGCTGCCAATCAATTGCAGGGCGTAGTAAAACTCATCGTCTGTGCCTTCAAAGGCTTCGACACCTGCTGACGCCTCGGTCGATTCGAGTTTTGACCAGGTCACATCGGCAGCAATCTGCACTTTGTCGGTTAGCGGGTGGGTGATACTGAGGGTTGCAGTCTTGCTGTCTGCGCACCGGTCTTTCGCCATCTGCTCTATTTCCGTTTCACTGTAGACCGTGAGGAGGTCGTCCAGCGAGCTAACCGTTTGCCCGATCAAAGCGTTGCTGGTGGTCAATACAGGACTCTTGCGATAATTGGCCGACAGGTTGATGATCGTCCGGTTTTCAAGAATCAGATTGCCGGAGAAAAGTGCCGTGTTCAATTCGCTGTGATGGATATCGTAGTCAATCAGGGTGAAGAAGCTACCTCTCCTGTGGGTAAAGCGAAGTTCGCCACCCACAGCCTGCCGATCGGTCAGGCCGTCGGCTTCCTGCTGAATAAAGTAGGTATTCAGGTCCCAGTGATCAGCAAATGTCCCCAGATCAAAATTGACCCCGTAAAAATATTTGTCCGTCTCCAGGCCCTGGGATGATGAAATGACCGGGAATCCGCCGATCAGGTTGATGGCAAACTGTGGTGTCAGATGAAAACCGAGCAGACCACCGTCAAAACGCCCGAGCACCCCGCCGTTGCTCTTGCTCTGTCTGCCGAAGCGCGAGTAAATTTTGGCATGTTTGGCGTTCAGATCCAGATAGAGTGAGTTGATCCGGGTCTCGTCGTCGCCGTCCTCAAGAAAGTCACGTTCATGCCCACCAATGACGACCGTACGAATATCGAAGGCGTCATTCTGCAAACGCCATGTCAGATCGAGGTTGGTGTCCAGGGAGGACCGGTCAACGACGCTATCAGCCTCATCTTTCGTGCTCACTTCGCGATCGTAAAACTGGGAAATACCACCGTAGAAATCACTTTGCCAGGTAGCCGAATCGGCCGCAGGTGTTCCGTCAGCCCTGACCCTGCCAGTACGCAGCTCCGTCAACCTCTGCGCGACGCGTTCTGCACCATCGCCGTCGGGATAGCGTTCCAGGTAGCGCTGATATTCAGCTTTAGCGTGCGCCAGTTGGCCGTTGCGTTCACGGGCCAAACCCAGCAGCTCCTGGGCGAATTGAGCAACCACGGGATCAGAGTGGTCAGCCAGCTTGGTGTAAATCTGGATCGCACGACTGAAAGTGCCCGCAGCCATTGCGTCGCGTGCTTCAAGCTGAAGCTGCCGTGACCGCTCGTCCTCGACTGCAGGCATCGGCATCACCGCGACCTCTTCACGATGCACCAAAACAAGAATGCTTCGGTAATCGTCACCCTGCTTGACCTCGTAGCGAACAGGTTGGTCAAAAAGGACCGTCAGGTATGGACCGCCAGCGACATCACCTTCGTAGAGGACCTCTGTGGCATGAGCCGGATTGTCAGCACGAGGCGACATCGACTCACGATTGGACAATGCGTCCAGATCCTGCGGATTGATTGCGATCGGTTCGAGCTGAATCCGGGTCTCCTTGCTGACCCCGAGAGGGAAATGCCGCACGTAGCGAACGGGAAAGGTAAAAGCGACTTCGATCACACTGTAATCAGTGCCTGTGCGGATCTCAACGTCGCCCATGAGGCGATCACGGACCGGCTGAGCCTGTACGATCACCGGCCAGGACAGCACTGCTGCCACCAGCATGATTATGATGGGACCAATCGTTATATATTGTCTGATCATTTACTTGACTCCTGTTGGGGACTAATCGTCAAACGTGTTGGTATCGTGACAGGTGCTGCAATCCTGTGCTGTGTTCGGATGATCGGAAGGCTTGCCTGTCGCAATCTGCCCGTTGTGGCAGGTCGCACAGGTTCCGCTGATCGCACTGTGGTCCATACTGATAAAGGACCAGTTCGACACACTGTGACAGTCTTCGCAGGAGTTGGCGGTCAACGGATGTCCGGACGGCTTGCCTGAAGCGGTGCTGCCGTTGTGACAGGTGAAGCAGGAGGCAGTTACCGCCGAGTGGTCCATTACGGCCGAGGCCCAATCGCGTGTGGTATGACAGTCATCACAGGTGCTGCTGCTCTGAATATGAGTGGCCGGCTTACCGGTTGCAGTTGTCCCGTTGTGACAGGTTGAACAGGATGTCGTCACCGCCGTGTGATCCATCACGGCCGGTACCCAGCCGCTGGTGGTGTGACAGTCTTCGCAGGTATTGGACGTCAGAAGATGCGCCGTCGGTTTACCAGGCGCGGTTGTCCCATTGTGACAGGTAGCACAGCCGGTAGAGACTACCGCATGGTCCATCGTTGCCGGCAGCCAACTGTTGCTGGTATGGCAATCGTCACAGGTGCTGCCACTCTGGATGTGACCGAGCGGCTTACCGGGAGCAGTGACGCCGTTGTGACACGTGGCACAGGAGCCGGTAACCTCGCTGTGTTCTACGTTGGCCGGCGACCAGCCGTTGACGGTGTGACACGCTTCGCAGTTACTACTGGCCAAAAGGTGCCCGCCCGGTTTCCCCGGAGCGGTACTGCCATTGTGGCAGGTAGCACAGGAGCCGGTTGCCGCTGAATGATCAAACGTGGCGGACGACCATGTTTGCGTGGTGTGACAGTCATCGCAGGTGTTGAAACTCTGGACATGATCCGCCGGCTTGCCTGGAGCCGTGCTCCCATCGTGGCAGGTGACACAGCTGGCGGTTACATCACCATGGTCCATGCTGGCTGGAACCCAGGCCCGGCTGGTGTGACAGTTGTCGCAACTGCTGCTTGTCTGGATGTGACTGAGCGGTTGGCCGGGGGCTGTCGTGCCATTATGGCAAGAGATACAGCTCTCGGAGACCAGACTGTGATCCACGGAGGCCTGTGCCCAGCCCTGCGTGGTATGACAATCATCACAACTGCCGGATGTCTGAATATGCCCGGCCGGCTTGCCGGGGGCGATGCTGCCATTGTGGCAGGTGCTACAGGCGCTCGTTACATCAGCGTGGTCCATGTTCACCGGACTCCAGGCCCGGGTCGTGTGGCAGTCGTCACAGCGGGTCCCGGTAGGGATGTGGTTTGCCGGCTTACCAGGGGCTATCGAGCCGTTGTGACAGGTCACGCAGGAGCTGCTCAGCGTGGCGTGATCGACTGTGGCCGGACTCCAGGCGCGAGGGTTATGGCAGCTCTCGCAACTGTTGGTGCTTTGCAGATGCTCGGTCGGTTTGCCGGGGGCCGTTAAACCGTTGTGACAACTGAAACATCCCGAGCGGGTCGAGTCATGATCGATCTTGCCGGAGAGCCAGCCGCGCGTCGAGTGGCAGTCCGCACACTGGTTTGAACTTGGCAGGTGAGCGCTCGGCTTACCAAGAGCTGTGCTGCCGTTATGACAGGTGAAACAGTTCGCCGTCACTGCATCGTGATCCAGGCTGACGGAGCTCCAGCCCCGCGTCGTATGGCAGTCGTCACAGGTATTGGCGGCCAGGATATGATTAGCGGCCTTGCCGACAGCCGTTATGCCGTTGTGACACGTCAGACAATTTGTGGTGACTGATGAATGATCCATGACAGCCTGTGCCCAACCCCGCGAGGTATGACAATCCGCGCAACTGCTACTGCTCGGGATGTGGCTCGCCGGTTTACCGGTCGCCGTCAGGTCGTTGTGGCAGCTGCCGCAGCTTCCGGTCGCTGCACCATGGAAGAAAGTGTAGTCATCGTTGTTGGGGTCCTGATGACACCCATCGCAGGAAGCGACGGTCTGGATGTGTCCGTCAGGGGGTTCGCTGAGCGCGGCAGCATAGGTGCCGGGAATGATGAGCAGAATCAACAGCAACCCTGCCAGGCTGCAGAGGATCAGACTGATCCTTAACGTGCGTTGCGAGATGGTTTGTCGTTCCATTGACGCCCTCCGTGTCTGGACTTCTTTGATCAGGAAGTCCGGTTGCTTCAGGCGGTCAATAAAGGAAACCGCCAGAAGATGTATGATCCTCTGGCGGCTCGGCTGACTCAGCGACCAGGAGCGAATCTCTGGCGGCCATAAGTCCCGTGGCTCTGCGTCCCACGGTCTCCCGTGGTTTGCTCTGGGCAAAGGTGCTTTATTAGTGACGTACAATCACCTGACCGGGATCCGACACAAACTGTCATCAGAGTGAAGTCTTTTCGCGTCAGCATCAGGGCGAAGTTGAGTTGTAATCATTGACTTACCACTCATTTACCCTACTCCGGTCATGTGTGCACCACGTATGTGCAAAGGCTTTGCCAATAGGATTAAGATTACACTTTATTAACTATATTAGTAGGTTAGAAATGTTTTAGGCGGGTGGCGCCCTTATTCAGCCTTTGAATGGGTCGCTTCCCGGAAAGCAGGCATGCTCTCATTAAAAAGCGCGGCAAATCAATAGGTTGCACATCAGAATTGGGAGCCTATAATAAACAGACAGCTATCGGGAAGTGAGAAGGTTTCCAGATCGGGGGTCGACATGAAACAAACCAGAACTTTCTGTATCAATCTTTTGATATTGGGGCTGATCTTCATGCTGTCATCCATCAGTTTTGCGGGAACGCCCCCGCCCATCAAACGAACCATAAAACCGACACCAACCGTCCAGCCGCAACCTCGAATGGTCCCGATTGCTGTTGTCCATTCAATGGCGATTCAGAACATTGAGCTAACCAGCCAATGTCAGCTAAAGTTCATCGTAAGGAATACAGGGGCGAACCTGAGTGTTGAGCAGCACAAGAACAGTTCTATCAAGATCGGGCACGAACAACCGGTCAGCCTGGCCGCCTTCGACCCTACCGGCCGATTGCGGATGAAAGGGCAAAGCATCACGAATCTTAACAACCAGCCATTAACAAAGAATACCAACATCAAGATTGTCGTAACGCTCTTTAATGGCAAAAAAACAACTGCGAGCAGCTTTCTTAAACCCACCTGTACTTCACCCACAGTCAGCCTCCCTGTCAAACCCGGTACAGCGGCCAAGATCAATCCTGCAGCAGTCCCGGTAGCGAAGCTTCCTGCAATGCCTACGAAAAAGCTAAATATTGGTTCGATTGCACCCATAGCGTTGCCGGAGACGATTCTGCAGGTTAAAGAGCTGGGAGGAGGTCTTGAGAAGTGGAGCAACTACGGAGCAACTGATACATCCTTGCAACGCATGGATTTTCGATGGAAATCGACCGAAGAACCATTGAAGCTGGCAAGTTGGCAGGCGTCTATCGCCCAGGATTTCCCCTATGTCATTGCTTCTGGTCCGGTTGGCCCCATGCCGCCTCCGGGAGTTTTTGGTCGATTTTCAATTGATTTAAGTCCCCTTGCAGCCAAATACACAAAACCGGTGACATTTTACTTCCGCGTAAAGCCCGTCAAGCTCAAAGCCATTGAAATGGCAACATCAGGTGGGAGCGCACCAGGAGCAACCATTGAGGCCGTTGACCCGTCACCGCCAGTCCGTGTCGTTCTGACTGAGGCCGGCAGCGGTCCGATTACCGAGTTCAATCTTCCCAAAAGACATTTACAGGTTGTTTTTGAAAAAGTTTACATAAGGGATGACAGCGATGATCTCTCAGGCGGTGACTTGAGCTTCAAATTCACGGTCAATGGAGAAACAAAATGGAAGCACTTCGCTGACGGTCAATGCGACACGGGCGAAACACACAATCTTGGAAATCTCAGCATTACTGTTGCAGATCCGCCCAACATCGCTCCCATGACGATCTACGGTTGTGACAATGATGATGATTCCGGTGCATTCACCGCATCAGGTAATCCTTGTGGGGACAGTCACGATTCGGCTGCGGGCAACTTTGACATCCGCACTTACTTAAATATGGAAAGATGGAACATCCCTGTGACCCCATTCAAAGTCGATGCGAACGGGAGCAAGTTAAAATTCCAGGTGACAGGACATTACAGTCTGTATTGCAGCCCTTGTCCGCAAGGTGTCCAAGGGCCCATTATTCTTGAAACTGTGCTGCCACCTGATTAATAAACAAAAAGAGACGACGTTTTTCAGTGATCCTTCTCACTTAGCTTATGAGCCAAAGAAAGAAATTCATCATGAAAAAAGCGGGTTCAGTCATCTTGTTTTTTGGGGTTCTCTTCATTCTGGCAGGGACACAACAGGGCTTCGCTGCCCTCAAGGTCACCAAACCACCTCCGGTCGTGAAGCCCTCTCCGCCCGACCTCTCCGTGACCGTAGCGTTCGCCCAGGTGGTGAGTCTCTCTAAACAGAGCGGCATCACGTGTTACTCGCCGAGGCCCACTTTTACGATCATGAACAAGGGACTGAGCGCGGCAACAGGGTTCGATTACGTAATTGACTGGAAATTGAACCCCGCCCACATCTGGCAGATGTTCACCAGCAGGCAGAACCTCTCTCTGAGAGCCGACGGATCGATGGTCATTAATGGCAACGATGCAGGTTGGGAACAAGGCTGGTGTGTTAACGAGACCGACTGGAAGCCCGGCTGGCGCATCACGGTCGATACGGTAAACGCTGTTGAGGAAAGCAATGAGGGCAATAATAGCGCGGAAAAGATTCTGGACCCAATGACCCTGCCAATGCAGACTCCTCCAAAAACGATCAGGAGGGATCTCCAGAAAATACCGGTTCGAAAATAATTTTCTATTGACTCTAAATCGAGGAGAATCAAAAGGGACACTCAATTTCGAGTGTCCCTGTCTCTGTCCAACTCAATGTTCGCAGAGGATCAGTCCTCCCCCTTGATGTAATTTTTAAGATTCTTGATGA
Source organism: Desulfuromonadales bacterium (assembly GCA_030145205.1). Lineage (GTDB taxonomy): Bacteria > Desulfobacterota > Desulfuromonadia > Desulfuromonadales > BM103 > JAQYVZ01. Next base: position 4,989 of record JAQYVZ010000032.1, on the reverse strand, counting down.
CGACATCCTTTTCATCAAGCGAGGCCTTGACCAAGTCACCGATCGATGCCAGACCGACCAGTTTCCCATCGTCCAGCACCGGCAGGTGCCGACGACGACTGTTGGTAACAATCTCCATGGCTTCATCAACCGATGTCTCCGGGGTCACACAGGTCGCATCCGCCAACATTACCTGGCTGATTTTGGTTGTACGGGAAGAGAACCCGCAAACCTCAACCTTAGAGGAATAATCGCGCTCGCTAAAAACGCCGGCAACCTGCCCTCCGTCCAGAACGACCAGTGCGCCGACATTCTTGTCCGACATGATCTCCAAGGCATCATACACTTTTGCATCAGCAGCGATGCACCAGACGTCGCTACCCTTCAGATCCAGGATTTCCGCAATTGTTTTTGACATCTTTTCTCCCCTTGAAGATCAATATTTTTCATTCTAGCAAAAAATCGCTCAAACAAAAATATGTGAAGTGTGCCCCAACGTCAACCTACCAGGGCAACTCATCGCCGTTGCAGTGCCAAAATGAACCTGTATTTTCAAGGCTGAGAGCCTCAATACGTTCCGTCAACCCGGCGACCGATTCCTCGGTTGTGATGATCCCCGCAAAATTGACCATGCGGGTCTTGACGAACCCGGGATGCAGCTGCGCCACGGCAATGCCGCGTTCTTTCAGGTCGATCGCCAAAGACTTGCCGAAGGCGTTGAACGCCGCCTTGGAGGCCCGATAGCCGTAGTGCCCTCCTGAATCATTGTCGCTGATCGAGCCCATGCGGCTGGTGATGTTGGCGATCTTGCTGCCAGGCTCGAGATTCGGCAACAAGGCCTCGCAGATCAGGATGGGTGCAAAGGCGTTGATCTCCATTTGCAGACGCAGTGACGCAATATCGAGCTTGCCGAGCACGTCCTGCTGCAAGACTCCAGCATTGTTAATCAACAGGTCGATTGTTTGCCCCTGCAAAGCCGCAACCAGCAGTTCAATGCCGTCGGCACTCGACACATCGATGCCATCAATAACCTGTTCTGCGTCGTTATCCAGTTCAGATGAAGATTCACGGCAAACGCCCGTGACCTTCCAGCCGTGCTCATGATAGTGACGCGCCAACTCCAGGCCGATGCCACGATTGGCGCCGGTAATGACAACATGTTTCATGGAAGCTCCTTATCTGAGAAGAATGATTCTCCCACAGCTATTCAACCAAACAGGTGACGACAGGCATCTATACGTCAGGTGTCACCCTACCCCTTTTGCCGCATACTCAAACCGATCCGCTTACGCTGCAAGTCAACCGACAGGACCTTGACCTGCACCTGCTGGCCGACCTTGACCACCTGGTTCGGATCTTTGACAAAACGGTCTGCGAGCTGACTGATGTGCACCAGGCCATCCTGATGCACGCCGATATCTACAAACGCACCAAAGGCCGCAACATTGGTCACAACCCCATTGAGAGTCATCCCCTCCTCAAGATCTTTCATCTCCATGACATCCTCGCGGAAACTTGCCGTCACAAAGCTCGCCCGCGGATCGCGACCTGGCTTCTTCAATTCAGCAACAATATCACGCAGCGTCGGCAGGCCGACATCCGCACCGAGATACTGCTCCAGCCTGATCGCATCGAGTCGCGTTGGTTCTGCAATCAGAGCAGGCAGAGTCATGCCAAGGTCTGCCGCCATCTGTGCAACCAGGGCGTAGCGTTCCGGGTGGACCGCCGTGTTGTCGAGCGGCTGAGCGGCGTTTCTGATCCGCAAAAAGCCGGCAGCCTGTTCGTATGCCTTCTTGCCGAAGCGAGGTACCTTGAGAAGCTGTTTACGTTGTGTAAAGACCCCTTCCGTGTCGCGATAGCCGGTGATCGCCTTGGCCAGTGAGGTACTAATCCCCGAAACAAAGCTCAAGAGCGCCCAGCTGGCCGTGTTCAGATCAACCCCCACATAGTTGACGCACGACTCAACCACCTCATCGAGAGACTTCTTCAATGCCGACTGGCTGACATCATGCTGGTATTGGCCCACGCCGATGCTTTTAGGCTCGACCTTGACCAACTCCGCCAATGGGTCCTGCAACCGCCTGGCAATGGAGATGGCGCCACGCACGGTCAGGTCGAGCTCGGGGAACTCCTCACGCGCGATATCCGAGGCGGAATAGATGCTGGCTCCAGCCTCGCTGACCATGACCACCGGCACCGATATACCGGCTTCTTTCAGACAGAGTCTGACAAACTGGTCCATTTCACGCCCGGCGGTGCCGTTGCCGATCGCGACCATCTCGATGGCGTGGGCATTAATCAGGCGCAACAACTCACGCTTGGCCGCCGCGACCTTGTCACCACCGCCCGTATGTGGATAGATCGTGACATGCTCCAGAAAACGCCCGGTGGCATCAACGGCCGCCAGCTTAGAGCCGGTTCGCAACCCGGGATCGATGCCGAGCACCTTACAACTGCCGGCCGGTGCCGCCAGCAGCAGATTCCGCAAGTTCTCTGCAAAGACCCGGATCGCTTCATCATCAGCGGCGCCTTTCACCTGCTGGCGCAAATCCAGTTCAATTGAGGGGGCCAAGAGGCGCTTGTAAGCATCCGCGACAAACTCCCTGAGCAACTCAGAGAAACGACTGCCGGCAGGCACGAAACGCCGAACCAAACGATCGAGGATCTCCTCCTCGGGAGCTTCAATCCGCAGCCGCAGGATCTCTTCATTCTCACCGCGGCGCATCGCCAGTACCCGGTGTGAAGGGATCTGCCGAAGCGGCTCACTGAAATCGTAGTACATCTCGAACTTGCTGACAGTCCCCGCTTTGCCGCGGGCCGGCTGCGAACAGAACAGGCCCTTTTGCCAGGTTCGCTCGCGCACCATCGCCCGTGCCCCGGCAACATCCGCAAACTGTTCGGCGAGAATATGCCCCGCACCGGTCAAAGCCTCTTCGGCGCTGGCGACCTCGCGCGTCGCGTCAACAAAAGGTGCTGCCAGCTGCAGGGCCGAAACACCGTTGCCACGTGCGCCCAGGAGTTGCTCAGCCAACGGTTCCAGACCGCGCTCCTTGGCAATCAACGCCTTGGTGCGTCGCTTCGGCTTGAACGGCAGGTAAAGGTCTTCGAGTTCCGTTTTCTGACGAGAGGTCTCGATTTGTTGCCGCAACTCAACCGTCAACTTACCCTGCTCTTCAATTGAAGCAAGGATGGTCGCACGCCGCTCGTTCAGGGCTTTATGGTACTCGAGACGCTCCTGAATCAGGCGGATCTGCACCTCATCGAGTTCGCCGGTGGCCTCTTTACGATAACGAGCGATAAAGGGCACGGTCGCGCCCTCTTCAAGGAGGGCAACGGTCTGAGTTACCTGTGCCGTCTGCAGCTCGGTTTCTTCAACGATGAGTTGCAGCGTGCGATCATGATCTGGTGCGGGCATTGATGGTTGTCCTGTCCGGGAATTTTGTATGATAAGCAGGGGTCGATATTAACACAACAGGCCGACATGCCGAGCAGGGATTTCATCCGAAAAAACTCGTGTTGTTACGATCAAGCCATTCAGTCTTTCCGTTCCAGGGTGGAGATATTCAGAGTCTGGTCAGCGCAGTTCAACCAGACCTCGCCATCCTGAATCGTACACTGCAGCTGCATGTTGCGCTGGACGAGTCCCGCCAGGCTCTTACTGTCTGTTTCTGCAAGTTCGACCACCCTGAGATTGTCAAAACGTTGCAGCTTGTCGGCGTTGCGCTGCCACCACAGATCCGCGGCACGGCCACCGTAGAGATAAAGGCAGACCTGCGCAGCACGATTGCAAGCCTTGCGGACTCGCCGTTCATCAGGCAGGCCGACATCAATCCACAGTTCAATCTCGCCGGTCAGGGATTTCTGCCAGAGTGCCGGTTCATCGTCGGCACACAGCCCCTTGGTGAAAGTCAGCTCTTCAGCGGCATGCAGTGCAAAAGCAAACAAGCGGACCATCATGCGTTCATCTGTTTCGGAGGGATGACGCGCCAGTGTCAGCTGATGTTCGCCGTAATACTGGCGGTCAAGATCGGAGATCTGCAGATTGACTTTAAAAATGGTAGAAGGCAGAGCCATGGGGGTCCTTGAAGGGTATTAAAATCTGTGGTTTGTGGTGGGAACACTTTCAGAGGGCACTCTTCGTTTAAATGTCCCCAATAGCTATGTTGGTGTTTTCATAGTGATTAGAATTTTGATCTCAGTAGCTTTATTGGGCGCGGCCCCTTTCCCGGAACGATAAAGCTAATTTCCATAATTCAATTAAGTACATAACGTCATAATAGGCTCTATGTTGTATAGCGACCTTCTTTCTTGCAGACACTTTTAAATGCAGTATCTCTTCCAGGCCCTCAAGCCAATTCGATGCGAATGGGCAAACTGTTTCAATTAACAATGAATCGATATGGAGCAGATTTATCATTGGAGGTTTTATGCCAGCGCCCGAGTAAAGCTTATTAAACCACATCCCATCAAAATCAGGGTTATCGCTGTAGACATCCCTTCCTTCTAATTTCTCCCCAACCTTTGCAATTACATCAACAGGAGAAAGTCCATTTGCGAGCAAATCTTTTTTCTTCAAGCCATGTATCCGCTGAGAATGTAATGACCAATCGCTCCAACCAAGCACGTCTTCAGGTGAGATTAGAAAAGATTCTATGCCAACATCTGCACTGCCCCATGCGATCTCAATCGGGTAAGATTCGAACGAAAGGCTAGATGCTTCAAAATCTATAAATAAAGGTTCCAAGGTCAACTCCGTACTTCAAATGCCAAACGGGTTTATTGGATTTAAATATTCTTCAACTTTTCATCTCCACGCCTGTCACTCAAAAGCTTTGTTCTCGAATGTAAATAGGTCGGGTTTTGATGTCTTTTTATCTGTCTTCGTTTCTCAGTTCGGGTTGTTCATGTCCTCGACACCTTAAACGCCTTCACTCAGAATGAGAAGAGGAATGGACCTCTGCTCGCAAAGCAGACCGTGACGCACGGTCAACAAGTGTAAACAGCCTATCA
>JAQYVZ010000278.1 GCA_030145205.1 Desulfuromonadales bacterium | reverse complement strand
AAAACCGGCTTGGCTCCTGCCATTTCAGGATGTGTAGCAAAGTGCTATCGATCAGGAAGGAATGAGCTACACAATGTGTAAGTGTCTGTCCGAGGACTTTTTGAATCAACGGTATCGTTTAATGGATTTAGCCTTGCGGGTCGGGAATCTGTTGTGATTCCTTGTCTGGCACCGATTCGAGAAGGAAGGTGCCAATGTGGACTGTCAAGAACCGCGCCCGCTACAACCGTGACCGACTGCGCTACCCGAGCGATCTGACCGACGAGGAATGGGCGCTGATCGAGCCGTTGATTCCGCCGGGCAAACCGGGCGGTGGCAAGCGACGGGTAGACTTGCGCGAGGTGGTCAACGGTCTGATGTATGTGCTGTCGACTGGCTGCCAGTGGCGTGCGATCCCCAAAGACCTGCCGCCGCGTTCGACAGTTTACGGCTACTTCGACCTGTGGACCTGGGACCGGACGCTCGACCAGATCCACCACACGCTTTATGTGAGTTGCCGGGAGCAGGCAGGGCGAGAACCTTCTCCCACTGCATCCGTCATCGACAGCCAGACCGTCAAAAGCGCGGAAAAAGGGGGCGCTCAATCGACCCGCATGGCTATGATGCGGGCAAGAAGATCAAGGGCAAGAAACGCCATATTCTCGTCGATACACAAGGCCTGCTGATGCATGCCCTCGTCCATGCCGCCGACATCCAGGACCGGGACGGCGGTGTGGTGGTGATGGCGACGTTGTTCGGGCTCTATCCTTTCCTGCTCAAGCTCTACGCAGATGGCGGCTATCAGGGGCCACAATTCCAGAAGGGGCTGAAGAAGGCGATCGCCCAGGTCAATGTTGAAATCGTCAAGCGTTCTGATCAGGCCAAAGGCTTCGTCGTGCTACCCAGGCGTTGGGTCGTAGAGCGCACATTCGCATGGCTCGGGCGCTGCCGCCGTCTCGCCAAAGATTGGGAATGCCTCAATAGCAAAGCGCTCGCTTTCCTGAAACTTGCCTCAATTCGTCTGATGGTAAGAAAACTTTGCAATCAAAGATAAAGTTTTCGGACAGACTCTAACGACGGCCAAATCATCAAATCGGGGCTGCCGGATGGCCGCAGAGCAAAATTTCTTCCATCGGTGGCGGAGTT
>JAQYVZ010000277.1 GCA_030145205.1 Desulfuromonadales bacterium | reverse complement strand
CAGCAAGATGTCCATGTACTTGTTATCTTCGATCAGTTTGGCATGCAGCTGCCGGACCTTGACCCGAACATGCCCGACATCGTAGTAAAGGTCGGCAATCCGCTCAAGGTCGTCCTTGAGCATATCCTCATTGAACTTGCCGCGCCCGGTTATCCAAGAGAAGATCCAGCGTTCCTTGGTTTCCATGGCCTTACGCAGCTCTTTGTCTTTGAAAATCGTGTTTCCTTCGAAGCTGATGACATCGACCAGGATCTTGTCCCCTTCCTTAACCTCGAAAGTGACTGTCGCCTCGTTGCGGTCATCGACATCAAGGCTGGAAGTTACCTCGGCAGCGTAATAACCGTCTTCGCGATAAGCTGCCTTGATGGCCTGAATGCTTTTGTCGATCACAGCTGGGTCGTAGATATCCGGGGTTTTGACGATTATCAGACCACGCAGTTTTTCCACCGAAAATTCGTCGTTTCCAGTGAAGGCCACCCGGCGAACCAGAGATCGTTCAACCAGACGATAGGTCAGGATGCTGGCTCCGTTAACCTCTTCGATTTCAGCGGAGACATCCTGGAAACGCCCCAGGCCATAAATGGCCTTGATATCTCGGTCGACAACGGCCGCATCGTACATCGTGCCGGCACGAGCAGTAAGCACGGAATGAATCGCGCTCAGCTCGACCCGAGCATTTCCCTGAATCCGGACTTCACTGATTGTTGCCGGAGCGGACCATGCGACAGATGGAAGAAGCAATAGTAGCGTTATCAACAACCTCAAATACATGCCAAAAGTCTCCAGAAAATCATTCAGCGTTACAAAGGAACGCATTATAGTTTAATCCCCATCGGGGTGCAAACCAAAACTAGCTAATAACCTTGCCGTCTACCATGCGCACCACCCGGTCCAGGCGCGAAGCCAGAGCCTCACTGTGAGTGACGATAACCATGGTCAGTTCCCGGGCGGCATGGATCTGTTCGAGCAGGCGATAAATTTCGCCGGAGGTTCCACTGTCCAGATTGCCGGTCGGCTCGTCGGCCAGCAGCACCCGGGGTGAAAGAACCAGAGCCCGGGCAATGGCAACCCGCTGCTGTTCGCCGCCCGAAAGCTGACCGGGTTTGTGCTTGAGGCGATGGCCGAG
>JAQYVZ010000276.1 GCA_030145205.1 Desulfuromonadales bacterium | reverse complement strand
GGTCCGTTTTGTCCCGTTTGAGGCAATGCCTGCGGCGGAACGGACGGTGGCACGACTACCTCCGGAGGTGTTGCCGGGGGAGTTACAGGAGGAATGATTATTTCCTCTCTATCTCTTCTTACTGTCGCATCGTCATCGTCGCTTGCTTTTCCTTCTCTAGAGTCGGCCGTAACCTCGGCTATGTTTTTAAAGACTCCATCATCGAAATCGCCAGACTTTATAACGTAGTCGAACGTTTCGGTTTCGCTGTCTCCCTTGCTGAGGTTTCCGATATCCCATTCAACATCAATCATGTCGTCAATTACCATCACGTCTGTCAGGGATACATCTCCGTTGTTTGTGACCTTGATTGTAAATGTCACGGTGTCGCCAACTGAGGCTTGCCTCACGTCAACGTCTTTTTCGATGCGGACTCCCGGATCGTCGTCGCCGCCGCCGGAAGACCTCCTTCTGACATCGAAGTCGGCTTCATCGGTGTCCCAGGCTGCCGGTTCACATTCATATCCGCCATTGTCTACTAGCCTTGGTATATAGTCGTCGCAGAAATAAGCTGTTCCTGTCACCATGTTTTCGTAGGTTCCAACCGAAAGATCGCTGGAATCGTACTCCCAGGTAGCAGTTACTACCGAACCCGGTCCAAATGGAATCATATGCGGTCCTTGGTTAAAGAAAATGTCGCCATCTGTCGTAATCGAATTGCCGTCCATGTCCGAATTGAAATTTGAAATATCATCCTCATCGACCCAACTTGATTCGATTTCTTGAACATAGAAGGCATCATAAGTGGTTTCGCTGTTATTTGTGAACGTGACGGTGTAGGTCACCGGCCCGCCTCCCGTGTAATGCGAGGTTGGGCTGACCGACTTGTCGATTTCGACCGTGTAGGGATCGTAATCATTTGTGATGCGGATGTAGAGTTCACCGCCCGGTTCAAGAGTAACCGCTCCATCGACTATGTCAGTATAGACTGCACCATCGGTGCTGACCTCGTATGTCGATGTCCAATAATCAGGAAGCGGTGTCTCGCCCACTGTGTAGTCTCCGTAATCCTGGACTACCGGTCCGGCTGTCCAAGAGCTGGATTCAAGTATCGGAACCTCTATTGCCGTCGTGGTTCCCGATGGTGTCCAGAG
>JAQYVZ010000070.1 GCA_030145205.1 Desulfuromonadales bacterium | reverse complement strand
TTGGCGACCATGGCGCTCTCCTACTGGCTGTTTGCGCGCGGTTTGCAGACCGTACAGGTGGCGACCGCTGTAACCCTCTCCCTGGCCGAGCCGATGACCGCCGGCCTGCTCGGCGTCCTTGTCGTCGGTGAACGCCTGCCGCTGCCCGCCTGGTGTGGTCTGCTGCTGATTCTCTCCGGGCTCTTGCTGCTCGCCCTGCCGGCGCGTCGGATCAAGCTGAAGCTCGCACCATGAAAAACCAGAAGCAGGCCTACCTTTACGGCCTGACCGCAGTCCTCTTCTGGTCGACTATGGCCAGTGCTTTCAAGCTTTCACTCCGTCACCTGACACCCGCCGAACTCCTGCTTTACGCGGTGCTGACCTCCTGCGTGGTCCTGTTCGCCCTGCTGGTTGCTCAGGGTAAGGTCGGTTTGCTCAAGCAGGTCTCCTTAAGCGACCTGCGCCCTTCATTCGCCCTCGGTCTGCTCAACCCGGTGCTCTACTACCTGGTTCTGCTCAAAGCTTACGATCTCCTGCCGGCCCAGCAGGCCCAACCCCTCAACTACACCTGGGCGATCACCCTCTCGCTGCTGTCAGTTCCTTTATTGGGACAGACGATCAGCCGCCGGGAGTTGGTTGCGATCCTGATCAGTTATTTCGGCGTGGTGGTGATCTCGACCAAAGGTGACCTGCTGGCACTGCAGTTCGACAGCCCCCTCGGTGTCGCTCTGGCGCTGGTCTCAACCATCTTCTGGGCGCTCTACTGGATCTTCAATGCCCGCGATGGGCGTGACCCGGTGTTCGGGCTGCTATTGAACTTCCTCTGCGGCGTTCCGATGGTCCTGCTCTACCTGCTGGCGACCGAAGGCTTACGGATGCCTCCCGTTGCCGGTTTGGCGGGTGCAGCCTATATAGGTGTGTTCGAGATGGGCATCACCTTTGTCTTCTGGCTCAAGGCGATGAAGCTGTCGGTGAATTCCGCGCGGATTGCCAACCTGATCTTCCTCTCCCCGTTCCTCTCTCTGGTGTTCATCCATTTCCTGGTCGGCGAAGAAATCCTGCTGTCGACGTTGGTCGGGTTGGTCCTGATTGTGTGTGGGCTGGTGGTGCAACAGTGGCGAGGGAAAAAGCAGGTGGGGGCTGTCTGAAAAAAAACAGGGGGATCCGAAGCCAGGAGACAGTCGAAAGAGTAAAGGGCTCAGCAGGGCCGTTGCCTTCCGTGGTCTGTCTCCTGCCTTCAGGTCCCCCTGTTCGGGCTCTGGTTTATGCAGGAGCTATGCCTTTTTAATCATCTTTTGTGGTGTGGCAGGAAAAACAACCACAATCAGCATTTGCCGTACCGGCATCGCAATCATTCAGGTAATCCCACCGCAACATGTCCGGATAGTCGCTGGCGTGCGCTACATGGCAGGAGAGGCAGGTGACGGCATCGCTGTCGGTTGAATTGGCCGTACTGCCCGGTGTGTCAGGTAAAGCCCCGGTTCGGCCGACCGGGGCGATCAGGCTGTATGTGGTGACAGCACCATATTCTCCGTCATTTGGCAGAGCAAGGTCCGTAGGATGACGGATGAACGGCGAGGTGGCATCAACGCCAATGCCATCCGAAGAGCCAGAAGTAAGGGTGTGGAAGTTGCCATGGCAGGTGGCGCAGTATTGGCTGATGGTGCCGTCCGGCGGCTTGATGCCGACAGCTCCGCCATGGCAACTGTTCGTCCCACAGCCGAGGGTGATTGGTGTGGTGCGGGCGGAATATTCATTGTGGTCGTTGCTGCCGACGGTGTATTGCCAGTCGGCATCTTCCAGCCCTGTGACCCCTGTCAGAAAGCGGTAGCTGTTACTGTGTTTGTCGGCTGTTTCCAGTTTGCCGTCAACGTTGTTGTGGTGGGCGCCAGAGATGCCGTCAGGCAGGCTGGCAGCCGCATAACGGTAGCCGTGGCAGCCGTTGGTGCCGGCGCAGGTCAGGTTCGAAGTGTTGACGATAAAGTCTTCATGGAACGACTGGCGGATGCCGCCCGGCAAAGCGGAGATGGTGTCGTCAATCCCGGTTAAACTCGAGATATTATGCCCCTTTGCGTCCGAAGCGCCTGAACCTTTCGCCCCAGTGATGTAGGCGAAATTGCCGCCGGCAAGGTCAGTCCCTTCGGTGTGCATGACTTGTGGAATTGAGGCGGTACCGACCGAGACCAGTGCTTGTCCATTGGCCTGGGCGTGACAGCCGTAGCAACTCCCCCGGGTCAGGGCCTGGTTCGGGCCGGTCTCACCGTCAAAGTCGGCCATCGCTGACCCATCCTGGCTGTTGTGCATGGTGTGACAGTCGGAACATACCCCCTTGATGACGGCTGATGCGACGGTCGGCCAGAGGAGAAGCCCGCATAACAGCAAAACCGGGATGCTGGCAGCCCCCGTTTCCCGTAAATTGAGTGTTTTTCTGTCGGTCATCAATTTGCCCCTTTTGACAGTGTTAGCCACTGGCGATTTCCCTGAAAAAAAATGCATATTTGCAATTTATGTGGCTTGGTGTCTCCGGGCATATAACATGCATGAAATTTGCCATTATAGGATTCTCTTAATTGGCTGGATGCTTTGCGGACGTATGGGGATAAAGGTTCGTGACCCTGTTTGCAAACATATGAATATACACATAAAAACGTATTTGTTTCGCGTTGACTGATATAGGGCAATATGTTACTACCTGAAAGGCTAAAACGACTATCTGGCCAGCACTGTACTGGTCGCCTGGGGGGCAAGTCTGAAACTGCGTTCAGACCATTCTTTACTATGAGAGTCGGAAATCTTCTGATATCCCTGATGGGGGGGGGTGCCCTTCTTCTGCTTTGTTTGGTGCCTGGCGCGTTTGCTGAGGAGAAACAGGGGTCTTTCCCGGTTCGGTCTCTGCATATGATTGAGACCGATAATGCTGGCGAAAAACTGGCGTATCCTTCGACGATTTTCTATGATCCGGAAGGGGACGAGATTTACATCACCGATTCTGCCAAGGGGCAGGTCGTTATTTGTGCAGCAGATTATTTTCCGCAGCTTGCTGTCGGCAAGGGGCGTGGTCTGTACGCGATCTATAGTTCTTATGCGAAGGGCGACAAGATCTATTTCTGTGTCGGGGTAAGTGAACGGTCTCTGAAGGGACATATCGCTGTTTATAATCAGGCGTTGCTGCCGGAGAAGAAAATTTATTTTTCAGGTTTTCCTGGCGCGGATAATTTCCAGCCGCGCGAGATGGTGATCGGCAAAGACGGCTTGATGTATGTCGTTGGCATTAACGAAACGGCTGTGATTGTCCTGGACCAAGAGGGGAATTACCTGCGCGAAATCTTGCCGGAAGATGAACTGCTGGGCGTCCCGGAAGAAGCGGAAATCTACTCGTTGACTCAAGACGAGAATGGTCGGTTGTATTTTCTGAGTGAAGCGCTTGGGCGGGCTTATGTTTACGACCAGGACGAAAATTTTCTGTTCAAGTTCGGTCAAAAAGGTGGTGGCCGTGGAAAGCTGGCGCGTCCACGCGGCATTGCTGCGGATGCTAAAAACGACCGGGTTTTCATTGTTGACTACCTGAGGCACACTGTTTCTGTTTATACGACTGCCGGAGATTACCTCTTTGAGTTCGGTGGCATCGGCTACAGTCGGGGCTGGTTCTATTTCCCGACGGATGTTGCGGTTGACGGGCGGGGCCACGCATTGATCACCGACACTTTCAATCATCGGGTTCAGGTTTTCAGGGTCATTGAGCGTGCTGATGAAGGCGAACCGTTGTTGGTTGTTCCGGTGAGCGAGACCCCTTGATCCATTTGACGAGCTGGGAACTTTATGCGTCGATATCACAGTAAAGTATTGTTCGTCGTGACCGTTTTGCTGGGGCTGTTCGTCGCTTTGGCGTTGCCGCGACCCTCAGTTGCTGGGCTCGATAATACAGACTGCGTCAAATGTCATGAACCAATCGTCAGTGAAGTCGGACAGAGTGGTCAGCAACATAAGACGGCTGTAACCTGTCTCGACTGTCATTTGGAACATCCCCCCGCAGGTGTGCAGGTTATTCCCGAATGCGCCATGTGTCACGAGCCTGCTGTGAAGCCGCATTATGCCGTAGAGAATTGTGTCACGTGTCATAATCCTCATGATCCTTTGGAGATCAAGTTCGCTCAAGTCGAAGGCGCCAACCAGGTCTGTGCCTCCTGTCACGTCAACGAAGGGAAGCAGTTGACCCGCTACCCGAGCCTTCACAGTGAACTCGATTGCTCGGCCTGCCACAATGAGCATGGCAGCTGGTTGAGTTGCCTTGATTGTCACGATGGACATAGCAATGGCATGGATTACGCGACCTGTCTGAGCTGTCATCAGCCACACAAGCCGACAGTCGTTACATATGATCTGGCTGTGCCGAACAACTGGTGTGGCGGTTGTCACGAAAACGTCTTTGAGACCCTGGCGGCGAACCAGACCAAACATCACGATCTTTCCTGTGTCTATTGCCATAAAGACCAGCATATGATGGTGCCGATGTGTGAAACCTGCCATTATCATCCGCACAATAAAAAGCTGCACAAAAAATATCCGGACTGCAGAGAGTGCCATTATGGTCCGCATGCATTGGATAAAGAAGGGTGAAGTCGTTAGGGTTAAACCGTTTTTATTGAGATTTTTAATTATTGAATCTTGGGTTGTTTCGGGAGATCAAGTATGAAGGCTCTGGACAGGCTGTTAAAAAGCACGCTGATTATTTGGATGGTTTGTAGCTTCCTGCTGATGGGAACCGCATGGGCAGAAGATGGCAGTGCCGCTGCAGTGTATCAACAGGAAGTGCAGCCGTTGACAACGCTGGAGTGTGCACAGTGTCATTTCAGCGTGTTCTCTGACATCCGGGATAACGGCGGGTTGCATCAACTGGAGTGCCGTTTTTGTCACCAGACCTTTCATTCCCTGCGTCCCGGCATCCCCTGGGAGGACGTTGTCCCGCATTGCGGTACCTGCCATGGAGAGATTCATGGTCCCGATTTCAAGCAATGCCTGGAGTGCCATGCGGATCCGCATGCGCCGATGCACAGCCTGGTCAATATGGATGTGCTGGGACAAAGCTGTGGTGCATGCCATGCGTCACAGGGTGGTGAAGTTCAGCAATTCCCCAGCGCACATACTGAGGTAGCCTGCGGCGAATGTCACCATGATCGTCACGGTTATATTCCGAGCTGCCTGGAGTGCCATGACGAACCGCATACGCCGTTTAAAGACAACGCCAGTTGCATGGCCTGTCACCCGGTGCATTCTCCGCTGGAGATTGCCTACGAAGACAATATTGTCAATGAAACCTGTGGCTCCTGCCATCAAGGTGTGTTGAAAAAGCTCAGGGCTGGAACCATGAAGCACGCGACGCTTTATTGTGTTTACTGTCATACGGATAAACACCGGAACATTCCGGAATGCCAGGATTGCCATGCCCAGCCTCACAGCCAGGGGTTGCTCAGCAAGTTTAACTCTTGTGCAGACTGTCATGGCGACCCGCATGTGCTTAAGCTTTCAAACTAGAGTGAGATACTTTTGATGCTTTCAGGCGCCTTGCGATATTGCTG
>JAQYVZ010000275.1 GCA_030145205.1 Desulfuromonadales bacterium | reverse complement strand
CAGCGCTGACAACGGCGGCGTTATCTACGCCAGCTATTGGGGCGACTACGAGTCTACTATATTCACCGGCGTGGCCCGCTCTCTCGAGCGCATGGTTACGGTATGCACGACCTGTCTTACCTGGGACTTCCTGCACGTAGGGCTGGGACTCGAGGCGGATAAAGAGGACTTCGAAATGACGCCCGACGCACTGAAGATTTGCGGCTGCCTGGAGGCAGATACCAACAGCAATCTCTTTGCGCTCGACGACGGGTGGTCGGACTACGACATGGTCGACGGCATAGACGGCGCTCTCTGGACATTCGAGGACTGCTATGCCAAGAAGGCTCCCGAGACGACGGCTCCTGAGGACGGCGCGGTTATACCTGCCGACCCCTGCTCATGCTACAGTATTCCTTTTACCCTCACCTGGGACACCCTGTGCGACGCCTGCTACTATGAAATACAGTTCGCACTGGACGAGGAATTCACCATGCTGATAGGGGTAAACGACCTCACAGTCAAGCAGTTAGAATTCCTTGCAATCGAAGGAGATGTCCCCAGCTTCTCGATCATGGGAGGACCAGCCGGAGGACTTTCCTGTGAACAGACCTATTACTGGAGGGTCAGGGCTTCAGAGGCTGCCACCGGGCAGGTGATCCACAGCTGGTGGACCGTGGGTGAGAGCTTCAGCGTTGCCCCCAGCACGGGTGCCGGCCAAATCACACTTGTCTCTCCCGAGCCCGGAGCCACCAAAGTGGCCGTAGAGGATTTGGGCTTCAGTTGGGACCTGCTGGCGGAAGCCGATGAGTTCGACTGGTGGATTGATGACAATGCTGACTTCTCTTCCCCCGTCGAAAGCAAGACCGGGCTGGAAGCCACAGCCTACGGGTGCACCAAGACCCTGGAGTACGACACCACCTACTACTGGCAGGTGATTGCCTACAATGAGGGCGCTCCCATAAGCTCGAGCGCCGTAGGCACATTCCGCACGATGGCTGAGCCAGACGTGCCACCTCCACCACCTCCGACGGAAACTCCGTTCTGGGTCTGGGTGGTTATCGGCATCGGCGCAGCCCTGGTGATTGTGGTAATAGTGCTCATCTTCAGGACAAGGCGGGTGTGATAACACTCACCTGATTCCGAATTCCCGAAG
>JAQYVZ010000031.1 GCA_030145205.1 Desulfuromonadales bacterium | reverse complement strand
TTAGCGATGGTTTCCACAGTCAGCATCTCCTTGAAAAGCTCCTCTCTCCGATAAATTCAGAGAGCATGGAGGATATGCTGAGGTGGGTCAATTTTGGACGCCGATTACCTCCGTAAGTGGGTCATTTTTGCATGCCGATCAACATTATAGAATTAAGTGGGTTGTTTTCAACAGCAGCCAAAAGACGGTCGTCCCCATCAGCACTATTTGCCGCTCTATAAAGATTCATTGCTTCTTTCGGCTTTAACGTTTCCAGTTGTTTTCTGATTTCCTGCTCTACCAGAAAATCAACAACTTTGTCGCCAGTTCCTTTCAGAGCCTTTACCTCGATGCGGTTTGACAATTCGTCTAGGTAGGAGTTGTACTTCTGTCGTGCCTTGTCGCTTAAGGTTGCAATCTGTGCTTCTGCTGCTGACAGGATATTTTCGATTTTTTGTTTCTTTCCGTAATCTGACAGATTGACATTCGAATGAATGGGCTCAATAAGAATGTTTGCGTTGCTAACAATTTCACGAAGCGGCTTGATGTGGTCTTCAATAAAATATTCAATTTGAACCTTGGTTGCATTCACTTCCCTGAGTTTGATTGGGGCGTTGGTTTCAATGTCTGCAAGTCGCAAGTCTCTGATGTACATCGTGTTTTCTCCTTAATCTTGTTCAAGAGAGTCGTAAATTTTTTTTTGGCGAATAGCCTCAAACACCTGCACCATGACGGTACACAGGTAGGCCGTTGTTTTTGCTTCAGTAACGGAAATCTCCTTTCGTCTTAACTGGTTAATGGTGCTAGATAAAACTCGCCTACAATCTTCCAAAGTTGTTACATGAATTTTTCGCTTCTGTGCTGTTGCCATGCTTAACCTCCTAAATCCTAAGAATTACTGATACGGCTTGAAATGATGTGTCGTTTTTCTTGAGCTAATTTGCCGCTTTTACGTCCAGCTTATGGGAGTGTTTAAAGCGTTAAAAGAGAGCGTTTTGAGCGGGGTAGGGAAGGAAATGTCGAGGCTGAGATTCCGCCTCTAGTGCAAGGTCTGCTGGCAAAGCTTGTTAGGTGTAGCTTGTTGCGTTTAAAGCTTTTCTCGGCTTGTTCTCGTGTGATGAAGTTGTTTGCTGTATGATTGGCGCACAGAAGTTACGTGGACGCCATATGTCTAGGAGGTCTCAGGTGAAGTCATACAGAAAAGAACTGTGGTTCGAAATTCCATCCAGACGGGGGTTTGTGAACATCACTCCGGAGGTAGATCGGTGCCTCTCCGAAAGCGGAATTAAAGACGGCCTTATACTCTGTAACGCGATGCACATCACTGCGTCCGTTTTCATCAATGATGACGAACGGGGCTTACACCAAGATTTTGAAAGGTGGCTGGAAGAACTAGCCCCGCATGAGCCACTGTCGCTTTATAAACACAACAACACGGGGGAGGATAACGGTGACGCTCATCTGAAGCGAACAGTCATGGGTCGGGAAGTTGTGGTAGCTGTAACAGATGGCAAGTTGGATTTTGGCCCATGGGAACAGATCTTCTATGGTGAATTTGATGGGCGACGGAAGAAGAGGGTGCTTGTCAAAATCATTGGCGAGTAGCCTTTGTGAAATATTTTTAAGATTTTTTTGAGATGTGTTTGTTATAGTCGCTGATACAAACTGTCTGTTTTTAATTTAACACTTGTCTAGCTGGAGGCGTTCATGAGGCTAGTTTTTACTGGGTCGTACGAAGAGTTTCGTGAAGCCCTTGCAGGGGCTGGAGGGGATTGGGACGACTCTCAACCAAACAAGAAAGTATTGCGGTCAAAAGGAGGAGTGCTCAACTGGTACGAATCCACCGGCACAATACAGTTCCAAGGCAAAGAGCCGGGGAAGACTTGGCTTGAGAATAAAACAAAATCTGCTCTAGATCCGAATGCTTTCCCTCCTATAGATGTAGATGCCCCCTGGGATGTGGAAGCTAGCCATGAACCTGAACAAATTCCTTGTGCTGACGAATCTCCTGCGACGCAGTATTTGCATGGATCATTTGTAGGGTCTGAACTAGTGATTGGAATTGTGACTGCGGTAGGTACTGAAACCGCACGTGTTGTCACACCTCTGATCGATCGACTGAAGCACTTTGGGTATGATGTCGAACATATACGTGTATCGTCGCTTCTACCTGCAACACAAGTGAGTAATGAATACGAAAGAATCAAAAGCTTGATGGCTGCTGGCGATGAAACTAGAAAGAAGTCGAAAAATAATGCGATACTTGCCTATGGAGTATCAAAATTAATTCAGGAGTGCCGCGATGATAATAAAGATAAGCGGGCTTACATAATAAATTCCTTAAAGCATCCTGATGAAGTCGAACTGCTTCGCAAGATTTACGGCCAGGGATTCTACTTGTTTGGGATTCATGCCGATAAAGTCAGAAGGTTAACTTACCTGACAAACGATAAGGATCTAACTCCAACCCAAGCCGCCGAACTCACCGAAATCGATGAAGACGAGAAGATACCTCACGGGCAGAGAACTCGTGATACATATCATTTAGCAGATTTTTTCCTGAATTTTGGTAAAAACGATGATCAAGTTAAGAACACTATCCAACGTTTTCTGGAGTTGATTTTCGGGCACCCATATAGAAACCCGACTTTTGACGAGTTTTCGATGTTTATGGCATTCTCTAGTTCCGTGAGGTCAGGGGATCTGTCACGTCAAGTTGGTGCTGTTATCACACGTAACCAACAAATTGTGGCTACAGGAGCAAATGAATGCCCTGCGTCTGGTGGTGGGCTCTACTGGTCAAAAGTAGATCAAGAAACGGGAGAGGTTACGGATGATCCCGACGGGAAGGATCACACACGAGATGAAGACTCAAATAAGGCAGAACAGAGAGAAATTATTCAAAGTATACTAAAACAGATCTCTGTGGCCGCGGAGATTACTGCTGATACATTAGCCAAATTTGAAGAAATCCTTGTGCAGAGCCGTATAAGCGATTTGACGGAGTTTGGTAGAGTTGTTCATGCAGAAATGGAAGCAATAATTTCGTGTGCAAGGGCTGGCATAGATTGTGTGGGCGCCACTCTATACTGTACAACGTTTCCATGTCATAATTGTGCAAAGCATATAATTGCATCTGGTATTTCGAGAGTCGTTTATGTTGAACCCTACCCAAAAAGCAAGGCCCTTGAGCTTCACTCTGAATCTATTGAATTAAAGACGAAACTTGATGGCAGTGTGGAGACCAATTGCGTCGTGTTTGAACCCTTCACAGGTGTTGGAGCGAGAAGGTTTCTAGACTTCTTTTCAATGAATCTCGGTGCTGGCAATAAACTCCGGCGAAAGAATAAAGATGGAAGTACGGTTTCTTGGGAGAAGCAAAACGCTAAGTTAAGAGTTGCACTCTTGCCCGTTTCGTATTGCGATATTGAGAAAGCTGCGGCAGAGATCTACGATGACACGAGTGGTGCATAAATAATATGTGCTGTAAGCAACATCTGACACGTTTCATATGTCAGGTCCCTGTGTTTCTCAATTGTAAAGTTTTTAGTAATTATGCATTTTTTCAGTCAACTCCTTGAACGAGCTTCGGCATGTGTGCCGGAGGAATATTTTCAGTTGCCGATCGATGGGCAAGAAGATCCAATCTACCGAGAACGTGTCTACTGTTATGAGTTGTATCACCAATTAAGAGCAGTTTGGCCCGAAGATTCTTATTACTCCCTCGCGGGTGAGGTAGATAAGTCAGGGCACCCACTTGTACGTGGCAATGGTTTAGACAACAGTAAGCCTGATTTTCTCATTCATATTCCAGGTGATATGGGAGGGAATTTCGCTGTCATCGAAGTTAAGCCAATAAGGGCTCATAGACCTGCCATACTGAAGGATATCGAGACGCTCAAAAACTTTGTATTACACGCTAGGTACCAAAGAGCGCTTTATTTGTTTTATGGTCTCGAGACAGATGGAAACGGAATAGAAATAGCATTGCAAGAACTTAATGAACGTGAAGGTCCAGATATCGAAGTTTGGTATCATCCCGCCCCGTATCAGCCAGTAATGCGGATTCGTTGATTAAATATATAAGCAGACGAGGCTTAATTGGAAAGAGGAAGCCGAAAGCACGTCTTAGATTGGATTTCTGTTTCTTCTTTCCTTGAAGAGTTCGCCTCTTTGCTCTCCCCAATTCCGGTTCACTTCCCCAAATACACAATTTATATGCCTTGCGGTTACGATAAACCGAATGAAGCTAAGCTTGACACTTTCGGTCCGGCTGTAATGCCAGATAAACATGTATGGGGTCGGTTACAGGATTGGTGGCTTGTTCACAAGCGGGGAGCAAACACCCCCAACTGGGATATAGCTTCAACATGTCTGATCGAAGGGCGTAAGGGGTTGGTGCTTGTCGAAGCAAAAGCGAATTGGCCTGAGTTGGGTTATCAAGGAAAGTCAATTGCGCAGACTGCTTCTGCTAAGAGTATTGAAAATCATCAGAAAATTGGCGATGCGATAAGTGAAGCTTGCGTGGGGTGGCGGGCTATCGACCCAAGGGTAAATATTTCTCGTGACACGCACTACCAATTATCCAACCGTCTTGCTTTTGCATGGAAGTTGGCCACATTGGGTATTCCTGTAGTTTTGGTTTATTTAGGTTTTACTGGTGATGAAGGAATTCGAGATGCTGGTGCACCATTCGCTGATGATGCAGACTGGCGTAAGGCTTTCGGCGAGTACTGTAAAGATGTCGTGCCGATCGAGTTGTTTGAAAAATGTCATAATGTAGGTGGTGCTCCTGTTTGGTTGACGTGTCGCAGCCGTGACATAGTTGAGCAGTCACCGCCTGTAAGGGTTTAGCGAAAGCTTGGTAATGAACCACGACTGTGCTTTTTACTTAAATTTAACGTCTGTTATTTTTATCTTTACTTTCTTGGCCCAGTCGGAAGGGGCAGAATTTAAATTAACTCCAAATTTACTACTGTAGTTTGGTTTTAAGGGGTCGTTGCTATCAATATTCATTCCAAGTCCAGCTAAGGCATAAGGATTAAACTTTTCTACAATAGGTGCGAAATCTTTTTCATATACAGCTTTTCCGTTTGCATCTAAACAGTAAATAATCATTTTTACATTTGTAACGGTTTTATCTCCAGTATTCTTGATCTCACCGAAAAGATATACATATCCAAGCTTTTGTTTAACTTCTACTTTTTTTACAATTAGTTTTTTAATGTAATTATCCGCTTCTGTATCTACCGCTTTAACATTTTGAGCCATTGAGTTAGATATAAGAATAGTTCCACCACAGAAAGCTAAAAAAATGATAAAAGCTATACGAATTTTCATAAATCACTCCTTGCATAGGTCATATTTTAAAATAAATTAATGGATGTATTTGTCAAGAAAAAGCTAGATATTGCCCCTTAGCTCAAAGGCTAGAGGGGCTTTGTTGTGTGCAGTGTAGAATTTGCTTAGCGAATGCGATGCACATAACAGCCTCGGTTTTTATCAATGATGACGAGTGCGGTCTTCACCATGACTTCGAACGTTGGTTGGAAGAACTCGCCCCACATGAACCATTGTCTCTATATCGCCATAACAATACGGGAGAGGATAACGGCGACGCCCATTTGAAACGCTCTGTGATGGGCAGAGAGGTTGTGGTTGCCATCACAGAAGGGGGGCTCGACTTTGGCCCCTGGGAGCAGATTTTTTACGGTGAATTTGATGGTCGTCGTCGTAAGCGGGTGCTGGTAAAGATTATCGGTGCCTGATTGTCCTCTGCGACAAGAGTCTTCTAAAACGCCGTTTTAATTGTCTTGTGTTTGTTGGTTTTTGCGTTATAATGCAGAAAAATAACTTGTATTTGGCTCCGCGTGTAGACGGAGAGCGCCATGAACCAGCATCTGGTTTTCGGACTGTTTGCCTTTTACGTGGTGGTGGTTTCCCTGTACGGAATCCTGTCCGGCAGGTGTGATGATCGCTTGGCCTTCGTACGAAAAGCCTGGGGAAGAATCCAGGGTCTCTCGATCTATTTCTGTGTGCATGTTGTGTTGCCCCTGTTGATCGGCATCGTTTTTCTCGGTTTGGGGATCGTCAATTTCCGTGTGAACGACAGCGTATTGACACAACAGGGTGTGTTTGACGTCATCCCGAAAATCAATTGGCAGATGATCCAGGATCCTGCGGATCAAAAGCCCGAACCAGAGTACACCATCCCTTTGTGCGCCTGAAGTCCTCCTGCCAAACAGGTGCGTCTGCTTGACATCTGCCACTCGGCTGATTATCTTCCATTGCGTGCTGTCCCGATCTGGTTGATCATTGCGGCATTGTTCTGTCTGCGGTTCTGGCTTGTCCACGCCGCTGGTATCCGGATTTTTACTTTCAACGAGGTTTCATTGCGATGACTGATCAAAAAGCGCCTGAACAAGGAACAATCTCAATTCATACGGAGAACATCTTTCCGATCATCAAGAAGTGGCTGTACAGCGAAAAGGAAATCTTCCTGCGTGAGTTGGTGTCCAATGCCGTGGACGCCATTCATAAGCTGCAGCATGTCAATCTGATTGAAGGCCTGCAGCTCTCGGCGGATTACGCTGTCGATGTTGTGGTTGATGCCGAGGCGAAAACCCTGACTATTCGGGACAACGGCATCGGTATGACCGCTGATGAAATTCGCCGTTATATTAACCAGGTGGCGTTCTCCTCAGCAGAAGAGTTCGTCGAGCGGTTCAAGGACCTTGAGGACAAAAATCAGATTATCGGTCATTTCGGTCTTGGCTTCTACTCGTCCTTCATGGTCGCGGACCGGGTCGAAATCCGCTCGCTGAGCTATCAGGAGGGCGCTGTCGGCGCAAATTGGAGCTGCGACGGGACCACCGCCTATGAGCTTGAAGAAATCGACCTGCAGACGCGCGGCACAGAGATTGTGCTGCATCTGGCCGAAGAGGAGAAGGAGTTTCTCGAAGCCTTTCGGGTGAAAGAGGTGCTGACCCGCTACTGCAACTTCCTGCCGATCCCGATCCGTCTGGATGAAGAGGTGGTTAACGATCAGAATCCCTTGTGGACCAGAACACCCGGTGAGATCAGCAACGATGAGTATGTCGCGTTTTACCGCAAGCTCTACCCGTTGGCCGACGAGCCGCTGTTCTGGATTCATCTCAATATCGACTTTCCGTTCAATCTCAAGGGAATACTTTACTTCCCGAAACTGACCACCGAATTCGATCTGACCAAGAGTCACATTAAGCTGTTCTGCAACCAGGTGTTTGTCACTGACAACTGCCCCGAGTTGATTCCGGAGTTTCTGGCGCCGTTGCAGGGTTGTCTGGATGCGCCGGACCTGCCGCTGAATATCTCACGCAGTTACCTGCAAAATGAACCGCAGGTGCGCAAGATCCAGGAGGTCATCTCCGGACGTGTTGCCGGCAAGCTGTTCGATCTGGCCAAGGCAGACCGTGTCGCGTTCGGCAAGGTTTGGGAAGACATTCACACCTTTGTGAAATTCGGCATGATGCGGGATGAGAAATTCAACAACAAGCTGAAGGATCATGTGGTGTATGCCCTGGCGGGCAGCGAGGAGTGGGTGACCTTGCCGGAATACCTGGAGAAGGCCGCCGCCAAACATGCCAACAAGGTGTATTACACGACCAACGAGGCTGCCCAGGCGACCTACCTGAAGCTGTTCAAGGCGCAAGAGATTGATGTGCTGGTGCTGGATGCGCCGATCGATTCACACTTTATCCAGTTTGTCGAGATGGGCAACAGCGACCTGGTCTTTGCCCGGGTCGATGCCGACGTCACTGAAAATCTGCTGGAGCAAGATGCGGCCGGGGAACTGGTTGATGACGCGGAAGGCAAAAATCGCGATCAGCGCATCCAAGAACTGTTCGAGCAAACCCTGAATGCTGAAGATGGCTTGAAGGTCCGTGTGGAGAGCCTCAAAGACGATTCTGTGCCGACCATGGTTCTGTTCGCTGAGCAGATGCGCCGTTTCCAGGAGATGACGCGCACAATCGGTAAGGAAGCCCTGCCGCAGGTGGAGGAGTCAACTTTGCTGGTGAATGCCGCCAGTCCGGTGGTGCGTCACGCCCTTGACTTCCAGAAGGCGGGACACCCGGAAGAGGCGACTCTGCTGGTGGAGCAGATGTACGATCTGGCGATGCTGAACTGTCAGGTGTTCGACCGAGAGCGGATGGAAAAGTTCCTCGAGCGCAGTAATCAGTTGCTCGGCCGGATTGTGCCGCAGGAGGATGGTGAGGCGTAAGTCGCGAGACATCAAGTTGAATGAAAAAAGTGAGGTGTACACAAGAGGTGCATCTCACTTTTTTTGTCTGAGCGACTAGAGTCTGTGAATGCGAATGTTGCCCTGCTCGAGATTCTTTTTGGCCCATGACGTTAACAGATCGCGCCAGAATGCTCGGGTGAAGGGTGCCAGAAAAGTGAAGCCGAGCAGGTCGGTGCAGAAGCCCGGGGTGAGGAGCAGGAGGCCGCCTACCAGGATCATGACCCCGTCCATGAGAATCGGTCCCGGCATTTCCCCCTGAGCCATCTGTGTCTGGATGCGCTGGACCACATCAATGCCCTGGGTCCGGGCCAGCCAGGCACCGGCGACACCTGTCAGCAGAACCAGGAGAATGGTTGAAAACAGGCCGATTTGACGGCCCGCTTCAATCAGGACGTAAAGTTCCAGTAAAGGGATGCAAGTGAAGAGAATCAGGAGCCTTATGAACATGCGATTTTCCTTGAGGTGTCTTATGTTTTGAATTTGTGGCGATTTCCGTGTCAGATATCTAAACTTTTTGAACTATATGATAAATCATTGAAATTACTAGTGTAAATTGCTGGTTAAAAAATAGGCATAGTGCCAACCTGTCTGATTTTATGGTTTTGGAGTAGGTCTGTCCACATGGTTTTCAACGCTTTGTCCACAGCTCTTGTGGAAAAGCGTCAAGATAGCCGAAAGTCCGTGCTTTTTGTATACAATCGCAAATTATCATGAGATTGTGCTCACGATATATCGGCTGCGGAATCGATTCGTTTTACGTCGCGCGTGTCGTCCAGCAGGCGACGAATATGTTGACGTAGGGCTTGCTCCGCATCTAGCCCGTAGCGCCGTCCCTGAGCTGTTAATTTGAAGAGCTCCTGGCCAAATTCTGCTTCGGTGAACGGCTCAGAAGGCTGGCAGTCGCTGTCGATCCGGTCGAGGAGATCCACTTTGGCCGCTCGATCCAGAATCTTTCGAGCCCGTTGCAGTGCCGGCAGGTTGACCGGGATGTGGCCAAAGGGATGGTTCGAAGCATCTGCCTCCGGATTTTCTGAACGCTTAATTGTTTCCCACTGTCGGTCAAGCTCTGCTGCGGAGAGAGCGTTGTTGCTCTGCTCAAACACGTGGGGATGCCGTCTGACCAGCTTACGTGAAATACTGTTGGCGACATCAGCGAAATCGAAGGCCTCTTGCTCACTGAAAATCTGCGCCAGGAACACGACCTGCAGAAGAAGGTCTCCGGTTTCATCCATGATGGCGGCCGGATTGCCGCTCTCGATAGCGTCAACGACTTCCGCAGCTTCTTCAAGAATGTAAGGTGCAAGACTGAGCGGTGTCTGCTCGGCATCCCAGGGGCAGCCGTCAGGTGAGCGGAGGGTGCGCATCACGTCAAGCAATTCCAGCAGGGCCTGACACGTTTTTTCTGTTTGCATTCTTCCTGTCCTGTTGGTGATGTGATGACAATCTTCGGGCTGCTTCCGCGAGCATGAATCGGCTGTTCGAACGCCTTCGTCTGTTGCAAGCTGCTCCCTTCTACCGCAGGTCATCACCGATTGCAAGTCTCGCTCATTTTTCACCGGTTTGACTGATGTTTTTGTAAAGCGTACAAGGCGACTTAATTCCTTGCAAATAACCAGCGAATACGTTAATAAACTACATTTACAGTTTGGCACGGATTCAAGCTTTTTTCTTGACAGTATCCGGGTGCTTCCGATATTTAATCGCTTTTTCTAAACGACACGAGGTGCGTCTGTGCATATCAGAGTCAACAATCTGCATGTGCGTCCCCTGAATGTTGAGATCAGCGAGCCGGTTGAATCCTTTCCCGCCCTGGTTGCGATGGCAGAGCAGGGCGCTGTCATTTTTACCGGTGAGGTGACCGGTTCTCTCACCGCAGGGATGGCGGGGGACCTGGTGCGACTGGAAGGGCGTGTCACTGTGACAGTGGTCATGTCTTGTGGCCGTTGCTTGTGCGAACTGCGGCGTTCACTCGATGTGCCCTTTCATCTGTGTTATCACCAAGTCGATGTTCCCTTGGGTGCATCTGATGATGCGGAAGAGATTGAGCTGACGCTTCGTGACATGGAGCTGACTCCATTTACGGGCGATGAGATCGACCCGAAGCCGGAGATCGCGCAAGAACTGATTATGGCGTTGCCGCAAGCAGTCCTCTGCCAAGAGGAGTGTGCTGGCTTGTGCCCGGTCTGCGGCGGCAATCTCAATACACAGGCCTGTGAGTGCGCGAAGCCCGTTTTTCATGAAGGGCTGGCGCGTTTGAAAGATTTAAAGATTGGCTGAGAGTGGACGTTAGGTTCAGGACTTTCGGTCAGCGTTGGTAAATAAAACATAAAACCCCGGAAGGGGTTGATCAAGGAGATGATTCAAAATGGCAGTTCCAAAGAAGAAAACATCCAAGTCGAAACGTGATATGCGCCGCTCCCATGATGCTTTGACAGCACCGGGTATGTCGACCTGCCCGCAGTGCCAGGAGCCGAAGCCGTCACATCGGGTTTGTCCCTCGTGCGGTACTTACAAAGGAAAAACTGTCGGCAAATCTGAAGACTAGGAGCGACCCGCTTGAGTAGCAAGTCGATTGTTGTTGCCGTTGATGTCATGGGCGGTGACCACGCTCCATCGCATGAAATCACCGGGGCCGTTACGGCTGCCAGGAACTGGCAGATTCCGATCGTCCTGGTCGGTGATGCCGATCAGATTGAGCAAGAACTGGCCAATCATCAGGTTAAAGGTCTGGACCTGACGGTTTGTCATGCCAGCGAAGTGATCGGCATGCATGATTCTGCTTCGGATGCCGTGCGCAAGAAAAAGGATTCTTCGATCCGCGTCGCCTTCAACCTGGTGAAAGAGGGGAAGGCTCAAGCGGTCGTCAGTACAGGCAACTCCGGGGCGACCATGGCCGCCGGCATGTTTGTCCTGAAGCGAATCCCCGGGATTGACCGACCGGCAATTGCGACCATTGTGCCGAATCTCAAGGATCAGACGGTTGTGTTGGATGTCGGCGGAAACGTTGACTGCAAACCATCTCATCTGGCCCAGTTCGCGCTGATGGGGGCGGTGTACGCGCATCAGGCCCTTGGCAAGGAGCGGCCGCGTGTCGCCCTCTTGTCGAACGGTGAAGAGCTGAGCAAAGGCAACGAGCTGACGCGGGAGACACATTGCTTGCTGGAGCAGACGTCGCTGAATTATATCGGCTACAAAGAAGGTCGCGACATCTATAACGGGGCGGTCGATGTGGTCGTCTGTGACGGTTTCGTCGGCAATGTCGTCCTCAAGGTGTCTGAAGGTCTGGCTGATGCGCTGGGTCGTATGCTGCGGACCGAATTTGAGAACAGCCTGCTGGCTCGCCTCGGCTACCTGTTGGCCCGCCCGGCGCTGAAAGCGTTTCGGAAAAGGGTTGACTACGCGGAATATGGTGGCGCCCCCCTGCTGGGGATCAAGGGTACGGCCATGATCTGCCACGGCAGCTCGAGTCCGCGAGCTATTATGAATGCCATCCGTATGGCGTATGACAGTGAATCCCACCATGTGTCGGAGCAGATCATCAGTCGTTTTGACAAGGACTGTGATGGTCCCGTGTCGGCAACTGCTGAAGGCCCCGTGGATGCTGCGGGAGAAGGAGCGGTACAGTGATCAGAGCGCGTATTACAGGAACGGGTTCCTACGTCCCTGAAAAAGTGATGACCAATTTCGACTTTGAAAAGTTCATGGAAACGTCTGATGAGTGGATTCGCACCCGCACCGGTATCCGTGAACGTCATGTCGCTGCTGATGGTGAGAATACTTCCGATCTGGCGACCAAGGCGGCGGAACGTGCCCTGGAGATGGCTGGTGTCAAGCCGGAGGAACTGGACGGGATCATCCTCGGTACCATTACCGGTGACTACCCCTGGCCGGCAACGTCTTGTATCGTTCAGGCCAACCTTGGGGCTGTTAACGCCTCTGCTCACGATGTCTCTGCAGCCTGCAGCGGCTTCCTGTTTGCTCTGAGCTCTGCTGCAGACCGCATCCAGGCGGGCAATGCCAAAAAAATGCTGGTGATCGGCGCTGAAGTTCTGACCCGGATTATAGACTGGGAGGATCGTAATACCTGCATCCTGTTCGGTGACGGCGCCGGGGCCGTGGTGCTTGAGGCACATGAAGGGGAGAATGGTATCCTGTCGACCCACCTGCATACCGACGGCAACCAGCTTGAGCTGCTTTATCAGCCCGGGTTCTCGACGAAAATTGTTCCGAGCGTTGAAGCTCTGGAAAATAGGGATTACTTCCTGAAGATGCAGGGGAACGAGGTCTTCAAGGTTGCGGTTCGTTCTCTGACGGAAGTGGCCGAAGAAGCGCTCGAGGCGAACGGCATGACCTCTGAGGATGTCAACCTGTTGATCCCCCATCAGGCCAACATCCGCATTCTCGAAGCGACGGCCAAGCGTCTGAAGTTGCTCGACGAACGCACTTACATCAACGTGGATCGTTTCGGCAATACGTCCGGTGCGACCATTCCGCTTGCACTGGATGAAGTGAACCGCGCCGGTCGGATCAAGGAAGGTGATATTGTCCTGTTCAATGCCTTCGGCGGTGGTTTTACCTGGGCCTCGGCCCTGATCAGATGGTAGCTGTTTAACGACGCGGTCTGCCGGGAGAGTTGATAGACAATGCTTGCGTTTCTTTTTCCAGGACAAGGGTCTCAATACGCCGGAATGGGCAAGACCCTGTCGGATAATTTCCCCTTGGCTCGTCAGGTCTTTGAAGAAGCCAATGACGCGCTGAGTTTTGATCTCGCCAGTCTCTGTTATAATGGGCCGGACGATGAACTCAAACTGACCCAGAATACGCAGCCGGCGATTTTGACGACGAGCGTCGCTGCCTTGCGGGTGATCCAGACGGAAACAGACCTGGCTCCCGATTTTGCTGCAGGACATTCACTCGGTGAATACAGTGCGTTGGTTTGTTCCGGCGCGCTCAGCTTTGTCGATGCGGTCCGCACTGTTCGGCAGCGCGGGCTGTTTATGCAGGATGCTGTGCCGGTAGGTGTCGGTGCTATGGCTGCAGTGCTGGGCCTCGCCCGTGAACCGCTTGCCGAAGTCTGTGAGCAGGCCGCGGAAGGCCAGGTGGTTTCCCCGGCCAACTTCAACAGTGAAGGGCAGGTCGTCATCGCCGGTCACACCGAGGCTGTTGAGCGGGCCATGGCTCTTGCTAAAGAACGTGGCGCCAAACGAGCCATGCCGCTGCCAGTCAGTGCACCCTTCCATTGTGCCCTGATGCAGCCGGCCGGTGAACGTCTTGCGGATGTGCTGGCAGAGATTGACATGAGTGCCATGGCCCTGCCGGTGATCAGTAATGTTGAAGCCACGCCGAATCAGGACGCCGGTCGTGTGCGTGATCTTCTGATTCAACAGGTCAGCGCCCCGGTGCGCTGGGAAGATACGATCCGCCAGATGCTGGCTTTGGAGGTCGATCATTTTGTCGAGATCGGGCCTGGCAAAGTGCTTTGCGGCCTGATGAAACGCATGGCGAGAGGGTCCGTGATCCAGAACGTTCAGGACCCCGATGATGTGCGGACGTTGATCAGCAACTAGTTGACTGTTTTTGAAATGGAGCCCGTTATGTTGGAAGGAAAAGTTGCCCTAGTTACTGGGGCTTCCCGCGGGATCGGCAAGGCCGTTGCGCTGGATATGGCCCGTTTGGGCGCCAAGGTTGTGGCCTCGGCACGCAACACCGAGTTGCTGGACGCTTTGGTCAGCGAGATTCAGAGCGCTGGCGGCGAAGCGGTCGCGGTGGTCGGTGACGTGGCCGTTACCGCTGACGCTGACCAGTTGGTTGCTCGGGCTCTCGAGGCGTTCGGCCGCGTTGATATCCTGGTGAACAATGCCGGCATTACCCGTGATGGACTCCTGCTGCGGATGAAGGATGAGGATTGGGATGCGGTTCTGGACACCAACCTCAAGGGTGCTTTTCTCTGCTCGCGCGCTGCAGCCAAAGTCATGAGCAAGCAGAAGCAGGGTCGTATTATCAATATTTCGTCCGTTGTTGGTGAGATGGGCAATGCCGGTCAAGTCAATTACTCTGCCAGCAAAGCGGGGTTGCTTGGTCTGACCAAGGCCACCGCCCGGGAACTGGCTCGCCGGAACGTGACAGTGAATGCCATCACTCCCGGTTTCATTGTCACGGATATGACCGAGGGGCTTTCCGACAAGGCGCGTGAAGGGCTGACGTCCCAGATTCCACTTGGTCGGTTGGGAACAGTGGAGGATGTCGCAGCATTGGTCGCTTTCCTGGCATCGGATCAGGCTGCTTACATCACGGGGCAGATCCTCGGCGTCAATGGCGGGATGTACATGTAAGGAATAAAACAACAAACAAAGAGCCGAAAATTCGGGTCTAACTTCAAAGGAGGTAACGCAATGGCTACAGTAGAGGAACGTGTCAAGCAGATTGTCGCAGAACAGCTCGGTGTTGATGAAGATCAGGTCACTGCTGAGGCATCTTTCATGGATGACCTGGGCGCTGATTCCCTGGATACGGTGGAACTGGTTATGGCTCTCGAAGAAGAATTCGATATCGAAATCTCCGACGAAGACGCTGAGAAGATTCAGACTGTTCAGAACGCAACTGAATATATTTCTGCGAACTCCTGATTCATCCCGGCGGGGGTGTCATCGACACCCCCGCTTCGTTCAACATTTGCTTACTGCACAGGGCCTTGTGGTCTGTGCGTGAGCATTTTGATGTCAAAAAAAGGATACTACTCACATGCGAAGAGTTGTTATCACCGGACTCGGTATTGTTTCACCCCTCGGCACTGGCCTGGAGAAGAACTGGTCGGCTCTGACCAAAGGTGAATCCGGAATCGGCATGGTCACCCGCTTTGACGCGTCAGAGCTTCCCGTGCAGATTGCCGGGGAAGTTACTGACTTCGTCGCTGAAGAGTATATTGATAAAAAAGAAGCGCGGAAGATGGATCTGTTTATCCAGTACGCGCTTGCTGCGGCTGACATGGCCCTGGAGGACTCCGGCCTGGAAATTACCGATGACAATGCTGAAAAGGTTGGTGTCATCGTTGGTTCCGGTATGGGAGGTCTGCCTGCCATCGAGAAGTACCATAGCGCGTTGATGAACCACAGCTATCGCAAGGTCAGCCCGTTTTTTATCCCAATGTCGATTATTAATCTGGCCGCCGGCCAGATCTCAATAAAGCATGGCGCGAAAGGCCCGAACCTGGCGCCTGTCTCTGCCTGCGCCACCGGAACTCACGCGATCGGTGATGCCTACCGCTTGATCCAGCGTGGTGATGCGGATGCCGCCTTTGCCGGTGGCACGGAATCGACGGTGTGTTCCATGGGGATGGCCGGTTTTGCCGTCATGAAGGCCCTGTCGACGCGCAACGATGACCCGACCGCAGCCAGCCGGCCGTTTGACCGGAATCGCGATGGCTTCGTGCTGGCGGAAGGCGCCGGCATCGTCATGCTTGAAGAGTATGAAGCCGCCAAGAAACGTGGCGCAAGGATTTACGCCGAGGTCGCCGGTTACGGTCTGACGGGTGATGCCCATCACCTGACGGCCCCCGCTCCAGGTGGTGAGGGTGGTGCCCGCTGCGTACGCATGGCGTTGGCCAGCGCTGGTATGAATCCGGAGGAGGTCGTTTATGTCAACGCGCACGGCACCTCGACGCCGTTCAACGACCTCTATGAAACCATGGGTCTCAAGAGCGTGTTCGGCGACCATGCTTCCAAGCTGATGATCAGCTCGACCAAGAGCATGACCGGGCATATGCTGGGTGCCGCGGGCGGGGCCGAAGCCATCTTCTCCGCGCTGGCCATTTCCCGTGGTGTGATCCCGCCGACCATCAACTACGAAGAGCCGGATCCCGAGTGCGATCTCGATTACGTGCCGAACGAACCGCGCGAAGTTGATGTGACCTCGGCTCTATCCAACTCATTCGGTTTCGGCGGCACCAACGCCAGCCTGCTGTTCCGCAAGGTAGGTGCATAATGATTGTCCTCGGCAGCGACCATGGTGGACTGGAACTGAAAGCAGCCGTACAACAGGTTCTGGAAGAGCGCGGTATCAAGGCGCAGGACATGGGGACTGGCAACGACGATTCGGTCGATTATCCCGATTTTGCCGGGAAGGTCGCTCTCGCGGTCTCCAGCGGTGAGGCGGAGTGCGGTGTTCTGATCTGCGGTACCGGGATTGGCATGTCGATCGCGGCCAATAAGTATCCTGGCGTGCGCGCTGCGTTGGTCACGGATGAGTACATGGCCCAGATGGCCAAGGAACACAATAACGCCAACATTCTGGTGATGGGAGGGCGTGTGATGTCTGATGAGGCAGCACGTCGTCTGGTCCAGGTCTGGCTGGACACCGAATACGAAGGGGGACGCCACCAGCGGCGTCTTGATAAGATCGCCCGCATCGAAGAGGATGTTCGGAACGGACGACTCTGAACAGGTTGATAAACGGGCAGGCCAGGTGCCTGCCCGTTTTTGCTTGCAGAGGTTGTCGCACTTCACACTTCGCCATTTATCCTGGCGGAGTGTCCGTCGTTCAGACGGTACGCGTGATACCTTTTACCCAATATCTACAGTTTCGACATATTCACAAACTCTGGAGGAATCGTCATCATGAAGGAAAGCTTGGCTCAATTCGATCCCGAAATCACATCTGTCATTCGTCACGAAACCGAACGCCAGGAATACAGTCTTGAGTTCATTGCGTCTGAGAACTTCGTCAGTGAGCATGTTCTCGAGGCACAGGGCTCGTTGTTGACCAACAAGTATGCTGAAGGCTATCCCGGCAAGCGTTACTACGGCGGCTGTGAGTGTGTGGACGTGGCCGAGCAGCTCGCCATCGATCGTGCCAAACAGTTGTTCGGCGCTGAACACGCTAACGTGCAGGCGCATTCAGGCTCCCAGGCGAACATGGCAGTCTATTTTGCCACCTGCCAACCTGGCGATACGGTCCTCGGCATGAACCTCGCTCATGGCGGCCACCTGACGCATGGCTCCCCGGTGAACTTCTCCGGCAAGCTCTTTAATATCGTGCCTTACGGTGTACGGGAGGAGACCGGCACCATCGATTACAACGAAGTCGAGCAGCTGGCCAAAGAGCACCAGCCGAAAATGATCGTTGTCGGCGCCAGTGCCTACCCGCGGACCATCGATTTCGAAGCCTTCCGGCGGATTGCCGATCAGGTTGGCGCCATGGTGATGGTTGATATGGCGCACATCGCTGGCCTGGTGGCTGCCGGTGTCCACCCGACCCCGGTGCCGCACGCCGAATTCGTGACGACCACCACGCACAAGACGTTGCGCGGTCCTCGCGGTGGCATGATCCTCTGTCAGGAGGAGTACGCCAAGAAGTTGAATAGTAATATCTTCCCCGGAATCCAGGGTGGACCGCTGATGCATGTCATCGCTGCCAAGGCCGTCGCCTTTAAGGAAGCACTGGCCCCTGAATTCAAGGACTATGCCCGTCAGGTCGTCAGCAACGCCCAGGCTTTGGCCGGTGACCTGGTCGAGCGCGGCTACAAGCTGGTTTCGGGCGGTACGGATACGCACCTGATGCTCCTGGATTTCACCGGCAGTGACCTTACAGGCAAAGTTGCTGAAGCGACGTTGGAGAAGGCAGGCATCACTGTCAACAAGAACGCTGTGCCTTTCGATACCCGTTCGCCCTTCGTGACCAGCGGTATCCGAATCGGCACGCCGGCGACTACGACCCGCGGCCTCAAGGAAGGCGAGATGAAGCAGGTCGGCGCCTGGGTCGATAGGGCTCTGCAGAACATTGACAACGAGGCAGTCCTGGCGGAAATTCGCGGTGAAATTCGCGAGTTGTGCCAGCAGTTCCCGCTTTACGCACACCGGTTGGTTTAATGGAACGGCCGTCCTGGGAAGAGTATTTCATGGATATCGCGCTGCTGGTTGCGCGTCGTTCGACCTGTATGCGTCGTCAGGTTGGCGCCGTGATGGTCAAGGAGAAGAATATCCTGGCCACCGGCTACAACGGTACGCCCAAGGGAATCACGCACTGCTCCGTGACCGGATGCCTGCGGGATCAATTGAAGGTGCCTTCCGGGCAACGCCATGAATTGTGCCGCGGTCTGCATGCGGAGCAGAATGCGATCATCCAGGCCGCGAGTCATGGCGTCAACATCTCGGAGGCAACCCTCTACTGCACCAATTCGCCCTGTATTATCTGCACCAAAATGCTGATTAACGCAGGCATCCGCGAAGTGGTCTATCTGGAGGGCTATCCGGATGATCTGTCGACGGACATGCTTGCTGAATCCGGGATCAACGTCAGGATTTACAAGCAGAACGAGAGCTGACACGCACCAGGAAGGGGAAGTCGCATGAAATGTCCATTCTGCAGTTTTGACGATACGAGGGTGGTAGATTCACGCCTCGGACGGGAAGGCAACAACATTCGGCGTCGGCGCGAATGCGTGGAGTGTGAACGTCGCTTTACGACCTATGAGCGGATCGAGGAAACCCTGCCGCTAGTGATCAAGAAGGACGGTCGCCGGGAAGCCTTTGATCGCCAGAAAATCATTGGTGGGATGCAGCGTGCCTGCGAGAAACGGCCTGTCTCGATTGCGACCATCGAAACGTCGGTCGAGCAGCTTGAGCAGAGCTTGCTCGAATGTGGTGAAAAAGAGATCGATTCGAGCCGGATTGGTGAACACATCATGGAGGCCTTGCAGTCGATTGATGAAGTGGCCTATGTCCGTTTTGCTTCGGTTTACCGGCAGTTCCGCGACATCAACGAGTTCATGTCCGAGTTGAACGAGATCCTTGCACGTGGTGCCTCCGGGCAGGGTCTTCTCCCTGAAGAAAAAAACTAATAGCTGGCGGGAATGAGCATGACGCAGCCTGAAAGGTTCATGCAGCAGGCCCTCGACCTGGCCCAACGGGGCGAAGGGCGGACGGCGCCTAATCCCCCGGTGGGTGCTGTGCTGGTACGCGAAGGATGCGTTGTCGGTGAAGGTTTTCACCCCGAAGCGGGCCAGCCGCATGCTGAAGTTTTTGCCCTGCGCCAGGCAGGTGAAGCAGCACGTGGTGCAACCCTCTACGTTACACTTGAACCTTGTTGCCATCAGGGCCGGACCGGTCCCTGCACCGAGGCTCTGATCGCCGCGGGCGTCAGCGAAGTCTATGTCGGCGCTGTCGATCCAAACCCGCAGGTTGCCGGTCAGGGCGTTGCCCGCTTGCAGGCAGCCGGGATGACAGTCCATATCGGCCCGCTCGAATCTGAATGTCGGCACCTGCTGGCTCCCTTCGCCAAACGGATCACCACCGGCCGACCTTACGTACTGTTCAAATCTGCCTTGACCCTCGATGGCCGGATCGCCACATCGACCGGTGATTCCCGCTGGATTTCCAGTGAACAGAGCCGTGCCCTGGTTCATCAGCTGCGCAACCGCGTGGACGGCATCCTGGTCGGCTCCCGCACCGTGATGGCTGACAACCCCCGCTTAACCACCCGTCTTGACGGTGACTGTCGGAACGCGGCCCGTATCGTGATCGACAGCCGGCTGCAAACATCTCCGGATGCCGAAGTCTACAGTCCTGACGCCGTCGGCCGTCGTATTTTGGTGACGGCTGAGCACCACCCCGACGCAGCTTATGCGCCCTATCTGGAGCGTGGTGTCGAGCTTGTTCGTCTGGAGCAGCAGGAGGGGCATCTTGACCCGACAGCGATTATGCACGCTCTCGGCCAGCTCGACCTGATGTTCCTGATGTTGGAAGGCGGCGGCCAGCTTGGCGGGGTAATGTTGCGCGCCGGCCTGGTGGACCGGGTCATGCTGTTTGTTGCGCCGCTGCTGCTTGGCGGGGACGATGGTCTGCCACTCTTGTCTGGCCAGGGCGTGACTGCGCTGGCTGATGCCTGGCGTATCACCACACCGGTCGTGACCCGGATCGAAGATGATATCCTGATTGAAGGAGAGGTGCAGCGATGTTCACCGGCCTGATCGAAGATGTGGGACGTCTTGAAGAACTTCAGCGTGGCGCTCAACAGTGCAGCCTGCGTGTGGCAACCCACTTGCCGATGCAGGAGTTGCAGCTCGGTGAGAGCATCGCCGTAAATGGGGTCTGCCTGACCGTCACCCGTTTTGGGGACGGCAGCTTCACTGCCGACGTATCACCTGAAACGCTGGAGGTGACCTCGCTTGCCAGGCTGCATCGCGGCAGCCCGGTGAATCTCGAACGTGCGTTGCGTTTGTCAGATCGCCTCGGTGGACACCTGGTGACCGGTCATGTGGACTATGTAGCCCGCATGACGGAGCGGAAGCGGGACGGCAACGCCTGGCGGCTTGCGTTTCAGTATGATGCCCCGCAGATGGAGCCTCTGCTGGTCGCAAAAGGTTCGGTGGCGATCGATGGCATCAGCCTGACGGTCAACACCGTAGAGAAAGGACGCTTCAGCGTCACACTCATTCCGCATACCCTTGAACAGACCACTCTCAATGCGTGCCAAGTGGGTGATCTGGTCAATATAGAAACAGACCTGATCGGTAAGTATGTTGCCCGGATTCTGGGGGGTGGAGATGCCTCGGAGAAGGCCGGAATCTCAATGGATCTTCTTGCCAGGAACGGTTTTTTATGAAATACTTCAAAGCTTGCCGTTCAAGGAGAAATGATGCCTATATCACGAGTTGAAGCGGCCCTGGAAGATATTCGCCAGGGCAAGATGGTTATCCTGGTGGATGATGAGGACCGGGAGAATGAAGGCGACCTCTGCATGGCTGCCGAAATGGTGACGCCTGAAGCGGTCAATTTCATGGCCCGTGAAGGGCGTGGTCTGATCTGCCTGTCGCTGACCGAAGCACGTGCCGATGAGCTGGATCTGCCTTTGATGGTCCGGGATAACACCTCCTCGTTCGGGACTGCGTTTACGATCTCTATTGAAGCTCGGCGCGGAGTGACGACCGGGATTTCTGCTGCAGATCGGGCCCAGACCATCAAGGTCGCCATTGCCGATGAATCGACGGCGGCGGATCTGGCGCGGCCCGGACATGTCTTCCCGTTGCGCGCCAAGCGTGGCGGCGTGCTGGTTCGCGCTGGACAGACTGAAGGCTCTGTGGACCTGGCGCGTTTGGCCGGGATGAAACCCTCCGGGGTGATCTGCGAGGTGATGAACGAAGACGGGACCATGTCTCGCATGCCTGAACTGCGCATTTTTGCCGAGAAGCATGGCCTCAAGATCGTAACTATCGAAGACCTGGTTGCCTACCGGATGCGCAAGGAGCTGTTGGTCCGGCGTGCGGCGGAGACGGTGCTGCCGACGGAGTATGGCGGCGAGTTTGAGGCGATCGTCTATGACAACGATGTCGATCAGGCGAATCATATTGCCCTGGTGAAAGGCGAGATTGACCCGGAAAAGCCGGTCCTGGTGCGGGTCCATTCCGAATGTCTGACGGGTGATGTGTTTGGCTCCCAGCGCTGTGATTGTGCACCTCAGTTGCATGCTGCTATGCACGCGATCGAGGAAGAGGGCTCCGGCGTTATCCTTTACATGCGTCAGGAAGGCCGTGGCATCGGCCTGATCAATAAACTTAAGGCGTATTGCCTGCAGGATGCCGGCCACGACACGGTTGAAGCCAACGAAATGCTCGGCTTCCAGGCAGACCTGCGCGATTACGGCATCGGCGCCCAGATTCTGGCCGATCTCGGGATCACTGATATCCGCCTGCTTACCAACAATCCGCGCAAGATCATCGGTCTGGAAGGCTATGGCCTCAAGATTGTTGAGCGGGTGCCGATCCAGATAAAACCAACTGAATCAAATATCAGGTACCTGAAGACCAAACAGAAGAAGATGGGTCACCTGCTGGAAAATATCTAAGCGTAGATTATGTTCTTTTTACTAGGGGAGTTGAGTCATGCCCAAGACACTCGAAGGGAAGCTTGACGCGAAGGGCCTCAAGGTCGGTTTGCTGGTCAGTCGCTTCAACAGTTTTGTCAGCGAACGTCTGGTCGAAGGGGCGGTTGATGCCCTGATCCGCCACGGTGCTGCAGACAAGGACATCAGTATTGCACGGGTCCCAGGTGCATTCGAGATTCCGGCGGCGGCCCGCCAGATGGCCAGGTCCGGTAACTACGATGCCATCGTTTGTCTCGGTGCAGTGATCCGGGGTGCGACTCCGCATTTCGATTATGTCAGCGCCGAAGTCTCCAAGGGCGTTGCCTCCGTATCGATGGAAGCCGAGATTCCGGTGACTTTCGGCGTACTGACCACCGATACCCTTGAGCAGGCAATTGAGCGTGCGGGCAGCAAAGCCGGTAACAAGGGCTTTGAATCGGCGGTCGCCGCAGTTGAAATGGTCAACCTCTACAAAGAGTTTTAACCGATATGGCTAAGGGAATTCGCCGCGAGGGCCGGGAGATGGCCCTGAAGCTGCTCTACAGTCTACCTGATCATGAAGGCGGTAACCTCGAGAAGGTTTTGGCTGACTTCTGGGATCAGTTCGAATTTCAGGACGATGTTCTGGGAGATGCCGAGGACTCGGTGAACCAGAGCGTGCGGCCCGAGGTCCGGTCTTTTGCCGAGCGCCTGGTGGCCGGGGTTTCTGATAATCTGGAGCAGATCGATCTCGCGCTGGAGGAGTTCTCGACCAACTGGGCCCTCGATCGCATGGCCCGGGTTGACCTGGCGCTGTTGCGTATGGCGGCCTTTGAACTGCTCTGTTGTCAGGATGTTCCGTCCAACGTGGTAATGAATGAGGCGATTGAGGTCGGCAAGCGGTTTGGTACGGGGGATACGGCGTCGTTTATCAACGGCATCCTCGATCCGCTGGCTCGAAAAACCCGGACAGCCGCCCCATGAGCTTGCTGGAAATTGTTCCCCTGCCTGCAGATCAGCTGCCGGGGGACGCAGTTGCCGTTTTTTATTTTGAAGATCAGAAGCCACTGTGCGGCCCTGCGGCCGTTATCGACTGGCGTCTCGATGGGCAACTGACCCGGGCTTTGCTCGACGGCCAATTGGTCGGCCATGCCGGCGAACATGCCGTCTATCAGAACAACGCCAAGCTCGCGACCGATTGGGCCCTGTTTGTCGGTGGCGGGAAATGGGATGGGCTCTGCACCGATACGTACAGCGCCCTGCTGCGGCACATGTTGTCTGTTGCTCAACAGGCGGGGTTTCGCGATCTCTCGTTGTGTCTCCCTCTGCTGGATGAAATGGACGCACAGTCTCTGGCGGATCTGGTCAAACAAGAAATGAATCAACTCAAGCCACCTTTTGTGGCGTGTCGACTCTCCTTGGTCGGCAGCTTGACAGGATAACGGATATGAACAGCATCAAGGTAGGTTTGCTCGGTTTCGGCACCATCGGCAGTGGTGTCGTCAAGGTGTTTCAGCAGAACGGTTCTTTGCTGCAGTCACGGCTCGGTTTCCCCCTGGAACTGACCCGGATTGCGGATCTCGATATCACCACCGACCGGGGCGTCGTGGTTGATCCGGGCCTGTTGACGACTGACGCCATGGCGCTGCTTGATGATCCGGAGATCCAGGTCGTCATCGAACTGATCGGTGGTTACGAACCGGCTCGGACGTTTGTGTTGAAGGCGATTGCCAATGGCAAGCATGTCGTGACTGCCAACAAGGCGCTACTGGCCAAGCATGGCGAGGAAATTTTCGCTGCCGCTGAAGCTGCCGGTGTGAATGTCATGTTCGAAGCGGCTGTGGGCGGCGGCATCCCGGTGATCTCCGCCATCCGCGAAAACCTTTGCGCCAACCGCGTGCACAGCCTGTTCGGTATCCTGAACGGCACCTGTAACTATATCCTGACCGAGATGGAAGAAGCTGGTGAAGATTTTGCGACCGTGCTCAAGGATGCGCAGGCGAAAGGCTATGCCGAGGCGGACCCGTCCTTTGATGTTGAAGGGGTCGATACCGCGCACAAGCTGGCGCTGCTCTGCAGCCTCTGCTTCGGAACCCGGGTCGATTTCGACAGCATCTACACGGAGGGTATCAGCAAGGTGACGGCTCTCGATATCCAATACGCTGCAGATTTCGGTTACAAGCTGAAACTGTTGGCGATCGGCAAGCAGGTGAACGGCCAGATCGAGGCGCGGGTTCATCCCACGATGATCCCTAAAAACTATCCGCTGGCAGACATCAGCGGCGTTTTCAACGCCGTTCGCCTGGTGGGTGATTTTGTCGGGCCAGTGCTGCTCTCAGGTCACGGCGCCGGCAGCGAAGCCACAGCCAGTGCCGTGATGGGAGATGTCATGGCGATTGCCCGGGAAGCGGGCACCGGCAGCAGGCTGCGCAACCCGCCCCTGGCTTATCCCCTGAGCGAAATCGGCGATTTGAGCATCAAGCCGATGGCGGAGATCGCCTCCTGCTACTATCTGCGGTTTTTCGTCAAGGATCAGCCGGGTGTTCTCGGCGCGATTACCGGTATTCTCGGCCTGCATGACATCAGTATCGAATCAATGATTCAACCGCACCGTCACGCTGCGGAAGCTGTGCCGATTGTTCTGATGACACACGAAGCGACCGAGAGCAACGTTCGGGCCGCTTTGGCTGAAATAGACAGTCAGGATGTCACGCAGGGCGATAACCTGTTCATTCGGGTCGAAAATAAGCTCGATTAGCAGAGGACTGCGAAAGATCGAAGACTCAATAAACAAGGCCCTGGGAATGATATCCCAGGGCCTTGTTTGATTCTGAAGGTCACCCTAATCCTCTCCCTCCAGGGGAGAGGGGATTCTTTTTCATGCATGAAGGGTTTGACTCCCTCTCCCCTGGAGGGAGAGGGTTGGGGTGAGGGGGGAACCCTCTAATTTATACAAACAGCCCCATACCTACGAATTCTGCCGCAACGCCTCATGCAGAATAATCGCAACCGAGTTGGCAATGTTGTAGCTGCGCACAGCATCATTGTAGATCGGAATACGAATGGCCTGATCGGCATTAGCCTCAATCAGTTCTTCCGGCAGCCCGACGGTTTCCTTGCCGAACACCAGAAAATCACCTGGCTGATAGGCCGCGTCCAGATAGGTCTTGTTCGCTTTTTTCGAGGTGTACCACCAACGTCCGTCCGGCTGCTCCCGCTGCAATTCTTCCAGGCTGTCCCAACGACGCAGGTCAACCGCATGCCAGTAGTCAAGGCCGGCGCGTTTGAGGTGCTTGTCATCGATGGAAAAACCGAGTTTGCCGACCAGGTGCAGAGTGGTGTTGGTGGCGGCGCACAGCCGGGCGATATTGCCGGTGTTCGGCGGGATCTCCGGTTCGATCAGAACCACATTGAATCGTTTATTGTCGGACATCACTCTTCGTCGGTTGGGGTGGAAGTGTTCTGCTCTGCCGTGTTACGAATTTCTTCACGCGCAACGCGGCCCGGTTTCTTGTCGCGCCAGCGGCGATGCAGCCAAAACCACTGACTGATATCCCGGCGGATGCCCTGTTCGATCTTTTCAGTCAACAGGGCGGTGTTGCGAACAATCTGCTCTTCGGACATGTCGCCGGCATCCAGGGTGAACATCGGTTCGAAGCGGACGGTGTAACGGTTGTCCTCAGTCCGGTAGACGAAGGAGGGCAGGATCGGCGTCTGCAACTTCATGGCAATCTGGGTGATAATCGGCGTGGTGTAGGCCGGCCGGCCGAAGAAGGGGACCAGGACGGCGTCTTTAGGGCGAACATGCTGATCCATGAGCAGGCCGACCAGGTGATTTTGCTGTAGGGTTTTGACGATGCGGCGGGCTCCCTTGCGGCTGTTAATCAGATAGCAGCCGGAGGAGGTGCGCATCTTTTCGAAGTAGGCTCCGACCAGCGGATTGCGCATCGGCTTGGCGACAAACCCGGCCTTTGTGCCGAGCAGTGGTACAAAATAAGCACCCGCTTCCCAGAAACCGACATGACCGCTGAGCATGATGCCGCCGCGGCCAAGGTTGATGACCTCCTGCAGGTGTTCCAGACCTTCAATCGTAAAATATTTTTCCAGGTCGTCCAGGCCGTCATACAAATCAAGACGCAGCATGTCGACGAAGCTCGCACCCAGGTGACCGAACATCTGGTGGATGATAGCGTCACGCTCAGTCTCCGACATCTCGGGGAAGGCCTGCTGCAGGTTGTCGCTGGCAATGGCGACCCGGCGAGGCTGAACCAGACGACCGAAGCGGCCGAGATTGCGGCCAAGCGCCAGCGCTGTCGTACGCGGCAGGCAGCGCACCAGGGCGGCGATGGCCCGGAGGGCCAGGTATTCGAGTCTGTAGCTGAGTTTCAAGGGATGCCTCTGAACGTTAAGTCGGTTGAGCGCAGACAGAATACAGAAACGGGCTGTCAGAATACAGAGGGTTTTTTGTTTTTGTCGAAAAAAAGGCGGACCCTTTCAGGCCCGCCTCGGAATAATCTGGATGAAAACTTATTGCTGGCTTGCCACCAGGGCCTGGTCAAGATCCTCGATAATGTCGGCGACATCCTCGATGCCGACCGACACCCTGATGAAATCGGGGCTGACCCCGGCCGCTAACTGCTCTTCTTCCGATAGCTGCTGGTGTGTGGTCGACGCCGGGTGGATCACCAGAGTCTTGGCGTCGCCGATGTTGGCCAGATGGCTGCACAGCTGCACGTTTGAAATAAACTTGGCACCGGCTGTGTGGCCCCCCTTGATGCCGAACCCCAGGATGGCGCCAACTCCATCCGGTAGGTAGCGCTTGGCGCGCAGATGATCCGGGTGACTCTCCAGACCCGGATAGTTGACCCAGCTGACATCAGGGTGCCCTTCAAGAAACTTGGCCACAGCCAGGGCATTTTTGCAGTGCTGCGGCATACGGATATGCAGCGTTTCCAGCCCCTGCAGGAGCAGGAAGGCGTTGAAAGGGGAGAGACAGGCCCCCATGTCGCGCAACAGGGTTAGGCGCAGTTTGAGGATGTAGGCCATTTCGCCGAGGGCTTCATGAAACTTGAGCCCGTGATAACTCGGTTCCGGCTGGGTGAACTCGTCGAAGCGGCCATTCGACCAATCAAATTTGCCGCTGTCGATCACGGCCCCGCCGATGGTGGTACCATGACCGCAAATGAACTTGGTGAGCGAATAGCAGACGATATCGGCACCATGTTCGATGGGACGGAACAGGGCCGGTGTCGCGACCGTATTGTCGACGATAAACGGCACGCCGTGATCGTGGGCAATCCGGGCGATGGTCTCGAAATCGTCGATGTTATTGCGCGGGTTCGGGATGGTTTCCATCAAGATGGCCCGGGTCTTGTTGTCGATCGCATCAATCAGAGCGCTTGGGTCGGACAGATCGACGAACCGCGCCTCGACGCCCATCCGCGCCAGGAGATACTTGCAAAAGGTATGCGTCCCGCCGTACAGGGAGCGTGTGGTGACGATGTTATCGCCCGCCCTGACCAGGTTGAGGATCGCATTGGAAATCGCCGCTGCACCCGAGGCAAAGGCCAGTGCGCCAACGCCGCCATCGAGTGCCGCAAGACGCTTTTCCAGGACGTCTGTGGTCGGATTCATCAGCCGAGTGTAGATATTGCCCATCTCTTCGAGGCTGAACAGCCGGGCGGCGTGCTCGCTCGAATCAAAAGTGTACGCTGAGGTCTGGTAAATCGGCACTGCCCGCGCGTTGGTCTCGGAGTCAGGCGAGTGACCGGCGTGCAGGGCGTTTGTCCCTAGCCGATAGTTTTTTTCCGACATGACATGTCTCCTGTTGAGCGTGATTGTGGCTTGGATTAATCCTCGCCTTGAACATGGCGTGCTTGATACTAAACCCTACCATTTTTGTCAAGATAAAACAACGTGGCAGATGCATAATGTACAAGGCGCAGTTTGTGAAAATCTTGTCTCACGTTCCGGGTTCAACTATTGTATGCTCACTGTCAGGCTCCGAATGATTCCGTGTGGGCAATGTAACCCGACAGGATGTGCGCATAGCGCTTTGAACATTTATGGACTCTTTGACGATTGCCGCCCTGGTCGCTGAATGTAACTTGCGCCTGCGGGGTGCGCGGCTTAATAAAATTTTCCAGCCATCCGCAGACGAGATGGAATTCCGGCTCTGGACCGGATCGGAAACCCTGCGGTTGTACCTGCTGAGCCGTCCGCAGCGTGCCCGGTTCCATTTGACGGAGAACGATTTCCCGCATCCCTTTACGCCGCCCCGTTTCTGCCAGTTGCTGCGGGCTCGTCTGACCCGACTGCTGTCGTTCGAGCAGGTCGGCGCCGATCGTCTGGTCTTGATCCATTTTAACGGCAAAAATGACATTGTGTACCGCCTGCTGGTCGATTTACGGCCCAAGCCGAATCTTATCCTGCTCGATCCGGACGACCGGATCATTGATCTGCTGAGGCGGGGTGGGGCAGGGGAGCGTCCCGGGGATCGTTATGTCTGGCCGGAGTTGCGCCGACAGCCGTTGGTGCCTGACGTCCTCCCTGAGATCCCCTCAGAGTGTATGGACAGCCAGGCTTTTCGCACCTGGCTGCTGGAAACTGTTGCCCCAATGTCGAAAATTGCGGCGGACGATATGGCTGAGAGTGTTCAGCGGGGCGAGGTGCCAGGAGAAGTTTTGTCACGCTACGCAGAGGATCTGGCGAACGGCTCCTGGCAGCCACAGGTGCTTACCGTGAAGGGGGCTTCTCAGTTGTCTGTGTTGCCTCTGCGTTGTCTTGCTCCCGATGTTCTGGCCGAGTACGACACGGTCAGCGCGGCCCTGGATGCTGGCGATGTCGTTGTGCCGGCTGAAGGCCTGCAAGCCGAACTGAAGAAAACTGTTAACAAGGCGTTAAAGAAATTACGGAAACGGTTGAGCCAGATTGAGACCGATTACGCCGGTCTCGATGACTTGGAGGGTTTGCAGCATACCGGCAACTTGCTGCTATCACATCTGCACCTGTTGCGGCGCGGGATGACAGAGCTGGAGGTTGATGATTATGCGGCCGATCCGCCGGTGCAGGTGACCATTCCGCTCGATCCGCGCCTTACGCCCCAGGAAAACGCTGACAAGCTTTTCAAGAAAGCCCGCAAACGG
Organism: Desulfuromonadales bacterium; assembly: GCA_030145205.1. GTDB lineage: Bacteria > Desulfobacterota > Desulfuromonadia > Desulfuromonadales > BM103 > JAQYVZ01. Next base: position 2,669 of record JAQYVZ010000031.1, on the reverse strand, counting down.
CGGCGCGGCGAAGAACACTATGTGCGTCGCCTGCAGGAAACGCAGGAGGAAATTGACTGGCTCGAGGCGATGGCGCTGGCGTTCGAGGAAACCGATGATGCGGTTGAGTTGGATGCCCTGAAGAAGCAGCTCGCCGCCGCTGGTTATCTCAAGCTGCGCGAGGAACCGGCCCGTCGTCAGAGCAAAGCCGCTTCTGCTGCCCTGTTGGAGATGGTCAGCCCGTCCGGGTATCAGCTGACCTGGGGCCGCAATCCGCGTCAGAACGACACGGTCAGTCGCGAGGTGGCGGCTCCGGAGGATCTCTGGTTTCATGCGCACAACCTGCCGGGTTGCCATCTGGTGCTGCGTCGTGCCGGGCGTAGCGGCGAAATCCCGGAGGAGGATGTCCTGTTTGCCGCCGCCCTGGCGGCCGGTTATTCACGCGCCAGAAACGACAGCCGGGTCGAAGTCATGGTCACTGAGGCCAAGTATGTCAAAAAACCGAAAGGCGCCCGCCCCGGACTGGTGACGGTAGAGAAATATCGGACGGTGCTCGTTGAACCAAAACGACTTGACCCTTCTTCCTCTCCCCTCGAGATAGAAACAGAGAAAGCCTCCTCTCCCCTGGCGTGAGAAGATTGAGGTGAGGGGGAGTATTATAACGCAAAAGTACGCCCCGAATTTTCTTCCTCTCCCTCAAGGGATAAACAAAGAAAGCCTCCTCTCCCCTGGCGGGAGAGGATTGAGGTGAGGGGGAAGATTCGTAAAGCTGTCACCCTCTTCCGTCGAGGGAAAGCGAATGACATAACACAAAATTATGCCTTGAAATTTCTTGGCAACCCGGCGTTAATTTTTTGTTGCAATGCACCAGCCCTTTTGCTATAAATTGCCCTCGCTTCATGCCGAAGTGGTGGAATTGGTAGACACGCATGGTTCAGGACCATGTGCTCGTAAGGGCGTGGGAGTTCGAGTCTCCCCTTCGGCACCAGAAATCATGAAAAGCCGCATCCGAAAAGGGTGTGGCTTTTTTCGTTTTTCACCTGTGGTTAACCGCAATGATGTTTCTCCTGATTATCTCTTTGCGGAGCCATCACTTTTAAGCCATGTCCGGGCCTTTCTCGGCCTATGGTCGGTTTGCCAAGCAGGAGCTGGAGGAGAAAACGAGGAGATTGGCGGCGCTACCTGCCGGAATGATCATTGTTTTTGCTTCTCTGGATTGATTGTAGCCCGCCGGTTTCGGTGGGCTGTTTTCGTTATGAGAACATGCGGTCATGTAATAGCCCTGCAGACATGACATTTGGCGGGCTGAGCCAAGCTGTCTCTTTTGAAAAAATGCACCTTTGTTTATTGTGTAGCATGAAATCAGCAGGAGGTTTTCTTGACAGTCAGGAGGGGGGACGATGACAGCATGCAGGGGTGACAATAAACCAGCTATGAACCGTTACAGGTGGACGCATATAATTCGTCTGTCGCGTAATACTCGTCAGAAGTTAACATGTCTCTAATTAAGATAACATCCCAATTCTGCGACATTTTTTAAGTTAAATTATCTAAAACAGCGTTTTGGTATATATGCATTATTCTCTCACTGTCTTTCGTGTTATTGAATCCTATGGAACTCCTTTTTTTTTTGCGGCCTTTTCCCTTGACACAGAGCAGGTCGGCTATTAACCTATTAAGACTGAAATTCCTATGGGTTGAAGTGTGTATTGTATACGGGTAAATGTAATGCAAAACATTGATTTGTCACCTCTTCTTGGCGAAAACATCATTTCCATTGAGGCGCATGCAGATAAGCGCTCGATCAGCCTTTCGATACGACGGGCTTAATAAGTTCAAGTCTATCTTTATAGATTTAAGGAACAAATGTGTAAGAGGCGTATTTTTTTTCGTGTTTGGAAAAGTAGGTATTGTCTGAAGTATCAACCAACACAAAGGGGGTAGTAATGGAGAGACGTACAATGAAAACAAAGTATGCAACGGGCATACTGGCGCTCATCGCTCTGATGATCGCTGGAGGGACAGCGTGGGCTGGCACTGAAGCTGCCGTCTCGCTGTACAATGCAAGCAATCTGACGTACAACACGGTCTTACTGCCGACCGGTGATGATACGACAGTTGCTGACGGTGGTTTGATTGCCGTTGACCAGGATGATTCTGTGGTCGAGGAATACAACCGCGACCTGGACATCGCTGATTCCACTATTGCTCTGAAGGGTACAGATACGAGCGCCGACTTCGTGCTTGATGATCTGATCCAGAACTCGACTGTGACAGTTGAGGCGGGCGGGGAAGTCAGCGCGACCGTAAGTTACAATACGGCTGAGTCACTTGCACTCTACACCTCGATCACTCCGAACTCTGCTGTCTTGTCGCGTGGCATTGATGCGGACGAGGGTGACCTGCTGATTACGAACGCTGGCGAGATCAGTGCTTTCACCGAGATCGACAACCAGAACCTGAGCCCGCACGCTATGGGCATTCAGATTCACAATTACAACTCCTCAAACCTGAACCCTCTCACGACGGTTGTTAACTCGGGCGATATCTTGGCCACGGCGATTAACTACAACAGCGTGAATGGCGAAGCTGCGGCTCGTGGCATCCAGGTTGGCGGGGCCAGCTACAACTCTCTCGGTAACCTGACCATCGACAACACCGGCACTATCGCCGCTGATGCAACTGGTTAC
>JAQYVZ010000274.1 GCA_030145205.1 Desulfuromonadales bacterium | reverse complement strand
CCGCACTGTGATCTCTACCCACTCATCGTCTTTGCCACCACCTTCGTAGATGGTGCCGTCGCCGTATATAATAGCGAATCGGGGTGGCTGCTTCATACGAAGCCCGTGCCCGTGATGACTAGCCCTGTATCCCCATCGTCCCACTCCTCGGTCGTGTTCACATCGGTGATTGTTACCGTACTGGCTGCGGGACCAATGGTCAAAATCGGCCATAAGTCAGAACTTCCGGGAACAGCAGAGAAGTTCATTGTAAAGCCGTTAGCATCAAACGACGAGAACGTGCCAACGAATGTATCGTCAGTGCCGGGGACACCGGCGTTCTCAACCTGTCGCCAACCCGACAATGAATACGCGCTGGTCGTAACCGTGGAGAGATTGTCGCCGCTACAATAGCCGAAACTGCGCATGGTAGTCCCGTCAAACGGCATGACCGAAAAACTTTCGGCATTGGTCGCGTCACCACTGGTGTTATCTACGACACCCTCTGTGCCGAACACTAAACCGAAGGCTGGCTCAAAGCCCGGTGCAGTCTGCGCCCAGTCGCCAGTCGTTGCAGGTGCCGTTGCCTGATACACGTCGAAATCAGGTGTGCCGTTGAACTTGATCGTCAGCACCAGCAAATCTTCTGCGAGGGTGTTGTTGGTCGTCAGTGGAGCGACGTACTCATCCCATGCCCGCGTCGTAAACCCGCTGGCATCCCATGCCGTAATCTGAACGCCCCAACGAATGCCACCACTGCTGTTGTTCATTGCACAATGCGTGTCGCTGGATACGTTCGACAGATAAGTGGTCAACGTACCCAGGTCGCGCCCGTCATCTTCAATCAGGTGCATACACATATTCGTATCCGCACCGTCATTTGCCGCTACGCCGAAGCTGTGACAGAAGTCAACCGTCGGGGTTTCGTTGGCCGTACACCGACCGCCAAGCACGAACGCTAAGTCGCCCTCGAAACCCATATCGGTGACTTCAACCACTCCGTTGGCGTCGATCCCAGAGCGATCAAGTACGCGCGCGTCGATATTAGATACGCCATTGTCGGGTATCAGGATCACCATGCACTTGTGCGCCTCACCGTCCGAGGTATCGGTCGTTATTCGTACCCCGTTAGTAATGTTTTCAATGGTGGCGGCGAACTGCG
>JAQYVZ010000273.1 GCA_030145205.1 Desulfuromonadales bacterium | reverse complement strand
ACCCGTCGCGTACGATGGTCACTGCGGTCGCCCCACCCCATCGCACGGAACCGAGATCGGTCGCCCGCTGTTCCAGGTGGCGAGCGACCTGCTCAACCCTGACGACAACCCGCCGACCGGCAATCGGAGCCTGAAACAACTCCAAGGCGGCCAGATCCCCGCGAGGATCATCCGCCGGAGCAAGTTCGGCGACATCCCCGAGGGTCACCATCCGGTCCAGCACCACCGCCTTTTCCTTCAGCCGGACTTCCAACGCCAAAGATATGGAGGCAAAGCCCATCAGCAGCAGGACCACCAAGACCAGCCGGTTAGCCAAGAACATCTTTAACGAACCAGGTTGTTGGTCATCTGCAGCATTTCGTCAGCGGTCTGAATCGCTTTTGAGTTGACCTCGTAAGCCCGCTGGCCGGCAATCATGTTGACCATTTCTTCCATGATGTTCACGTTGGAGCCCTCAAGAAATCCCTGTGCAATGGTGCCGAACCCGACATCACCGGGGGTACCGACCTCAGGCGCCCCGGATGCGGGGGTCTCCGCGTACAGGCTCTTTCCCAGACTGCTCAAGCCGGCAGGGTTGCCAAAGCGGGCCAGTTCGAGAGTCCCGACCTGGGGCGGGGGGCTCTGGCCGTCCAGCATCGCCTCGACGGCACCGAACTGGCCGATGGAAATACTGGTGGCATTGGCCGGAATGACAACAGCCGGCGAAACAACATATCCCTCGGAGGTCACCAGACGCCCGGTACTGTCGCGCTTGAAGGCGCCGGCGCGGGTGTAGTGGGTTTCACCACCAGGATCAGAAATCTGAAAAAAGCCGCCGCCTTCGATCGCCAGGTCCAGCTCGTTGCCGGTGGACTGCAGATCGCCGGTACTAAACACCTTCTGTACCGAAGCCACCCGCGAACCGAGTCCAACCTGAATCCCGGTGGGATTTTCAGCCCCAGGAGCCGTCGCTGTCCCGGCCGCCTTACTGGTCTGATAGAGGATATCCTGAAATTCGGCGCGACTCTTCTTGAAACCGATACTGTTGACGTTGGCCAAGTTGTTGGCCGTCACGTCCAGATTCGTCTGCTGTGCTTCCATCCCGCTAGCGGCTGTCCAAAGCGCCCTGATCAGCTAGTGGCTCCTTTTAATTAGCCTACCGAACC
>JAQYVZ010000272.1 GCA_030145205.1 Desulfuromonadales bacterium | reverse complement strand
TATTTGCCGAATTGCAGGTTGCGAGGAGGTTGATGTGGCACGCAATCGGATCCAGTTCGGCAAGGGGCTGAGCCTTTCCCAGTTTCAAGAGCGCTTCGGCACGGAGGAGCGATGCCGTCAGGCCGTGATTGACTGGCGCTGGCCAAAGGGCTTTGTGTGCCCGGCCTGTGGCTGCTGCGATCATGCGATCGTCGGTAAGCGGCGTCTCTATCTGTGCCATGGCTGCCGCCGACAGACCTCGGTTACAGCCGGCACCGTGTTCGAGAACTCACTTTTGTCATTGACCAAGTGGTTCCAGGCGATGTGGCTGATCACGCAATCGAAGAACTCGATCTCCACGCTGGAGTTGTCGCGCCAGATCGGCGTCAAGTGGGACAGTGCCTGGCGCCTGCGCCAGAAACTTGCGGCGGTGATGGCTGAAGTCGAAACCAAACGCACGTTCAAGGGCCGCATTGAAATGGATGACGCGGTGTTGGGTGGCGAGAAGAGCGAGGCCGAGGGCGGCAAGCGTGGGCGTGGAGGCGCAAACAAAGTCCCTTTCGTCGTCGCGGTCGAGACCAGCGAGGAGGGCCGACCACGACGCGTTCTCCTGCATCTCGTCGAGCGACACAACGGCGCCTGCATCGAGGCAATGGCACATGAGCACTTCACGGCAGGAACGCATGTCGTCTCAGACGGGCTCGGTTGCTTCCGCGCCGTCACGCGGGCCGGCTGCTCGCACACGCCGATCGTCTCGGCGCTTGAGCCCGAGCAACCCGAAAAAATCCCGGCGCTGCAATGGGTCAACACCATGCTCGGCAATTTGAAGACCGCTATCGCCGGAACTCACAAGGCGATCCGCCGACCTTACGTCGGACGCTACTTTGCTGAGTTCCAGTTCCGCTTCAACGGCCGCCACGACCTGCCCGGCCTCTTTACCCGCCTACTTGCGGCAGCCGCTGGTGCAGAACCGAGAACCTATGCCGACATTAGGCTTGCGTAGGAACAGGGGTAATCAGGCATACCTTTCTCGTTTGAGCCTTCTCACGAGCGCGGGGTCAACTAAAGTAAGTTGCCATTAGCCTACTTCGCACTTCTGCAATCTGCGTTTCGCATCAAGCCTTGAACGTCTTGGGTCATCGGCAAGCCTCTCACTTATGCCGAGC
>JAQYVZ010000271.1 GCA_030145205.1 Desulfuromonadales bacterium | reverse complement strand
AGTTGCTTTTTGATCTCTGAGAGGATCATGCGGCCTCATAGTGGGCTAGCTGCAGCCGGTAGCGGATCAGTCCTTGGCGAATTGACCGCTGCCTTGATAGGAGCTCACAGAGTTGGTTGGTGAGACCGAGGGCAGTAACGGTGATGGATACGATATCACCTCTCCGCAGCCCGCTACTTTCCAGGCCGTCGGCATCTTGGGGTAGGAAGGTCGCCGACAGTCGCCACTCGTGGTAGCCGCGACCGTCGATGGCTACTATGCCGACTTGTTGGGCCTGGAGGTCGGTGACAACCAGGGGGGAGCGGATATCCTCGAGGCAGACGACATTGACCCCGCCAATCACGTCGTCGCTATCGGTAGCACTCAACCCGATATCTCGTACACAGATCACATTCGGAGCAGCCAGATCGGAAATAATCGGCACCTCGACGGCAGCGGTCCTCCAGCTCCAGGTGCGGCTGATCTGGTTGCCGGCGGTGTCGGTGGCTGACAGCACGGCGGTCACCCGGCTGTTATAGCCGCTAGTGCCGGAATACTCGACCCGATAGCCGCCGCTGATAGCGGTGATGGTGGGGGTGATGGTGACGCCATCGATTTTAAGGGCGACGGTGCCTGCCGAAATACCATCGATGGTGTCGGTGACCTCGGCGTAGAGGTGCCAATTGCGATTGACACTGTTGGCTCCTGATGCCGGGACGATGTTTTTTACCGAGCCATATTGCAGCAGGGTATCGTCGGCGATGGCGCTGTTGGCATCATCGCTGGTGTAGACCGCCAGGGTATCGCCGCTTTCGGTGACCAGATTGGTGCTGGTAGCAAGATCGAGGATGCCGAAGCGGCCACCAGAGGAGCCATTGCTGGTGCCGTAGGCGAGCAGTCCAGTGGAGGCTGTGGCATCGCTTGCAGGATAAACACTTTTAACATCCGTCACTGTTCCGATGGCGGCAGTGTGATCAGTGACGTTGTTGCCGTCCGTTGATTTTAGCGCCGAGCTTCCGCCCAAAAACAGATCGGAACCGTAGCGTAACGACTGCACCCCTGTGATGATGTCGGCGATTGTGGAATAGATCACGCTGTCAATATGAGCGATCGCACCGAAACCGGTGGAGTATTCCCCCTGTGCCAGCAGAATATCTCCAGAGGTA
>JAQYVZ010000270.1 GCA_030145205.1 Desulfuromonadales bacterium | reverse complement strand
TTGATCGCAGGGTCATTGTCGTTGCAATCCTGGGCTTTCGGGAAACCATCGCCGTCAATATCATCATCGTCGGTCATGCCGTTGCAGTTTTCGTCGGCACCGTTGTAAGGGATCTCTTCGGCCCCGGGGAATACCTGCGGGTCGTTGTCATTGCAGTCCGTGGTGAAGCTATGACCATCTTTGTCAAAGTCATCATCGTCGGCCATGCCGTTGCAATTTTCATCGGTACCGTTGTAGGGGATCTCTTCGGCTCCGGGGAATACCATTGGATCGTTGTCATTGCAGTCCGTGGCGGTCCCATAGCCATCGCCGTCGATATCGTCATCGTCGTTCATGCCGTTACAGTTTTCATCGATGCCGTTAAAGGGAATTTCCTGGGCATCGGGATAAACGTTCATGTCGCTGTCGTTGCAATCGATAGGACCGCAAGTGCCACCTTCTACGGCAAAGCCATCACTGTCGGCATCAGTACATAACGGCTCCGTGGGAGGGATCGCAGCGGTGTCCGTGAGAACCTTCAGCTCTGCCATCGAGGTCCAGGGATTGCCGTTGATCTCGGAGAGGGCCCGGACCCGGATAAAGCGGGCATTTTTCGAGGAGAAAAGGACTTCTTTTTCCTGAGTGCTGCTGGCGAAGGTTCCGACGGTAACAGGGGCGCCCCAGCTGGCGCTGTCATTGCTTGCGTAAACTTCATATTTGGCGACCGTGCCATTTTCTCCGCCGTCCTGGCGGGGCAGGTAGCGGAAGCCGCTGATTGCGTAAACGTTGCCCAGATCGATCTGGATCTCATGCGGCATGGGGGCGCTACCATTGGACCAGCCGGTATGCCACAAGGTCTGGGCATTGCCGTCAAACGCATTTATTGCGGCGCCATTTTCCCCCGCCAGTTCCTGACTGTCTACATAGAGCAGCTTCCAGGCGGCCTGAGAGATTGGCTGCAGGGACGTATCATCGGCCATCCCGTTACAGTTCTCGTCGATGCCGTTTCCAATGATCTCTTGGGCTCCCGGATTGATCAAGGAGTCGTTGTCATTGCAGTCGGTAGCAACGGCATAGCCATCGAGGTCAAAGTCAATATCTGTAATCAGCTGCACTTCGTTGGAGAATCCGCTTTCCTCTCCCGAGAAGTTGTAGGCCGTTACCGTGAAG
>JAQYVZ010000269.1 GCA_030145205.1 Desulfuromonadales bacterium | reverse complement strand
CGAGAGGGGCAGCCCTTTTTTTATCGGGCTGCTGTTCCCCGGTCGGTGCGAATCCCTTAGATTTTCTCCAGATCCCCTTGGCCTGCTGTCAGGTCCGAAAACATTTTCTGAAACGGTTCCATCTGTTCCGCGGGCAGTCGCAGCTTGGAGCTGATCTTGTCGGCATAGTCGGTGGCGAGGATTTCACCTTCGAATTCTGGCAGGCGCAGTTTTAGTGGCGTCAGCACCGAATAATCGAAGGTCGCCTTAATTTCGACCCAGGAAATGCGGAGGTTGCGAGGCAGTTGCTCGAGGGCGGTCTGAACGGCGGCGGTGTAGGCCTTGACCATCCCGCCCTTGCCGAGCTTGACGCCGCCGAAGTAACGGGTTACTACCATCGCCGTGTCGCCCAGGCCGCTATGCTGAAGGGTGGTCAGTATCGGCCGGCCGGCGACGCCGTGGGGTTCGCCATCGTCGCTCAGGCCGATCTGGTCGCTGCTGCCGGGCGGACCGACCAGGTAGGCCCAGCAGTTGTGGTTGGCATCGGGGAATTCGGCCTTGATTTCGGCGACGAACGCCTGCGCCTCGGCCGGTGAGGTCACCTCCTGCACGGTGGTGATGAAGCGGCTGCGTTCCACCTCAATTTCAGAGCGGAAGCATTTTGCCGGAATCGGATAGCGAGCTGTTGCAGATGACATCGGTCTTGCTTCCATCGACATTAGGGTCGCAGGATTGAAGGTTTGCGGGCAGAGCTCAGCCGGTCTTTTGAAAGCGGAAACTAGACCCCTTGATTGTTACACGACGCGTGCGATTCTGGCCATGGCGAAAACATATCAATCGGTCAGGAGATGTCGAAGATAAATATACTGTCCAGAAATTGCCGTCGTGCCATGAATAGCCTATGTCCAGAGAATTGCAGAAAGGCAAACCTGACCCCATTGCCCATTTTGACCCCATTGCCCATTTTTGCAGAGTCTTTTGTATAAAGTCAGTCTGTATCCCCTGTCCTAGTTTATATATTTCAGTTTAAAACCTGAATCAGTGAGTTTATAATAGTAATTCTGTGCCAAATATTTGACAATTAGCTGATTTTGTTCTTGTTTTGTGCTACATTGGAACCGCTTTAAAATTCACCCAAGGAGATTTTTCGTGACGTTTCCGCGGTTCACCATCG
>JAQYVZ010000268.1 GCA_030145205.1 Desulfuromonadales bacterium | reverse complement strand
CTTATTTTCACCACTATACTGACCCTCTCGGCCCTGTATGCCCCACAGCCGCTGTTGCCGGTGCTGATGGCCGAATTCGGGGTCAGCCGCGAGGCGGCCGCCGCCCTGACTACGGTAACCTTCATCCCGCTCTGCCTGGCGCCGTTGGTGTACGGCTACCTGCTTGAATCTTTCGCCGCCCCGCGCCTGCTGCGCGGGGCGGTGCTGCTGCTGGCTGTTTCCGAGGTGGCCTTCTACCTCGCCGCCGATTTTTCCCAGTTGCTGGCGCTACAGCTTCCTGTTGCTGGCGGCGAGTCTGCTGCTCTGTTTTTTTCTGCTTCGGCGTCTCCCCTCAGCGGCTCTCAGCCTGGTGCGGCCGAATCGACGATTGGTGTTCGATGTCCTGCGACAGCCGGGGGTACTCCCTCTCTACCTGGTGGTCTTCTGTCTGTTTTTCACCTTCGCCGCGGTGATGAACTTCCTCCCCTTCCGCCTCACCGAACTGCATCAAGGGGTCAATGAACTGCGGATCGGCCTGATGTACAGCGGCTACGCCATGGGGATTGTTTCGTCACTGGGGGCGGTGCGGGTGGGACGGCTGCTCGGCGACGAGCGCCGAGCCATGGCCCTGGGGCTGGCAGGGGTTTTTGTGGGTGCTGCTGCTGGTGACGGCGTTGGCGCTGGGATGTCTGGTGAGGATGAAGGGTACGGCGCAGTTGGTCGAGTGACTAATGCCAGACCCCGGAACGTTGGCTGCGGGCGGCGGCTTCGGCCTGTAGAAAATCGGCTTTCAGCCTGAAATCAAAGCGCCGGTAGACTACGGCGTAGCCCTTTTCGATGAGCAATCGGTTGAGCAGGGTGCCATCGGGAAGATAGACGTAAGCCAGGGTGCGTCCGTAGCGGTCCCGGCGTTCGTCGTCGAACTGCAGGCGCACCCGCTTCCCCTTGACCTCGGCGATGTTGAACTGCAGCGCCTCTCTGGCGATGCGGCGCAGCAGTCTATTCGAGACGCCTTTGTCCTGCAGGTAACGGTCTCGCGGCGAGTCTTCTTTTTCCGGCGTGTCGATGCCGATCAATCGGACCTTGCCGATGCCTTCGATCTTGAGGGTGTCGCCGTCATAGATCCAGGAGACGGTCCCGGAGGGGCCTTGCTGGTCGGCCTCGGCGCAGCCGAAGGCC
>JAQYVZ010000267.1 GCA_030145205.1 Desulfuromonadales bacterium | reverse complement strand
GTGCCATGGTGAGCACCACGACGGCACCAGCCCGATCACGGACCAGTACCAGGCGGTCAATGGTGGGCACCATGGCGACGATTCCACGATCGATGGCTCAACGGTGACCAAGAGTTATCGCTTCCTGTATGGCATCATCGGTTTCGAAGACAGTGATTGGGAATACCGCCCGACATCCACGACACATAATCAGTACCACGGCGATGCGCGCGGTTCGACGGGAGCACCGCCCTCCGATACATCAACGATCAGTTACCTGTGCGCCGAATGTCACGGGGATTTTCACGCCGGGTCCGGCAAACTGGCAACCGGCACCACGGCCGCGTCCCCCTGGTGGCGGCATCCAATCGATTTCGACCTGAGTGATGCGACCGGATCCGAATATGCCAATTACGGGGGGGCATCCAATACTTATCAGGTGGTCACCCCGGTGGCCAGTGACCTCGGTACGTCGGTCACGAACACCGGGTCTACGACTGATTTGGGAACCGTTTTGTCAGGGAGTGGGTCGGATGCCATTGTGACCTGTATTTCCTGTCACCGGGCGCACGGCACGCCACATTACAAGATGATGCGTTGGGACTACGCCGGTGGAATCGGCGGCGATTGTGACAATTGTCACACGACAAAGAATTGAATGGGATGAAACGGAGCCGAAGCATGCGCTTATGTCGCGGACAGCAGCACCCAAAACGGGCAGCAAAACCAGGCCGGAACAGGGCCAAGGTTTTTCTGCGCGGGTTAGTGACTGTGCTGGCCTTGCTGGTTTGCGGTTGCGCTGCCGGAGGAGTGAACTCCTCAGTAGAGCGGTTTGAGCCGGCTCCCGACCAGGCGCTACTCACGATTTACCTGGAAACCCGGGGAGACTGTGGTGCGGAGATCTCCCTGACACTCAAAGATTTCGTACTGCACAACGATCAGGAAACGATCCCCTTGTTCCTTGAGCCGGTCGCCGTTAAGCGCAGTCAGGTGCAGGACCACCAACAACTCCTCGGATTGGTTGAGGTCCCGGCAGGCTATTACGGTCGGTTTGAGGTGACGGTCTCCACGAAGGCAGGAGAAGAACAGGCCTTGTCGCTGCGTCTGCCGAAAAATGTTCTGCTTGATGAGGGTGACAGCCAATGCCTGTTTGTGACTTGGCAGCTAGACGAATGTGTTGACA
>JAQYVZ010000266.1 GCA_030145205.1 Desulfuromonadales bacterium | reverse complement strand
AATTTATTCATCTTTGTGTCAAGGGGTGGGTGCGTACCGTGCGGCGCGGCAAGGGCGTTGCTTTTATCGCCCTCAATGACGGTTCGTGCTTCGCCTCGATCCAGATTGTGCTGGAACCGACGATGGCTGATTTTGACGCCGTGTCTCGGGTTGGCACCGGTGCTTGTATCGAGGTCGTGGGCGCGCTGGTGCCGTCGCCGGCTTCCGGTCAGCGCTGGGAAATCAAGGCTCAGCAGGTGAGAATTCTCGGCGAGGCTGATGAGGGTTACCCGCTACAGAAGAAGCGCCACAGCCTTGAATACCTGCGCAGCATCGCCCATCTGCGACCGCGTTCCAACACCTTCGGCGCGGTGTTTCGCATGCGTAGCGCCCTCTCGTTTGCGGTCCACATGTTTTTCCAGGAGCGCGGTTTTCTATACGTGCATACCCCGATCATCACCGCCAACGATTGCGAAGGGGCCGGCGAAATGTTCCGGGTTACAACCCTTGATCCGGTCAGGCCGCCGGTGGCACAGGGGCAGGTTGCCTGGGAGCAGGACTTTTTCGGTGAGAAAGCCGGTCTGACCGTCAGTGGTCAATTGCAAGGGGAGCTTTTCGCTACGGCTTTTGCCGACATCTACACCTTCGGCCCCACCTTCCGCGCCGAGAACTCTCATACCAGTCGCCATGCTTCAGAGTTCTGGATGATTGAGCCGGAGATGGCCTTCACCGATCTGGCTGGGGACTGCGCGCTGGCCAAAGACTTTCTCCGCTACCTGGTCACCTATGCCTTGGATCACTGCGCTGAAGACCTGGCTTTTTTCAACGAGCGGATCGAGAATGGGCTGCTCGAAAAACTCGAAGCTTTGGCCAAAGCCAGCTTCGAAACCATGACCTATACCGAGGCGGTCGACCGGCTGCAGAAATCCGGCCAGAGCTTTGAATTCCCGGTTGAGTGGGGTTGCGACCTGCAATCGGAACATGAGCGCTACCTCACTGAAAAAGTGATCGGGGGCCCGGTTTTCGTCACCGACTATCCTGCCGCCATCAAGGCTTTTTACATGCGTATGAACGATGACCAGAAGACCGTGGCGGCCATGGACCTGCTGGTGCCCCGGGTCGGCGAGATCATCGGCGGCAGCCAGCGGGAAGACCGCCATGATGTGCTGTTGCAGCGTATGGCC
>JAQYVZ010000265.1 GCA_030145205.1 Desulfuromonadales bacterium | reverse complement strand
TGGCCCGTATCTTCGGCGCGCCACTAAGGGTGCCGGCCGGAAAGGTCGCCCGCAACACATCGTAGACATCGCAATCGGAACGCAACAGACCGTGTACATTGGAAACAATGTGCATGACATGGGAGTAACGTTCAATGACCATCAACTCGCTCACCTCGACGGTGCCCGTCCGACAAACCCGGCCTATATCGTTGCGCCCCAAATCGACCAGCATGATATGCTCGGCGCATTCCTTGGGATCGGCCAGCAGTTCCTCTTCGAGAAACAAGTCCTCGTCAACGGAAGCTCCTCGTGGACGGGTGCCGGCTATGGGCCTCACTTCCACCTCGGCTCCGACCTTACGCACCAGCACTTCGGGAGAAGCGCCAATAACTAAGGTCTTGCCAAAACGGAGAAAAAACATATAGGGCGAAGGGTTCAAAGTGCGCAAGGCACGATAGACATCAAAGGGAGGCGCACCGAGACGACCGGAGAGGCGCTGAGACAGAACCACTTGGATGATGTCGCCGGATCGAACATATTCCTTGCATTGTTCGACGGCGGCCATAAATTCCTCTTCGGTAAAGTCGGAGACGAAATCTTCAGCAGGACCGAAGGCCGGATCATCAGGTATATCGGTTAAAGGACTACGCAATTGCGCGATAAGGCTATCAATGGCCCTTTGGGCCTGAGCATAAGCCTGTATCGGGTCCTCACCATCGCCCAGTTCGACGTTACACACCACTTTAATGGTCTGAGCTACATTGTCGAAGATAAGCAAGGTATCGGTCAGCAGAAAACAGGCATCATGGACACCAATCTGCGGGGTCGAGGAAGACGGCAGATCCTCAAAAAACCGCACCATGTCGTAGCCCAGATAGCCGACCAGTCCGCCAAAAAAAGGAGGCAGACCCTCGACCTGCACGGGGCGGTAAGCCGCCATAAACCGTTTGATCTCAGCAAGAGGGTCGGTGCTGGACCCGCTGTGTACGACACCGGTTTGATCCAGAACTTCGTAATGCTCGCCGTTGCAACGAAAGATTTTGCCGGGATTACTGCCAAGGAAAGAATAGCGAGCCCACTTTTCACCGCCGGCGATACTTTCCAGCAGAAAGGAATTCTGCCCGTCATCGATTTTCTTGAAAGCAGATACGGGCGTTTCCATATCGGCAAGAATCTCGCGATAA
>JAQYVZ010000264.1 GCA_030145205.1 Desulfuromonadales bacterium | reverse complement strand
TACCTCCGGTGTCGAAGGGATGATCGGCGAGCGGGGCAGGGCAGTAACTGAGCTCTGCCCGGAAGGACGGGTGTTTGTCCATGGCGAATATTGGGACGCGCGGTCGGTCGAACCGATTGCTCTTGATGCTGAAATTGAGGTTGTTCGGGTCGGGCGATCCCTTCGCCTTGACGTTGTTGCGGTCGAAGGGCCTGATACGGGTTCCGGTACTAAACAAACTGGCGAGGAGGCTTCCTGATGATTCCTGAAGATCTGGTCCTGTGGGTGATAATCGCTGCGCTGCTGCTGGGGATTGTCGGCAGTGCCGTGCGGGTGCTGTTCGAATACGAGCGCGGTGTGGTGTTTCGGCTCGGACGTTTCGCTGGCGTCAAGGGCCCGGGACTGCGCTTCATCATCCCGGTGGTCGACAAGATGGTCAAGGTCAGCCTGCGCACTGTGGCTATGGATGTGCCGCCGCAGGACGTGATCACCAAGGACAACGTTTCGGTCAAGGTCAACGCGGTGCTCTATTTCCGCGTGCTGGCCCCTGAGAAAGCCCTGATCGAGGTAGAAAATTACCTGTACGCCACCAGCCAACTGGCGCAGACTTCGCTACGTAGCGTGCTCGGGCAGGCCGAACTTGACGAACTGCTGGCCGAGCGGGAACGGATCAATCAGCATCTGCAGGAAATCCTCGATCGGCAGACCGATCCCTGGGGGGTCAAGGTTTCCAACATCGAGATCAAGCATGTCGACCTTCCGGTCGAGATGCAGCGGGCCATGGCCAGGCAGGCCGAGGCCGAGCGGGAGCGGCGTTCCAAGATCATTCATGCCGAGGGGGAATTCCAGGCTTCGCAGAAACTGGCCGACGCGGCGGGTATCATTTCATCGGAAGCCGGTGCCTTACAGCTTCGTTTTCTGCAGACCCTGACCGAAGTGGCGACGGAAAAAAATTCCACGATTATTTTCCCGGTGCCGATTGACCTGATCAGTCCGTTTGTGGATAAAAAACCGCCTACGAAGGAGTAACCATTTTTGTCATTCAGGGAAAAAACCACTTTCTGCTTATTGTGAGATATGTGATCTTTCGCGAAAAAAGATTTGTTGGGTGCTGTAAATCCAACAGTTTACAAATTAGAACGTTATTTCATATTGACAAGCCGGTTGATTATTTGTTTAGATGGATCCATTC
>JAQYVZ010000263.1 GCA_030145205.1 Desulfuromonadales bacterium | reverse complement strand
AGTTCAGCCGATCGACACGACCGCCTCTTCCTTGAAAGTGTTTTGTTCTGCAACCCACTCATGGAAGTCAGCCATATCCAGATAACGACGTCCCTGCCACTCTTCGTGGATCTCCGCTAGCAACGCTCCCATTAATCTCAGAGCTGAAGCTTCGTTAGGGAAAATACGAATCACCCGCTCTCGGCGACGGATCTCTTGGATGAGTCGTTCCTGCATATTGGTCGATTTCAAGCGTTTCCAGTATTTGCTTGGCAGGGCCATCACTGCCAGTGAATCCTCAAGGCCCCGCTCAAGACAATCAACAGCCTTGGGAGCTTTTTTCTCCATTTGCTCGGCTAACTCGTCAAACCGCTGGCGGGCATCTTTGGCGTTGTCGGAATTAAATATTCTCTTGAGCCCCACGCCGATCTCTTTCTTGTGCTTTGCACTGGTGTGGGAAAGAACATTGCGCATGAAATGAACCTGACAGCGCTGCCAGATGGCACCTTGAAAGCAACGTCTGGCCGCCTGAACCAGGCCGCTGTGATCATCTGAGACAACGTAGCTCACTTGCTTGAGTCCACGCTGTTTGAGCCAGCGGAAGGTTTCAAGCCAGAAAGCTTCAGATTCACTGTCGCCGATGCGCAGCCCCAGAATCTCACGATTACCTTGCTCATTGACCCCGGACACCACCATTGCTGCCTTGGATTGTACCGAGTCCCCTTCGCGTGCCTTGAAATACATGGCATCGACGATCACAAACGGAAAAGCTCCCAGGTCCCGTTCGTTAAAGGCGACAACTCGCCCATCCAAGGCCATGCATAGTTGGCTGACCGTAGACTTAGAGAACGAAGCGCCACACAACTCTTCGGTGATTCGGGTCACTTTTCGGGTTGAGACACCGTTGACGACCATTTCCATCAGTGACAAAACCAGCGCCTGCTCAGAGCGCTGATAGCGAGAAAATATCTCGGTGGAGAACTGGCCATCGCGCATCTGCGGAACACGAAGTGTTATCGGTCCGATCCGCGTATAGAGTTGACGGGGTCGATATCCGTTGCGATAGGCGACCCGATCTTCGGAACGCTCATAACGCTGTGCGCCGACCTGCTCATTCGCCTGCGCATCAAGAACTTGATTTAGTATTGCTTCCACCAAGGTGGCCAGTCCGTTTTTTTCGGAAAGAAGGCTC
>JAQYVZ010000030.1 GCA_030145205.1 Desulfuromonadales bacterium | reverse complement strand
GTCCGGCAGCTGCCCCTGCAGGGCCGACAGAATCTCAACCCGCTTGATCGAGTCGATGCCCAGGTCGGCGTCCAGGGACATCTCCAGCTCCAGCATCTCCACCGGGTAGCCGGTCTTCTCGGCGATCACCGCCAACAGCACGTCAGTCACTTTGCCGCTGTCCACACCAGCGGCGGAAGCCGTTGCGGGGGCCGCGGCACTCGCCGCACCCAAATGTTCGACAATCTGACCCAGGGTCTGCAGGCTGCCCAGATCCTCTGGACTCACTGCCGGCGCGTCCGGCAGCTGCCCCTGCAGGGCCGACAGAATCTCAACCCGCTTGATCGAGTCGATGCCCAGGTCGGCGTCCAGGGACATCTCCAGCTCCAGCATCTCCACCGGGTAGCCGGTCTTCTCGGCGATCACCGCCAGCAGCACGTCAGTCACTTTGCTGCTGTCCACACCAGCGGCCGGAGTCACGATGGGAGCAGGAGTAGCCTCGACGACCGGCACAGCATGCTGTGCCGAACTGGGGACGGCAACGGCCACATTCCCGGCCGGAGCAGACACCGCGGGCAGCGGGCTACCGCCCTGCAGCAACCGCTGCTGCTGTTCGATCAGGCCCAAAAAGGAGGTTGTCGCCGACTCCTGTCCTTCCAGAAACTTGCGGTGCAACTGCGACGTTTGTTCCTGCAGGCTCTGCAACGCCTGCAAGCTCTGCTGAGTCATGCGCAGCGCCTCCTGCAGGGACTCCGCCGGGACAGCTGCAGTCTCCACCTGCTGGTGTGCCGGTGCCGCCGCAGGGGTTGCCGGTGCCACCGCCTGAACCGGTTTTGGCGCAACCGGTGGCCGTTTGGCCGGCGCCACAAAGTGATTCGCTCCGCACAACGGGACCGTTAATCCGCCCTTTTTCTTCGGCGCCGCGGCCGCTTCCTGAAGCGCCAGCTCATCCCACTGGGCCAGGTCGATCGCTGCACCGTTCACAGCCAGCTGCGCCAGGGCGCGGACCAGGTCGAGCAGACCGGAGCGCTTGCCATTGGAAGAATCTATGGCGATGGCCTGGTGCTCACGTTCACCGAGGATCGCTTGCACCATTCCGGTCAGACGTGCGCCCGGACCGACTTCCACGAAAGTCCGGATACCGGACTGGTACATGCTGTCAATCTCGCTGGTAAAATCGACCGGACTGGCCAGCTGCGTCGCCAGCAGGTCTCTGACCTTGGCCGCCTTCTGCGGGTACTGGCTGCCACTGGTATTGGAAAAAACAGCCGTTGCCGGTGTCGCGAATTCAATCTGCTGCAACCGTTCAGCGAAGGGTTTAGCGGCATCCGCCACCAGGAAGCTATGGAAGGCTGCCGACACCGAGAGTTGCTTGAAACGCATCCCCTTCTCTGTCAACAAGTCAGCCGCTTTGCGGATCTCCTCAGAACCACCGGACAGCACGCCCTGCTCCGGGGTGTTCCGGTTGGCCAGCACCAGGTCCAGACTCGCTTCGTCGAGCAGAGCTTCAATCTCGGCCAAGGGTGCCGAAACGGCCAACATCGAGCCGCGGTCGCCTTCGCCGGCCGCCATCAACACACCACGCAGGCGTGACAACTCATGCAGGGTGTCACGATCATAACAACCCGCCGCACACAAGGCGGTCAGTTCACCGTAGCTGTGACCGGCAAACCCTTCCGCTTCGAAACCGAAGCTGTTCAAAACATCCAGAGCACCCAGACTGACAGCACCCAGAGCGGGCTGGGCCACCTCGGTGGCGCGCAGACACTCGTCATCCGTAGCGCGGGCTGCCTCGCTGAAGCGCGGTTGCGGGTAAACCAGATCGGCCAGACGCGAAGAACCCTCATCGACCTGGTTTGTAAACACCTGATCCGCCTGCTCAAAGGCTTTGAAAAATTTGGGGAAGTGGATCGCCAGGTCCTTCAGCATGCCCGGGTACTGAGCCCCCTGCCCGGGGAAGAGCACGGCGGCTCGGCCCGCTTCACCGCTGGCAAAGAACACACCGTCCGGGCTGCTCCAACGCTGCTGGCCGCGATTCTTCTCCAACAGGGTCAGCGCCCCTTTAATCTGGGTCGCGCGGTTGGTCTTTTCCCGATCGACCACCAGGGCCAGTCGGCACGGCTGACTGGCATCGAATGTCTGGCGGCTGCGAGCCGCAAACTGGCGCAGCTCCGCCCAGGCGGCATCAGCCGGATAATCGGCCAGAGCCGCAGCCAACCCGGCCTCGTCCGCCGCGCTGAACAGTACGGGCTGAACATCGGTCAGACCATCCCGTACCGGCTTGTCCGCCTGGTACTCCTCAAGCAGGCAGTGGAAGTTGCTGCCGCCGAAACCGAGGGCGCTGACACCCGCCCGCCGTGGGTGATCGGGGCTGGAGACCCAGGGACGGGCCTCGGTATTGATGTAGAACGGGGTCTTGCCGCGGGTCAACGATTCCGCCGGCGTCTTGACCTTGATGGTCGGCGGCAGGGTCTTGTGGTAGAGAGCCAGGCACGCCTTGATCAGGCCGGCTGATCCGGCGGCAGCCTTGGTGTGACCGATCTGCGACTTGACCGAACCGATCGCGCAGCGCGGTTGCTCTGCCTCGCCAAAGACGCTCAACAGCCCCTTGATCTCGATGGCATCACCCACCTTGGTGCCGGTACCGTGTGCTTCGATCAGCCCAACGGTGTCCGGACTGACATCTGCCTGGGCGAAGGCACGGCGAACGGCTTTGGCCTGGCCCTCAGCGTTCGGTTCGTAGATGGCGGCACCCCGTCCATCACTGGACGACCCGATTCCGCGGATGGTGGCGTAAATCCGGTCGCCGTCCCGCTCCGCATCGGCCAGACGCTTGAGCACGACAACCCCCATCCCTTCACCCAGGGTCGTGCCGTCGGCATCTGCATCGAACGGCCGGGCATGTCCGGACGGAGAGAGCGCCGGCGTCTTGCTGAAGCAGGTGTACATGAAAATATCGTTGAAGGTATCAATCCCGCCGGAGACGACCATGTCCGCCTTGCCGGTGGCCAGCTCCATAGCGGCGAGGTTGAGTGCGCTCAGGGAACTGCCGCAAGCCGCATCGACCACGCAATTGGTGCCGCCGAAATTGAAATGGCGGCTGATCCGTCCGGCGACCACGTTGCCGAGCAGACCGGGGAAGGAGTTCTCCTGCCAAGGCACGTAGGAGTCGCTGATTCGCTGCAGCACATCGGCCGCAACCTCTTCCGCGACACCAGCATCCTTGAGCGCTTCCCGCCAACGGGGATGGCCCATACGGGCACCGAGTGGAATCACCAACTCCAGTGCGCCGGTCACACCGAGGATGACGCTGACCTTCTCACGGTCAAACTCCCGCTCGGCCGTGTAGCCAGCGTCCTTCAACGCCTGCTCAACGGCGACCATTCCCAGCAACTGCGAGGTGTCAATTGCCTCGAGCGCGTTCGGCAGAACACCGTACTCCATCGGATTGAAATCAACCGGGGACAGGAAACCGCCCTTCTTGGCATACACCTGATCGGGAGCTTTCGGATCAGCATTGAAGTAATCGGACGCCTTCCAGTGGGTTTCCGGAACCTCGGTAATCGCATCCGTACCATGCTTGATATTCTCCCAGAAAGTTGCAGCATCGTTCGCCTGCGGGAAGAGACAGCCGATACCGATGACCGCAATCGGTGAGTTCTGGGATGAGGTGTTGGTGTCAACCTTGCTCTGTTTTTTCAACGAAGGTACTCCTTGATGGTTTCTACCTGCAGAGGCCGAGTAAGGTCCTCAATGCAGCCAGGGGTCGCCCCCTGCATTGTCATCTGGTTGGCCCGCATGATCACGCTCGCGCCAAACAATAGGTTCAGTGCAACCGTAACGACATCACGGTTGGCAATATTCTGAAGAAAACTGTCGCGCGTCCATTCATTGAACGCGCCCATGCCCGGACCGCACCAGATCTGATAGTCGACCCGGCGGGTCGAGACGCCCTGGTTGGCCCAGACCGGTGATTGGCCGAGATACCAGCGGAACACCAGGGCCATTTTGAATTTCGGATCCCGCTCCGCTCTTTCCAGCGGACGGGGATCACGGTTGAGAAAATAACCACGGGTCTGTTCCCAGACATCGTCCAGGCTGATCTGAAAAATTGTTTTTTCGAGTTTTTGCCGTTCATCTGCCGGCAACGCTTCAAGACTGTCAAAGCCACGGTAAAGCTCGTACAGTTTGGCCGCCCGCATGGAAAACATGGTGCCGCGTTTTAAAACCTGAACCTTCACGCCCATCTCGAACATATCGCCTGAGGGGGCCATGGTAATATCGGCCTGACGTGTTTCCGCCAGCATCTGGCGGACTTCGTCGCAAGTTCCAGATTCCAGGCAAGCCTGGTTGATCGAACCGGTCACCAGGTAGGCCGCGCCCATGGCAAAAGCCGCCGCAGCCGCCGTCGGTGTGGCAATGCCACCACCCAGACCGACCCGAAGCGGTTGAGCATAGCCAAACTCCTGCTGCAACCGGTTCCGCAACGCCGCAATGGTCGGGAACAAAGTCAGGGCCGGCCGATTGTCAGTATGTCCGCCGGAGTCCGCCTCAACCGTCACATCCTGCGCCATCGGAATCTGCGCCGCCAGCGCCGCCTGATCGTCAGTGAGAGCGCCGGACACAACCAGTTCACGGAGCAAGTTCTGCGGCGGCGGTGAAAGAAAGCGGGTCGCTACTTCCTCGCGAGAGATCTTTGCGATCACCCGATTCGGCGTCACGATCCGGCCATCCGCATCCTGATAAATACCGTGCGTCCGGTAACGCACGACCGGCAGGGTCAGGGCCAGAAAAGCCGATGCTTCGACCAGGTTCACCTTACGTTCAAGGTAAAGATCGACCAGCTCATTTTCAAGCCCAGGCTCGTTCGGACTGTGAAGCAGGTTGAAGCCGAAAGGGTAATCCTCATTGTCGGCCTCAATCTGGTCGATCGCGGCAGCGACCTCCTCAGGCCGCAGGCCAGCGGAACCGAAGAACCCCAACATCCCGGCCCGGCCGAAAGCCTTGGCCATGGCGACGGAGCTGATCCCTTTGGCCATCGACCCGCCGACATAGGGGTAACGCAAACCGTGATCGCGGCAAAAGCCCTGATCCCCCAGCTGATCCAGGGGACAGGCGGCGACAAATCCGTCTGCCATCGAGCCGTCTTGCGCTCCCGTCCGCACCTGCAGGGTCCCCTCCTGAGGAGAAAACATCAAAGGCTGGCCAACAGCCCGCAACACTTCAAGATTCGCCGCGGCTTGAGCCACGCTGTTCTCCTGTGCGAAAGCGTTCAACGCTTGTCCTCCTGCAAAGTCATCAGGACCCGCTGAATTTCATCGACAATTTCTTTCGGGGTGGATGCCCCGGCCGTCAGACCGATCACCGGATACTTCCTCAATTCGTCCAAAGGCAGCTCGTTCGCTGTTTCAACATGCAGCGCCTTGGTTCCATGTGCACCCACAACCTGGGCCAGGCGCCGGGTATTACTGCTCTCGTAGCCACCGGCGACAATCACGAAATCGACATCACCGGCGATGCGGATCGCTTCTTCCTGGCGCTGTTTGGTCGCGTCGCAAATGGTCCGCAAGATCGTAATGTCCAACTCCTCACGGCCCTGCAGATCTTCAATGATCTCTCTGAAGATATCCTTGTCCTGAGTCGTCTGGGCGGCCAGACAGTACTTCCGACCGGAGTCCAACTCCAGCTCAGCACACTGGTCCCGGGAATCGAAAACGATCGCATCCCCGGCGGCATAACTCAACAAGCATTTGACTTCAGGGTGGGCCTCCTCGCCAAACAGCAGCAAAGTCCGGCCGTCGGCAGTGTGTCGTTCGATCAGCAGGCAGGCCGCCGCCACTTTCGGGCAGGTCGCATCAACCACATGCACGCCCCGGTTGCTCAGCTCGTCCTGAATTTCCTTGGCGACACCGTGCGCACGGATCACCACTGTCGATCCGGTCGGAATCTCCTCCGGAGACTGGACGGTCACCACCCCCTTCTCGGCATATTCCCGCACCACCTGGGGGTTATGAATGATCGACCCGAGGATAAAAATCGTGCCTCGTTCTGCTGTATTTTCAATAAGATCGTTCAACTTGCAGAGGGCCAGATCGACTCCCATGCAAAAGCCCGCTCTCTGGGCCCTGACAACTTTCATTGTGTCTCCCTGCAAACAATTTCTGCCGCAAACGACAGGGGCAGGTCCACCTGCCCCATTTTTTTGCAACTGAATCATGGAGTATAGCGTTTTTACGCGAAAATTTTAAGTGATTTTTTCAAGGCGTCCGGGATGGACATCTGGCCGCAGGGGCCATAAAATGAAAGCAGGGAAACCGCTTTAAGGAGTTGGGCTATGGCCAGAATTCCGACATGCAATGCAGACCTCCCGCAAGACGTCCTTGAGACCTTCCGGGAGATCGAAGAAACCTTCGGCATGGTCCCTAACCTCTTCCGGACCTATGCACACTGTCCCCCCTTATTGAGAACCAACTGGGAAAAGATCAAAGCCATCCTGATGACCGGTCGGCTGAGCCGGGCCGTCAAGGAGGCGATTGCGATCCTGGTCTCGACCGACAATGATTCCGCCTACTGCCTGGCCACCCATGCCGGGGACATGCTGGCTCTCGGCATGACTCAGGATGTCATTGATTCCCTGCGGGACACCTTGGACCAGACTGACTTCACGCCTCAGGAAAAAGCGTTGATCACCTTTGCACGCGAGGCTAACCGGGCGCCCCATGCCATCGGGGATGCTGACATTGACGCCCTGCGAAAGACGGGTGCGAGTGATGCGGAGATCGTTGAGGCGTTGGGAGTCATGGAACTGTTCGCAGCCTTCAACAAATTTCTGGTTGCGCTCGACGTGGACATCGATTTCAAATAAACGTTGCCCAAAAAAAGCGCGGGGACAGGCTGCCAAACCTGTCCCCGCTCTCCATTCCGGACTCTTTTTTCCATCCGAGAACCCGTCAAGAGGGTCCCGAAACAGAGGTTAACTTAATTTCAAACCATCACTGTTGAGCTACTCAGTAGGTTCAGTAGGTTCAGTAGGTTCAGTGGGTTCAGTGGGTTCTTCTACAGGATCTTCAGGAGCCTGCTCCGCAATATGCGCTTGCGTACGGGTCGCAGTTTCATTCAGTTCATAGCTTGTGCGAACCATTTCACGCGTACGGGTCTGGGGCTGTTCCATGCCGGCAGGGCTCAAACCGTCAGCTGTTCCATCACCAACACCCGGGCTATCACCGCCGGCGCCGTTGGCTTCACCTGCGTTACCGCCATCACCACCGCTTTCGCCGCCTTCGCCGCCATCACCACCGCCTTCGCCGCCTTCGCCGCTTTCGCCGCCTTCGCCTGAGCCACCAGCGCCGCCATCACCGCCTTCGCCGCTTTCGCCTGAGCCACCAGCGCCGTTGCTTCCTTCAGAACCATTCCCATTACCAGCAAAAGCAGGAGCAGCCATAGCCGCCAAAAGCAGAGCGCCGCACAAAAGTACAAGCCAAGTTTTCCTCATTGATATTCTCCTCTCAGTTACATTGATTTTGTCGGGGCATACCTTCCTAGACGAAGAAGTGCGGGAAACGTTTACACAAAAAAGCGAGGAGCCATGTCTCGCACATACGGGGACAACGCAACAGCGACAAATTGAGCCATACTGAAACAACGCAAGGCACCTGACAAAACAGCCTACTTAATGATTGTTGAATGAATTTATTGACACAGGCTTACGATTTCTTACGCCCAAAGCCTGAAAGACAACGGCCACCCGATAGGGGTGGCCGTTCTTGCAACAATCACGTCAATCTCACTGACGTCTCTGCTCAACGCTTTTTCTGAAAAAACGCGCAACAGACACAACAGAAACTCAGAGTAGCGGTCGTTCCGAGCGATCCCGCGGCAAGGCATCAAAGCGGCGACCCCGCAACACCCGTAGCAAGAAAGAGACGCGTAGCGGCGTCCGGAACGCAATCCGCACCTGCGGACGCGGTGGCTTGGTGGACTTCTTAAGGAAAGGAATGGTCATCAGAAAGCTCCTGGCCCGCCTGATAGAGTTCAGGCCGACCGTCTCTCACTGGCTTCATGAACCATGGCATGTACCATCAGCATATGCCGTAAATCACTGATCAACTGACTCCGGGAAATCACACATTCGTCCCGCTCGCGGATTTTGGTTCTAACATCACGCAGGAAGGTCGCGTCATGATCCTGCTCTTCGCGCGATAAACTCTGGCCAAGCAGGTCGCTCTTATGCTGCACATGGGAGATAATCGAACAGTAGACATCCATCAGATGTCGTTTTTCATCCTCAGGACCGGTCGCTTTCGCGACATGGACAATCACCGCATCGATATGCGCATGATCATCATCAAACTCCTTGACTCCGGTCGAATATGCGGAATGCCACATTAAGCCCCCCTGTTAAAACACCTTCGTACTCATTCATCCAAAATTCTGCAGCTGCTTTCCCTCTGATGTAGCATTAAGCAAAAACATCTGGCAAAGTTCGTCAGCAAAATCCTCCTGCGACACTCCCCCCTCTTTGCGCTGCTGAATCCGTCGAGACATCCAATCCAGAATTTCGTTCTGACGCTGCTTGAACTCAGTGGGGAATTTCACGTCGAAAAAGTTAGCAACAAACTGAAAATGCGACTGGACCGCGTAGTGAAGGACATCCAGACACTGCTGCTCCTCCGCAACGCTGGCTGATTTGCGGTACAACCCAATCAGGGTATCGATCGCCTTATGCTGATCATCGACATCTGAAATTCCGGTTGAATGAGTAGAATGCCACATTAGAGACTCCATGAAACACGCGGTCGGGCATCATGCCAAAGAAACGCCTGCCGACCATTCTGAATCTATTAAATCTGCAAACAGGATGCCCAGAATCAGCAAAAAGCGGGGCAGTGTGCTGTCACCACAGCACACGACCGAGCAAAACACTCAAGTTATTGTTTCAAAAGGATTAAAAGGATTAAAAGGAATTCTCAAGGGAGGCAAAAAATGGCAAGGGCCATAATATCATCGCAAAAAAAGAATCAACCTCGGCAAATGACCGCAAAAACTCAGCCATATGACTTGTAAGTTTATCACCAATTTCGCATATTCAGAGCCGTCATTTCTTCGGAAATCCGTGTTGATCAAACGTCCAATCTGTAAACGCAAACCGGTACGGATGCTCATGGTTTCTGAAAAACCACTGGTTGCGGTGATTGAAACCGATCACTTGGCTCATAGTCACGAAGTCGAGTTGCCAGCCCTGCGGGGACAATTGCAGCAGGTAGGGCGCATGAGCACGCATGCCGGGCGGACACCGGAGCACCGCGTAGCGATCGTTCAGGAGGAGTTCGCCAACCTCCAGGGCCGCACTCACGCTTTTGAGTTCGCTCGCCTGCTGACCGTCAGTGACCAGCCATTGCTGAAAAAACTCCCGGGTGGCTGGCGTGTAGATCGGCAGGTCGGGGTCCTTGATCCGCAGGCTCAGCACCTCGGCATAAGTCCGCAACGTGTCTGCCGGGCTGCCCCCCGGGGCATAGTCTTCCGATGCGTCAACAGCGTCTTTGGGAGCAGCCCCCGAGCCGATTTCAACGGCGACTTTCGCGCCGCCCCCACCGCTCAGAGGCACCAGTTCGCCGCCTCCGGCGACCGACCCCTTTGTGTCCTCAAGTGCCGCGGCGACTAACAGCTCCACGGTGGCCTCAAGGCCATCCCCGACCCGGTTGGCCCGAAAGAATGGGATCATCTGTTCCCGTTCGACCCGGCTGACCAGCAGATCGGTGAAAACCGGCTCCAGGTCGTAACCGACCTCCAGCCGCACCTGCCGACCCTTTGGATCGACCAGTAGCAGCAAACCACGGGCGGCCCGGGTTGCTTCTCCTAGGCGATAGGCGTCAAACAGTTCGACAGCACGTCGATCGATGTCCGGAGCTGCCGCATCGAGAATGGTCACCTGCAGATGGATATCGAGGTCGGTAAGCAGACGCTGGTGATAAGCTCTGATCCGCGCCTGTTGGATCTCACTCAGGAGACTTGGCTGGTCATCGATAAAGGTGGTTTGCGAACGAGGGCTGTCACCACAGGCGCTCAGCAGCAGCGTCAAAAAAATGGCTGACAACAGAAAGAAGGTACGACACCTGTTCATGCAAAGGCCTCAGGCATCCCGACAATCACTCCTCGGTCGCGCCGGTCTGCTTGACGATCTCGGATTTACACTGGGCGACCACGCTCTTGATCCAGGCGGTCTCTTCCGGCACGAACTGCTTGGCGTAATCTGTGCCGACATTCAGAGCCCAGTAAAGATCGGGGGCGGCAAACTCCGAGATCATATGGCCCGGCACCGTCAGAAAGGGAGCATCCTGCTGCGCCCAGTCCTTCAGGCGTTTTTCCGTATCGAACAGCATCAGGTAGTTCAGGCCATCCACCTCGACGATCATCGGCACGCTGAGATCTTCTTCCTCCTCCGGAGCCTCGACCTCCAGTTTCTCCATCACCGTCGGCACGTAAAAGAGCGTGTTTAAAAACAAGTCATAGAATTTTGACGAACTGGTGGCCTCCTCGGGGTTTTCCCGAAAATACTCCAGCGCCTGATCAAGTGCGGTCATGCAACAGTCCTTCCTGGGAACGGCCACGCAATTTGCGGGCTAAAAAAACAGGGGCCCCGCAGGGCCCCTGGGTCGGTTCTTGTCTCAATACGACTTGCGGAAAAGAGTCTTGTGGCATTTGGGACAGGGCGGAATGCGGGTGGTGTTCTTCATGTGCATTTCCGCGCCGCAGTCCTTGCAGGTCAAGGTCCCCGGGCTGGTCACTTCACCAGTCTTGAACTCCAGGTTTTTTTCCGCCTTCTGGGCAAGATCGCTCAAGGCATCGGCCGTGCTGGTCAGAATGCGGGAAAAAACACTTTGCACCCCGGCCGCCATGCGATGCGGATCGACCGTCGTCATCACGGCCTCGCTCGCCTTATTGGCGTTTTCAGTCAAATCCCGCCGCACGTAGGAGGCAACCTTGTCCATTTGCTCACTGGAGAAGTCGCCCGCTTTGGAAACTTCCTCTTTTGCTTTTTTCATTGCCTCGTCAAGGGTTTTCTTGCTTTCCTCCAGCAGTTCCGCTGTGCGCTTGGCCAGCTTCTCATACAAACCGACTTCCTGCTGCTCCTGGCTCTGATCCTGCTGCTCCTGGTTCTGGTCATTTTGTTCTGTCATGGGCTCTCTCCCTATCGTTTATGCAATCGGTTCACAACATGTCTACAGAATGATCCATCTACTTACAATGCTACCATAAAATGAGCCTTTTCAGAGGAGAGAATGCGTAATTTACAGGCAGCACTTATTCCTGCCGGGCCACCCGGAAGGTTGCCAGCAGGATGCCGACCGCAATCAGGGCGATGCCGACCGCGTGAAACCAGAGGAAACGCTCGCCGAGAAAGAGGATCGCCATGATACTGCCGAATACCGGCATCAGATGGATGAACAGACCGGCGCGGTTCGCCCCGATCAGCTCCACGCCGCGATTGTAGCAGAGGTAGGAGAGAATGGAGGGGAACAGGGCGACATAGCCGATCGCCAGAGAGGTGTGCAGCGTCAGCTGCAGCGGCTTCACATTGAGCGTCTCCCAGATGTAGAACGGCAGGATCATCAGCGTGCCCAACCAGAAGGTCGTAAAAATCAGCGACAGGGCATGCACGCGAGGACGCTTGCGCAGCATGACCGAATAAACCGCGTAGCCGACCACGGCGATGAACACCAGCAGGTCGCCGCGGTTGAATGACAAGGCCTGCAACAGGTTAAAGTCGCCGCGCGCAACAATGGTCACCGCACCCCACAGAGACACCAGCACGCCACAGATCTGCCGGAGACTAACCTTTTCACGAAACAGCAAAAAAGAGAGCAGGACGATCAGGACAGGAATCAGTGATTGCAGCAGAAACGCATTGATCGCCTGAGTGTACTGCAGGCCGCTGTAGACCAGGGTGTTGAAGGAGGCGACGCCGGTCAGTGCCAGCAGCAGGAGGACCGGCCAGTGGCGGCGCAAGACAGGGAGGTCGAGACGCACGTGCTTGATCGACGGAATCGTGATGAACAAGGCGGCGCCCACCCAGCGCCAGAAGGCCAGGGCGATCGGCGGGATCTCGCCATGAAAAGCCCGGCCGACAATAAAATTGCCGGCCCAGAAGAGCACTGCCAGAATGAGCAGCAGGTAAGGTCTATTCTTGATGGACACGCTCTAAAGCCGATTGTAGCCGTTAAATGCCGCCACCCGGTAGGCTTCCGCCATGGTCGGATAGTTGAACGTGGTGTTGAAAAAGTAGGTAATCCGATTGTTCGGTGCCGGCTGCGACATGATCGCCTGACCGATATGCAGGATTTCTGCAGCGTGATTGCCGAAACAGTGAATACCGAGCAATTCCAGGGTATCGCTGTGGAACAGCAGCTTCAACATACCGGCCTGGCAATCGGAGATCTGGCCGCGGGCGAGGTTGCGGAAAAAAGCCCGGCCGACTTCGTAGGGAATCTGCTGCTCCGTCAACTCCTGTTCCGTCAGACCGATGCAGCTGATTTCAGGAGAGGTGTAGATACCGGTCGGAATGAACCGAACCAGGTGTTCGTCGCAGCGACCTTCGGCAATGTGGATTCCGGCGAAACGCCCCTGATCGAACGCGGCGCTGGCCAGGTTGGGGAAACCGATGATGTCGCCGACGGCATAGATGTGCGGCTGATTGGGAATCTGATACGCATCGTTGACGGGGATGTTGCCCCGGTGGTCCGGAGTCACACCGATATTTTCAAGCCCCAGGTCCTGCGAGTTGCCGGAGCGGCCATTGGCCCAGAGCAGCAGATCCGACTTGATCTTCTTGCCGGAGGCGAGATGCAAAGTCACCGCATCGTCACTCGTCTCAACCCTCTCATGCTCCTCGTTATGACGGATCAAAATTCCCTGTTCGTCCGCCATATGATAACTGAGCGCGTTGCTGATCTCGTCATCCAGGTATTCCAACAGACGGCCGCGCGTATTTACCAGATTGACTCTGACACCCAGATTCCGAAAGGCCGACGCATATTCGCTGCCGATCACGCCGGCACCGTAGACCGTCAAGGTTTCAGGAAGCTCCTCAAGCTGCAGGATGGTATCGCTGTCGATGATGCGCGGGTGCGTGAAATCAACGTCATCCGGACGGAAGGGATGTGATCCGGTGGACACCACGAAATGCTCAGCGGTCAAGGTATCCAGTGTGCCGGCACCATCATCAATCTCCAGAATCTTGGGTGCCACGAAGCGGGCCCGTCCCTGGATCACTTCAATATTGTTGCGCACGTAGAAGCCTTCACGCTCACGCACCTGGCGGGCCACCACGTCTTCGACCATCTCCAGCAGGTTTGCCGCCGAGATCGTCATATGGTGCAGCATCCGATCGAACAACCGGTTCCTCCGGAAAGCGGAATACTGCCGAACCACCTGGATCAGCGCCTTGCTCGGGATAGTCCCCCAGTGAGTGCACCCGCCTCCCACCAGTGAGTGTTCTTCCACCACGGCCACCGACTTACCAGCCTTGGCCAGCCTGATCGAAGCCCCTTCCCCGCCGGGGCCGCTACCGATCACGATCACGTCAAAGGACTTTTGCATGCGACACACCCCGTTAAAGGTCAAACGTTAAAGGTAAAAAAAATCACGGGTTACATTGTCCTCCTCTCCCCTGGCGGACCCGCAGGGCCTAAAGGAGAGGATTGAGGTGAGGGGGATGATTCATGAATTGGTCACCCTCACAGATAAAATTTACGTTTTACGTTTCACTTTTCACGAATCACATCCAGCACTTCACGATGCAGCGCAGCGTTGGCCGCGGCCACGACAAAACCACCCTCGTCCGCCGGACCACCGTTGATATCGGTCACCACCCCGCCAGCCGCCTCGATGATTGGGATCAGGGGCATGATGTCATACGGCTGCAGGGTATCCTCCACCACCAGGTCAATGCGACCGAGCGCCAGCATGCAGTAAGCATAGCAGTCGCCGCCGAACCGCTGCAACCGCACCCGGTCAGCCACCCGACGAAAAGCAGCAAGATTTTCCGGGCCATCGAACATGCTCTCGTGGGTGCAATAAAGGATCGCCTCGGCCAGCGATGTTCCCTGCCGGGTCTGCAAAACACGGCGCTGCTCGCCATGGTGCAGAAATGCACCAGCCGTGCTGCCGACAAAATATTCGCCGGTAAACGGCTGGTACATCATACCAGCCAGCAACTGCCGCCCCTGCTTCAACCCAAGCAACATACCCCAGGTCGGCAGGCCGCTGATGAACGCCTTGGTGCCGTCGATCGGGTCGATCACCCAGCTTAGTTCCGAGGTTCCGGGCGTGACCCCACCCTCTTCGCCGATTACCGCACAGTCCGGAAAGTGCTTGTGCAGCGCCTTGCGCAGGAAGGCCTCGACCTCGCGGTCGGCACGGGTCACCGGATCGAAGCGGCCTTCTTCGAGCTTGTTGTCCACCGCCAGTTCGCGACGGAAATAACTGAGAGCAATCTCGCCTGCCTCTTCCAGAAGTTCACGGCAAAACGGCAGGACGTTTGTCAGGTCAATTTTAGGTGTTGTCATTTCTGCTCTTTCTTAGAACGAAACCCTCTCTCGACGAATCTTCCTCTCCCCTGGCGGGAGAGGATTGAGGTGAGGGGGATGATTTATGAATTGGTCACCCTCACCCTGGCCCTCTCCCGTCAAGGGAGAGGGGAGTTATTCTTTGCGGAATGATTATCATTCCCCTTACAAAAACATCAACAAACTCAGCGCCATCACCGCCATGCCGCTGATCATGCCGTAGATCGACAAGTGATGCTCACCGAATTCCTCCGCAGCGGGCAACAGTTCATCCAGCGAGATGAACACCATGATGCCGGCCACTCCGGCAAACAGGACACCGAAAAGGGTCGGCGACAGAAACGGCATCAGCACCAGGTAACCAAACAGTGCCCCGACCGGCTCCGACAGGCCAGACAGGAATGAGAGCTTGAACGCCTTGCTGCGACTGCCGGTCGCGTAGTAGATCGGCACCGACACAGCGATCCCTTCCGGGATATTGTGAATGGCAATCGCCACCGCGATGGCAATACCGAGGTTCGGGTCGGTCAGGGCCGCGGTAAAGGTCGCCAAACCCTCCGGAAAGTTATGTATACCGATCGCCAGGGCGGTAAATACGCCCATCCGCTTCAGCTTGCCGAAATCGTGAGCCTCGTTGTTCGGCAGATTTTCCAGTCCCTGGTCCATCTCTTCGATCGAATGCAGCTCGTGCGGGTTCTCGTAGTTGGGCACCAGCTTGTCGATCACCGCGATCAGGGCGATGCCGCCGAAAAAGGAGAGCACGGTTACCCAGGTTCCGGGAACTTCGCCAAGACTCATGATCAGCTCTCGCCGCGCCTTGACGAAAATCTCGACAAAGGAGACGTAGATCATCACCCCGGCCGAGAAACCGAGGGCTGCAGACAGGAAACGTGTGTTGGTGGTGCGGGTAAAAAATGCCAGGGCGCTACCGATACCGGTCGCGAGACCGGCAAACAGGGTAAGTCCGAAAGCAAACAGGATGGTGTTCAGTTCCATGAAACGTCCGTATCCATAAAAAGGGGACAGCGCCCACTAAAAATAAACATGACAACAGGGATATTCTAAACGGAACGAGGCCGGTCAGCAACTATTCAGGGGAATTGGACCAAGGTTGAGCCGGATAGCCGTCGGCGATCCAGCCGAGAATACCGTCGGTCACGTTGTACAACTGTTGATAGCTGCTCTGTTCGAGCAGCAGTTCGCCAATCAGGCCGGTCCGGTAGCCGGTGCGGCAGATCAGGATCAGCGGTTTGTCTGGCGGCGCCAGGGGTTGCATGGTGGTCAGCCAGGCCTGCAGGTCACAATTGCCTTGATCATCGTAAAAGGTCAGCAGCAAGCTGCCGGCCACGACACCTGTGGTGCGCCATTCCTCAGGGCGACGAATATCGACAACCGTCACCTTCTGCTCCAGCAGGAAGCTCAGACGGGCGCTATCGATTTCGGTCATCAATCCGGACATGGGCAGATTTCCTAAGCGGCAGAATCCTTTTTGGTGGCAGATCCTTTAAAGTACCCGAGGTACTTTTCAACCGTCTTCGGCATCTTTCCCAATCCGGTCATGTGATCTTTCAGGAAGGAGTTCTCCATCACCGCCTTCATCCCGGTCAGCAGGGCGTGCCGTTTCAGGTCATTGCCCTTCATCAGGTACCATTCTGGCAGTTTCCTCATGTAGTAGTTCTTGTAGCAGTTGAGCACTTCCTTGAAGACCTCCTCCCTCGTCATGAAGCGGGGAGCAATCACCGGTTCAACCAGATTGTACTTGGAGAAATCAGTCTCCGCAATATACGGTTTTAACTCCTCGTAGAGGTCAGCATAGGGCCAGGGGGCGATCATCAAAAAGTGCATAAAGTCGGAATCATACTCCTGGGCCAGCGCGAAAGTTTCCTTAATCGTCTCCGGCGTTTCGTCCGGCATTCCCAGGATCACCGAACTCTCCGAGATCATGCCGGCCTCTTTGATCAGGCGGATCGCCTCTTTCGATTCGGCAAACTTGATGTCCTTTTTGAACTCTGCCAGCCGTTTTTCGTTGGTCGCCTCTACACCCATGTAGATGAACAGGATGCCTGCCTTGCGGTATTTCCAGAGGATGTCTTTGTCGCGCAGGATATCGCCGACACAGGTCTCCATCAGGATATGCACGCCGAGATCCGCTTCGATCAGCAGATCGAGGATCTTCACCCAGCGCTCCTCGGTGTAAGTCGGATATTCATCCGCCACGAAGAAGGCGTTGACGCCGTATTCCCGTTTCAGGTGGGCAATCTCCGCGACGAACTTCTCCGCGTCACGTTCCCGGTAGGAACCGTTCCAGAACTTGTGTTGCGAGCAGAAGGAACACTCATGCAGGCAGCCGCGTGACGAATTCACCAGGGCGACGTTGGTCTCCTCGATAAAGTAGAGGGGATAGTCTTTCCAGTCGACCATGTCCCAGGCAGGTCGCAGGCTGTCGAGATCTTCGATCAGCGGCCGCGGTGCAGTGACGACCACATCGTTATCCTGCCAATAGGCAAGACCGGCAACCTGGCGCAGGTCGCCCCCCGACACCAGGGCAGACATCAGCTCAGGTGCCGTCCGCTCCCCTTCGCCGATGATGCAAAAATCGACGGTGTCGTGTGATTCCTGCAGAATGTCCTGGTAGCAGAAGGTCGGGTGAATGCCGCCGAGCAGAGTGGTGACCTGCGGGTCGATACGCTTCGCCATTGTTAGGATTTTCAGGGCATCGTTGATGGTCGCGGTAAACGCCGTCGTCGCCACCACGTCCGGCTGTTCCTCACGGATACGCTCCTCGATCTGCGGATACTCGTGCCAGAGCGACATGGCATCGTAGATCACCACCTCGAAACCGGCCGCGCGCAGCTCGCCCGCCAAGTAGATAAAGCCCAGATTCGGCCAACGTCCGGCCGACTCAACGACCCCACAGTGATACGGTGGGGTTATCAACATGATTTTTTTCAGCATTTATTCAGGTAAACTCCAGACATCAATCTGACGGTTGCCGCTGTCAGCGATGTAGACGAGATTCTTTTCGGTGTCGATGGCGATCGCGGTCGGCACCCGCATGCCCGTGCCGATAGAGCCTAGCCGCCCATAAGTAAACAAGAAACGGCCGAAGTTATCGTAGACGAAAATCTGGTGGCTGCCGCTGTCAACCAGGTGGACCCGACCCAGGCTGTCGATCGCCATGGAGCCAGGTTTTTGCGGGCCGTCCCCTTTGTCCGGGTCGGCAAAAGCGTAGGCAAATTTACCGGCACAGGAAAACGCCAGGATCTTCTTCCCCCGAATGTCGCTGACCAGAATGCGGCCATCATCGGTCAAGGCGACGTCAAACGGATGCCAGGGTTCCGGCGTCCCAGACGCTTCCTGCGACAGCGAGAGCACATATTCTCCCTGCGGCAGGTAGCTCTTCACTGTATTATCCCCCAGGTCGGCAACCACAAGCAACTTGTCGCTCCCGCGGAGACTGACCGGCAGTTGTGGCCGGGCGGCTGCCGTGCCCTGTCCAGAGGGAAAAAAGTGCCGGAAATTGCGCTGCGCGTCGAACATCAGCAGAGAGCGGTTGGCGAAGTCGGTGATGTAAAGCTGGCCCTGATCGTCAACGTACAAAGACGAGATGTTCATCTCCCCCCTCGGGAAGGGGTCGAAAAAGGCCAAACGCTCCCCACTGGCGGCAAAAAAATCGACAAGGTTGAGGCGACGATAGGCGACCACCAGCTGTTCGCCATCCAACGCCAGTGCCTGCGGAGTACGTTGGCCGCAGTCGATGCTGGAGCGGTAGGTCGGGCGGACCGTTAACTCTGGCGCGGGCTGCGCAACGCGAGCCTCGTTTGCCGTCAGCAGGTTCTGATCATGATCGCCGGATGGAGCAACAAACAGTTCCGGATGGAACAGCAGATAGACTATCAGCCCGCAGCCGGCAAGAATCAACAGTTGGAGGAACAACCGGGAACGTTTCATGATACCGATGTCCGCTCCGCATCCTGAGCCTGCCTGAACTGTCGCGCCATGCGCACCTGCAAGTAGATGCCGCCAACCACGATGCCGGTCAGCAGGATGTGCTTGACCACCAGCAGGCCCACTTGATCACGACCCAGGGCTGGCAACCATTCATATTCCTGGTAATTAATGGCCCGCACCACACCGCCCAGCACCACCGCGGCCAGACTGACATTGGTGACTTTGGACACCCGGCGAAACAGTTGGCGGGAGAAAGCGGCCACTTCGGGATGACCGTCCTGTTTGCCGGCGCGCAACAGCGCCAACAGAGTCAGAGTGCCACAAAACCACATGGCCGAAGCCAGATCGTGAAAAAAGTTATTCAGAATAATTAGCAGATCGACTGTCATCATTTATCCAGGTTGTCCAGGCTGAGTGGGCAGGTGCGGCACCCCCCAGAAGGTAAATACGATGGTGATCAGCGCCACCACCGAGATCCAGGCCAGACGCTGGCCTTTCCAGTGCAGGAAAGTGCGAGCATGCAGGTGGAACGCGTAGACCAGCCAGGTAATCAGCGACCAGGTTTCCACCGGATCCCATCCCCAGTAACGGCCCCAGGCACTGTTGGCCCAGATCGCACCGGACGTTAACATGATAGCATGGCTGCAGAAACCGTAGCCAATCAGCCGGCCATTGAGATTTTCGAGCAGATCCTGGGAAGGCAGTCGCTCGGAGAACGGACCGCCGCGGTAGTGACGCACCAGGTAGAGCAGTCCGGCCGAGGTCGCGATCACGTAGCAACCATAAGCGTAAAATGCCGAGAGGATATGTACGAAGAACCAGCCGCTCTGGTACTCATCGGAAAGGGGCGCAATCGCATGCGGTTTGCTGACCCCGTACAGCATCATGCCAATGGTCAGCAGCAAAATCACCGCGCCCAGTCCTCGGAATTTCGGGTACTGGTACTGAATCCAGAGGTAAATTGCCACAGTCAACCAACCACCGACCGAGTTC
Organism: Desulfuromonadales bacterium; assembly: GCA_030145205.1. Classification (GTDB taxonomy): domain Bacteria; phylum Desulfobacterota; class Desulfuromonadia; order Desulfuromonadales; family BM103; genus JAQYVZ01. The sequence goes on along the minus strand of JAQYVZ010000030.1, from coordinate 13,218 downwards.
AACTCGTAGAGGTCGTTGCCCGGCAGGTGCCCCGCCGCCTGCCAGCGCAGACCCAGTGAAACGGTATGCACGACCAGAGCGACGCAGACGACCCAGACCCCCTTCGCGGCCAGAGCTTCGTCCTTCTTTAAACTCACCAGCAGCAGAATAATAGCCACCAAGTAGCCTGCCAGGGCGATCCAGAACAGAGCGGTGTCATTCACGAATCGTATCACCTTTCATTTCACGTAACCCGGCACGCAGCTCGTCGACCAGGACTTGGAATTTTTCCGCAAACAGCGCCTGATCTCTTTCGGCGGCCCCGTAGAGAACCAAGGATGTTGTCTCCGCCGACGGCACCGCTTTCAGCCAAAAGGTTTCACTGGAGATCAGAGTCCGTAGCACCAAACCGAGACAGCCCAAGAAGAAGCCCGCATACAGGATCGGCACTCCGAGGTCCGTCACCATCTGCAGTCCGCTCCAGTAGCGCAGTTCCGTGAAACTGATTTGCAGACCTTCGAGCTCCAGGGCTTCGCCTAACGGGATCGGCCCTTCAAAAACCGGGACGCCCCTTTGTTCAATACGGGCCAGGAAAACCGGGCGGTTCGGCTTGGGAGACAGGGAACGCCATTGGCCCGCTTTTTGGACTGCATCCGGAAACAATTGTCCTTCAATTTTCAAACTGCCCTCAACAATGGAAAAAACATTCTCGTAGCGAACCTCATCGTCTGAAAAGCTTGAGGCCAAGGCGACGAAGCCGTCAAAAAGATCCTGTCCGGCTGCTGTTTTGACGAGAAACCGAGGAGAGAAACCATGTTCTTTCTGGTAGAAGGTCCGTCCAGCATACGATCCTGCTTGAAACGTACGAACATCCAGACGTTCGGCTTCTTTACCCTCCTGACTAAAAATCAATTTGCTTGCATAAGTCGGTGGCTGGCCTTCTTGGGGCACGAACTGTTGCAGGACGATCTCGAAATCGCCAACACCGTACCATGGTAAGGCCGCTGGCTGCCGAGAGACAAACTCGGCCGGCGTCCCCCGAAATGACTGCCCTTCAGTCAAGATGAAGCTCCCTTCCGATCGTGTCCAGACACTCGCGAGAGCTCCAATCAGAAGAATCAGGAAACTGAAATGGAACAGGACAGACCCCCAGCGGCCCAGACCACCCTTTCGAACGACAACAATCGCTTCCACGGGGAAGGACTCAGTCTTGGCAAAACATCCATGCTTGCGTAAACAATGACGAACATATGTCACGACTTCAGCATAGCCCTCTTCTAAAGCCTGCGGAGACAGCTCTACAGAAAAGTCCGTATCAATCGAGGGCAATTCCTCTTTTCTCAGCAGCCCGATTCTCTGGACAGTACACATTGCTGTAGACAGTAAGAGGAGTCCGGAGACAACGAGGAAAGGATAACTCGTGTACAGCTTGGTTCCGCCAACGACCTGAGTAACTTTAGCCAATAATGGGTGATTGTTCTGCCATACGTTGACTTCAAACAGCGGAGAGGAATTCTCCTGAGGGATCAGGGCTCCCAAAACCAACAGAACGATGAAAGCTCCCAACAGAATGGAGACAATGCGGCGTGAGGTCAAAAAACTAAACAAAAAAGTTTCCTCAAGATCAACAGTTTGCTTAGTAGCCCTTCCCACCAGGATGCCCACCGCAACCTGTGACTTTTGCAGCACCACAGCTATTTGAGGTTAACGTAGTGATATAGCCCCCTACCAAAAATTTTATCGCAGGCTGGCCACTCGTCGCCCAGCGGTAATTCGTGCCATGGACATTTCCGGTACGACCACCGACACCAATATTCCCAGCATGGCAACCAAGACACCCCAAAGCATTACTTGGGTACTGGTGCTTTGCCGTTGTATGGTTGCCGAATGCTGACGTAGCCGCGCCAGCCTCAGGCCGATGACACAACAGACAGAGATTGTTGTAGGTAGTGCCTGGGCCGACGGCTCGCAGAATATAAACAGCATTTGAGCCATGCGGGCCCTTCGGGGCTCCAGCAGTATTGTCGGCATGACAATCGCTGCAATACATGCGGGCATCCAAGTTGGCGGGCAAAGCCCAGTTGCCAGTCATGGCCGCAGTCTGGTTAGCGCGAATGAAGGTGTTGTTCCATTGCTGACCGGCAGAGCTCTCAGTCACCGGATGAAAGGAGAAGTTATGGGGGTTAAACTCCTTGCCTTGATCCGTCCAGCCAGTCGGCGGGGTCGCTCCCCAAGCGTAAGAAGAATGACATTTCAGACAGAGTTCGTACTCTTTTGTCACGGCGGTGGTTGCTGTATAACTTGGCGCAGACAGAGTTTCTGTACCATTACTTGGGTTTGATGGTGCAGACCATGTCGCTTGCACCCCGGCCACGTTTTTCAACACTCCCGAAGCAGTATTGCCATCAGTCGCCTCGACGTGAGCAACCTCTGTCGCGGCATGGGGATCATGGCAATCCATGCAAACGGCATTAATATTACCGGGGGTTTTGGTTGTCGCGGGATCATGACCACTGGTCTTCGTGGTCTGGCTGGCGACATCGCCAGTTACCGGGCTGCCATCATGGCAGGTATTGCAGAAGGTGTTACTGCTGGTCACATCGAACAGCAGGTAGTCATCCGGTCCACCGGTCGGGGTCGGTTCAGTCCCACCCAGTGACGCATGCTGCTCATGGCAATGGGCGCAGTTGCCCGTAGCGTAATTCGAAAAATCAGTGTCGATGGTGGAGCGATCCACCCCAATGGAGGTATCACCATGCGCTGAATCGGCATAATCTCCAGCCCAGGCGAACGGTGGCAGGAAAATGCAAAGAAGGCTGCTCAAAACCAGCGCTGCAAAAAAAACCTTCATAAAAAAGCACACCTCATGACCTGCAAAATTGTCACATGCCCCCGCTCATGCTACCAAGACTGAACTCAACTGGAAAGTGACTTGTTGCAATTTAAATACCATAACGAATTTCACCAGAAAAGCAAACCCTATAGAAAGATTACAGAATCTTCATCGCCATATCACTGGAGCCCTTCGGCTTTTGACTACTTTTCTAGCATACGGGCGGCACAAAGTCCACGAACCCAATCAAGAATCTTCTCCGCATGAGTTCCCTCCCAGTAAATTTGAGCGCAGTCGATGCACCTTCGGAACGCATCATAATAGAGACGGGTCTTCGGCTCCAACCGTTCAAGAATCTCCCCCTTTGCCACCGGTTGCAGCAATCCGTTACAATTCGGACAGCGCCCCAAGGGGGAGATATCCGCCAGCAGTCCGTAACGCGCTTCAAGTTCACGCAACTGCTCCGGAAATCGGTCGCCATCAAGCAGGCAGCCCCAAACCACCCGCTTCCGTTTGAGCAGACCGCGATCGCGAGTCAGTACGATGCGGTCGTCCCGGCAGGCGATCTCCACAATCTCGGCGTCTTCATAATCATTGCGATACAGGCAGTCGAAACCGAGCATGCGCAGACGACGGGCTAGCTTGCCGAGATGGACGTCGAGGATAAAACGGGGAGGATCGGGCAGTGGTGGCGTCAAACTGACCAGCGAAGCGAGAGTAAGCGGCCAGGCGTGCGGATAAACCTCAACTCGATCAGTGTGCTGCAAAGGGTAGGCAAACGAGACGCTCGTTCCATTGATGGCCAGCGCCGCCACCTCCGTATGCGGGATACCAAGCGCTTCGATCGCATCTTTGACCGCCGGGTACTCAGTGAACGTATAGAGTACGTCGCCAGCCTGGTGCGGTCGAACCAGCAGGTTCTGCAAACGTCCGAAAAACTGGAAGTGGGCGGAATGGTCCACGGCGTCTCCCGACAGGTTTTAGATGGAGATCTCCTCCGGCAGTTCATCCTCTGGCGCCCACCACTCGCTGTCAACAAATTCACTGTTGGTGAACTGCTCCAAACGACGGCGTAGGTACTTCCCTTCAGCAGAGACCGCCACCTCGCCGTTCGGCAGATAGAGTTCGCCGGTGCCTTCGAACATCCGACCATTGTCGTTGGTGATCCGGCCGACTGCCTTGAGTTGCACACCATAGGGAACCGGCTTGCGATAGCGCATTTTCAGCTCGATGGTCACCCCGAAGGACTTTTCATCGTGAAAGGCCATGATCGCCCGACCAATCACTTCGTCGAGAATCGCCGCCGAGATACCGCCATGGGTGATGTCCGGATAACTCTGGTGTTGCTTGATCGGCTGAAACAGGGCAACCACTTCCTTATCGGTGGTTTCATAGAAGCGGGTCTTCAGGCCGAACTCGTTTTCCACACCGCAGACCAGGCAGTTTTTAGAGATGTTCTGATGATTCGTGATGGTGTACTTCATGCGCGCTCCAGATTGATGATAAATAAACCGCCCGAACTATAGCATGTCCGCTACATGGATGGAAAAAGTGAAAAGCATGCGCCTCCCATAAAGGATCAAACCGGACGAGCCTTTCCTATAGCCGTTTCTTTCTATCACCGCAGAGGTTGACATATCCGACCATCTTAATCAAAACACCCCCCGTTAAACCTTAGGCATGCAATTTGCTTAAGCTGTTTATATTCTTGATAAAAAGCATATACAATTAATTCGCTAATCACCGAGCACTTTCATACCAGGGTTAATTTGTTTTGTTGTCGACTCATGGATATTTTGTCGACTTATTGCCGGTCTCCTTCTTATGACACTGAATAAACGACTTTTCCGTTTGCTTATCTTTTATGGGGCGCTGTTTTTTGTCTTTCTGACTGCGGCTCCGACCATGGCCGGCCTCTATGCCAATTCCTCGCATGGCGACACCACCGATGGAGTGGATCGCGGCAACACGAACTACGCCACCGGCAACTGCGGCCATTGTCATGAGCAACATGCCAGTCTGGATGGCTCCGAGCCGACCCCGACTGGCGGCCCGGACGCCTACCTCGGCTTTGACATGGAGCAGGATCTCTGCCTGAGCTGCCATGACGGCAGTCCGGCCTCGACCGACATTGCTGCTCAATTCAGTAAGACCAACAAGCACCCTCGACTCACATCGACTGATGGTGTCCATCGCGCCCATGAGAGCACCTCTTCTGCTTTTACCAGCACCAGCCGCCATGCAGAGTGTACTGACTGTCACAACCCACACGTGGCAAATGCGATCGTTGCTCCGGGATATGACGCAACCTCTGCCGCGAAAGGGCCAATTATCGGCGCGACCGGAGTGAATCCGAGCACCCCCGTCGCAGGTGGAACCATCACTTACACCTTTGTAACGGTCACCAGCACCTTCGAGCAGTACAAAGTCTGTTTCAAGTGTCACAGCTCCTGGACTGCAAACTCCAGAACAACGGCTGATGAATTCAACATGAACAACGACAGCTACCACTACGTCGAAGGCGACAAAACCGGCTACACTCGCAAAATTGCATCAACCGCCACCTTCAACAGTACCTATGTCGGCGTCATGATGACCCGCTACTCCGGCGCATCTAATGCGGTTCTGCGTACTGCCAAGATGCTCTGCTCCGACTGCCACGGTCCCAGCGATGCCGGAGTCGGGCCTGAAGGGGTGCACGGCTCCAATTACAACAATGTCCTCAAGGTGCCTAGCGGCAGCCCCTATACGACCTGGAGTGCAACTTCCGCAATTCCGAACTCCAACAGCTCCAGTGAAACCACCAACGTCTGGTGCTTCAACTGCCACCCACAAACCTTTCAAGGCAGCGGTTTTGATGGCGAAGATGCAGACGGAACAGACAATGGTATTCCCGAAGAACTGCATATTCGAAAACATGACGGCGAAATGTGCCAGGACTGCCACATGGCAAACCCACACGGCTCCGAAACCCGCAAACACCTACTGGACCCGACTTACTTCCAGGAAGGCATCGACAGCTGGACCGAGGGTAACTGGCAAGAAAACGCCCACGACAACGACCTGACCGCCACCGGCGACAACTGCACCTAAGCGCTTCAACCGACAGGAGTTCCCAACATGCTGTTGCGGAAAAACATTTCTGCCGTACAGCAGCCGGGCTTCTCCGGCACGAAGCTGCTCGAATTCCTCGGCGGACTTAAACTCTCCTTCATCCTGATGGCTCTGCTCACCCTGCTGGTGGCGCAGCGTGCTATCGTTGCGCAACGCGCGGCCCTGCCCGGCGACGGCGAAACTGCCCCCTGGTTCCTGCTCTGGCTCGACCGTATCGGCGTCGGCAGCCCCGGCGACCTGGACAACCCCTTTTTCCTTGCCGTCCTCTTTCTGGTGATCAACCTGGGTGCCGCCTGCGTGCTGATGCTACGCAAGGGGCAGCGCCAGCAGCACGCCCTGCAGGCGTTCCGCAGCGCACATGAGATTGAGGGTCTACCCTGCCACGCCCGGCTCGACGTTGCCGATCTGGACAGCGCACAACTTTGCAAGCACCTGAGACAGAACGGCTACAGGGTCAAAACGGAGCAGACCAACCAGGAAATCCGCCTCTACGCTAGCCGCCACGAAGCGGGCCACTGGGGCGTGCTGTTCTTTCACCTGACCTTCTTCGTGGTGCTGCTCGGCGCATTGCTCAGCTTCGCGACCCGCCATGCCGGCTACCTGGAGCTGACTCCGGGGGAACGGTTTGAGGCGGGCACGCAGAAGTTCCAGCGCAACTCGCCAGAACCGCTTTTCACCTGGGACGCTGACGATTTCACCCTGGAGCTGGACCACCCTGACCTGAGCTACTGGCAACCGGGTAAAGCCCGACAGCGCGCCAGCGAAGTGCGCCTTTATGACAAAGGCGGGCAACTGCTTGGTGCGGAGCGGATCGCGGTCAACAACCCCTTAAAAACCCACGGCCGAACCATTTACCAAGGCAGCCGCAACGGCTTTGTCGCCGGCCTGACAATCACCGACAATCGAGGCACCGAAGTAAAAGGTGCCGCGCACTTCGTCCTGCCGAAAGACCCTGGCCAACTGAAGATGACCACCCGCCTGGTCCCCCCCGGCGTACGAATGGCGCTCCTGATGGAGCTGCACACCGACCAGCTCAAGCAGATCGACGGACTGGCAGAGCTGGCGCTGAAGCACCCGGTCAGCCTGATCAAGGTCACCTCGGAATCGATGGACGGCCGCCGCTTCCAGGGAGTCCTTTTCGGTGGCAGCACTCTCAGCGTCGAAGGCCTGACACTGCGCTTCGACAGCCTGAAGCCGTACACTTCTTATTTAGTGGTGCGTGATGCGGGGGTCCCGGTGATTTTCGCCAGCTTCGCGCTGCTGCTGGTCGGTCTGTTGATCACCTATTTCTGGGTGCCGGAGCGCTGTTGGGTGTCGATTTTGCGGGAAGATGGTCAACAGAAGATCGTGATCGGCGCGATCACCGAAAAGTACAAAGCTTCGTTCCGGGCACGTTTTGATGAACAGATTCGTGAACTCCAAAAGGAAAGGCCGCAGGCATGACCGCCGCCCTCTTTTTCTGGCTGGCCCTGGCCAGCTATATTTTCAGTTCGATCGCCTACATCAGCGCGCTCGCCTTCTCGCACGACAAGTCGCGCAAGCTTGGGACGATTCTGGCCCTGATTGGTCTGGCCCTGCACAGCATCTCGCTGGGTTTGCGCTGGAGCGCGGCCGGCCACGGTCCCTATGTGAGCACCTACGAGATTCTCTCGTCGAACGTCTGGATTGCGGTGACCTTCTTCCTGCTGCTGCAGTGGCGCATCCGCATGTTCGTCCACCTCGGCGCCATTGTCATGCCGCTCGCTTTCGTGATGATGGGCTTCGCCTTGATGGGCTCGACCGAACTCAAGGCGTTGTCGCCAACCCTGCAGAGCGCCTGGCTGCTGGTGCATATCGTCTTTGCCAAGCTGACCGTCTCCGGCATGCTGGTGGCGGTTGCCCTGTCGATCGCCCAGCTGCTGAAAGATCGCCGCGATCCGCAGCAAGGATTTCTGACCAGGCTGCCATCGGTAGATGTGCTGGACGACTACGCTTACCGGCTGGTCGCCTTCAGCTTCATCACCTTGACCATCATGATCATCACCGGTTCGATTTGGGCCAACAACTCGTGGGGGCACTACTGGTCGTGGGATCCCACCGAGACCTGGTCGCTGGTCGTCTGGCTGGTGTACGGCCTCTACCTGCACGGCCGGATTACCTTCAAGTGGAGCAAGGCGTTTTCGACCTGGTACATCATCCTGTCGTTCCTGTTCTCGATCGTCGCTTTCTTCATCATCCCCTATTTCGTGAAAAGCCAGCACTCGCAATATATGGTAGGATAGGCAAAAAGGACAAAACGAGTCATCTATGAATCTGCAACGCGTCGCCCTCATTACACCGCCTTACCATTCAGGCGTGGTTGAATCAGCCGGAACCTGGCTGAACGTGGGATTTGTCTATATTGCCGGCGCCCTGCGAGAGGCGGGCTTCGAGGTCGACTACTACGACGCCATGGCGCTCTGGCACGATTGGGACGAGATCAAACAGCGGCTCGAGGACTTCCGCCCGGACGTGGTGGCGACCACGGCTTACACTGCATCCATTGTCCATGCGGTCGATCTGTTGCAACTGGCCAAGCAGGTCAACCCGGAGGTGGTGACCGTGCTCGGCAACGTCCACGCCACCTTCTGCTTTGACGAACTGCTGCAGGCGGATGCGGCCACCATCGACTATATCGTGCGCGGCGAGGGGGAAGTCACCCTGCCGGAGCTGCTGCACTGCCTGAACGCCAACGACGACCCGGCCAAGGTGCGCGGCTTGGTGTTTTCCTGCGACGGTCAGATCATCACCACCCCGAAACGCCCCAACATTCACGACCTGGACGCCCTGCCGACCGCCTGGGACCTGGTGGAGTGGCCGATCTACAAGTATTTCGCCAAGAACGACGCCCGCCTGGCGATCGTCTCCTCGGCGCGCGGCTGCATGTCGCAATGCTCCTTCTGCTCGCAGCAACTCTTCTGGGAACAAAGCTGGCGAGGGCGCAGCCCGGAGAACTTCGTTGCCGAGCTGGAGCTACTGAGCAGCCGTTATGGTGTGGAAGTGGCCATGCTGGCCGACGAACTGCCGACTTACAACCGCGAACGCTGGGAAGGGATTCTCGACCTGATGATCGCCCGTCAGGTGCCGGTCAAGCTGCTGATGGAGACCCGCGTGGATGACATCCTGCGTGATGCCGACATCATGGACAAGTACCGCGCGGCGGGAGTCGAACATATCTACGTCGGCGTAGAGGCCGGCGATCAGGCGACCCTCGACCTGTTCAATAAAGAGACCGAGGTGAGCCAGTCGAAGCAGGCGATCGACATCATCAACGCCGCCGACATCGTCTCGGAGACCTCCTTCGTGCTTGGCATGCCGGACGACACTCCGGAATCGATCGCGGAGACAGTCGAACTGGCCAAACACTACAACCCCGACATGGCCTTTTTCCTCGCCATCGCCCCCTGGCCCTACGCCGAGCTCTACCCGGAGTTGGAGAAATACGTAGCAACCAAGGATTACCGCAAGTACAACCTGGTTGAGCCGGTGATCAAGCCGAACAACATGACCATGCAGGAGTTGGAACGGGAGCTGGGCAAGGCCGCGCAGAAATTCTACATGCACAAGTTCCAGAACCTCCATGAGCTCACCCCCTGGAAGCAGGAGTTCATGAAGGCGGTGCTAAAGATCCTGGTGGAGAAATCGTACCTCGGCGATCAGATGCGCGCCATGGCCAAAGGGGACGGCAAGATGCCGGAAGAGATCAAGGCGATGCTGAAAGGCAGCGCAATGAATGGCATTCAGCACCCGATCCCGCCGTTGCCGTAAACAACCATTCCTATATGCGTACTACTCGTTCGCTGTGCTCTTTTGAGGACATGGGGAGCACTGAGCCCCCTCACCCTAACCCTCTCCCGCCAGGGGAGAGGGGACGTGCTTCGCAGCTTCCCTGCCAAGTTCCCTGCTAATCTCTCTTTAAGTGAGAATGGGGGTTTTTAGCGACTTTCCTGCTTGACTCCCTCTCCCTTGACGGGAGAGGGCTGGGGTGAGGGTGACCTGATTTTTGATTTTGATTGGGCTTTCTCAGCGCTCTCCACACTCTTCGTGGTGAGCATTTTTCACCTTTAAACCGGCAACCTGATCTCAACCAGCAACCCCCCCTCCGGCCGGTTGGCGGCCCGAATGCTGCCACCGTGCAGGCTCACCGCCCGCTCAGCGATCGCCAGGCCGATGCCGGTGCCGCCGCTCTGCCGGTCGCGGGCAGCTTCCACCCGGAAGAAGGGCTTGAACAACTTGTCGAGGGCAATTTCCGGGACACCTGGCCCCTGGTCCGCCACCCGTACCAACAGCTCGCTGCCCTTTTCTGACAGCTCAACGTTGATCTGACTCCCCTCAGGGGTATGACGAACCGCATTGCGGATCACGTTCTCGAAGGCACGGCCCAACAGCTCCCGGGAGCCCACACAGGAAGCACCCGACGGCGCCGTCAACACCACCTGGCAGGCACGCGCCGCAGCTTCATAGTTAGCATCCTGTATCAATTCGCCGAGCAACCCGGACAGGTCAAACTCCTCTTTCTGCAATTCGACGCTGCCGCTGTCGAGTCGGGTCAGGCGAAGCAGCTCACCGATCATCTCGTTCATCCGCTCGGTTTCCCGCTCGATCCGCAACAACGATTTGTCGCGCTGTTCCGGATCCTGCTCCTGGCGCGCCATCTCCAGGGCGATACCGAGCCGCGCCAGCGGTGAACGCAGCTCGTGCGAGATATCCCGCAGCAGGCGTTGTTGGGCGTCAACCAGGTCTTCAATTTTTACGGCCATATCATCAAAATCCCCGGCCAGGCCAGCAATCTCGTTGCTGCCCTTGATACCATCGCCGATCCGGGTCGACAGGTCACCGGCCGCGAAACTGCGCGTCGCCTGCCGTAACCGACTGATCGGCGACGTCAATGAGCGCGCCAGGAAGAAACAGGCCAGCGCCGCCACCCCCAGCAGAAGCAGCAGCTGCCAGCCGAGGAAACCGTGGGTAATGCTACGAACGAATCCAGCCGCTGGCGGCCGATTCGGCAACCGGACACCCACCACATAGGTTCGACCGCTCGGCATCTGGACCACGCTGGCCAGGCGGTTGCGCACCCCCATTTTCGGGAAAACCACTTCACCGGTGCGTAAGGCTTGTTGCACCATTCTTTCCATGTGCCGGCCCACCCTTCGATGGGTCAGTGGCCGCCCTATCTCATCGAACAGGGTGATGTGTATACTGCTCTGCCGTTCCAGTTCATGGACGACCTTGTCGGCAGCCTCAATGCCATCGTGTTCGTAAGCATAAATTATCTGCCGGCTGTTTTCCGTAATCGCCTTGCGGACAAAATCCTGATGCGGCAAAAGCGCGAATTCCCGGTCGCGCACGACCGTCAGAATCACAGCAGCCAGAATCACCAGAAAGATGGTCACCAGGAAGGTCAGGAAAATCTTGACGTACAAACTACGCATCAGCTGGCATCCTCCGGTTTGGCATAGAGGTAGCCGACACCACGGACCGTCCGGATTCTTTCGGTGCTGCCGTCTGAGTGGCCGAGCTTCTTGCGCAAGGCACTGACATGGACATCGATACTGCGATCATAAGCAGACAGCCGCCGCCCCAGAACCTCTTCGACCAGGGTTTCCCGGTTGACAACCTCACCGGCATGCAGCATCAACACATGCAGCAGGTTGAACTCTACCGAGGTCAGTTCGACCGACTCTGCAGCTTGTTTGACCAACCGGCTGGCCGGGCAAAGGGTCACGTCACCGACGGTCAGTTCCGCAGAAGCATCCACAGCCGACGGCTGCGATGTCTCGGCCCGACGCTGAATCGCCCGGATGCGCGCCACCAGTTCGCGCGGGTTGAACGGCTTCGGCAAATAGTCGTCCGCACCCAGTTCCAAACCAACGATCCGGTCGATGTCGTCGCCACGTGCAGTCAGCATGATCACCGGCAGACGACTGCTCTCGCGGATCTTACGCAACACGTCGAAGCCATCCATCCCCGGCAGCATCACATCCAGCACCACCAGAACGTAATCTCCGGCCAAGGCCTCGTCGGCACCCTGGACACCATGGTGCACGGCATGCACGGCGTAGCCCTGCCCTTCAAGATATTCAGACAGCAGCTCGCACAGTTCAGTGTCATCGTCAATAATCAGAATGTGGTTCATAATCGCTCCGTTTGATGTAGCCACATCATAACGGCAAGCTGCGCCGGGCGATGTTAAGAATTGTAAAGGGAGATGACCCCATCGCCAAGTTTACAAAACTTTACACAAACCTGACAGCTCTTAACCCACACTTTAGATAGTTTGTCGTAAAGTCACACCATCACAAACAACAAACCTGATCATTTTTCAGACAAGGAGCAATACCATGAAGAAAGCAACTTTGATTTCGACGATGACTCTCACGGCCCTGCTGATCGGCGGCACGGCCTTCGCCTGGAACGGTGGCTGCAGCCCCAAAGACTGCGATGGCCCCAGAGGTGAACGTGGCCCCGGTAAGATGAATGTCGAACAGCAGGAGGAGCGCATGGATCGTCACCACGAATTCATGAAGGTGGCGCTCGACCTGACCGAAGAGCAGGAAGCACAGCTTGAGACCCTGCGGGAGAAGCATCAGACAGAACGACAGGCCATGCGTGAAACCATGCGGGCCAGCCGCGAGGAGCTCCGCGCCATGTCTCATAGCCAGGACTTTGATGAAAAGGCCTTCCGCGCCAAGGCCCGGGCCAGTGCCGACCTGCAAACCGACATGCACGCCAGCCGCAACCAGCACAAACAGGAGATGCTGGCCTTGCTGACCCCGGAGCAACAGGAGAAAGCGGAAAAACTGTGGGAATTGCACCAGGAGAAGCGCGGCAAAGGTCATCATGAAGGGCGTGGGCATCACAAGGGTCGGGGCTTCATGCGCGGCGGCGATCTACCTGACGAAGAGTAACGGCAACATCGGATACTGGACGCGAGCCCGCCAGCCGGGCTCGCTCCATTAATTTTGCGTTGGCAACCAAACTGCGGCTCAACCGTCTATACTCTAGAGAGACAAGAAACACTCAACTGGGGAGGTGCTCATGTCCATGCCGAGATTTTTCCTAGCCGCCATGGCGGCAAGTGTTTTCCTGGCAGCGTGTTCTCCGGTGACCGGACACCAAACTGTGGCGATCCCGCAAGACGTCGCCCCGGCACCCCAATTATCGACAGAAGTCTACTTCTACCCCAACGCGGGACAATCGCCGCAACGACAGGACCGTGACCGCTACGAATGCTATCTCTGGGCGGTCAAGAAGTCCGGCTTCGATCCCAGCGT
>JAQYVZ010000262.1 GCA_030145205.1 Desulfuromonadales bacterium | reverse complement strand
ACCCGGCACAAGCTGCTGATCCTCGCCCATAGCACCGAGCTTTATCGCGAGATGGGCAGGCTGGTGGCGCAGGGAGGGCTGATGTCGAAAGCGGTTCTCTTTGAGGGGTACCTCAAGCTGCTGATGAAAGCGCTGCATCTTAACACCACGGTCAAGAAGAACGTCAACGTGTTGCAGCATATGCTTGGCTATTTCAAGAAGCAGTTAAGTGTCGATGAAAAGCAGGAGACGCTGGAGGTGATCGGTCATTATCACCAGGGGTTGGTTCCCCTGGTGGTCCCGCTGACCTTGATCAATCATTTCGTGCGCAAGTATGGGGAGTCCTATCTTCAGCAGCAGGTTTATCTCAATCCCCATCCGCTGGAGCTGCGGTTGCGCAATCATTCCTGATCGAGGGTTCCGGCGAGGAGCGTCAGCGAACTTTCGAGAGTTTCTTCGCCAATGCTCAGATAGAGGTTCCCTTCGGTGATGGTCAGGTCCCAGTTGATGGTGCGCTGCAGGCGAGCAACGATCTGTTCGAGAAAGTCATAATCGATGCCGAAGACGGCCAGGTTGCGGATGGCCGAGAGCCGGGAGAGGTGCTGGTTTTCCCAGCGGAACCGGGCCGGCCCGTAGGCAAAGAGGATGACCTGCTCAGTATGGCGGCTCACTTTGAGCAGCCGTTCGGGATCGGGCTGGCCGACCTCGATCCAGGTCGTCACCCGGCCGTCCGGTCCCTTGATCCACAGGTCCGGTTCGTCGCCGGCGCAGATTCCCTTGGTGAGGGCCAGTTCCGGGTCGAAACGCAGGGCATAGGCCAGCACTCGGGTGACCAACCGCTCGGGGGTTTCCGATGGATGACGGGCGACGGTGGCCTGGAGTTTGTGGTACTGGTTGCGGTCGACATCCGAAAGTTGGATGCTGACCCGGTAGATGGTTGCCGGCAAAGCCATGGAGAGGTGATCCTTTCGATGAAATGGCGATCAGCATACTCGTCGGCTGTCGGAAAGGCCAGCATGAAGTCGCCACTAGGGATGCTTCGTGGCCATTACCTTTCGGGGAAATGGGGTGAGTTTTTACCGGCAATGGTTGACAGCTCCCGGCTCTCCGGGGTAAAACGTAAAAGGTAAATAATTTCAACTGTAAGGGAGGGCGTCATGGCAGAAGAGATATTCCGCATCGTGTACCGTGGAGTACTCT
>JAQYVZ010000261.1 GCA_030145205.1 Desulfuromonadales bacterium | reverse complement strand
GGCACGGGCATCGGCATGGCGGTCGTGGCCAACAAGTTCCCCCGGGTACGGGCGGCGCTGGTCAACGATTCGTTTACCGCGCAGATGGCCAAGGAACACAACAACGCTAATATCCTGGTCATGGGTGGTCGGGTGACCTCCGTAGAGACCGCCTGCAGTCTGGTTGGCATTTGGCTCGATTCGGTTTTCGAAGGTGACCGTCACCAGCGGCGACTCGACAAGATTGCTCAGATAGAAGACGAAGTACGAAAAGGCTAACACGACGGCTTAAAGTCGAATGGGCAGGCCGGTGGCCTGCCCATTCGTTTTACATCACCCATCAAATTTGCATGCGATACCGAATCGCAGCGGAGGTTTGAACACCATGTCCGAAATGCTCGCCCAGTTTGATCCGGAAATTGCCGCCACCATTCGTCAGGAAACCGAACGTCAGGAATACAGCCTCGAGTTTATCGCTTCGGAAAACTTCGTCAGCGAGCGGGTGCTTGAGGTTCAGGGGTCGGTATTGACCAATAAATATGCCGAGGGTTATCCTTCCAAGCGCTATTACGGCGGCTGTGAATTCGTCGATGTGGCCGAGCAGTTGGCCATCGACCGCGCCAAAGAACTCTTTGGCGCCGAGCATGCCAATGTTCAGCCCCACTCCGGTTCGCAGGCTAATATGGCTGTCTACTTCGCCACCTGTCAGCCTGGCGATACGGTTCTCGGGATGAATCTCGCCCACGGCGGCCACCTGACTCACGGCTCCCCGGTCAATTTTTCCGGCAAGCTGTTCAATATCGTTCCCTACGGTGTCGACAAGGAAACCGGCTTCATCGATTACGAGGAAGTCGAGCGTCTTGCCGTCGAGCACAAGCCGAAGCTGATCGTGGTCGGTGCCAGCGCTTACCCGCGCACCATTGATTTCGAAGCCTTCCGCCGGGTTGCCGACAAGGTCGGGGCGATGGTGATGGTCGACATGGCGCACATCGCCGGCTTGGTAGCTGCCGGCCTGCATCCCAACCCGGTGCCTTATGCCGAGTTCGTCACCACCACTACCCACAAGACTCTGCGTGGCCCCCGCGGTGGGATGATCCTCTGCCGCGAGGAGTTTGCGAAAAAGATCAACAGCAACATTTTCCCCGGCATCCAGGGGGGGCCGCTGATGCACGTTATCGCCGCTAAGGCGGTGGCGTTCAAG
>JAQYVZ010000260.1 GCA_030145205.1 Desulfuromonadales bacterium | reverse complement strand
AGGACCCAAGGCCTGTTCCGCCCTGGGAGTGGAGAAGAAGTGAGTAGTGACAGGGGGGGCTCAACAATTGACAGCAAACGACATGGGCAGGTTCTGAAGGGGGGCAGGCACCTTCGGAGCAGTCCCGGTAAACGGCAGAGGGACAGGCACCTGCGAAGCCAGTCCCTGCGGTTTATTCTCTTTCTCGCTTGTCATTATTAATTCGCTTCTGCTATTCTCCCGACCCATGGACCTACGAATTGCAATTAAGAAATGTGCCCTGTTTGCCGGTGTAACCGACGCTGATCTCGACCACCTGTGCCGGATCGGCAAGATGCGCGAGCCGAGCAGGGGGGATCTGCTTTTTTCCGAAGGGGAAGAGGCTGAGGGTTTTTACATTGTCGCTGCCGGCAAGGTGAAGGTCTACAAGCTTTCTCCTGACGGGAAGGAGCGGATTCTGCATATTGTTCATCCCGGCGGCACCTTTGCCGAAGCGGCTATTTTCGGCAACGGCATGTATCCGGCTTATGCCCAGCCGCTTGAGGCCTCACGCCTGGTCTTCTTCCCCAAGAAGGAGTTCCTTTCGCTGCTGCATGAACGCTCGCAGATGGCCATCAACATGATTGCCGGTCTGTCCCGTTTTTTGCGACAGTTTACCACCCAGATCGAAGAGCTGACCTTTAAGGATGTCCCTGCGCGCCTGGCCCGGTATCTGCTCGATCTGGCCGGTGACGAAGCCGATCGGGTAGAACTGCCGATTTCCAAGTCGCAGCTCGCCTCCAACCTCGGTACCGTCAGCGAGACCCTTTCCCGTACATTCCGCAAGCTGGCCGATGAGGAGATCATCGAGGTGCGCGGCAAAGTGATTGATTTTATCGATCGGGATCGCCTGGAAGACCTCTCGTTCAGCTTTAAGGAATAGTTTGTAAGTTTCTATATCTGCAACAAAAAAGGCTCCTGCCATGCAGGGGCCTTTTTTTTATCCAATTGATCTTGGTCAAGGTCTGTTTTTCCTTTCTTAGCTATCCTTGATGGCGTCGCAAAAAGTCCATCCTACGGCGTTACGGCGCTTTTTCAGGACCTCGACCTACCGGCAAGGATGTGACATCGCCGCAGGACCCTTTGCAGGAGGCGGAGGGTGAACTGCTGATCCTGAAGAGGAAGTTTGAGCGTGGGGCACTTGATGAGGTGGATTATGCTGAGCAGA
>JAQYVZ010000259.1 GCA_030145205.1 Desulfuromonadales bacterium | reverse complement strand
CCAGATTTTGTTGCCAGTCAGCAGCCCTTCATAGGTATCGATATGACCAGGCATCATATTGGCGAAGTCGCGGAGGTCCTTCTCAAACCCGTCCGGCAGATCAGCGGAAAGGCCACCGACGCGGAAGTAGTTGGAGGTCATCCGGGCACCGGAAAGCTTCTCATACATATCCATGATATATTCACGCTCACGGAAAGCGTAAATAAACACGGTCATAGCGCCAATATCAAGAGCGTGACACGCGAGCCAGACCAGGTGACTCTTGAGACGAGTCAGCTCGGCAAGCGCTACACGAACAACATTAGCCCGCTCAGGAATCTGATCAGTAATCCCGAACAGCTTTTCTACAGCCAACACGTAACCGAGATTGTTGTGCATCGGCGCGAGATAATCGAGCCGGTCGGTCAACGGGATAATCTGATGGTAGGTACGATGCTCGGAAAGCTTCTCGGTACCGCGGTGAAGAAATCCTATGTGGGGCGTGGCCTTAACGACGTTCTCGCCATCAAGCTCAAGCACAAGCTGCAGCACCCCGTGTGTCGAGGGATGCTGGGGCCCCATATTTACTGTCATTGTTTCGGTTATTGCCATAGCCTTAGCCTCTTCGATGGAAAAGTGATCTGCAGTTCACCAGCCTACTTAAGCCGCCCCTGGTACGGTTCCCGCCCAGGCCCCTGCAGCGGATAATCCTTACGCAGCGGGTGACCTTCCCAATCCGCAGGCATGAGAATACGGCGCAGATCCGGGTGGTTGTTGAACGAAACGCCCATCAGGTCCCAGCACTCCCGCTCATGCCAATTGGCCGTCGCCCAGACGACGGAAACCGTATCAACCGTAGCATCAGACTCCTCAACGGGAACCTTGATCCGCAGTCGATCCTTAGTGGTGACGTTGTAAATGTTATAGACCACCATGAAGCGGGGGGTCTGACCAAGATAATCGACACCGCAAAGGTCGGCGAGGAAATTGTAGCCCAGATCCTTCTTCATAAAAGTGCAGATTGCAACAATATCCTCCTTCTTGACCGTTATGGTGGTTTCGCCGCGGAACTCGACGACATCCAGAACGGACCCGGAGAACTTTCCCTTTAATTTACCTACAGCAGCATGTTCGCTCATCGCTTTATATCCCTATCTTCACAATCAATTCGAAAAGACAATCACCCGGATCAGGCTTCGCTGATTCTCTCGCC
>JAQYVZ010000258.1 GCA_030145205.1 Desulfuromonadales bacterium | reverse complement strand
CGACCTTCAGGTTGAAGCGCTGTTGGCGAATCTGGAAATTCGCTCGTTTCGCTCCCGTGACGAAGAGGAGGTTGCCGGTTACGCCGAAGCAATGAATACGATCCATGATTCATGGGAGCATATCCCTTTTACCGAGAATCATATCAAGCAGCTCCACGGCATTACCCTGAAGTACAGCAGCAAAGATACCGCCCACCGGGGAGAATATAAAACGCTTGCCAATAATGTAGAGGCTTTCGATGCCGATGGCAGAAGCATCGGCGTAATTTCCGAGACGGCAACCCCATTCGACACCCCGCGACTGATGGCTGAACTGGTCAGCGGAACGGTGACCGCCCTGCGGGAAAGAGAGTTGCATCCGCTGCTGGTGATCGGCGCATTTGTTGTCCATTTTCTGGCCATCCATCCGTTCCAGGATGGCAACGGTCGGCTTTCCCGTGTCCTGACCACCCAGCTGCTCCTGCAGAGCGGCTATCGTCATATTCCGTACAGTTCACTGGAGCGGATCGTGGAGGAAAACAAGGATGGATATTACCGGGCGCTGCGAGCATCACAGAAACAGATCCGGAGCGAAAGGGAAAACCTGGATGACTGGCTGCGCTTCTTCCTGACCAGCCTGAAAAAGCAGAAAGACGTCCTGCTTGGCAAGATCGAGCGCGAACAGTTACTGGAGAAGCTGGCGCCGCTGGCGGAAAAAATGCTGGCCATCGCCAGGGAGCGTGGCAGGATCACCATTGCCGATGCAGTCACTCTTCTGGCTGCCAATCGCAACACCGTCAAGCTACACCTGCGCCAATTGGTTCAGCAGGGGTATCTGGAACAACATGGTACCGGTAAGGGGACGTGGTATTCAGTGGGGAGATAGATTGAGACAGCAAAGGCGGATGGTTGGGCGCCTTTGCTATTATCTTCCAATCTTGGAACCCCACTGACTTTTCTTTCCCTGTTGGTTCAGATTTTATCCCGGAAAAGTAGCATGGCAAGACCTGACCCCTCTCGTTGCCCCTGAAAAGCCGAATCGGTTCCCTTCACGGCCTGCCCCGGCTCAAGTAACTTCGCATTAGAACTGAGATTCTTGACCAGAACCCGCCCCTTCTCGCCCTGCCCCTCAATAAAAAACCGGGAGGCTTCAGTGAGGTTCGGCTGCTGTTTCCGGTCCACCTTGATCCCCACCGCGACCCCCGTCTCAAACGGGGAA
>JAQYVZ010000257.1 GCA_030145205.1 Desulfuromonadales bacterium | reverse complement strand
CCCAAACCGCTCCGTGTCTGGAACCGCATCCCTGATGATGTGCGCGAGAAGATCCTCGAACTCGCGCTCGATGAACCAGATCTGAGCCCGCGTGAAGTGGCCGTGGCCTTCACCGACCGGAAGCGTTCATTCGTCTCGGAATCCAGCGTGTATCGGATATTGAAGGCGCATGGCCTGATCACCAGTCCGGCCTTCATCGTCCTGAAGGCCGCTGACAAGTTCCAGAACCCGACAACGGCCATCAACCAACGTCGTGTCGGAGACGCGCTTCCAGCACGATGGCAGACCGACTTCACGTACCTGAAGGTCGTGCGTTGGGGTTGGTTCTTCCTGTCGACGGTGTTGGATGACTTCTCGCGTTACATCGTGGCCTGGAAGCTGTGCACCGGCATGGCCGCTACCGATGTCACCGATACGTTGGAGCTGGCGCTGCAGGCGTCAGGCCTTGACCAAGCAAGCCCCCTGCAACGCCCCCGACTGTTGTCGGACAACGGCCCCTCCTACATCGCAGGCGAACTGTCCGATTGGCTCGATGGTCAAGCGATGCGCCACACGCGTGGTAAGCCCTATCATCCGATGACCCAGGGCAAGATCGAGCGCTGGCATCTCTCGCTGAAGAGCCGTTTGCTGCTTGAAAACTACTACATGCCCGGTGATCTGGAACGTGCGATCGCCGACTTCGTCGGCCACTACAATCACCGACGCTATCACGAAAGCCTGGACAACCTGACGCCCGCAGATGTCTACTTCGGGAGAGGTCAAAACATCCTGGAAATGCGAAAGGAGATCAAACGCCGTACCATCGAACAACGCCGCCGCAACCACTTCAAAGCTGCGGCATGAACAGCAATCCGATGGGCCGGATCCTCTCTTAGTTCAAACGCTCTACTGTCCCGAAAACTCTGACGATGGACAGTTTTGGCCGTGCTGATAGGTGACATCGCTTCCTCCCCAATAGACTGAGCGCGCTGGGCAGCTCCTCATCAACGTGGATGCCCAGCGGTCAATGCCTCACGAGGATGGGAGGGCTCTTAAAATGGCGTGGCCCGACGTAGATGATGGCGTCACTACGTCGGGCCTAAAGTCAGGGAGCCACCACGAGAGCGTAATGGGAGACAACATGGCGCTCAGACCTGATCACCGCACACTGCACCTACGAGGCAGTCCCTCAACTTTGCCTCGCTGTACTTCAACGTAG
>JAQYVZ010000256.1 GCA_030145205.1 Desulfuromonadales bacterium | reverse complement strand
GCCCTTGCGTACGCGGGTCTATCGGGCCCTCAGGCGTACGGTACAGGCCGGGTCGCGAATCTCTAATTTCGCGGACTGTGGCTCCCACGCATACGTTTTGCGGAGCAAGACAGACCCCACTGACGTCCGTGTTGGTGGTTCGGCCTGCCACGACCGCTTTTGCCTCCCCTGTGCAAATGAGCGCTCCCGAACCATCGCCGCCAACGTCATTGACCACCTGGGGACTACCCGATGCCGCTTCCTTACGCTCACCGTTCGAACCACGGCCGAGCCGTTGGCAGACTGCCTCGACAAGCTATACGCAGCGTTTCAGGCTCTACGCCGCACTCCCTTCTGGAGGCGCAGGGTCACTGGCGGCGTAGCTTTCACGGAGCTCAAGTACAACGAAGTGCCCGGACGTTGGCACCCGCATATCCACGCACTGGTCACCGGCAAGTACCTCCCCCACGCCGACCTGTCGAAGCTCTGGCTCGATATTACGGGTGACTCCAAGGTTGTCTGGATAGCACCCGTCCCCGACCGTTCCCGTGTCACCGCCTACTGCACCAAGTACGCGAGCAAGCCGCTCAACCCCAGTTTCTCGCACCATGACGACAAGCTCGATGAAGCCATACTCGCGTTGAAGGGCCGCCGCTTGGCCACCACTTTTGGTGGATGGAGGTCTGTTCTCCTGGTTGACCATCCGGACGAAGACGCCTGGGACAATCTCGGCCCACTCACCGACTTTATCCAACGTGCAGCCAACGGGGACGCCGACGCCCAGTTTATACTTAACCGCCTGAACCCTACCCGCACCGCGGCCGCCTTGACAGCGGCCGCCGTCCACCCCCGCCCACCGCCCGATGTACTGATCCCACCACAGTCTGTTCAACCGACTTTCTGGCCGCTGGCGCCGCTGTGCATTGAGGCTCCCTATTGCCGTCGGCGAGTGAGTTCGGCCTTTGCCCCGCCCGCCCGGTAGTGTAAGTATTCGTCTTTTCCCCTGCGGCCTGCCTTCTCTCGGTCCGGCAGCCTCGCAGGCCCCTCCCGGTCCCGCTGTCGCGGGCCCGGATCGGCCGGCCGCGTACTAAGCTCCCCTGGGTCCGCGTGTCGTTTATTTTTCGCGGCCGCAGGGCGTAATCTGCTTTCGTCGCGACCACGCCACCGGACGCGTGGCCCAGTTTCTCGGCTGCCTCACCTTGTAACACTCTGATCTCGGCG
>JAQYVZ010000255.1 GCA_030145205.1 Desulfuromonadales bacterium | reverse complement strand
CCCTGAAGCCAACGGGGTTTTTGCCACCACCGGTTTCGGCGGTAAGGTCACCGAAGGGATCGCTTTCGTCGAGCTGAAGGATTGGGAAGCGCGCGAGCGTTCTTCGCTGCAGATCGCCGGTGAACTGGGGCCGAAACTGTTCGGCATCCCTGGGGTGCTCGGTTTTCCGATCACGCCACCCTCGCTCGGTCAGCCTTTCATGAACCAACCGGTCCAGTTCGTGGTCAAGACCAGCGATTCCTATGGTGAACTTAACGACCAGATTGGCAAGTTGATGGCCGAAGTGCGTAAAAATCCTCGTATTGTCGCGGCGCGCACCGACCTTAAGCTGAATTCGCCGGAACTGCGCCTGGAGGTAGACCGGGACAAGGCCGCCGACCTCGGCGTCAACGTGGCTACCATCGGCCGTACCATCGAAACCCTGATGGGGGGACGGGACGTGACCCGCTTCAAGATGGACGGTGAGCAGTACGACGTCATCGTCAAGATCGAGGATGACCTGCGCGCCACCCCGGAGGATCTCAACCGGATTCACGTGCGCAGCGCCTCCGGCGAGATGATTCCTCTATCGAGCCTGGTGACGATCAACGAGGGGGTGACTGCCCAGTCGCTCAATCACTTCAATCGCAGTCGCGCGGCTATCCTCAGCGCCAACCTGGCCCCCGGCTACTCCCAGGGGGAGGCGCTGACCTTCCTCGAAGAGGCCGCCGCGCGCGTCCTGCCGGAGACCGCCCGCATCGACTACCAGGGGCAGTCGCGCGAATTCAAGGACAGCAACGCCGGCCTGGTGCTGACCTTTGCCCTGGCGCTGATCATGATCTACCTGATGATGGCCGCCCAGTTCGAATCATTCATCGATCCATTGATCATCCTCTTTACCGTGCCGCTGTCGATGGCCGGAGCGCTGCTGGCGCTCTACGTCACCGACAATACCCTGAGCATCTACAGCCAGGTCGGTTTGATCACCCTGGTTGGCTTGATTACCAAGCATGGCATATTGATCGTCGAGTTCGCCAACCAGCTGCAGGAACAGGGCAAGTCCAAGCTGGAAGCGGTGCTCGATGCGGCCACCTTGCGCCTGCGGCCGATCCTGATGACCACCGGGGCGATGGTGCTCGGGACCGTGCCGTTGGCCCTGGCCCATGGTGCCGGTGCCGAGAGCCGCTCGCAGATCGGCTGGGTCATCGTTGGCGGACTCTCGCTGGGGACGG
>JAQYVZ010000254.1 GCA_030145205.1 Desulfuromonadales bacterium | reverse complement strand
GGGGGACGCCGTTTCGAAGATGACCCCGAGGCTCTTGCCGTCGGCGTCGAAGGCCTCCACGTTGTTGGCGAGCTTTTTATAATCGCCACGGTGGGTCTGGTCCTTGCTACTGTATTTTAGGAGCATGCCGTGCAGTTGCTTGATGTGGTTCTCGGTGAACGGGATATGCTCCCAGGAAGTAAAAACCGTCTCCATGACTTCGGCATATCCGGCGACTTCTTCCTCATCGCGGGAGCGGAAAGAGCGGATACCCAGGTTGCTGAGCAGCAACTCCACTTCATGGTCGGAGAGTTTGGCTCCCTCAATCCGGGTGGATGAACCGACTGACTCGATGGTGGCGACCCGCCGCAATGAGTGCAGCTTGTCTGGAGCAAGTCGACCCAGCATCTCCCAGCGCCCTTTGAATTCGTCCAACTCCGCGATCAGGTTTAGCACCCGGGCATCGATTGTGATCGATGTTTCATAAATCATTGGCAAATTCTCCTACCCACAAAAATACCCGATTACACCCAAACGATCAAGTCGATACCCGAATATATACCCCAAAATACCCGAAAACCTCATTTGTGTCATTCTCGAAGTGTCGATCAACCCTCGCACAGACGCTGCCGTGACAGATTGAGGCCAAGAAACCGCTCAATATCCTCTCGATTCCGCCGAACGGGCTGGTGGCGGCCACTAAGCCAGTCGGCCAACTGCCCCGGGTAGCGCCCCATTTTGGCACCGAGCTCTTCGAGCGTCAGCCCGTTGATCTGTTTGTACCAGGCCAACCTTTCCATGACATCGTCAGGACAATGAATAGGGTTGTACCCGAGGAAGGTGATGATCCGGGGGATGTAACGCAGATCGACGGTCCATCCATGTTCCCAGTTCCAGAGGGTGGAGGTGGTCACGCCGAGTTGGACCGCGACATCCTTCTGGAACAGGCCAATTTCGAGACGACGACGGCGCAGGTGGTCGCCAAGGGTGACAGGTTCTTGTGTCAACGCTATGGGCAGTTGAATTTCATATGGAATTTCAATTTGGTGAGCTTGCTGTGATGCTTCAGAAAAGTGGGAAAAGGTACACACATCCCTGCAATTGCGGATTCCATGGCGACTCGCTGCGGGAATGTTCCTGTACACCAATGATGATTCAACGGTACCGGAGCCGCCTTTCCGGCCCGCTGCTCGACCGCATTGATCTGCACGTCGAGGTGCCGAGGGTGCAGCACAAG
>JAQYVZ010000253.1 GCA_030145205.1 Desulfuromonadales bacterium | reverse complement strand
AAGGAGACGGAACGATGGCCAAAGCCAAGTTTGAGCGGACCAAGCCCCATGTCAACATCGGGACGATCGGTCATGTTGACCACGGTAAGACGACGCTGACGGCGGCGATCACGAAGGTTCTGGCAACCAGGGGTGGCGCTGAGTTCATGGCGTTCGACAAGATCGACAACGCCCCTGAAGAGCGCGAGCGTGGCATCACGATCGCAACGGCTCACGTTGAGTACGAGACGGACAACCGTCACTATGCTCACGTTGACTGCCCTGGTCACGCCGACTACGTGAAGAACATGATCACGGGTGCTGCCCAGATGGACGGCGCAATTCTGGTTGTGAGTGCAGCCGACGGCCCGATGCCTCAGACCCGCGAGCACATCCTTTTGGCTCGCCAGGTTGGTGTCCCGGCCATGGTGGTTTTTCTGAACAAAGCCGACATGGTTGACGACGAGGAGCTGATGGAGCTGGTCGAGCTCGAGATTCGCGAGCTGCTGTCGAGCTACGAGTTCCCCGGTGACGACATTCCGGTGGTTGCCGGCAGCGCGCTGAAAGCTCTCGAGTGCGGTTGCGGCAATGACGGCTGCGAAGCCTGTCAGCCGGTTCTGAATCTGATGGCAGAGGTTGATGCCTATATTCCTGAGCCAGAGCGTGCTATTGATCGTCCGTTCCTGATGCCTGTAGAGGACGTGTTCTCGATTTCTGGTCGTGGCACGGTTGCAACGGGTCGTGTTGAGCGCGGGATCATCAAGGTTGGTGATGACATCGAGATCGTTGGCATGAAAGATACGACCAAGAGTGTTGTGACCGGCGTTGAGATGTTCCGCAAGCTTCTGGACCAGGGTCAGGCCGGCGACAACTGCGGTATTCTTCTGCGCGGCGTGAAGCGTGAAGAGATCGAGCGTGGTCAGGTTCTGGCGAAGCCGGGCAGCATCACCCCGCACACCAAGTTCAAGGCAGAAGCCTACATCCTGACGAAGGAAGAGGGCGGCCGTCACACTCCGTTCTTCAAGGGCTACCGTCCGCAGTTCTACTTCCGTACAACGGACGTGACCGGTATCGTCGAGCTTCCTGAAGGAACCGAGATGGTCATGCCTGGCGACAACATCAGCGTCACCGTGGACTTGATCACTCCGATCGCCATGGACAAAGAGCTGCGTTTCGCCATCCGTGAAGGCGGCCGTACCGTGGGTGCTGGCGTCGTTGCCGACATCGTTGAGTAAATA
>JAQYVZ010000252.1 GCA_030145205.1 Desulfuromonadales bacterium | reverse complement strand
GTGCTGAGGGTCCATCATCCCGATCATCGAGACGTTGAAGCGGTTGAGCACCAGACCGAAGACCACCAGGCCGGCGGCGATGGTCCGCAGGCGATCATCCTCGCGCACCGACTTCTGGGTGAGCATGATGAAGGGCAGAACGAAACCAACGCCGAACTCGAGAAAGAACGCGAGAGTGAGTCCGGGGCGGTCGAATAACGGCCCTTCCACCAACGCCAGCAGGCTATAGGTCCGCAAACCGATATACAGAGCGAGGGTCCAGGGGAGGATCTTGGCCAGGGTGCGCAGCAGCACCCCCTCGTTGGGCTGCCCCATCCATTTGTGGCTGGCGGTGGCTTCGAGGATGATGATGGACATACCGGCACAAATGGCGCTGACCCAGAAGAGCAGCGGCAGCAGCGGGTTGTACCAGAGGTTATGCAGCTTATCGACGACGATCAGGAAGAAGGTGCCGAGGGAACTCTGGTGCAGCGTGGAGATGGCCGCGGCCAGAATGACCAGGGGCATCTCCAGCCAACGCAGAACCCGCATCGGCACGTGCCAGCCGAATTTCTCCGCCACCGGCGAGAGGAATTCGAGAAAGAGCACGGTGGTGTAAGCCATCACGCACATGGAAACTTCGAACATCGGCGAATGCGGGTTCCAGTAGCGCAGCACGTGCCAGCCCTTGTGAGGCTGGCCGAGGTCGAGCACCAGGCCGATACAGACCAGCGAATAGCCGAGAAAACCGGTGACGATGGCCGGCCGCACCAGCGGCTCAAGTTTCTTGATGTGAAAGCAGTGGACGATCGCCCCGAGGGTGAAGGCGCCGGCCGCCAGCGGCACGGCGGTCACCACGTCGAAGCTGATCCACAGCCCCCAGGGGTAGGTGTCGTTGAGGTTGGTGGTCGGTCCCAGGCCGAACACGAAACGGGCCAGGGAGGCGATTGCGGCGATTACCACCAGTGCGATCAAAAACTTGACGAACCGGTGGTAGCCCTTAATTTCATTAACAACATATCTGGCTGCGGTCATCGGTCAGCCCTCCTTATCTTCGGTCAGGTTCTCCGATTGGGCGCAGCATGCCGTGCCCCTACCTTCCGCAACAGCGGCTTCTTCCCGCTCTTTTTTCAGGCGGTCCTTGCGGTGGTTGATCCACGAAATAGCCGACAATCCGCCCCCCACGGTAAGGAAGGCGGCCGGCACCAGGCGCAGGGCCTGCCAGGTGTAGCCAGGCAGCGGACGCATGGTAACCGGC
>JAQYVZ010000004.1 GCA_030145205.1 Desulfuromonadales bacterium | reverse complement strand
AATATCTTGCTCATCGCGGGCATTTATGGTAGAAATCCTGCCTGCACTTCGGCAAAAGACTGTTACGGGATGTAGCGCAGTCTGGTAGCGCACCTGCTTCGGGAGCAGGGGGTCGCTGGTTCGAATCCAGTCATCCCGACCAGTATTTACATGAGAGCGACCTTCCCGGGGTCGCTCTTTCTTTTTGTCTCCGGGCCAGGTCTGGTCCAGAGGGACTTCCTAAGTGACAATTTGAATGCTCACGAATGTAGCGTTGGTGTGTTCCGGGGCAGGGTTTCGTCTCCGGGGCAGATCCGGGGCGAGTTCTTCGTAGGTCATATAAGTACAACCCCAATAGCGAGACCAATACCATAGAACAGGTGATTGGCGAGACTAGAGAGACACGCATTAAAACCATCTGGAGAACGCATCCCAAACGGACCTAATCCCATTGAAGGGTAGACAAAAAACCAAGAGGCAACCGTTGTTGAAATACCATAGGCTAATGCCCACGCTGGAGAGATAGGGCCTTCCACAAACAAACCCCAAAACAACACAAACGGAACCGAGAGGCCTATGCCGATACAGTAGTGTGCTACGTACCCGTAGAACACCTCATTGGCAACCGGGGCCATCTCACTTGGGTGGCTATAGAAGAAACGACCTTTCATCCATCCGGCAGCCATCCTCCCAATCGTCCCTGCATCAATTTTCGCGAGAAGACCTGAACGTGTAGCAAGATGGTTCAATATATCCATCACTATCGTTCCGATCACACCTGCGACAATTCCAGAGACTAATAGATTCATACCTTCTCCAAGACTAAGACATGTAACTATTCCACAGGATATCGGTCTGGGCAATGAAAGAAGTCTAATTCAAGGGCACAATCTGACACATTTTCACAATCTGCCTCCCCTCCCTCCCCCCAAAACACCTCCTCCGGACCGGACCTGGACCGGACTCACTGACTGACCTTCCATAGGCCCACCGTGCACGCACCTCTCCGTCCACAGCGCAAAGAATACCCAAATCTGTGCACCCAAAATTCACTCGAAAGGAGGACCTTCTCTCAGGGATCCTATGGCAGCCCTCCTGCTGAACAACGGCAAAACCCTATACGGGATGTTCCGCAGTCGGTACGCACAGGGAGCGAGAGTGCAAACCGAGCGAACGATTCTGCTTCGGGAACCGGTGTGCTATGGGCATATTTCGATGAATTACGCAGGTGTGCTATGATCGTTTCCACTTGGTGGGAGGAGGTACCATGACGAAAGAACATACATTTACAACCAAGAATTATCCGATCAATGATTTGTTGGAACTTGATTTAGAAGAGCATATGAATCAAATGGGAAAGGACGGCTGGGTTCTGGTGAGCACTCAGCAACTCATTGGTGAGCAAAGCCCCACGATTCCACAGATTATTCTCTTTTGGAACAGGGGCCAATGAATTGAAACTTTTCAATCAAAGATGTCATCATTTCGTGAAATTGCCCTCTCGATCAATGTGACTGCATTCAAAGATTACTGCAAAAATTTCGGGATGTAGCGTAGTCTGTACGCACAGTGAGTGGAACAAACGATTCTGCTTCGGGAGCAGGGGGTCGCTGGTTCGAATCCAGTCATCCCGACCAGTATTTACAAGGAGCGATCTTCCCGGGGTCGCTCTTTCTTTTTGGTCTCCGGTCCCCGTCCGGCCCACAGACGAGCTTCCTTTGTGCAATTAAGGTCTCATAGACACAGCCTCTACTCTCTCCGGGTCACCTCCGGGGCGACACTCACTTCTCCTAATCAACGCCCCTAAAAATTTCGCTTAAACTTTGACCTTATAAAGGTTCCCATTAAACTGTACCTATGTAAAACCTATACAAACTTTCTCAACTCACCACAGCATTATTATTGGGAATGGAAAAGAGAATGAAACGAAAAACCCGTTTCTCAAGATTCGTTCACGATATCCTGACGCATACACCTTTCCTGAAGATGCTCTTGCTATTGATAGTCATGTGGCTAGCTTTTTCAGCAGGCTTATACGTTGTTGAGAGTGGAACTGAGGGAACGAAAATTTCTTCTTATGGAAATGCTCTTTACTGGGGCATCGCTGCATTCTCAACGGCAGGGATAGCTGACACTCCCGTGTCAGGGCTTTCTCAATTGATCGGGGGGATATGGATAGTCCTCGGGTCATCAATTTTCTTTGGATCGATCGTCGCCACAATCACGACCTACTTTATGCGTCCATTGCAACGCCCTGCCCGGCAAATCATTGAAACTATCGAATACAACCTCGAACAACTTGAGAATCTATCCATTGAGGAACTTGATTTGCTCAAAGAAACCACTGATGCACTGATCCTTCATATGGAGTATCTTAAAGAAATGCACTTATCAGACTGATCTGGACTAGCTCACCTTCCTCTTCGACTAGCTATCGAGAAAGCTCCTCAATCTGCTACTGCGTTGACTTCGGGAGCAGGGGGTCGCTGGTTCGAATCCAGTCATCCCGACCAGTATTTACAAGGAGCGACCTTCCCGGGGTCGCTCTTCTTTTTTTTGCCTCCGGGCCAGGTCTGGTTCAATCAATCTTTGAAGTGACGATTTGAGTGTACAGGAAGTGATGTCTTTGGCGTTCCGGGGCGGGGTTTTGACTCCGGGGCTTCTCTGGGGCGATGTCTTCAAATCACATTCTTCTTGCTGACATAGTGGGAACAGCCTAGACTGTTTTTTCAACTTTGCAAAAGAAGGAAGACCATGGTGGGAAAGGGTCAAAAAATTCTTTTTCGGGGATTGAGTGCAGCTCACATTGCCGTTTCAATTATCCTTTTCCCAGGGAACCTTTTCCTAAGCGTCTTTTCCATTCCATTTTTTCTGCCCATGCAAATCTGGTTGATCCTCCTTGGCGCAAGGCTCTGGAGCACCAATAGTCAATGCTTTAAGGCACTTCGCCGAACTCATTTCGCGCTGATCCCACTTTCAATTTTTCTGGTAATTTTCGGGGTGGGTGCTCTAGAGGATGCAAAGAGAAGCGCCGAAGCTGGTGGCGGACTACTTGGAGCTTTTGGATTGATTCCGATTACGATGGGTGTTTTTACCGGCATCCTTTCAGTATCAACTCTGTTTATTCTGTATTTCATCAAGCTTGAAAAAACAGAAAAGCCTGCCGAATAGTAATTCTGTCATGAATGTCATGATGAACAGGTCCTCGTCTGGCACCAGCAAGTTTCTAAACCTGACAACTTGAAGGCTCACGGAATGTAGCGTTGGGGTTTTCCGGAGCATGGTTTCGACTCCGGGGCTTCTCTGGGGCTATTCACACTAGCTTCTAGCTCGCAGCCACAGTCAAGGCCGCAATTGCCAGACAAGCCACGACCATAGCGGCTCCTTTTCTCAAGTTCAAAGATTCATATCGCAAGACCACGGAGAGGACCATTGCCACTACAAAACTCATATTGGCCACCGGGATGACGATGCTAGCTTCCCCGTATTTCACCGCCAGCATCAGGAAATCGACAACCAAAAAGACCAGAACCCCGGAGACTAATGCGTAACTAATCTTTTTCAATGTTAACCGAAACCGTCCCTCACGTAATCGTGCATAAAGAGCACCACCAACGACCCAGCTGAGTGCACAGATCAAAAGCATGGTCTGTGGATCTGCTTGGTGCAATATTCCGCCGCGCGTAATCACACCGTAACCAGCCCGGAACAGTGAAGCGGCAATTGCCATCAAGAAGAATGGGAGAAATTGTTTTTGTTTTTCCTGAGCGACAGGGGCGCTATCAGGGTGATAAAGCAAGCCGACAGCGAGAATCCCTAGAGCGACACCGAGAAGTTTGACTCCACCAATATCTTCCCCCAGGAAAAGAAAAGCCATAATGATCACGCCGATTGTGTTGAGTCGATAAATGGTAGAACCTAGGCTGATATTGATGTGTGTGAGGCTTTCGAGCAGAAGCAGATTTGATAGAGTCAGACACAAACCGGCGAACAAGCCATATTTTACCGATGTTGCGTCAATGAGAAGAGCCTCGTCTCCAATGGACACAACTGCCGCTTGCAGCACACACCAGACCAAACCAATCCCAAAGATATAGGTGCCGCGGGAACGCTCTTTCCTGCTGTATCGCTTGTAAACAACATCAAGCAGACCAGCAGACAAGAGACTTAATAGCGCAAACAGAATGGCACGAGACAACTACTAAGCCCTCAAATTAGATGAATAAATCTTAGTCAATATAACAGTTTGTAACGAACTCGAATAATTAAATCTGGGGAGTCAATGATTGAAAAATTTCCCAGGCATAAACAAAGAACTCTTAATCCCCAGCCATCCCCGGTTGGGGATTTTTCATTTCCACAATTCTGCCCCCACCCCCAAATTTCACCTCAGGACAGGACCTGGACCGGACTTTACTACTGTCTCCTTGACAGGGAAGCTTACAACACGACAATACGACCCGTCCGCACAGAGTGCACTGGGGCACCAACCTCCTGCACCGGAAACAACAATGCCGCTCCCTTTTCTGGCAAAGACTTTGGAACCAGCGAGAGTTGCGCTACACTAACATTCGAAAGGGGCCTATGAGGTGGGTCAGCCCAGGATCAACGTTGAGGCGATTAGCATACGGATCAGAAGCAGGGGCATTGTGCCAAACTTTCATTGATAGAATTGAGATCTGATTTCTTTCTATGGACCCATTACTTATAACAGTTGCATTTATCCTTGGGTTTCTGGCCCGCCAGCTCGGGCTTCCTCCTCTGGTTGGCTTTTTAGCAGCCGGATTCATGTTGAATGCTCTTGGTTTCAAAGGGGGCGAGTCTCTACATACCTTTGCAGACCTTGGCGTAACCCTCCTGCTCTTCAGTATAGGCCTCAAGTTAAGGTTGAAAAGTCTTGCTCGACCGGAAGTCTGGGGTGGGGCTTCGCTACACATGGCAATCACAGTAGCTGTCTTTGGTGCTGGCGTGTTTGGACTCAAACTGGCTGGTGTCCAATTTTTTTCAGAATTGACATTTCCATTGGTTGTCTTAATCGCTTTTGCTCTGAGCTTTTCCAGTACGGTCTTCGCCGTTAAAATTCTGGAAGAAAAGGCTGAGATTGGAGCAATGCACGGTCGTGTCTCGATCGGGATCTTGATCATGCAGGATATTTTCGCTGTGCTCTTTCTCGTGATCTCGTTAGGAAAGCTACCATCTCTCTGGGCCATGACAATTCCACTGGTCCTGTTTGTTATCAAACCAATCCTGTACCGATTGATGAATCGCTGTGGCCATGGTGAACTCCTTTTGCTCTTTGGATTGTTTGTCGCACTCGTAATTGGAGCCGGTGGGTTCGAATTAGTCGGCCTCAAGGCTGATCTCGGCGCGCTGATTTTAGGTGTGTTATTAGCTGGGCACGAAAAAAGTTCTGAACTGGCGAAGATTCTCCTGGGGCTCAAAGAACTTCTGTTGGTCGGATTCTTTTTGACAATCGGTTTGTCTGGTGTGCCAACCTTGGCTGCTGTTGGGGTGTCTGGGCTTTTAGTGGTTGCGGTAGTCTTCAAAGCTGCACTCTTTTTTCTCCTGTTGACCCGCTTCAAACTTCGTGCACGTTCTTCACTGCTTGCTTCCCTGAGCTTGGCCAACTATAGCGAGTTTGGTCTGATTGTTGCCGCGGTTGGAGTCTCGCAAGGTTGGCTTAATCCTGAATGGCTGGTGATCATCTCCCTGGCATTGGCAGCCACCTTTGTTATCGCTTCACCGCTCAATACCGCAGCCGATGCGCTGTACACTCGCCATCGCACAAAACTGTGTCGATTTGAAACAGACTCCCGACATCTGGATGATCAGCCAATTGAATCTGGAGATGCGACCATTGGCATTTTTGGAATGGGTCGGATCGGTACGACAGCGTATGACTTCCTGCGAGACAAATATGGCGATAAAGTGATTGGGTTTGATTTTAATGCTGAGACGGTTGCAGAGCATTGTAACGCTGGTCGTCGTGTTGTTTACGGTGATCCAACCGATCCAGACTTTTTTCAACGTGTCAAACATCGAGGGTCCCAACCCAGGCTTGCGCTGTTGGCCATGTCAGAGCACCGGGCAAATCTCGCTGCCGCTAATCACTTGATTGATGTCGGGTTTCAAGGAAAGATTACGGCAGTCGCGCACTATGATGATCAGGTGAATGAGCTTCTTCAGGTCGGCGCTCATGCTGCCTTCAACTTTTACAGTGAGGCAGGGGTCGGTTTTGCCAAGCACGCATGGGAAGTGATGAATGTTCCTGATGTGACCAAAACATAAGACCTACAGATATTTAGTAATTGGGCCGACTCACTAACATTTCCTTGCTTTCATAAGATAGTATAGGCCGTCCCATTTTGTAGCAAACCTGCTTCGGGAGCAGGGGGTCGCTGGTTCGAACCCAGTCATCCCGACCAGTATTTACATGGAGCGGCCTTCCCGGGGTCGCTTTTTCTTTTTGTCCTTCGGTCCATATCTGGTCCTGACGTCAAAGTTTCACGTCAATTTGGACGGCATAGGGACCAAGGCTCCCCTCTCCGGGTCGTTTCTGTAAAGTCTTAGATTGCAGGGTATTCAGTATTTTTTGATCCACTAGGATTTTGGTTCTGAAAGCAATGCAGCACAAAATCCAAGACGTTTTCCCTGTCAACATTTACTACTTTTGCGAAGAGCCGCTTTCCCCGGTGCCTTTAAATGGGTGACAAAGGGGGAAAGTGGAGCAACTGACATTTCCTCAAATACCCGCAATATAGGAATCGAAGTATGCAAGTTTCTATGATAAACCTGACACAAGATCTTGTAGCCAGTGGGGGGGGGCAGCTTCACACCTCAGTAGCAAAAAAAGGGAAAACGTCAGTGTACGATTTCAGCCGTTGCAAACTGTGCGGGGAAAAAGCCGCAGCACCAAAATATAAATTGAAGCAAATGTTGCTGTATGCTTGCTCCAACTGCGATTTTCATTATATCGATGCTCTTGACGATTTTCCGGATGAGCAGCCAGAGGAATCTCTGCTGACGGAAAAAGTCCGAAACTTCATTGAGAGCAAGCTGCCTCAGAACGCCATTCAACTCGATAAGAATCTACAGTTTGTCAAAGCGCATGTGGCGCTGTCGGGGATGCATTGCCTCGACATCGGTTCCGGGGCGGGATTGTTTCCGTCGCTGCTGAAGGGAGCGAGGGCTGTGCCGCATGGGATCGAACCCCAGGAAATTTTCCGGGAGTTCGCTATGAAAAAGTTTCACCTCTCCGTAAGACGTGAGTTGATCGATGATTCTTATTGGCAGAATGAATATCCCGGTTTCTTCGATGTCGTGACACTCTGGGACACCCTGGAGCATGTCAATTTTCCGGCTGAAACTCTCAAGGCCGCATGTCGGGTAATTAAGCCGGGAGGATATCTGTTTCTCGACACCCCGTCACGTGATTCATTTTTCTACCGGGCTAGCGTTTGGTCATACCGCTTCAGCCAAGGGAGGAACCCTCTGCTACTGAACACCCTCTACTCTCCGAAGCCGTACGGTCATAAACAGATTTTCACTACGGCACAATTGTGGACGCTTCTGGAAAGTTCCGGGTTTTCAGTTGTCGGACGCTCCGCTTTTCACCGATCCAGAAACAAATTGGTTGTTGTCTGTCGAAAGAATACCGCATAAGAACGATTCACGAACTGTTCTTGCGAGATTTAAGAATGAATCGCCTCTAGTTTGCTAAACGTACCAGAGTTCGTCGAAATGCACTAACTTGCCTCCAAAGGATTCGGGATAAGGTGCGCTATGGTCATATTTTGATGATATAGCACAGTTTTACTTTTGGACCCGTGCCCAATTACTCACTGTGACATTCCTCCTGCTGACCAACGTCAACGTCATATACGGGATGTTCCGCAGTCTGTACGCACCCGGAAGCAAGAGTATAGCCGAGCGTATGTCACTGCTTCGGGAGCAGGGG
The DNA here is from genome assembly GCA_030145205.1 of Desulfuromonadales bacterium. Classification (GTDB taxonomy): domain Bacteria; phylum Desulfobacterota; class Desulfuromonadia; order Desulfuromonadales; family BM103; genus JAQYVZ01. Next base: position 155,910 of record JAQYVZ010000004.1, on the reverse strand, counting down.
GTCGCTGGTTCGAATCCAGTCATCCCGACCAGTATTTACATGAGAGCGACCTTCCCGGGATCGCTCTTTTTTTGTCCCCCGGGCCCTGTCCGGTCCGAGGCACACTTTCAACTGACAAATTGAAGGTTCAACGAATGTAGGGTTGGTGTGTTCCGGCGTGGAATTTTGGCTCCGGGGCAAGTCTGGGGCGGTCGGGTCGTCCATTAGTTGACACAAAACGTGCAATCTGTAATTGTTTATAGAGAAAAGTTATTCATAACTGTTTTTTCAGGGATTGGTCCTGTTGTGAAAAAATCACAAGACCGCTTCGATGATATCATTGCAAAACTCCGCCAGCGGGAGTGTCGTATCACACCTCAGCGTATCGCAATTCTCAAAACATTCCTGCACAGCAACGAGCACCCCAGCGTTGAACAAGTTTATAAACAGGTAAAGGCAGACTTCCCGACAACAAGCTTGGCCACAGTCTACAAAACAGTCAATCTTCTCAAAGACATCGGTGAGATTCTCGAGATTGGATTTGCTGATGGTCGCAACCGTTACGATGGCAACAAGCCCTATCCTCACCCGCACCTTATCTGCACAAAATGCAAAAGCATCATCGACCCAGAGGTTACACTTTTAGATCAAATAACAGCAGAAATTGAAAAATTATCTGGTTATCACGTCCTGTCTCACCAAGTTGAGTTTTTTGGGATTTGCCCAAAATGTCAGAAAGGGTAATTAGAGGGCGTTGTTTTTTTTGCACAGCTATCGATAATCATTATTACTAAATATTGACACACCCACAAGTCGTGCTATACATAAAGGGGACTAATAAACGCATCTGTCCAACAACTCTTTTCTACCTGTTCAGGAGGCAGACATCATGAATAACGAAATCAAGTGCCCGGTCACGGGTCGAACCAGCAAGCAGGTCGCCGGTGGTGGCACCTCGAACCGGGACTGGTGGCCGAATCAGTTGGATATTCATATTCTGCACCAGCATTCACCACTGTCCAATCCGATGGGCGAGGATTTCAACTACGCAAAAGAGTTCAAGAGTCTCGATCTCAATGCTTTGAAGCAGAACCTCAACGCGCTGATGACCGACTCGCAGGATTGGTGGCCGGCCGACTACGGTCACTACGGCGGGCTCTTTATCCGGATGGCGTGGCACAGCGCCGGCACTTACCGTATGGGCGACGGCCGCGGCGGAGCCAATACGGGGAACCAGCGTTTCGCGCCACTCAACAGCTGGCCGGACAACGTCAACCTCGACAAGGCGCGCCGTTTGCTTTGGCCGATCAAGCAAAAATACGGCAGAAAAATTTCCTGGGCCGACCTGCTGATTCTCACTGGCAACTGCGCTCTTGAGTCGATGGGCTTTAAGACCTTCGGTTTTGCCGGAGGACGCGAAGACATCTGGGAGCCGGAAGAGGACATCTACTGGGGATCTGAGGATGAATGGCTAGGAGACAATCGCTATAAAGGCGATCGAGAACTCGACAATCCTCTCGCCGCAGTGCAGATGGGCCTGATCTACGTCAATCCGGAAGGGCCGAACGGCGAGCCGGATCCTGTTGCGTCGGGCCTCGATGTACGCGAAACCTTCGCCCGCATGGCAATGGATGACGAAGAAACCGTCGCCTTGGTCGCCGGCGGGCACACCTTCGGTAAATGCCACGGTGCCGGCGATGCCGCCCATGTCGGTCCGGACCCGGAAGCCGCCGCCATCGAAGAGCAGGGACTCGGCTGGAAGAGCAGCTTCGGTAGCGGCAAAGGCGGCGATACGATCAGCAGCGGTATCGAGGGGGCCTGGAAGCCGAATCCGATTCAGTGGGACATGGGCTATCTGAAGGTGTTGTTCAAATACGAGTGGGAGCTGGTCAAGAGCCCGGCCGGCGCGCACCAGTGGCTGGCCAAGAACGTGGACGATGAAGACATGGTGGTTGACGCCCACGACCCGTCGAAGAAGCACCGGCCGATGATGACCACGGCGGATCTCTCCCTGCGCTTTGACCCGATCTACGAGCCGATCTCACGGCACTACCTGGAAAACCCCGAGGAGTTTGCCGACGCCTTCGCCCGCGCATGGTTCAAGCTGACCCACCGTGACATGGGCCCCCGCGCGCGCTATCTTGGACCGGAAGTGCCGGAGGAAGAGCTTGTCTGGCAGGACCCGGTGCCCGTAGTCAAGCATGAATTGATTGACGCGCAGGACATCGCTGCCCTTAAAGTCAAGATTCTCACTTCGGGACTGTCTGTCTCCCAGTTGGTCTCGACTGCCTGGGCGTCGGCGTCCACCTTCCGTGGTTCCGACATGCGCGGCGGCGCCAACGGGGCGCGCATCCGTCTCGCGCCGCAGAAGGATTGGCAGGTGAACCAGCCAGTTCAACTGGCGTCGATGCTACAGTCCCTGGAAGGCATCCAGAAGGAGTTCAACGACGCGCAGTCAGGTGGGAAAAAGGTTTCCCTCGCCGACCTGATTGTTCTGGGCGGCTGCGCAAGTATCGAACTGGCGGCGAAGAATGCCGGCGTTGATGTCACTGTCCCCTTCACGCCGGGACGCACCGATGCCACGCAGGAGCAGACTGACATAGAATCATTCGCAGTGCTCGAACCGATCGCAGACGGTTTCCGCAACTTCCAGAAAGCCAGGTACAGTGTCTCCGCCGAAGAGCTACTAATCGACCGGGCACAATTGCTGACGCTGACGGCTCCGGAGATGACAGTTCTGGTTGGCGGCATGCGCGTCTTGAGCACCAACGTCGACCAGTCCCAGCACGGTGTCTTCACCAAGCGACCGGAGGCGCTGACCAACGACTTCTTCGTCAACCTGCTCGACATGAACACCACCTGGCAAGCGACTTCTGAAGCCGACGACCTGTTCGAGGGGCGCGATCGCAAGAGTGGTGAACTCAAGTGGACCGGCACCCGCGTCGACCTCATCTTCGGTTCGAACTCCCAACTCCGTGCCGTCGCAGAAGTCTATGGTTGTGAAGACTCCCAAGAGCTATTTCTTCGCGACTTTGTAGCCGCGTGGAACAAAGTCATGAACCTTGACCGCTTCGACCTCACCTGATCGCTGCAAAGACAGCTTAGAGGGATCGGGAGACGTCTCATACAATTTCCATTCTTCAACAATGAGCGCCCCCAGCCCACGAATCGTGAGCTGGGGGTTCTTTCTCGCGGCAGGCGAGGGAACCGCCGACTCCAGCAACAGATATTCGTCGTTTCGTACCTATCTCGGGTAGTTTTTTCATTCACAGTCCGGCTCCTTTTGGTGTGGAACTAACCTCTGCTACAATATAGAAAAAACGTCACAGCACGAAAGGGAGCAATCATGGCGGTCACATTTCCACTGGAGATCTTCTATGATGGATCTTGCAAAGTCTGCTCCAGCGAGATACAAGCATATCGTCAGCGCAACCCGGAGAAGCGGCTGGTCTTTATCGATATCAGCAATGACGATTTCCAACCGCAGACCTACGGCAAATCTCTGGATGAGTTCATGTCCAGGATGCACGTCCGGGACGGAGAAGGCCGTTTTGAAAGCGGCGTTGAAGCCTTCATGTTGATCTGGCAGGCGTTTCCGACCGGTTCACCCTATCGCCTGTTATGCGCCCTGGTCGGCCTTCCCGGCATCAACCTGCTGGCACGCGGAGGCTACACGTTATTTGCCCGCTACCGTCATCTCTTACCTAAGAATGCTGCAGCCTGTGAGGATGACACCTGTCAGCTGAATCATCCACGCGGTTCAAAATGATAAAGAGGTTCCCCAAAAAGGAGATAGAGAAAGAAAAAGGGGACAGGTTTATGTTTCCTGATATTTCCATGGAGCCTGAATTTTGCTAAAAATCCTTTTTTTTACTCCTGACGATTGCATTCTTTTGCTGCGGTGTTGTTGGCTGCGTCCCACTCTCTGGGAACCTCAACGAGGAGTACCGGCCCACAGCATCCGCAGCAGAGCTTGCACAACTCCCTAAAGTGCGCAACCTGATCTTATTCATCGGTGACGGGATGGGATATTCCCAACTCCTGGCGGCTCAATACAAAAATAAGGCTCAATATCGCTAGAAATTCGGATATTGGCCCAAAGCCAGTCATCCCAACCAGCATTGATCTAAGAGCGACTTGTCAGGAGTCGCTCTTTCTTGTTGCGGCCCGCGCAGCAATTATCACTTTTATGGTAAGATATAAAAGTGATAGATACCAGGGAGCATATCACATTGAATTTAGCGGGTTTTTCACTAACACTGTTGCCCGGCAACGAGGCACAGACTCCCTGAATAGGAGTACACATAATGAAGGTACGTTGGCTATCCTACTCTCTCGGCCTGCTGGCAGGCCTGCTCTTGATCGGAGCAACCACTGCTCAAGCTGCGACCGCCTTGACGAGCGTTAAAACGGACAAGCCGGTCCTGCTCTCGGGAACGGCGGACAAAGCTTGGGACAAAGCATCCCCACTGAAGGTGACCCTCGACAATCTCCCCTATGAGCCGAATAACGGTTATGACGGGATGACCGAGACCACTGTCACGATGAAGTCACTCTATGACGACGAGTACATTTACTTCTTAATCCAGTACACCGATCCTACGGAGAGCCTGGCACGGTTCCCCTGGGTCAAGCAGAAAGACGGCACATGGAAGCAGCTGAAAAAGAAAGACAGCACGGGCCACGACAATACCTACTATGAAGACAAGGTCGGCCTTTTCTGGAATATCAACACCACAGGCTTTTCTGATGAAGGCTGCATGATCTCCTGCCACATGGACATTGAAGGCGACACCTCGGCAGGGCGAAAGTTTACTAACAATGCGGGCGAAACAATTGACATGTGGCACGTCAAAAATGTCAGAACCAGCCCCCTGGGACAGGTTGACGACCAATTTGTCGACAGCACCAGTGACGGCAAAACCAACAAAGGCTGGGGCCGTAAAGGTGATGACAAGACTGGCGGCGGGTACACGAATAACATCAACAAAGATAAAACCGCACCCGCCTATATGAACTATCCTCCCAGCGAAGAAGCCCAGTACTATATCCTGCCGAGTCTGAAGACGCCTTTCGTCGACATCTTCAAGCCTGGTGATATTGTTCCCGGGATCATTATCGATGCGTTCCAGGGTCCGCGTGCGGATATCGAAATGCGCGGCAAATGGGATAAAGGTATCTGGACGGTCGAGATCCGTAGGAAGCTGGTCACCAGCGGAGAGAACGCAAAGGTTCAGGACGTCCAGTTTGACGATCTGAGCAAACTCTACTACTTCGGCATCTCGGTTTTTGACAACAGTCAGATTAACCACCTGTTTCACGACGACACGCTCGTTCTGAAATTTAAGTAACCTTTCAGAACGGATTATCATCTGAAGCCCGTCAGGACATTTTGCTCTGGCGGGCTTCTTTATGTCGGCCCGACGAAGCATGTGCAGATTTGACCGACCGACCTTAATTCGTTACAGTCATGCGCGCTAAACATCTCACAAAAGGGAGCATCGCCTCCCGTGGGTTGAACGATTTGGACTGATCATGGATTTAGCGTTACAGGCATGGGGAGGCGGACTTTACCTCCTCAACAAAATCTTTTTTGCCCTGGCCGAAGGCAAACAGGAGACCCTCAAACGACAGCTGAGGATGATCGGCTGGTGCGTCTACATCCTGGGCGTCCCGGCGTGGGTCATCATACTGGTCGGCAAGCACGACTGGATCGCCGCCGCGATCGAGGCGGGCGGCGTCCCCGCCATGCTGCTCGGACTGGTCCACGCCTATCAGCACACGAACACGCCTCACAAAGGCCTGGACCGGTTTGCTACCTTTTTCACTTATGCTGCACTGGTTGTCGGCGTGGGCTACAGCTTTCATGACTATGGCGGCATCACCTCTGGGTCACAAATCCTGGAGATTGGAGTGATGATCGGTTTCCTCGTAGGCAGCTACCTGCTGGCCAAGAAGGTTATTTACGGCTGGCTGTTCTTCATGCTGATGAACTGCAGCATGGCCTCCCTGATGCTGCTGCAGCACAAACCGTTGCTGACAGTCCAGCAGCTTGTTTCTCTCTGCTTCGTCATCTATGGCTTTACCGTTGCCCTGAAGACCTCGCGGCGAAGCCGTTAACATTTTTTCTTCGCTACTCCTTGTAAAAGAAGGATTCACCTTTCCGTTTTGAGTTGATATCCTGCCAGCATGAGCCAGCCAATCATAACCAACACCGAAAAATCCCGGCAGGGTCGCGACGCTCTCAGGATCCTGCTCGGCGGCATGCTCGGACTGATGATCGTCATGGGCATCGGCCGGTTTGCTTTTACGCCAATCCTGCCGCTGATGCAGCGCGACCTCGGCATGAGCAACACCGTAGCGGGCTGGCTCGCCGGGCTGAACTACCTCGGCTACCTGGCCGGCGCCCTCTTCTGCGCCTTCTCCCCCCGCCTGCTGCGCTTTCAGTCGGTTGCCGTGCTTTCCCTGCTGATGAGCATCGCAACCACCCTGGCCATGGGCTGTACGCTGTCCGTTGCTTGGTGGGGCCTTTTGCGCTTTGGCGGCGGAGTCGCCAGCGCGGTGCTGTTCATTATCATCTCCGCGGAAGTTGCTGAAGCACTCATGCGACGCGGCTACGGCCACTGGGCGGGAGCCATGTATGGCGGCGTTGGCGCCGGCATCGCTCTGAGCGGCCTGACAATTCCCTGGCTGGACAGGATCGGTCAATGGGATGGTGCCTGGATCGGCATGGCGATCATCGCAACGTTTCTGGCCGTTGCCGGGCGCGCCCTGGCCAGCGGCGTGACCAGTCCTCCCGCTTCGCTCTGCCCGACACACCAGACAACAGACCTGCGTACGCTCTGGCCGCTGGTCGTTGCGTATTTCTTTGAAGGGCTGGGCTATATCGTCACCGCGACATTCCTGGTGGCCATCGTCGCGGCAACCCCGGGGTTGAGCAGCTACGCCCCCTACAGCTGGGTGGCGGTCGGTCTCGCTGCTGTCCCATCGACCATCCTGTGGCCGCTCTGGGCTCGCCGCATCGGCAGCAAACGGGCACTGCTGGCCGCCTACGCCGTCCAGGCCGTCGGTATCCTGGTCAGCATGCATGCCGACACCATCACCGAAGTCCTGTTCGCGGCCATCACCTTCGGCGGGACCTTCATGGGAATCGTTGCCATGACCCTGGCGGAGGGAAACCAAAGGCTGCCGCACAACGGCAACCGCGCCGCAGCCATCCTGACGACAAGCTTTGGGGTCGGCCAGATCCTCGGGCCGATTGCAGCAGGGTTCCTGGCGGACCTGCAACAGGGCTTTGCCCTGCCACTGCTGCTCGCCGCTGTCTGCATCATGATCGGCGGGCTGTTCATCGTATTTGATCGCCACTTTGCGACACACACGCCATAAAAGGAGCCCCAACATAGAGATCAAACGGCCTTCAAAAGGCGTAAATATGTTAGACTTATCGAATGAAATCTGAGACAGGTTTAAACCAAACAACCTAACAGGGTCCTTACTGATGAACCGTTTTCTTTTCCTGTTTATTTTTCTTCTGGCCAGCCCCGCCTTCTCTGAAGACCTCTCACTGTGCATAGAGGGATGGGAAAAAGCAGGTGCAGGCGACCATGTGGAAGCGATTTCGCTGCTCAGCAAGTGTATGGAAACGGGTGACCTCACGGAGAGGTCCCGCGCCCGCACTTATCGGAATATGGGAATTGTCTACAAAAGAAACGGCCAGTTGGAAGACGCCCTGAAACAGCTTAACCTGGCCTTATCGCTCAAGGCGGAGGACCCCTGGAACGACTACGTCAACCGGGGGACAGTCTGGGTAAAATTAGGCAAACCCGACAAGGCGCTGCGTGACTACAATCAGGCGTTGGGGATCAAGCCCGATTATGGCCCCGCCTACTATGGCCGGGGCGAGCTCTTCGAGGTCCAGGGCGACAACCAAAAGGCCGTTGTGGAGTTCAAAAAGGCCTATGACAGCGGCTGGAAAACCAAGCTGCTCTACGACAAGTTTGTTGCCCACGGTCTGATTGAGCGCCAAGAATAACTAATTGATCACCGAGAGCGGCTCTTCCGGAGTCGCTCTTTCTTTTTGTCCGCCCGGCAACAACCGCCGCAGATCCTCAATCATCAGGTAAAGACAGGGCACCAACAGCAGCGCGATCAAGGTGGCGAACAGGATTCCGAAGCCAAGCGAGATCGCCATCGGGATCAGAAAGCGTGCCTGGCGGGAGGTCTCGAAGATCATCGGCATCAGCCCGCAAAAGGTCGTCAACGTCGTCAACAGAATCGGCCTGAAACGCAAAACACCCGCCTCTACTACCGCCTCATAGGCTGTCGCACCATTGCGACGGCGCCGGTTGGCAAAATCGATCAACACCAGCGAATCGTTCACCACAACGCCTGAGAGCGCCACCACTCCGAACATACTCATGACACTCAGGCTGTAGCCGAGCAATAGGTGCCCGATCACCGCGCCGACAATGCCAAAGGGAATACACAGCATAATGATGATCGGTTGCAGGTAGCTCCGAAAAGGGATCGCCAACAGGGCAAAGATCATCAACATCGCCATGCCAAGACCAAGGAAAAGGCTTGTCATACTCTCTGTCAAGTCGGCCTGTTTGCCTTCGAAACTGAACGTCAGACCGGGATAACGCTCTGCTAATTGCGGCAAAGCCTCCGAATTGAGGGCTTTTTTAATCTGTCCCGCCTGCTCCGCTGGCTTGACATCAGCCATTACGCTGATGACCCGGCGGCCATCACGCCTGTCAATACTGGTATAAGCCCGCCCCCGTTCGATATCGACAGCTTCGCGCAGGGAGATTTCGATGCCACTGGGACTACGCAGAATCATTTCTTCCAGATCATATTCTGATATCCGCTCACTCTTCGGACGACGAACAGTGACCGTCACCTCGTTACGTTCCCGCTGCTGACGGAGAACTTCGGCCCCATCGTAGGCGTTACGCACCTGACGAGCAACACCCTGCGCACTCAAACCGAGACTCAACCCCTCCGGCCGCATACTGAAATCGAGCTGTTCTTTACCGGTCGCAAAACCGTCATCAATATCTCGAACCATCGGATAACCAGCCAACACTGCTGCCAGATCTTGACCGGCCTGATCCAAGGTCGCGAGATTGCCGTGACTCAGTTCAACGGTCAGAGCTTTGCCGGAACCTGGACCACCGGAATCGGACTGGAACATCAAGGTCTCGAGGCCACCGATTTCACCGGTCAGCTGACGCCATTTCTGGGTAAATTGCTCGGTCGAAATGGCGCGTTGATCCGGATCGACCATATAGGCCCTGATTTCTAGCGTGTGACTCCCAGAGCTGCCACTGACTGACCGGCCGAGATCGGCAAAAGTCCCGACCAACACCTGTTGGCCATCATACTCGTCTGCCACCTGGGCGGCACTGGCCAGCAGTTTATCTCGCACAACCTCAGTCAGCTCAACAGGTGAACCGTAAGGAAGCACCGCCGTCACTTTGGAAAAGTCGGATTCAACCTTCGGGAACATGGTCATCCCCATCCGCCCACTGAGCACCAGGGAGACCGTCAGAATCAGGACAGCCACCGCAACCGTCAGAGTCAAGTAACGTTGCCGCAACAGCAGCTGCAAAAAGGGTGCGTAGCGTTGTTTGATCATCCGGATGAAAGCAGCACTGAAGCGCTGCTGAAACTCATGAAGTCTGCCCAGCATGCCACCACGCCGGTTCTCTTTCAGGTGTCCCAAATGGGCCGGCAGAACGAACAGAGATTCGATCAGCGACACCAGAAAGACCATCACAACAACCATCGGAATAACTTGGAAAACTTTCCCCATAATGCCAGGTACAAAATAGAGCGGCATGAAAGCGACGACATTCGTCAAGATACTGAAGGTCACCGGCATCGCCACCTCACGGGCCCCGGCAACAGCCGCCTGTAACGGCGGCATCCCCTGCTGGCGGAACTTGTAGATGTTCTCGCCGACCACGATGGCGTCATCGACGACAATACCCAGCGCGATGATGAAGGCAAACATCGAAATCATGTTGATGCTGACCCCGAGCAGTGGCAGCACCAGAAACGCCCCGAGGAACGAGATCGGGATCCCCATCGTGACCCAGAAGGCCAGCCGCGCTTCGAGGAAAAGTCCCAACAGGACCAGAACCATAGCCAGACCGAGCGAGGCGTTCTTGAGCAGCAGGTCGCGCCGCTGTTGAAACACCTCGGAGCGGTCGTTCAGTGCTGTCACCTCCACGCCTGGCGGCAGTTCTTGCTGCCACTGTGCCATCTCGGTCCGGACTGCATCGGCAACCTCGACTGGAGTCTGGTCCCCGACCCGGTAAACATCAATCATGACTGCCCGTTGGCCGTTGTATTCAGCGTAGCGGTCAGTCTCTTTGAAATCGTCCCTGATGATGGCAATGTCCTCCAACAACAACTGAGAACCCGTGTTGTCAGTGAAGATTGGCAGCTTGGCGAAATCAGCACCGTAATCACGGCGTTCCTGCATGCGCACCAGAATTTCGCCGCCGCTGGTTTTAATGCCACCGCCCGGCAGTTCAATCGCACCCTCACTCAAGGTTTGGGCAACCCCGGCAAGGGTCAGATTATAAGCACGCAGATTCTCTTGCGGTATTTCAATCGAGATTTCCAGCGGTCGGGTGCCGGAGAGCTCCGCCTGGGTGATCGCCGGGTTCTGTAGCAGGGTGTCACGGAAGCTATCGGCCAGGTCATACAGCACATGTTCGCTCTGATCGCCATAGAGGACCAGAGCAATCACCTCTCGCTTTCGACTGACGATCTCAACCTGCGGCTCTTCTGCCTCTTCCGGAAAGGTCGTGATACGATCGACTTCGCTCTGCACATCTTGCCCAAGCTTCTGCAGGTCGGCACCCGTCAACAGGGTGATTGTGACGCTCCCATAACCTTCCTTGGCGCTAGAGCTGACCTCGTCAACACCATCCAGTCCGAGAATAGCCTCCTCGATGGGCAAGATGATCCCCTGCTCAACCTCAGCCGGGCTCGCCCCGCTGTAAGCCACGCCAACGGAGACCGTGTCGAGGTCGAATTCGGGAAAAACCTCCTGCTTGATCTGCATCATGAAAAACAGGCCGCCAACCAGGAGCAATACCATCAGCAGGTTGGACGCCACCGAGTTTCCTGCCATCCAGGCGATCGGGCCTTTGACCTGTGACCTCTGGTCACTCATCGCCAGACTCCTTGCCTTTGCTGTCGCCCTGGTCTGGCTCTGCTGCCCGTAGCTGCATCCCGTCAACCGCTGTCCCCAGGTTGCTGGTCACCAGTCGAACAGAGTCGGGCAGCGTGTTTTTCAACAACACACGATCACTGTCCCGCCAAAGGACTTCAACAGTCACAATCTGGAGTTTCTGCTGTTCATCCAGCAACCAGAGCTGATCACCATCATGCAGAGCGGAACGGGGAATACTGATCACATCGGAGAGGGTCTTGCCATCGATCTCAACCCGGGCATATTCACCGAGCAGGAGCGGCTGACGCTCTCCAGCCGGTTTCTGCAGATCGAGGGGATCACTGACTTCGACCAGTAACCGTGCCATACGACCGTTCTCTGCCAGATCACCAAGCAGACGGTGTACGGTGCCAACACGCTGCTTATTGCCAATATGAACGGCCACCCGGGAACCTTGCTCCGTCCCCGTTTGCGGCAGTAAAATCCAGTCCAGACGATCAACCGGCACTGAAACCTGTACCCAGTAGCGATCAGTATCGACGAGAGTCGCGATGCTGTTCTGGGCTGACAGATAGCTGCCCGGCTCGACTGTCTTACTGATGACCAGCGCGTTGAACGGCGCAGAGAGTCGCGTGCGCTGCAAATCAAGTTCAGCTTGTCTCAGCTCTGCCTGAGCGGCACGATACTCCGCTTGGGTCTTGAGTAGATGTGGTTGACGCAACGCCAGTTCGCGATCCTGTGTTGTCGCAGTCCCCTTGCCATCGTACAACGCCCACTCCTGTCGAGCGATTTCCTGATTACCTTCTTCTATCGCCAGATTAAAAGCGGCCGTTGCGACATCACTCTGAGCCTTGGCTAACGCAGCCTGGTAATCGGCAGTCTCCAACTCGAGCAGCATCTCGCCACTGGCAACCCGGCTACCGATCTCAAAGTTTTTACGGACTTTGACGACCCGTCCGCTCACCTCGACTTTCAGATCCAACTCGCTCGCCGGGACAACCGTCCCCATGGCGCTGATCTGCACTTGCTCTGTACTGCTCGTCAAGGCTTCGGTCGTAACCAGCGGTGCCTCTGCGATCGGCTTCTGCCGTTTCGCCTGTGGAGCGCTCTTGACGATATAGGCCCCTACAGCCAATGCCGAGACAAGAATCAAAACAATGGCCAGCAGAGTCATTAACGTCGACTTCCCTTTTCCGCTTGTCGGACGTAGTGGTTTCGAATCGGTTGGTTTCATCGTTGTTCCTCAGAAAGATGCGGTTGCAGGCGTTCCGTCCAGTCTCCCCCCAACGCGCGATGGAGAGCAACTCGATTGGTCAGGAGGCTACGTTGCTGGGTCAGCAGAGTCTGTTGCAGTTTCTCAACATTCTGCAGCTCAGTCAGTACCGGCAGGTAAGTACTGAGCCCTTTCAGGTAACGACCCTTAGCCGTATTCAACGTCTGTTCGGCGAGCCGGAGCTGGTCTTGCAAGGCAATCTGCTGCTCTTGGAGTTTCTGTTCCGTGATCAAGGCATCTTCTACCTCGCGAATAGCAATCAGCACCGTCTCCTGATAGGCAGCCAGCTGCTCGTCAATAATTGCCTGACGACGGTCGACCTCTGCAGACCGTTGCCCCCCATCAAGCAGAGGAGCCGTCAAACTCCCTGCCAAGTTGAGCAGCCAGTTATCGAACAGGTCACCGAAATCACCGCTGGTCGTCGCCGAAGCGGTCAGACGCAGCGCAGGCAAACGATCAGCCTTGGCAACAGTCAGATCCCAACCGGCTTCCTGCAAACGGAACCCTGCGGCGCGGATATCGGGCCGTTGTTCCAACAACTCTGCCGGCAAGCCCAATCCAGGCAAGGGCTGCAGTTGCGGCAGATCGAAAGAGCTCAGCGACAGCGGCTGCTGTGGCGTGTTGCCAAGCAGGACAGCCAATTTGTGCCTGAGCCGCTGTTCTTCTGCCTGAAGCTCTGGCAGTTCTGTTTTTAACGCAGCGATCGCCTCCTGCTGCTGCAACAGATCGAGAGCGGTCGCCTGCGCCTTGCGAAAACGCAGGTCGATCAGACCTTGGTAGTTTTGAGCGGTTCGCAACTGGTCTGCCAGCAAACGCTGCTGTTCGACCTTGGTCAGCAGCTGCAGCCAGCTGTCGGTCACCTCAGCTGCCAGGCTAATAGCGGCCGCATGCAGATCTTCGCGGGAGGCCTGCTCCTCCTGCTGCTGACTGTTGATCTCAGCAGCAACCCGTCCCCAAAGGTCAATCTCGAAACTGCTACTCAAACCGAGTGACGTGCTGTCACTGGATGTGGTCACTCCATTCTCACGGTATCGGCTATCAGATCTCTCAGCGCCAAAAGTCAGGTCCGGCTCGCGACTGCTGGCGCTTTTGTGACTCAAAGCGCTGGCCTGTTGCAGACGAGCCCAGGCTTGTCGCAGGGAAAGGTTGTCAGCCAACGCCTCATCAACCAAATGGTTCAATTCTGGAGAACCAAAGCTCTGCCACCAGAGATCAGAGCGGGCAGACGTTTCGCCAGCAAAAGAATAACGCTGCGGCATCTCAACGGTTTCTTCCGGCTGAAGCTGAGCAGCAAACGGACTGCAACCGCCAAGGCCCACAAGCACCGCAAGCAACAGCCAGCCATACTTCAGACAAACATTCTTCATTTGAACCCCACCCTTAAACGGTCGTTTGAAACTGACGACAGGATACGCCAGACACGTGCAGAAGTGTGTTAAATTGAAGCGAGATTATGTAAAGATTTGTAAATCCGATCATAATCTCCTGGACCCCCTTCTGCAACATACCTCTTTCTTCCTTTTTGACCTCAACCTGGGACTCCTGTAAATTGTGATTAAAACATTTGGGACCTTCAGCTATGCACATAGGGAGGCGGCATTATGTCTGACCTGGTGAAATATGCAAAACTGATGAAGCTCAACCCTGACGCTGACCTGCTGACAATTAAGCAGAGATACAGCGAATGGCAGGCCCGGTTCGAAACCCAGATGCGCTCCGACGACCCGGCCATCGAACAGAAGGGCCGCAACAACCTGCTGCTACTGGACCAGGCCTACCAGGCCATGGCCGCCGCTGCGACGCAAAGAACCCGCGAAGCACAGGCCGCGCAGGATGCTACCGCACCCCCTCTTGCCATGTCCATCGAGTTGGGCAGCCACAGGATCGGCTTCAGTCTCAATAAACACGTGGGATTCGAAGTTGTCAGCAGCCACAACTGCGGCCACTTCAAGACCTCCTGGCCAACGGGAAATGTTACCTTTTTCAGCGACAAGCTCAAGTTGAAGGCTCTGGTGTTTGCCGCTGAGATTGAATATCGGGATATCGACAGTATCTCCCGTTACTTCTTCATGCCGATGGTGTTTCGAATTAAACACCACACTCCTGATGTCTATCCGCTGGTGATCCTGAACGGAATCGGCCTCGGCACGAAGATCAAACGACTGAACGACGAACACCAACTCGGACTACCGATTGAATATTGAGAAAACTCTTGCCGGACAGTGACCCGAACGTGCCACAAACTGCAAAAAAAGCGTCCATCGCCCCCCGCTATCCGATCCCGGCCGCACGTTTTCGCAGTGAAACCGAGGTGGAGCGTAGCAAGTTTATCACCACCGTGCAGGCAGTAACCTCGCCGGAGGAGGCGCGCCTGTTCATCGCGGAGATCAAGGGCGAATTCCCCGACGCCAACCACAACTGCTGGGCCTACCTGGTCGGCCCGCCCGGCAGCAGCGACCAGGTCGGGCTGAGTGATGACGGCGAACCACACGGCACCGCCGGCCGGCCGATGCTGACGGCCCTGCAGCACAGTGGACTCGGCGATGCGGCCGTGGTTGTGACCCGCTATTTCGGCGGCATCAAGCTTGGCAAGGGCGGCATGGTCAAGGCGTACACGGCCGCAGTACAGACCGCCGTTGAACAACTGCCACGTGCCGAGCGGATCACCTGGGTGGAGCTTAAAGCTTCAGTTGATTACAGCCTTAAAACGTTGCTGGAACGACAGCTAGCAGAGTTTGAAGCCGAGGTTATCGGCATCGACTACGGGCAGCAGGTCATCTGTCATCTCCGCCTTCCGGAGGAACAGGTTGAGATGTTTCGTAAAATGTTTACCAACCTGACGTCTGGGAAAGGGCAGTTGGAAGAGTGACCGCTGTCATCTCTCTCCCTGCCACAGCACATAAACCCTTCTCGCTGAGGCGAAAATGAGCAAAACAATCTGCTACTGCTACAACTACACCGAAGACGATATCCTGAAGGATGTGCGTCACAATCTGGGGCGTTCGCTCATTCTCGAAAAAATCACTTCAGAAAAACAACAGGGCAACTGTCGCTGCGCCAGTCTGCACCCCGAAGGCAGGTGATGCCTGTCAGACGTTCACCGGGTTGTGAACGAAGCATGCAAGACATGAAGAGTTGTGAAACATAGAGGCTCTGCGCGGGTCAAACGACTGGCCGCTATGAGGTTAACATATTGATTATTAACTATAAACGTGCTCTAATTTAGTGTTTAGTCTGGAAGGACCCAAGACAGAAAGGAGCTTCTCCATGGAGAGAGCACTCTTCAAGCTGGCTTTCGTTCTCTGTCTCCCCCTGCTCTGGCTTGCACCCGCCCTGGCTGGCGAACAGCTCACGATTCCCGGGACTGGTGACAGCCAGAAGTTGTTGCGCGAAGCCGCTTTTCACTTTCGCCAGACTCATCCAGACGTCACGATTGAAATCCCCGACAGTGTCGGCAGTGTCGGGGGGATCAAACGAGTGTTCAACGATGAGGCCGTTCTGGCCCGGATCGCCCGACCGCTCAACGACTCAGAACACAGCGCCGGCCTCGATTCTGTGGTGTTTGCCTACACGCCGGTCGTGATCGTTGCCAATCTCCCGGACAACTGCGCCGACAACATCTCAACGCCAGTGCTGACAGGCATCTATTCCGAAGCCCGCACGTCATGGCAGGGAATTGGCCGCTGCCCTGATCATAAAATCTATGTCGCCAATCGCGAAGAGGGGGATTCCTCCCGCATTCTTCTCGAAGAAAAATTACCCTCCTTCAAAAAAATCACGGAATTTGCCGGCGAGATCATCTACAGCACCCCGGAAACCCTGGCAATCATTGAGGAGCACCCGTACACCATCGGCTATCTGCCGCTGGCGATATTGAAAAACTCGCCACTGACCCATTTTTCACTGGATGGCCGCCATCCCACAGCAGAGAACCTGGCCACAGGTCTCTACCCTTTGGCCATCCCTCTCGGTATAACCTGGAAGCAGGAGCCGACCGGCACCTATCGGCAGTTCCTTGACTTTTTATTCAGCACAAAAGGGCAAGAGATCATCAACAAGCATGGTGCCGTTCCCGCGCCAAGGCCTGCAGGTTTCTGAATGCCCAAACTGCGGACCAAGATACTCGGCATCCAGGCCCTCGCTATCATGGTCACTGTCGTGATTCTCGGTGGTCTCTCCTACCTGCTGATGTTCCACACCCTGCTGTCTGCGCAACAGCATAACCTCGAGCACCTTGCCCACACCACCGCGCGCGACATCGGTCGAAGTCTGACCGACCTCCAGGGCGATTTCCGCGCCTTGATGATCAGCCGCGACATGCACCGTAGCAGCGATCTCCCCTTGGCCAAGTATCTCTCCAGGCACCAGGACCGCTTTCCGGAATTAACCTTGCTCAACCAGGAAGGTCGGGAAGAGCTGCGCCTGCTTCGGCAGCGCATTGTCGATCCCAAGGAGCTGCGCAACTGGCGCTCCGACCCTCTCTTCGAGCAAGCGATCACCCGACCGAATAAAGTGATTATCTCACCGGTTGCTTTCAACCCGGAACTCGGCACCCAGGCCATCAATCTGGCAATGGCGCAGGTTCAATATTTTGGCGACAGATTCGAGGGGCTGCTGATCGGCTCCGTACCCTTGACTAATATTTTCACCACCCTGGATAATTCGGGAAAAAACACCAAACATTTTCTGGCCGTCATCAATGCCGAACAGCAAGTCCTTCACCTGTCCCGGGCCAATCCGGATATCCCCGTTCTGTCACCGGCGTCTTCCTTGGCGGACCAGGCCCTTTTGGCGCGTTTCCAGGCCAACAAGGCAGAATTTATTGAAGGGACGATCATGGGGCAGGAGGCTTACCTTGCCTACCAGACTGACCCGGTCAGTCACTGGACGGTCCTGGCCGTCTTGCCTGCCGATGCCTTTATGGAAGCGCCTAACCGCCTGCGAAATCTTTCTCTGCTGACCTGTCTGCTGCTGCTTCTGGGGGGAAGCGTTGTCGCCCAACGGGTGACTCATCGCCTGACCAGAGACATTGAGCAGCTCACGGAGCACACCCACAGGGTGGCCGCCGGCGACTTGAGCCATCAGGTTGCGACAACCTCACAGGACGAGATTGCCATTTTGTCGACCTCCTTCAACGAGATGACCAGGAAGCTGGCCCACACCCAGGAAATCCGCGACCACCTCGACACCATCCTTCAGTCAATCATCGACCCGCTGCTGGTCACGGACCTTGACGGGAAGATCAGACACTACAACCTGGCCGCGACTGAAATGCTGCATTACAGTCAGGAGCAACTGCTGGGGGCATCAATCTCCGACGTTTTCCCGGGGGCAACCTATCCCGATTCCTGCACATCATTTATGGAGGTCGTAAGCAGTGGACCACTGAAGAATTTTGAGACCACAGCTCTTACCTGTGACGGAGAATCGATCCCCATCCTGCTCAGCTGTTCCGCTGTGGACCTGGACGCAGAACAAAAAGGAATGGTTGCCATCCTTAAAGACATCTCCAAGCGCAAACAAGCCATGGATGCACAAAAAGCCGCGCTGGTCGAAGCAGAGGCTGCACGCGACCAGGTTGACACCATCCTGCGCTCCGTCATTGACGGGCTGATCGTGACCAACAGCGAATCGAACCTACTCCTTATGAACCGGGCGGCCGAAGAACTCTTAGGCAAAAGCCTCAGGGACGCTTTCAACAAGCCGGTCAATGACCTGATCCCCAACCCGATTCTGGCAGAGCATTTATCCCAACAGATTGCCGCCCCGACTTCCGAGCATGAAGCGGAATTTCAGCTCCGCCGCAAGTCTGACAGCACGTTACGCACAATCCAGGCCCGCAGCGCCCCCATCCAGAAACATGGTCGTCCAACCACAGGCTTTGTGACCCTTCTGCGGGACATCACCGAAGAACGCGCCCTGGAAAACACGAAAAATGAATTTATTTCCATCGCGGCGCACGAGCTGAACACTCCTCTGACAACCATCCTCGGTTTCACAGAGTTCCTGATGGAACCGGAAGCGTTCGGCACCTTTTCCGATGAAGAGCGCCAGGACTTCCTGAAGCAAATATTTGATAAAACAGAGATGCTGGTCCGCATCGTCAGCGACATGCTCGATCTTAGCCACATAGAAAGCGGCCAGAAGATGCCGGTCCAGAAATTCAAAGTCGACCTGAATGCCATGGTCAAAAAGACCGTGTACCGCTTCAAGATGATCGATAGTTCGCACCAGTTTGTACTCGACCTGGACGAAACGACCGACATCAACCTTTTTGTTGATGAGCACCGCATGATCCAGGTCATCGAGAACCTGATCAGCAACGCGAGCAAGTATTCCCCAGCCGGCAGTCGCATTGATGTTACCACCCGAAGCAAAGACGAAGAGATTCAGATCAGCGTATCGGACCAGGGCGCCGGCATGTCAGAAGAACAGGTCGCCAGGATTTTCGACAAATTCTATCGAGCAGATGCCACCGAGACGACCATCCGTGGACTGGGACTCGGCATGAGCATTGTTCAGTACATCATCCAGGCCCACGATGGCGAGATTGACGTTATCAGTGAACCAAATGTCGGCACGACCATTAACATCACCCTCCCCATCCCTTCGAACAAAAAATAATTCTTTTGATCAGCTTGAAAATTTGTCCGGGATATCACGGTACGCACTGACAATCCTGTGCACTTAAAACACCCCGCAAGGAAGACGACAGACCACGCCTGCAGCGCAACATCCTGGAAATCCTCTTTTTTCAGTCTTGGCACGTCATCTGTATAGAAAACCTTATGGTCACAATATCGGCAGAAAATTATTATGTCGGCGACCCTTCTAATGGACCCTTTAGCCAAAGTAAAACAAAAGATCAAAAAAGCTTACGAATTAACAACTTAGAGCGCGCTGACTTGCGAGAAAGACAGTCTCTGCTACAATGTGCAGATCGCCCCAGACAAGGGAGCGCCGTTGTACAGACCGTCACCGCAGCTCAGTCACACATGGCAGTTATGCCGGGAGGTTTTTATGAAAAAAGGTCTTATCAGATTATTCGCAGCACTCCTGCTGGGTCTGCCACTGTTTCTGGTCGTCTCCTGCGGCGGAGGTGGAGGCAGCAGCTCCTCCAGCAGCGGCACCATCAGTGTTGCCGTGACTGATGCGGATGTGCTCTACAACGCTGTTGTGCTCACAGTCACTGAGCTGGGCGCCGCCCTCGCTGATTCGGATGATGGCGATGGCGAAGCGGTTTACTACAATGCCAGCGTGATCGACTGGTTGCCGGTATCGGTCGATGTGCTCGACTACCCCGACCAGCAGACTTTCCATCTGGCCGACATCGAGATACCTAACCTGCCGACCGACGGCACCCCGGTCTGCTTTAGCCAGATCCGCTTCGTTCTAGAGGAAAATGCGGATGACTGCAGCGGCGACGACTGCAGCAACTATGTCACCGTTGAAGGGATCTCCTATCCGCTGAAAACTCCGAGCGGCCAAACATCAGGCGTCAAGGTCCTGGCCCCCAGTGACTTCTGCGTCTCGACCGGCCAGACCTTTGTCGAGGTCGTGCTCGATATCGATCCGCAGACCGCCGTCCTGGCCAAGCCGCACGACAATTACTCGCTGAAACCGACCCAGATTCGCATCATCGAAGGGGAGTGGAGTGAACAACCGGTTGACGGCTTCGTACAAGGCACGGTCGCCGTGCCGATGACTTACAATGCGGCAGGTTGCGGCACGCTCAGCGGCACCGTCGTTTCCCCGACCGTCTCTGTAGGGGCCTACGAACTGGGGACCAGTACCGATCCGGTTGCTCTGACCCTATCACTCACGGAAGGCGCCTACGATGCGGGCAGCGAGGAGTTCATCCTCCCCTACACACCGTCCGAGCTCTGCGCGGACCGCTGTGCAGAAGCCGCAGACCCAACCGCCTGCGAAACCACATGCCTGGCACAGCTTGATCCGAACAGCTGCTTCTTTGCCGGCAACTTCAAACTGCTGATGCCGGAGGGCCAGTACGACCTTGGCGCCTACTGGGATGACCTAAGCGCCACCGTATCCTACAATGCCAGTGTCTATAATTCGGCGATCTTCATGCAACTCGACTAGAGTTGATTGCTGCAGTTTAAAAAAAAGCGCGGCCCGTTATAAAACGGGCCGCGCTTTTCTATAGGGAACACCGGGCGTCAACAGCAAAACCCAGCTAGCGACACATCTCCGCCCGGCTGAAGGTCAGATCCAGATTCTGGTCGGGCACCTTGACGCGCAGGACACGATCACGGGCATCACCGATATCGAGCACAAATGCCTGGTAGCCACGCTGCTGCATCTGCCGGGCAAACTCACGGGGGGTCTCAAAACGGCCGATGTTCTTGACCGTGCGGGAGACCTCAGACAGCGGTTTGCACCCTGTCGTACGGGTTCCGAGCAACCAGTCTGTCTTGACGGCAGCAGGTACCGCCTTGGGCTGGGGGCGGCTCACGCGCACCTCCTCAACAGCCGGCGCCACGGCGCGGCGTGCCTGCTTGACCGCCGCGGCTGTCTGGGCCGGAGAAGCCGTCACCTTCACCGGTGCCACAGATTCTGAAGTCGGCTGGTCACGTGGGTCGACGCCACCGGCCCAGGCAACCCCCGTTAACAGAAGGAGTCCTGTTAAAAGCCCTGTAATTCGAAAAGAAACCTGCATCATTATTTCCTTATGAATGACATTGGCGAGCGCTCCGTATCACGCAACAGCCCGCATGTTTTAAGTCGGCCTTATTCTACCTGATACCGGGCGAAGAGCAATGATGAAATCGTTCCGCCGTTCTTTCCGCGGCATGATAACAGCCAGCGCCACCCATTGAACACCCTTGTGGTTTTCAGCGCATCGTGCTACAAATTTTCTGTTAATTCAGATGATTACATAACTTAGCGGCACTGCCAAGCTTTGGACCTGAAACCATGTCACCGCCCCTGCTGATTATCACCATACTGGCCACTTACCTGATCACGGCTGTTCCTACGGGAATTGTGCTGGCCAAGCTGATGGGCTATGAAGATGTCCGTCAGAAAGGCAGCGGCAACATCGGCGCCACCAATGTCTACCGGGTCGCCGGCAAGCTGCCCGGCATCCTGACCCTGCTCGGTGATATTGCCAAGGGCGCCCTGCCGCTGCTGGCCATCACCCTCTGGCTTGGACCGACCCCCGGTCAACTCGGCCTGCTTGCTTTTATCGCCATTGTCGGCCACTGCTACCCGGTCTATCTCGGCTTCCGCGGCGGCAAAGGCGTGGCGACCGCCTTGGGGATTTTTCTGGTTCTCTCCCCCCTGGCAGTCCTGATTGCCGCCGTCCTGTTTGTTGTTGTCGTGGGAATCAGCCGATTTATTTCGCTCGGCTCGGTCCTGGCAGCCCTGGCCATGCCTCTTTTGATCCTGCTGCTCGGTCACCCCAAAGAAGTTTTTGCCGGCAGTCTCTGTATCGCCGGCCTGATCGTCTGGCGTCACCGTGCCAACATCCGCCGCCTGCTGGGTGGGACGGAGAACCGCTTCAAAGCCTGAAATGGGCGAGGTGTCATGCCGTCTAAACGTTGGATAAAATTTCTGCTCGTGCTCCTGCTGGTCGCTATAGCAACCATTGGTGGCAGCGTGTTCTGGATCAGCAGCTTCCTGCACCAGCCGGTGGCTCCTACCCAGGAAGTTCTGCTGCGTGTCAAGCCCGGGACATCATTCACACGCCTGGCCTACGAATTTGAACACGCCGGTGTGATCAGCGACGCTCGGCGCTTTATCCTGCTGGCTCGCTGGAAGAAAGTTGCCGCCCACATCCACGCCGGCGAATACCTCTTCAAACAAGCCGCAACCCCTGCCGAGATTCTCGACCGCCTGGTTGCCGGCGATGTCCGTAAATTTCAGTTGACGATTCCAGAAGGCTTTTCCATGGTTGAAATCGCGGCGCGCGTGGAGACCTCCGGCATCGGCAAAGCCGAAGATTTTTTAGCCCTGGCCAGCGACCGGCAACGAATCGTCCAACTGGACATTGAAGCGGACAGCCTCGAAGGCTACCTGTTTCCGGAGACCTACACCTACACCAGTGATACAACGCTGACCACCCTGCTGACCGCTATGGTGGAGCAGTTCAAGCAGAAGGTCACCCCGGAGATGCTGGCTACCGCCAGTGAGTTGGGTATGGATCAGCACCAATGGGTTACACTGGCTTCAATTATCCAGAAGGAGGCGGGCAACGACGATGAGATGCCGCTGATTGCTGCCGTCTTCCACAACCGGCTACGGATCGGTATTCCGTTGCAGGCCGACCCGACCGTGATTTACGGCATCAAGGATTTCGACGGCAACCTGACACGTCAGCACCTGCAGGAGGCCACACCCTACAATACCTACCGGCGGCGTGGTCTGCCGCCGGGACCGATCGCCAGTCCCGGCAAGAACGCGCTACAGGCGGCGGTCGCACCGGCAGACGTCAAGTACCTGTATTTCGTTTCAAAAGGGGATGGCAGCCATGTGTTCAACGCCACCCTGAAAGACCATAATCGCGATGTACGCCGCTACCAGCTGAAGCGCTAGGAGCCTGTCGGACTATTCATGAATCGGCTGCAAATTCAGCTCTTTGGTCCATATTTCAGATCCTTTTTGACCCATAGCTATGGCTATGAGCCTGCAAACGAGCTAAAATCTGTTTTCAACAATCCGAATTTTCGCTTCGATCTGTATAGTCAGACAGGCTCCTAGGATGGAACCATGAGCAAGCGCATCCTGATTGCTGAAGACAACCTCTCCCTGGCAAAAGGGCTGACCGAGCTGTTGCGCCGCCGGTCCTTCGAGGTGGTCCATCAGGCAAACGGGGTCGACGCTCTCCGGACAATCGCATCATCCCCTCCCGACTTGCTGCTGCTCGACCTGCGCCTGCCCGGCCTGAACGGCGTTGAGCTCCTGAAAAAACTGCGCAGCAGCAAGCGCACAGCCAAACTGCCGGTCATTATCATGAGCGGCGCCTACCTAGGCGACAAATACCATCAGGCGGCCCGCTCATTGGGCGTTGAGCATTACATCGAAAAACCTTTCAAGGCGGCAAAGATCATGACGGCGATCGAATCCCTGCTTGGTGACGCGACTGCTCCGCAACGACCGGTTAGTCATTACCTGCAGCAAGCCTACCAGAAAGGCTTTTCCGGCCAACTCCTGCTGGAATGGCCCGACCATCGCCGCGCCCTGGTGTTTGTCAAAGGCGCACCAGTGTCGTTGCGTCCCGGCTTTGCCCATCGCGACTTCGGCGACTACCTGCGCAGCCGCAATCTGCTGAACGATGCGGAATACGAGCATTTTGCAACGACCGGTGCTTTCCGCCATGAAAGCCTGGTTGAGCTGGGCTGCATGAACTACACCGACCTGCTGCAAGCCAAACTCGACTATCTGCGGGATGAACTGGAGCAGGCGTTCGGGGCGCCGCCGGCGACTGCCTCCTGGCAGGAATTTACGCCGCCGGAGCTGATGCAGATCATCACTTTGAACGTTCCCAACCTCTTCTATCGTGGGTTCCGGCGTTTTCAAGATCCCGCGGCGAAACGGATTCTGGCCCGCTACCTCAACCATTACCCAGTACCAGCCGGTGACTTCTACCGACACATCAATTTTCTTGACCTGAACGGCAACGACAAGCTGCTACTGAACCGTATGGATGGACAAACCACCTTGGCAGCCTGTCTTGATGACGCTCATGATCCGGCCGCCCTGCTACTGAGCCTGCTCAGCCTCAACATGCTCAATTTCAGCAAGGAGCCAACCAAGCCGGTCACGGTGGACGCCTGGCCGCTACGCGCCCTGTTCAACGCCGCCGAGGTCGCCGAGGAGGTTGACCGGGAGACACCGCTCGAAAGCTTTGACGACCTGGTCGATGAGGAGTCAACAGAACCTGCATCGACGACACCTCCCAAACCAGCGGCTCCAGCAAAGCCGGCACCGCCTGCAGCGCCCGCCCAGGAGGATCTGGCACAAAGCGTCCGCATCATGGCCCAAAGCCTCGAAGGGAAGAATCACTACGAGGTCTTCGGCATCAAACCGGCCAAGTTTTCGATCGACCTGCTCAAGGAGCGTTACTTTGCCATCACCCGCCAGTACGGCCCTGAGGTCCTCATGCAGCTCGGCGGGGAAGAGGCGGGCCTGGTCGAAGGGATCCTGTCCACGGTGGCAACCGCCTATGACACCCTGTCTGATGTCGTCAAAAAGGAACGCTACGACGAACTGCTGAACTCGGACAAAATCGGCCTGGGCCAGGACGGAGATGACCGCTTCCAGGCCCAGGTCCAGGCAGAATCGGGCAAGGTCTTCATTGACATGCAGGAGTGGGACAACGCCGAGCAGGCGCTCAAGGAGGCCGTTGCCTACGACTCCAACAGCGGCGAAGTGCTCGCCCATCTGGCCTGGTCGATCGCCCGCAACCCACGCTACGCCGAGAGTCAGGCCATGCAGGGCAAGGCCAAGCAGATGCTGAACAAGGCACTCACCATGGAACGTACCGCAGTTGGTTTCGCTTACAAAGGCTGGCTGTTGCTGGATGGCGGCCAGGATGTAATGGCCGAGGCGGAATTCAACAAGGCGCTCAAGCTTGACGCCCGCTACGCCATGGCCCGCCAGGGTTTGCGGACCATTCGTGAGAAACAGGAACAGCAGAAAAAAGGCTTATTCAAGCGAATGTTTAAATAAACCGTGACATGTGACTGGTAACGAGTAGCGTGTAAAAAACCAGAAACCACCCGTCATTCATTACTCGTTACTTGCACTCGCGCAAACCCGCCCCCTTCCGTCCGGAAATTAGTAACCTGCCCCCGATAGATTCTGGCGGTGACCCCCAGCACGCGATTACGATAAGCGTACACTCGGAAGTCGGTTTTCATCGGTTCTTCACCTGGCACTTCGGTCAGGGACGGCGGCACCAGCTCCTGAACCAGCGTCTCTGCCGGATGGAGCTGTTCAAAACGCTTGCGAGAGATCTTGCCGCCGAGCAAAACCCCACGGCTGCCGAAACGTGTGACCGGCTTGAAGACCGAATGCCGACGCACGCCCCAGGCCTCGGCCGGATCGAGATCGACCAACATCCTGCTTTGTGGGATTGTCTGCCGCAGCAACTCCCCTGCCCGCTCCGTCAAAGCGAACTGTTCGGCAAACCCGGGGTCTGACCAGAGCGTCAGGCGACGCTTGTCAGCCAGCAGACCATAGGTAAATGGATTCGGCGTCAGGCAGACCTGTCGCGTCAGGTATGCTGTACGCAGACCGGCCATCTCCGGTTCTTCCAGGTAAAAGTCACAGTGCCGATTGTAGATCAAATCAACGGGCGCGCCTTTCAGGAAGACGCCCTGCTCTCCCGCCTCCAACGCGGAAGGATCGACGACCTCCGCGACCAGACCTTCGCTTCGAAACAGTTCCGCGAACAGCTGCATTTCCTGGTACAGGAACTGCTGTTCCGGGTGTTCATCCAGAATGACGATCCGTTCCGGAGCGCTCTGGCTGCCGCCGGTAAATTGTCTGTATTCATCCAAAAACTGGCCAAGCATTTTTCGCTTCAGCCGCGCCGGCAGGTCCCCTGGCGCCCCGCGGGTCATCTGCCGGTCCACCAGATACGCCGGCAAACTACCGCCGGCATTGGTATTGACCTCGATTAGCTTCGGCCCCTGCCCGGTCTGATGAAAATCGTAACACATCATCACCGCATCATGGCCCGGGTCGAAGCGGGCCACGTCCGGAACCAGCAGAGCAACCAGGCTGCGATAGGTCGGCAGACGGCTGACCTGATCAAGCAGGCGCACCAGGCGCAGCATGGTGAAAAAATCGTTGCGAGACAGCGAGACCACCGCCTCGCTGAGGATATCGGTATAGAGAGACATGAAGACTCCGAAAGCAGAAAGCTGACGGCTATTTTGCCACAGACACCCTGGAAAAGATATGCATGCGGCGAAAGCCTGCTATCCTGATAAAACACTTTTCTATTGACGGCACGAGCCCGCCTACCTATATTGGTAAGACCATTTTACCAAAAGAGGTGTTTATGGACGATTTCATCGCCGCACTGACCAAGGTCAACGGCTGCTGCGAACAGGTGGCTGACATCGGAGCGGCGGCGGCTTACATTGCCCGCCACAGCGACGGTCCACTCCTGTTGCCACCCCAACCGAGCCTGCTCCGCATCGGCTTGCGGGAAGAACTGGTCCGGGCAGGTCTGCCGGTCATCGACAACGACTGGCGTGCACAGGCGCCAACCGCCGACAGCGGCATTACCGGTGCCAATTTCGCCATCGCCGCAACCGGCAGCATCGTTCTGGACAGCACCCAGGAGGCGGTCCGTCTCGCGTCCACCCTGCCTGAACGCCACTTCGTACTGCTCGACCCAGCCAAGATCCTGCCTGAGGCAACCGACGGCATCCCGATCGTGCGCCGCATTCATCAGGAGACGCCCCAGACTTACCTGGCCTACATCACCGGACCGAGCCGGACGGCTGATATCGAGCGCGTTTTAACCATTGGCGTTCATGGCCCGGCGGAATTGCATATTCTTCTACTCCCCGGTCTGTCAGACGATCCAATGGAAAGTTAACCGAGACCTCCGACGGGACATGTCATCATGATAAAACCGGAACGCAGCCGCAACTACCAGAACCGTATTCAGGACGCCCTGCTGAAACCGAACCTGCAGGAGACTCTGGGCAAGTTCGCCGATGCTTATGTCCTTGCCCGAGAAGCCGCTTTTGCCGGTCAAGACTTCGAAGCCCTGCGCGACAGCATCGCCGAAATTAAGGATGAGGTCCGCAACAACCTGCCGAAATACCTGGAGGAGTTCACCACCAACGCGGAAGCAGCCGGCGCCAAGGTCTTTCTGGCCAAAACGGCGGAAGACGCCAACCGCTACATCCTCGACCTGGCCCGCGCCCGCGGCGTCAAAAAGATCGTAAAAAGCAAGAGCATGGCCAGCGAGGAAACCCATCTCAACCGAGCCCTGATTGAAGCCGGTGTTGATGTTCTCGAAACCGACCTCGGTGAATGGATTGTCCAACTCGCCGGCGAGCGCCCCAGCCATATGGTCTTGCCGGCCATCCACATGGTCAAGGAAGAGGTCGCCGAACTGTTCAGCAAGGCAACTGGTCGTACGGAATCGGCAGAGATTCCCCACCTGGTGCGCGTCGCCCGGGAGCAACTACGCCAGGCCTACCTGGACGCTGATCTCGGCATCACTGGGGCCAATGCGGCCATTGCAGAAACCGGCGGACTCGCCCTGGTGACCAACGAAGGCAACGCCCGGCTGACCAGCACCCTGCCGAAAATTCACGTCGCTCTGGTCGGCATCGAGAAACTGGTGCCGACTCTGGAGGATGCACACAACATCATCAACGTTCTGCCGAAGAATGCCACCGGTCAGCTGATCACCTCGTACATTTCCTGGATCCGCGGTGCCGTCCCGTGCGGCGACGCCGCCAAGGAACTGCACATCGTCCTGCTCGACAACGGCCGCAGTGCCCTGGCAGAATCGGCCGTGTGCCGCGATGCCCTGCGCTGCATCAAGTGCGGCGCCTGTGCAAACGTCTGCCCGGTCTACCAGATCGTTGGCGGCCATGTCTTCGGCCATGTCTACATCAGCGCCATCGGCATTATCCTGACCGCCTTCTTCCACGGTCTGGACAACGCCGCTGAACTCGTCAAAGCCTGCATCGGCTGCCGCGCCTGCGTTGCGGTCTGCCCCAGCAAGATCGACCTGGAGAGCATCATTCTGCACCTGCGCGAAGTTCTGGGGGAAGAGGAAGGCATCGGCACCGGCAAGTCGCTGGTGTTCAAAAAAATCATGCGCAACCGCAAGCTGTTTCACGGCATGCTGCGTGCGGCCAGCCTGCTGCAAAAACCAGTCACCCGGGGCGAACGTAGCATCCGTCACTTGCCCCTGTTTTTCTCGGGTCTGACCGAATGGCGAACCCTGCCGGCCATCGCCGACAAACCGTTGCGCGACCTGTGGAACACCCTGCCGCAAAAGCTCGAAAAACCGCGCTATCGCGTCGCCTTCTTTGCCGGTTGTCTGAATGACTTCGTTTACCCCGAGTTGGGTCAAGACCTGGTCAAAGTCCTCAACCACATGAATGTCGACGTCAGCTTCCCCCTTGAGCAGAACTGCTGCGGAGTGCCGGCACTTTACTCGGGGGACCGGGAAACCGCCACCGCCCTGGCCAAGCAGAACATCGACGCCATGCTGCAAAGCGCCCCCGACTTTGTGATTACCACCTGCCCGACCTGCACCATGTCGCTGCAACGTGACTTCCTCGACCTTCTCAAAGAAAACCCTGAATGGACATCGAAAGCACAGCAGTTGTCCGCCATCACCATGGACATCTCACGCTTCATCGTCGATGAGTTGGACGGCAGCTCTGCCTTTGCAGGTGTCGCTGACCTGAGTTCAGTGACCTATCATGACTCCTGCCACCTCAAGCGGGGCGCCGGGGTCTGGCAGCAACCGCGTGAACTTTTGGAACGCTCGGGACACACCTTGGCTGAGATGGCGCACAGTGATCGTTGCTGCGGCTTTGGAGGATCCTATTCCTTTACTGGCCATCCGGAAATTGCCAGACGCATCCTTGCCGACAAAATCAGGGACATCGAGACCAGCCAAGCGGACTGTGTCGCCATGGACTGCCCCGGCTGCCTGATGCAGATCAAGGGAGGCCTTGAGAAACAGGAAAAACCGATCCGGGCCGCGCACACCATCGAATTGCTGGCGGAAGCCTTGAGAAAAACAAAATTCGAGGATTGAAAAGCACATCGCTTATTTGTGGAAGTTGTAAGAAGCAGCGAGACTGCACTCGAAAGACGGGTAAGGCCCCAAAGCAAGCAATCTTCTGAGCGAACACGAGGAACCTGCTAACCGTCGGCGACAATACCATTCCTGAACTGTAGCGAGCGAACCGGTCGCAGCGGGTAATATATGTGATGGAACTCCCCGGGGAAGGCGATGCCTGGCGAACATCTTGCTCTGACTTTTTTGAATGAGAGAGGGAGGAAGGGCTACTCGGGGCTATCCGCAAGCTCGCGGGCGATTTCCATAAACCGCTTTTCAGTTGCGACGAAAGCGTCAACAACGTCAGGGTCAAAATGGCCACCACGTCCACTGAGGATCATCTCTTTGGCTTTCTCATGGGAAAACGCTTCCTTGTAGACTCGCTCGGAAATCAACGCATCATACACATCTGCCAGAGCCATCAAACGCCCGGCGAGTGGAATGGCATCGCCGCTCAAACCATAGGGATATCCGCTACCGTCCCACTTTTCATGATGGGATTCAACCATCTGCCGGGCATAGTTCAGGAAAACCAAACCATCGGGATTTTCCATCATTGTCACCGTCTTCTCCAAGGCTTTTGCACCAATCTGCGGATGGGTTTTCATGATGGCAAATTCCTCAGCTGTCAGCGCGTCAGGCTTGCGCAAGATCTGATCGGGGATGCCAATTTTGCCGATATCGTGCAACGGTGCAGACTTGAACAGCAACT
The DNA here is from genome assembly GCA_030145205.1 of Desulfuromonadales bacterium. GTDB lineage: Bacteria > Desulfobacterota > Desulfuromonadia > Desulfuromonadales > BM103 > JAQYVZ01. The sequence continues at coordinate 125,960 of JAQYVZ010000004.1, read as the reverse complement.
CGATCACCTCATCATCCAGTTCAGCCCAGAAGTTCGGTAAAGTCTTGAGATGCCGCGCCAAGGCCTCAATATACCGCTGCGTTCGCAGAATATGCTCTCCGGTTTCCTCGTCGCGGGCCTCTGACAGAATGGTCATGCTCATAATGGTCGCGTCTTGCGCTTCGACCAACTCCCGGGTGCGCTTCAGCAGTTTGCGCGATTCCGTTCCATATTTAAACAGGCTCAAAACAGCTGTATTTACTCCCAGGAGCAACAGCGGCACAACCGGCGACAGGAACAAACCGCTCCGTTGCATCAGCTCCCAACTGCCACCAACCAGGAGCATCATCACGACGAGGATCAGCAGCAGATTCGACCAAAAACCGTATCTGCTTAAAAGGAATGTCGTGCCAAGGCCGGTCAGCAGCACCAGAATCAGTTCTGCACCTTTTGCCCAGTCCGGTCGGGCAACATTGTTGCCTGCCAGCAGATTGTCAACCACCACAGCATGGACCGCCAGCCCCGGCAGGGAGCGATGCAGTGGAGTCACATGCCGGTCCCCCAGGCCGCTGGCCCAGGCCCCGACAAAAACGATTTGACCAGTCAGACTGCCCGACTCAACCTGGCCAGACAAAACATCTGCGGCTGAGATATACCGAAAGGCCTTTGGATCGCGGCGGAATGAAAGAAGCAGGTTACCGTGACTGTCGAGGGGATATTCCCGGTTATTCCAGGTCAGGATCATTTCCCCGGCATTGGCATCAAGATGAATATCCTTCTCCCTTGTGGCCTGTAGCAATGCCGCGAAAGCCAGGCTTGGAGAAACACCCATTGGCCCTGAGAGAAGCACAGGGACACGACGCAGCACCCCGTCGGGGTCAGCCTGGGCATTAGTAAAACCTTGCATGGCCGCGGCTTCGGCCAAGGGGACGATACTACAAACCTGCCCCGACGGTTCTTGCCAACCCGGGCGGCTCCCAGCTGCCTGGCGCAGAACAACTTGCTGCAACGGCCGTGGCGCAACAATCGGCGCTTCCATGGGTTGTCCGGAATAATCAAACCGGAACCCGAGAACTGTTACTGTGCTGGACAACGCCTTTGCCAACACCCGGTCATTGTATTCACTTTCTCGAACAACCGCGGCAACAGGAACCGTTTCGCCGAGATCGCGCGCCCGTTCCCGCAATAGAACCTCTGGTGAGGTCCGGTCCGGTTCCGACATCAGGATATCCAACGCAACCACACTGGCGCCTGCGTTCCCGAGCTCATCAACGAGGGCCGCCAACCGATAACGGGGCCAGGGCCATTGCCCGAACCGTTTCAGACTTTCTTCATCAATGCCAACCAGGACAGGCACAGGACTCGGCTCAGGTTGATCACGCATAGCCAGCATCTGGTCGTAGACCTGTGCAGAGGTATCGTCAAGCAGGCGGGGGGATTGTAAAACTGCAAAAAGGCCCAAGCAGGTCAACAACAAGCCGAGAAATGTCAACAGCCAATATCCACCCCGCAAAGGGTTAAATCGGTGCGACGCATTATTTCTGGACCTTAGCCACATACGTCAGCGAACGATTACTTCGACACGCCGGTTGCGCGGTTCTGGAACATTGTCCGGGGTCTCGATCAGGGGATTCCCTTCGCCATGAGAAGCCGTGTTCATCAATATCTGGTCAATTCCCTGCATGCGCAACAACTCACGCACAGCCAATGCCCGCTGCAGTGAAAGAGCTTTATTGTACTCCTCCGAACCGACACGATCACTGTGGCCGTTGATACCAATATCTTGCGAGTTTCTTTGGTTTATTTCTTCCAAAATACGTAACAGAAGTTCACGCGACTCAGGCACAAGCTCCGTACTGTCCGGCATAAAATAAAGTAGAAATTTTTCCGGGAGAAGGGGCTCGATCGCCAAAGCTGCGGCAAAGGTTCTTTCCACGGCAACCATATCAGCCTGACGTACTTCAATCGGAGCCTTTTCCGCACTCCGGACCACCGTCATCTCGCCCGCTTGGCTCAACAGCTGGCTACCACCAGCCGTCACCACCTCTACCTGGCCGACCTGGCCATCCGGATCTTCCAGAAGAATCACACGGGTTTTATCTTCAGGGCCCCATATCCCAAACACAAGCCATGCAAAAAGAACGACAAAGGGTGCTGCCGCGGCCATAAGATACCTCCTTGGTACAAGCGTAAAAGTCGATCAGGGTTTGACCTGGATCATGACCCGGGTGCCTCGGACCGCAATGGTTGAATCTGGAGTTTCGAGCTGAATCGATTCGGGAGACAGCTTACCGATCACTCCCGACATGTAGATAAATGTTCCTTTGAGCATTTTCAAGATGACGGAGAACCGGTTTTCCTTCGGTTCAAACAGATATTCTTTAAGGGAGAGTTCACTCTCTGGTCCGAGAGACACGATTGTGTCATCACGCAGGATAACAGCCAGAGACGCATTTCGACCTGTCCGAATCAAATCTCGCTCAAAAACAGTAGCACCGACAAGAGCCATCAATTCAGATCCATCCCGCAAAATCTGGGATTCTCCCTGAACATTCTTGATGCTGCCGATCGCTTCGCTCGCGACACTACCCGCAGCCGGAACCAAGAGTAGCAGTAAACACAACAGGATACATTTTCTCATGGAATAGCCCCCTGAAAGCATTTTTCAGAAACAACCAAACAGGTACAGAACATCCGTTTCAGACCTTAAGCATAGCAAAACCCGCGAAGAACTCAAAAATTCTTACCCAGAGAATCAGACAGCTGGAAAACAACTCTCTCCCGACTGCGGCCCTACTTTACAATAAACACATCCACGCCCTCAGGTCGTCAGCAACTGCGCCATCTTCTCTTCCACCATGGTCAAGTGCTCCATCATCTTCTGTCTGGCGCGCTCCGGCTCACGAGTGGCAATCGCCTCCAGGATGTCCCGGTGATGCGACAGCAGCTTCTCGAGATACCCTTCTTGTTGATAGAACTCTGTCAGTGCGACCTGAATGGTGGTATGGAACAAGCTGTGGATTGAGTCGAGCAGGTGCATTTGCAGGCTGTTGTGGCTGGCTGCGGTAATGACGTAATGGAACTGTGCATCGATCTCCGAATCCCAACCGCCACGAGACGCCTGCTTCTCCATAATGGTATAGAGACGACGCATCTCGTCAATCTCTGCCGGCTCGGCCCGTTGCGCAGCTAGGTAGGCCGACCAGCTCTCCAGCCCCATCCGAACTTCGACCAGGGAGCGCAGCATGACTGGATCTTTCTTTTCAACTAGACTGGCCAGAGGCTCGGCAATACCGCTATCCGTAAGCGATCGAACGTAGGTCCCACCACCCTGGCGCGCCTCGAGAAAACCCAGGGCATCCAGCACCATAATCGCCTCACGCACCGATGGGCGGCTCACTCCCAGCATAGCCGCCAACTCACGTTCGGAGGGAATCCTGTCACCCGGTTTCAGATCTCCGCCGGCAATCAGCCCCTTGATCTGCTCAACAATTTCTTCAGAAAGTTTTTTCGGCCGGATCGGCTCAAATACAATGGTCATGCCTTTTCCCCACTTGTCATTTGGTATGACCAGTTCTTAGCATGATTTTAACCGGGCAACAAGGGAGAAGTCGACAGAGTTCCCCCTCACCTCAACCCTCTCCTTTAGGCCCTGTGGGTCCGCCAGGGGAGAGGGAGTTAAATTCTGAGAGAGAGCTGTGAGGGGGCTGTCCCCGACTAATTAATGATTTTCCATCCCTGTGTGACGCCGCCGGAGCCGAAAGGATTAATGACGAGAAGCAGGGCAAACTGTCTGAGGCGATAGCCGAGTTTTTGCCCTGCCAGCGTTCATTTTTTCGGTGGAGGGAACCCGCCGTATGGCGGGCAAGGAGATCGGGCGCCCTTCTTTTGCATCCTTTACTTGGGCGAGCAACAAAAGGATGGCGGCGTCCGGGGGCGAAACCCCGGGTAGAAACCTGAGAAAATCGAGCATGAAATGTGACAGGGATGACAAGCAAGGAAACGAGGCAGGTCAGGCCCGCCCGGCCCGGAACCGCTTCAACCAGGACTGCAGCTCTTTCTCTTCATTCTCAAGCTCAAACGCATTGATCAACCCACGATGCAGAGCGACCGCCACAGCCCGGTTGCGCAGATTGAATGCCTCGCCGACCTTGTCCGTCTGGAACTGGTCCTGGTCAATACTGAGCTTACCGTAGAGGGAGTTGAGCCGGCTCTGCACACCCCGACGCGACAGGTAACGCCGCTGGGCAATCAGGTTGTCAGTCAACCCCATGGAAATATCGAGCAGCGCCTCATATTCAATGTCGGATAAGGCGGTCTGGCTATGGCCGGTGCGCCCCTGAACTTTCCGTACCTCGGGATCGATCCAGCACTGCTCATCGAAAAGCACCGTGTGGATCGCAGTGGATATGGTTTCACGGGCGTTCGATTTCAACAGATAACCGTACACCGTCTCCGGCGGCACGATCCGGGCCAGGGTCCGGATATACATTTCGTCTTTGAATTGGCTCCAGAACACGATCCGGGCATACGGCTTGGTTTCCCAGAGCGCCCGGGCGAAATCAACACCGTTCATCTCCGGCATCTGGATGTCGCTGATCACCAGGGGGGTCTCCAGCTCACGGGCCGCGGCCAGTGCTTCGCGACCGTTGCTCGCGTGAACCACCTGGCAGGACTCGCACCAATCCGCCACCGTCTGCTTGAGGAATTCGAAATCTTTCGGGTTGTCTTCGGCAATTACCAGTTGATAGACGTCCATGCCTTACCTTCTTTATTCGTCGTCAAGCGGGAGGATCAGCTCAAAGCGTGTGCCGCTGGAAAACCGCGAAGGACGCCAGGCCACTTGAGCCCCGATCGCCCGGGACCGTTCGGTGATGTTGTGCAAACCACGCCCACCCCGATCCCCGGACAGGGCATCCGTATGGTTGAAACCGGAACCGTTGTCTTCGACCGACAACAGCAGTTCCCAACCGCGACGCGCCAGAGCCACTTCAAACCGGGTCGCACCAGAATGACGCAACACGTTCTGGATCGCCTCGACCGCAATCCGGTACAGACTGACTTGGACGGAACGGGACAGTGGCAACGCCGCGACATCTTCATCGGCCAGCCAGAAATATTCCGGGGCACCGTCGCGGCTGCAGGTTTTTTCCAGCTGGGATTCAATCGCTGCACCCAGGCCAAGGATGTCGAGCGTTTGCGGATGCAGATCATCCATCACCACTCGCAGGTTGGCAATGGCACGCTGCAAGTCCGCTTCAATACGCTTGGCATCATCCCCAGGCAACTGTTCCAGACCGCGCTGCACCGAAGCCAGGTCGGCCAGGGTCTGGTCGTGCAGGTCCATGGCGATCCGCCGGCGTTCTTCTTCAGCACCTTCGATCAACTTCTCCGAAGCGACCACGCCGATCAACTGGTCTGTCATGTGGTTGATTGACACCGCCAAGCCGTCCAGCTCGTCACGAACCTTGTCCGGTGCAGGTGGCGGAGAAAAGTCCCCGCGGGTCACGCGTTCGGCGCTTTCCGACAGAATCTGAATCCGTCGCAAAATATGTCTGGCAAAGGCCATCGAAAGCAGAATGCCGATCAGGATGGCACTGCCCAATCCGATGATCGATACATAACCGGTACGCTCGACCAGTTCATCAATATCTTCCTGGTGCAGATCGACAAATTCTTGCCGCTGACGATTCAACTCTTCCAGAAGCGTGGTCAAATGAGGCCGCAGTTGCTTCATAATCGGCTCAAGCTGCTCGAGCCGAAAGCCGCGCCGCGGGTTGAGTTCGGACTGGATATCAATGATATGATCCAGGGCGCCAGCCTCAAAGTGGTCTGAGTCCCTTAATCTCACCAAGGATTTGGCCATGTGCAGATAGAGCTCTTCGAAATGCTCCAGCTTGCGCGGGTCTGGCGTGCGCTCCTGAGCCAGCAGGTTGCTGACCAGGATCATGCGCTGGGCAGCCATGTCCACTTCGGCCAAAGCCAGGAACGAAGCCTTCAGTGCCTGCTCCTGTTGCCGGGCAACAGACAGATCCCAATAGCTGTATTGCAGAAAGGCGAGCAACAGGCTCATCAGCAGCAGGACCACAGCGGGGGCAAGAATAATCTGGTGTTTCAGTGCCAATCTCATAAGAGAACGATAGCACAAACCACAGAGCAGAACACTGTGGTTATGCACAGTCCGAAGCAGGTCGAGCAATTAATTTTTCGTTGGCGCCCTTCGCAATCACTAAAGCGTCGTAGCTATCAAGAATTGCGCCTTCAGAACAAAATTGTCTGCAAAGCTTTTATGTCAATGTCACAAGACAGAAGCCAGTTGCTTGTAGTCAATAGGAATAGCAAACAAGCTCCCTTCGCGACCCAAGAATAACGTCACCGCCTCAGAAAACAAAGCCCCCCACTTGCGCTCAAGCGGGGGGTCGAATAAGGAACTTTTAATAAAACAACAAACAAAAAAAAAATTCAAGCTTTAAAAAATTATTAAATCCCGTATATAGGAGGAAAGATTTCCACACTCAACCCAAGGAGGATTAAGGAACAATGACCAACGAAGAGCTGATCAATGTGTGCCAGGCTGTCTCCCATGGGAGCATCCGCAAGGTCAAAAAACTGGCCAACGACACCGAGGGTACCGTCATTGCCTACGAGGGCCAAAATCTTACCGTTCAAGTTGAAGACCGCATTGAAAACTGGGGGTACAACGAATGCAAAGAGGTCTGAACGACTGATTGACGATCATCCGCATGCATCTTCCGATTGACATTGTTCCAATTTAATTGCACCCAAGCGACTCCCAATGGAGTCGCTTTTTTTCTTAAGGGCCGAACAAAAAAAGGCCCACCGGAAAACCGGCGGGCCTTTTTAACGACTGCAAATGGCAGACGATGGGTTACATCATACCACCCATGCCACCCATGCCGCCCATGCCACCCATGCCGCCCATGTCAGGCATAGCAGGAGCTGTGTCATCCATCGGCTTATCAGCGATGCAGGCTTCAGTGGTCAGCATCAGACCGGAAACGGAAGCGGCATTCTGCAGAGCGCTACGGACAACTTTGGTCGGATCGATGATGCCGGCCTTGATCATATCAGTGTACTGGTCAGTCGAAGCGTCAAAGCCATAAGCACCGTTCTTGCTCTTGACTTCGTTGATCACGATCGCGCCTTCCTGGCCGGCGTTGATCGCAATCTGGCGGAGAGGCTCTTCGAGGGCACGTTTGACGATGTTCGCGCCGAAAACCTGCTCGCCTTCGCTCTCCATCGCGGCAACCGCCTCAATGGCGCGGATCAGGGCGATACCACCGCCAGGGACGATACCCTCTTCAACCGCCGCACGGGTTGCGTGCAGAGCGTCTTCAACGCGCGCTTTCTTCTCTTTCATCTCGGTCTCGGTGGCAGCACCGACCTTGACCACGGCAACGCCGCCAACCAGCTTGGCAAGACGTTCCTGCAGTTTTTCACGGTCGTAATCGCTGGCCGTTTCCTCAATCTGGGCGCGGATCACTTTGACGCGGCTCTGAATGTCAGTCTCGGAACCGGCACCGTCGATGATGGTCGTGTTGTCTTTATCAACCACAATGCGCTTGGCCTGGCCAAGCATATCCACTGTCGCTGCTTCCAGTTTGAAGCCGATCTCCTCGGAGATCACGCGGCCACCGGTCAGGATAGCAACGTCTTCGAGCATCGCCTTGCGACGATCGCCGAAACCGGGAGCTTTAACAGCACAGACGTTCAGGGTGCCGCGCAGCTTGTTCACCACCAGGGTGGCCAACGCTTCGCCGTCGACATCTTCAGCAATGATCATCAGGGGACGACCCTGTTTGGCAACCGGCTCAAGGATCGGCAACAGGTCACGCATGTTGCTGATCTTTTTGTCGTGGATCAGGATCAGGGCATCTTCCATGACCGTCTCCATCCGCTCGGGATCGGTCACGAAGTAAGGAGAGAGGTAGCCACGATCAAACTGCATACCCTCGACGGTCTCAAGGGAAGTTTCCATCGCCTTGGCTTCTTCAACGGTGATGACGCCTTCCTTGCCAACCTTCTCCATCGCCTCGGCCAGAATGTTGCCAATCGTGGCATCGCTGTTGGCAGAGATGGTGCCGACCTGAGCAATCTCGGTGTGGTCTTTGACCGGCTGGGACAGTTCCTGCAGAGAAGCAACGGCAACTTTAACAGCCTTATCAATGCCGCGCTTGATTTCCATCGGGTTGTGACCCGCGGTCACCAGTTTGACGCCTTCACGGTAGATCGACTGGGCCAGAACGGTCGCGGTCGTGGTACCGTCGCCAGCGATATCAGAGGTCTTCGAGGCAACTTCCTTAACCAGCTGAGCGCCCATGTTCTCGAACTTGTTATCCAGTTCGATTTCCTTGGCAACGGTCACACCGTCTTTGGTGATCAGCGGCGCGCCGAAACTTTTGTCGATCACGACGTTGCGGCCCTTGGGACCGAGAGTCACCTTGACGGCGTCAGCCAGAGCATTAACACCATGCAGAATCTGAGCACGGGCTTCCTGCCCGAATTTGATTTCCTTAGCCATATCTTTTTATCCTCCTGGTTTATACTCTGAATTATTCGACGACGCCGAGGACGTCGTCCTCACGCATCATCAGGTATTCTTTGCCGTCCAGTTTGACTTCGGTACCGGCATACTTGCCGAACAACACCTTGTCACCCACCTTGACGTCGAGCGGCCGGAGCTTGCCGTCCTCACCAACTTTGCCGTTACCAGCAGCAACGACCTGGCCCTCCTGGGGCTTTTCCTTGGCGGAATCGGGGATGATGATCCCGGCGGCGGTCATGGTTTCCTCTTCGAGGCGCTCCACGATGATCCGATCATACAAAGGTCTGATGTTCATTTTGCAATTCTCCTTTCCTTCAAAACTAAGTGTTGAGGTTATGTAAACCGTGTCTGGTTAACAGACTGAAAAACGACAGCGTGACCCGAAGCCTTCTCCGAACAGGCTCAGAGCACGCTGCACACTTAGCACTCTCATAACAGGAGTGCTAAAGGCAGGCCTAAATATAATCAGCCCGCCAAGTTTGTCAAGGGTTTCAGTCTTTTTTTTAAAGTTCTTTTGAGGAAAACCGACAAAGGGAAAAGGCTTGCGCCTTTACAGGGAAGATTCTTCCAGAAAAACTTCAAGCAGGGCCGCAGCCAAGGCGTCTGCCAATTGGTCCTGTGCCTCTTCCAGAGAGGACTTGTCCGGGTCGAAAGAGACCTTGACCAACGCTTCTTCCTGCCAAGGGGAACCTGCCTCCTCCGGCGGGCGATAGTAGAGTCGACCTCGAACTCGCAAACGGGTAGCGAAAGTCCCGGGGTCTTCCATATAACCGAAGACCTCACCGGTCAGGGAATGCCGGCTTTTCAGCCAAGCGGGCTCAATCTGGCTGAACGGCTTGGCGACCTCAACAAACTGCAGTTCATCCGGCTGCTCCTGCTGTTGTAGCAATCGACCGAATTCCTCCAGCAGCCGGTTCTCCACCCGCTCCGGAATCATGACGCGCATCAACGGAATCAGGTGCATGACCAGGGGTCCCGACGGTTCAACAATCGAAGCCGCGCCACCAACAGCCTGGGGCTGCGGTTCGTTCATAACAACCGTTCCAACCAGGTCGGGTTGGTCAGCGGCAGCTTGCTCCTGCGGTTTTTCCGCAGCCAAACCCCAGTGATTGAGCAGATCAGTGATGCCGCCCCAGTTACTCTGTCCCGCCGGTCCGCCCTGTGCGGTTTCGGCCGCATCTGGAGAGGGCGCAGTGGCAACCGCGGCAGGTTTTGCCGTAGCTACAATCTCTTCACTCTCCGGTTCGGATGCAAGCGTCGCTGGCTCAGGCATCTGAGCTTCATCAACCGGCAGGGTCTCGCTTTCTTGCGGTTTCTCGGCAGACAGGCCCCAGTGGCTGAGCAGGTCGCTGACACTTCCAAGACTGGTCTGATCTTCCGGCGTGGGAGACGGTGCTCCCGTGAGGGCGGAGACAGGCGTGTCCGTGGTCGCAGCCACTTCGCTCTCCAGATTGGAAGCAAGAGCCTCTGTCTCCGGCATCGGATCTTCATCGGCCGGCAGGGTCTCTTCCCCCTGCGGTTCCTCCGTAGACAACCCCCAGTGACTGAGTAGACCGCCGACACCTTCCAAACTGTCCTGCTCTTTCGATGGGTCTTGCGCTGGCTCGACAACTTCCGGTGAGGGGAGGGGTGCGGCTTCAGAAAGAGGTGCAGGGTCGGGTGTCACTGGTTCCGACGGCGAAATCTTTTTATGCTCAGGCTCAGTCGGCTGGGCCGCTACCGCCGGAGTCCGGTCTTCACCGGCCAGCAACGCACGTGTCCCCTGCAAAACCTCTTTGGACAGATCCCAATGACCGATCAAAACGGCTGAAACGGTGCCATCGGCGACCGGCATCTGTCCCAGCCGATGGAAATTGCCCGGCGTTGAACCGGCAGCGGGCGACAGGGCAAAATCAATCATACGGTAACGATCAAGCCAAGCATACATCGTGGCTTCATCTTCAAAGGCTTTGATGATCACCGGGCGTTTCAAGGTTTCGGAGAACTCCCGGGCGAAGACAATGGCCGCATCGTGATATGGACCGCGCAACACACCGAGCCGCAGCGGCTCTTCAGCGGCTGCGGCAGCACTCAGCAAACTGCACAGGCAGAGAATTGTAAACAGGAATGTTCGCATGGCAGCTCGCATCCTAGTCACTCTCTATCGATCTGTCAATCAGGCAACACGCAGCCCGAAACAGAGAGAAGACAAGGCCGGAGGTCATGACTGAAATCAACGTCGCTCCAGCAGCTTTTCGCCGATCGACGAATGGACAACTTCCTGAAGGGCCTCGACCACCTTCCGGTCATAGAACCCATCCCCTTCCACCAGGATCGATAAGGCTTCAGCCACCTCTCTGGCACCGCGATAAGCCCGTGGCTGCACCATCGCACAGAAACTGTTGACCACCCCGAGAATCCGCGCCGACAAGACGATCTCGCCCTCTTCCAACCCCGCCGGATAACCTTGGCCATTCAGCCCTTCATTCATCTGGCTGACCGCCTCGAAAACCGGCAGGCCGAAGTCGATATCCTTCAGGATTTTAGACGCATGCTCGACATGGCGCTCCATCTCTTTCTTCTCAGCTTCGTTCAGGGCTTCCGTCTTGAGCAGAAGATTCCGATCCACAAAGAGCTTGCCGATCTGGCAAAGGTTCGCCGAGGTTTCCACCGTCGCGATATCTAGGTCGCCTGCGTTGAGGACCTTGGCAACCTCGACCGCCAGAGAGCCCATCAGACGCGCATGACCAGCCAGGTAAGGGTCGGTCAATTCAATCGCCCGCACCAGGGCCTCGACTGTTTTGTGTGTCGCCTGCTCCTGACTCTTCTGGACCTCGACCATTTCCGTAATATCCCGTGAAACCGAGACGATACCCACCATCCTGCCCTGGGCGTCTTTGAGCGGCGCTTTTGAAATCTGCAGATGATGCGACTGAGACTGCAGGAAGACCATCTCATTGAACGTCACCGGCTCCCCGGTCGCCAGAACCTGCTGGTCGGAATGTTCCAGGCGCCGAGCCGTGTCGTAGCCGAAGACCGCCTCACTGTTCTGGCCGATCAAGTCTTCAGTCTCCCGGCCGACTGCCTTGGCAAACGCCGGGTTGACATACTGGTACTTGCCTTGCAGGTCTTTCAGAACGATATGGTCGCCGATTGTATTATTGATCCGGTCCAGCAGCTGCCGCTGCTGGTCAAGCTGATCGGCGAGCAGTTCAAAATGCTTGGAAATCTTGCGCTCCTGGCCACCGGTGATAACCGCCCAGATCGCGCCGAAAGTAACTCCGAAGAACAGGATCAACAGAGAGGCAAAGCTAATCACAGACCGTTGATGGCTGCGCAGTTCTGCCCGGGCGATTGACGCATCGGCTTCGGCGACAATCCACCAACCGAGCTCCGATTGTTGTCCCAGAGAATAAACATTCTGCTCAGCCGCGAGCGAACGGCGCAAGGCGAACGGCATCTCCCCCTGCGCATCCAGTTGGGCGGCAAGATTCACGCTGCGTAACTGCCCCGGCAGCCAAGGGACCACCTCCTCGTAGCCGTCAGACGACGGCTGCACCAGGCGAACCCGCTCGCCCTCAGCAACCATCACATTGCTTTCACGCAGCTCATTCAGACGATTGGAGACCGCCTTGGCAAGAAACAGCGCCGCCACCGGGCGCTGGTCGAGGGAGCTCGTTTCCGGCGGAAAAATCGGTAGATATGTCTCCAGCAAGAGGCCATTGGCGGAGTGCCGCAAGGGTGCGACCTGTTCGACCCCGGTCGTAAGAACCCGCTCAATCAGCACACCTTGGTCCGGCCGCAATGGCGTCGTGGTTGCGTCGGTCGCCAAGTAGACGGTCATGTCCCGGTTGACCACCCGGCCGGCCTGGTAGCCGGTAATCTGGACAAATTCCGTCAGCAGGTTCTGCATCATCGGCAGCTGCTCAGCAAGCTGCGACAGATCACCGTCAGCCTCGATCGGCAACCCGGCAACGACGCGCGAGATGTCGCCCTCGACCAAGTGAACTTCCGTCGCGTAGAGACGAAACAGTTCAGCGTTGATGACCCGGGAGGCTTCTCGCCGGGTCTCCTGAGCCAGCTCTCCAATCAACTGTGCTTCAGAGGCAACCATCAAACCGAGACGCTTTTCCATGTGATCGGAAAACTGCTGCTCACGCGCCTGCAGGCCCCACATCACCCAGAGAACCGCCGCGATTGACACGACAGCGATCAGACTCAAGCCCAGCCAGAAGGCTCTCTTCTGCAGCCCGGGGGTAAAAGACGCAAACATATCCGGCTCAACAGTAATGGAAGTTTGAGGCTTATCTGTTTTTTGCATAACTGAGAACTCCTCGAGCCCGTTCAGGGCGATCCCGACTGAATGGACCCGGGAGAGATATGGGCCCACCGGTAAAATTCGTTCACAGAAAATTGCGGAACATAATGTTCATATTTCCCATGTGGCAAAACAAGATCGGACAGATTGTCCAAGATGTATGTTTCTTCGCCCAGCTTGGTCGCGAGAACGGCGTGCGAAATGTTCCGGATCGTGTCCTTGAGCAGCACAATTCGCAAATTCTTCACATCGAAACCGAGCGTACGCAAGGCATAATATTTGGTAATACTGTAGTCTTCGCAGTCTCCGGACAACTGCAAGAACTCGCGCGGTGTCGCCCAGTAATCGGAGGCACCGTAGACATCGATATCCAGCCGGTAAGGCCAGCGATTGAAATAGGCGTTGACCTTTTGCAGTTGTGAAAAAGCACCCAAAGGACGGGTCTGGTTGATGATCTGCTGCCAGCTCTGCGCTGCTGACGAGCAGGCAGCGCCGGAATCCCCACATCCGGACATCTCTGTGATCTGGGCCTCCGCAGAAGCCATTACCCGGCTCCAGCCGGGGAGTGCCCGCAAAGAGCTGCGAAATTCATGGCTGCGGAACAGACCCTTACCTGGCTTGATCAAACTGACCCGCACCGACGTCGCATCGGTCGGCTTGGCGGAGGCCTTGGAACTACACCCACACAAGCCGGCGATCAGGCCGACACTGATAACCACAGCTGCCATGCGAAAACCGAGCATGCGAATGTTTCCCTTAACGTTCCCGTAATGCATTTTGCTTCATACGCAAGATCGGCTTCAAAATATATGCCAGCACAGTCTTTTTCCCCGTCAAAATATCAACACTGGCCGTCATTCCTGGAATAATCGGCAAATCTTCGCCTCGATAAATCATGGCGTTCGCCTTGGTCTTGAGTTTCACCAGGTAAAAGCTCTCGTCGTCTTCTTCAATCGTATCCGCGCTGATCGCTTCAACCGAACCTTCAAGTCCACCGAAAATGGAAAAATCGTATGCGGTGATCTTGATCATTGCTTTTTGCCCTGGGTGCAGGAAAGCGATATCGGCCGGTCTTATTTTCGCTTCAATCTGGAGCGTATCGCCAAGCGGCACGATTTCCATGATCGATTCCCCGGGGCGGACAACACCGCCAACCGTCGACAGCATCAGTTGCTTGACCGTCCCACGTACCGGCGAGCGGACGTCGGTGCGGGTCACCCGGTCTTCACCGGCGGACATCATTTCCTGCAAAGATTTCAATTCGCCCCGCCGTTGGTTCAGGTCATCGAGAGCCTGGGCATGAAATTCAGCCTTCCGCTGGGCAATCCGCCGACTGGCCTCGTTGGCGGCCTGCCGCACCCGGGGCAGACCGAGCCGCAACGCATCGATATCCCCTCGCAGAGCCGCAATATCACGCTCGACAGCAAGGTAGTCGGTCCGTGGATAAACCCCCTGGTCAACCAGGGGCTTGGCGATATCACGTTGCTGACGTGCCAAAGCAAGGCTCTTTTCCAGCTGCTCCTTGCGCCCCTGCATTTCGGCAATTTCCTGCTGTCTTTGGCTGTATTGCGAACGCAGCACATTCAGCTCGGCATCCAGCTGCCGCCGCCTGGCCTTGAAGATCGACTGCTGATCCGCAAGGGTCTGTGGATCGACCTGTGTCAAGCCTTCCGGAAAAACGAGTTTGGCGGTACCTTCCGTCTCTGCCTTCAGCCGCGCAATGACCACCTGATGTTCTTCCGCCTTACTGAATGCATCCCGGTATTGGCTGGCGGCCATGGCGTTATCAATCCGCACCATGATATCACCCTTGTTCACAATCTGGTTTTCCTGCACCAGGATTTCCTGCAGGATTCCGCCTTCCAGATTCTGGATCAGCTGAACACGCTGTGAGGGGATGACCTGTCCCATGCCGCGGGTCACTTCATCCAAAACCGTGAAATGCGCCCACAACACGAAAAAGATCAGCAAAAGAGCCCCGGTCAGGCTGAGCAGATAGGCGAACGCATGCCCTCTGCGGTGTATCGCCGCATCGACCTCGCTCATGAAGAACAGGTCCTCTTCCTGCCGGAAGATTCCGAGCAGACCGCGACGCGTCGGATTGGGCCCTGTTGGTTTTTTCGGTTGTTCCTTCGCCATGCTCAGTGGTCCTTGTTGCGCAATTTCACCCCGCCGCCCTTTAACGCCCTGAGGATTTCTCCTTTCGGGCCATCAGCCACAACCCGGCCACCTTCCAGGAGAATCAGGCGGTCGACCAGTTGCAGCAGACTGGAACGATGTGTGAATAAAAGGAGTGTTTTGTCCTCCATGATGTCCTTCATCCTACGACGGAACAGTGCCTCGGCGTTGTTGTCCATGGCGCTGGTCGGTTCATCCAGGATCAGAAGCTCCGGATCGAGCAACAGGGCGCGGGCAATCGTAACCGCCTGGCGCTGGCCGCCCGACAGGTTCACACCTCTTTCCCCCACCTGCCAATCGAACCCGGCCGGGTCGCTACGGACAAAGTCCGTCACTCCGGCGATGTCGGCGGCTCTGAGAATGGCCTGCCCATCCACGTAGGGTGCGCCCAAAGCGATGTTCTCGCGGATACTGCCATAAAACAGGAAATTATCCTGGCTGACATAGCCGATTTGGTGGCGTAGATCAGCGATATGCAACTGCCGGATATCGGTTCCGCCCAACCGGATAATTCCATCCTGCTGCTGGTAGAGCCCGAGGCACAGCCGCCCGAGGGTGCTCTTACCAGATCCGGTCCGACCGATAATCCCGACCTTTTCACCCGCCTTGATCTCGAAGGACACATTTTCAAGGGCCACTTTCTGCGAGTTCGGATACTGAAAGCAGACCTCTTCAAACGTCACGCTGGGCGCCAGTTCTCCAGCCTGGATGAATTCCTGACCCTCTGGCCGCTCATTCGGCAGACGCATCAGCAGGTCGAGGGATTTGAGTGCCATGCGCGACTGCTGCATACGGGTCAGCATGGCCGCAACCGCACCCAGCGGGGCCATGCATCGACCGACCAAAATATTACAGGCAATCAAGCCACCCAATGTCAGCTCGCCGCGTGAGATCAGATAAACACCGCCAATGATAATCATGACGCTGACCAGTTGCGCCGCCCACTGGGAAAACGTCATGGAGAAATTGGCCAGCGCCCGCGCCCGGCTGGTGGACTTGGCGTTCAGCCCCACCACTTCTTCCCAGCGCTTCTGGATCTGCCCTTCGGCCATGCTGGTTTTGATGGTTTCAATGCCATTGATCGCTTCGATCAGCAAGGCGTTCTTCTGGGCGCCCTCCCGGAAACTACGCTCAATAATTCGCTGGAACGGCTGCTGGATAAAAAGGCCAACCAGAATGACCACAGGGACAGCAGTCAGAGGCGCAAACGCCAGCGGTCCACCGATGTAGCCGATCAGGGCGACAAAAATAAAAATAAACGGCAGGTCCACCAGGGCCATTAAGGTGGATGAACTGAAAAATTCGCGCAAGGTTTCAAATTCACGGAGATTGCTGGCCAGGGTTCCGGCGGAATCCGGCTTATGATCGAGCCGCATGGCCGTCATCTGCTGCATCAGCTTGCTGGCGATGATGACATCCGCATTTTTACCGGCAACATCGGCAAAGTAACTGCGCAGGTTGCGTAGCAAAAAGTCGAACAGGTAGGCGACCACAACTCCGGCGGCCAGCGCCCAGAGGGTATCAAAGGCGTTGTTCGGCACTACCCGGTCATAAACATTCATGACGAACAGGGGACTGGCCAGAGCCAGGATGTTGACCAGCACAGTCGCCAGCAGGACATGCTTGTAGATCGGCCGGAACCTGAGGATGGTCCCCCAGAACCACGCCTTGGTGTCAACCAGCTTAAGGTCGCTGGCGCGCTGGTCCAGTCGCCCTTCGAGGCGAACCAGCAGGGCATACCCGGAGTAGCTCTGGTCCAGCCGGTCCAGGGAAACAACCTGAGGAGCCTCGCCCAATTCCGGCAACAGAACTTTCGCCTGCTTGTCCTTGAACGCCAGCAGGACACAGGCTCCCTCATTCTTCAGCAACAGCACACACGGCAATGTCAGCTGAGAAATATCCGTCACCTGCGGACGCTGAAAGAGCCCCGTCAGCAAGCCCGCCTGCTCGGCAGCCCGCAGACAAACCGACAACGGCGGGGCCTCGGCTCCGGCCGGCATACCGGCTTTCAGCGCCACGGTAGACACCGGTCGGCCAAGAACGCCCGAGATCAGCGACAAACAACGTAGCAGCGCGGATTCGGAGTCGACGGCACGCGGGGAAACATAATTGTCATGGAGTGCAGACTCCTGCTCAGGCAACCCTCTCTCCTGACTTCCCGGAGGAGGAGGATTGCCGGCCGGAGTCGAACCGGATGCACGATCAGCCATAAACAACATCGACAAGGAAACCGGAATTTCAGGAACCGGAAACTTTGCCCTCCCAAGTAAAGAATCCCGACAAAGAGGATTCCAATAATTCAAACGGGTTAGCTTTTCATTAATTATAGCATTTTTTCTGAAACTGGCATTTTCAGAGACATCTTTTCCATTATTGTCGAGTGACAGCATAAATTTCGCTGCCGACACTTGGAAACTGCCCAATCTCTGATATATCTATAATCACAGAAACTAAGAATATCTGTCCAGTTATCTTTCTCGGGCAGCGCCAGCAAGCGACTCATTTTCGCAGAAGGAGATGTACGTCATGACAAAACTCCTCAAACCAACACACAGGCACGTGTCATGTGGCTTGGCCATCGGGCTTGTCGCCATGTTCATCCTGGTCTGCAGTCTGCCGGCCCTGGCCCAGGACACCAAGGTCTCGCCGGCGGATACGGTGATCACAGCCTTGGAGTACAGTCCGCGGCTCCAGGTTCTCCAGCATAACCAACTGGCCATCGGGCATGAGCGGGAACGCGCCTACGGAGGCTATTACCCGAGGGTTGATCTGACAGTCGGCTACGGGACGGAAGCCCACAGCGACCGGTACACTCGCTATGAAACGGACAATCCGCACGACTTCTATAGTCGCGGCGAGGCCTCGCTGAGCCTGTCACAGCTGGTCTACGACGGCAAGGAGACCTCCAGCAAAATCGGCATTGAAGATGCCAAGCTGGAGTCCGCCTATTCACGCACCTTCGACAATGCCGAAGCGATCGCGCTGGATGCCCTGATCGCCCACATGGAAGTCTTCCGGCAACGCGAACTGCTCGGCCTCGCCGAAATGAACATCCGCGACCACCAGGAAATCCTTAATATGCTGGAAGAACGTCAGGAGGGTGGTGCCGGTAGTATCGCTGACGTCGACCAGACCCGCGCCCGCCTGTCACGCGCCCAGGCCTCCCTGGCGGAAACCCAGGCAGCCCTGGATTCAGCTGAAGCGAATTATCGGCGGTTTGTCGGCAAACTGGCAGGGGACCTCGAATTTTACATACCTGACAAGGCTCTGATCCCCACCAGTCTCGAGCAGGCGATCCACGCAACGGTCGACAACAACCCGAAGATCATCGCTCTGGGAGCCAATGTCGTCGAAGCCGACCAGCGCGTAACGCTCAGCAAGTCGAGCTTTTTACCTAAGGTCCATGCTGAACTGAGCACTTCGTATGAAGACCAGGTGGAGAGTTCGGAGACCTACGAGCACAATAATCAGGCGATGCTGCGGCTGCGCTGGAATCTCTTCAACGGTGGCTCGGATGTCGCTGACCGCGAAGCTGCGATTGAGCGCAAAATGCAGGCCGCCTCGCACCGCGATGATCAGCGTGACATGGTTCTGGAAGAAACCCGGATTACCTGGGCCGAACTGACATCGGCAAAGCGCCAGGTGGTCTCCTATGGCGACTCGGCGAACTTCAACCGGAAGACCCTTGACTCCTACATGAAGCAGTTCGACGTTGGGCAGCGTTCCCTGCTGGATGTTCTCGATGCCCGCAATGAACTCTTCCAGTCCTCGGGCCTGCTGGTCACCGCCCGCAGCAACGAAGTCGTTGCCAGCGGCCGCCTGCTGGCACTCACCGGCAAGCTGACTGAAAGCCTGCAGGTCAACGAAGAGGTCTACATGGCCAAGATGCCAGAATAAACACGACGTCACATTTGGCACATAGACGAAAAGGCCACCCGGCAAGGGGTGGCCTTTTCTCTTTGTTTCAACAGGATGCGGAGAACGTCAGACCAGCCCCTTCTTTTGAGCATACAGGGTCAGATCCACCCGGTTTTTCACACCGAGCTTGCTGTAGATATTATGGACGTGAATTTTGACCGTTCCAGCTGAAAGCACCAGCTTCTCGGCAATCTGGCGGTTACTGAGCCCTTCCGCTACCAAACACATGATTTCCGTTTCCCGTTCGGTCAGAATCGTTGCCACCCGACGCGCCCCCGCTTCCCGTTTCAACATAATCTCAAAGGCCTGTCCGATCGATTTTTTCTCCAGCCACTGCCCCCCGGCAGCGACCTTGCGAATGCACTGCATCAGCAAAGGAAGCGGCATATTCTTCAGCAGCATCCCCTCCACCCCTAACCGCAACGCTTCAATCGTCTGCTCGTCATTCAACGATGCGGCCAGGAGGATGATTTTCAGATCCGGCACACCTTGCTGCAAGTCACGGATCAATTGGAAATTGTCTTCATCCGGCAGGTTCAGGTCCAGCATGAGGATATCAGGCTGGATATTCCGAACAGACTCCCTGGCCTTGGCCGCAGTGACACAGTAAGCTGACAGCTCAATCTCCTCCTGGTTGACAAACAACTTGGTAAGCCCCAACAAAAATACGGGATGTGCATCTGCAGCCACAAGTTTGATTGACATGTTAAACCTCTTAATCACCCTCTCAGAAGCACTTTTACTACCTCAGCCAAAACAAAAAACACTCACAAAAACAGTCATCTCCACCGAGACACCCTGCATTTTTACATTTCCTGCATAAAACTATACCCAAGGTTATAGAAAACTCAACCCTTGGTTACATTGAGAGACGTCCCCGCACTGATAAACTGAAATTAAATACATGCTCAACGAGCAACTCGGCCTGAGTACAACGTCTCGCCCGAGTTATGTCCCAGAAAACGACAACCTTCAGTTATAGCCTCAAATAACTGAACGCTGGAGGGGGGCAACAAAAGGGGGATACATCATGGCTGATACACAGGGCAGCAACCAGGCGGATCTCCAGGGCACCATGGTCACCGCTCCACAAGCGGGCAGGCTGGCTAGGTACACACCACAGGAAGGGCAAATCTACCAGCTCGACTTCGACCTCGCGGAACAAACGGCAGTCGTGACCGGTAGTGATTTGCGCATTGACATGGAGGATGGTGCAGTCCTCATCTTCGAGGACTTTGCCACGGCGGACAGCCAGGGGAACGCCCCTTTGTTCGTCATGGAGGACGGCAGCAGCATCCCGGGCAACATTCTTCTGGCCCTGTTGAGTGGTGAACCGACCGAAGAAGTCGCGGCGGGCGAAGAGCCGCAAGGCGGCGGCAGCGGTGAATACGACGACAACATGGGTGAGAGCCTGACCGGGATCGACAAGCTCGGCACCCAGGACCCGGACACCTTCCCGACCACGCAGGCCGACATTCCGGAAGACGAGTTAATTCCGATAAACCAACCACCCACCATTGAAACAGACGGTAGTGAACATGTCGTCTACGAATCGGGCCTGGTCCCCGACGGCTCTGGTCAAGGCCCGACGACGATCGTCGTGAACGGAACCTTCACCATCGCGGACCCGGACGGACTGGACGACATCGCAAGCCTCACCCTCGGTGACACACTCATGGTGATCGGTGGCGGTCCGGGTGAGTTTGCCTCGCTCGCCGACATGGTCGGAGAAACCTTTGATCTCGCCAACGGCACTGTCGAACTGACCGGCTATGCGGATGGCGTTTTCAGCTACACCTACACCTTGACCGACCCGACGATCGACGTTGACGGTGTCCCCGAAACGGACAGCTTTGATGTTATCGTCGCTGACGAGGAAGCGGCTGCCAGCGCAACCATCACCATCGAAATCGTTGACGATGTTCCCCTCGCCGACAATGAAGGCGTGCTGGCAACGGTAGATGACAACGTTGCAAACTACGATATCGGACATATTAATGACCTGCTGGACGGCGACATCTACGGTGCCGATGGCCCGGCGACCACCACCCCGATCGAGATTATGGGCAACGGCAGTCTTGGCGGCACGGTCACCATCGACGGCTCCGGCAACCTGATCTACAACCCGACCGTCAATGTCGATCCGGACGGCGCCAACCTGACCGAGACATTCACCTACCAGATCACGGATGGCGACGGTGACACCGCGGTCGGCATCTTCCAGGTCACCCTGACTGACACCAAGGCGACCATCGGCGACCCGACCGACAGCGCTATAGACGAGGAAGGCCTGGACGGCGGCAACCCCGGCGACAGCTACCCGCCGAACGGCACGGCCGGCGACCTGGCCGGCACAAAGACGTCGGTCTCCGATGTTGATCTTGACATCACCTGGGGTACCGACGACGGCGCCGGCCGTAGCGTCACCTTCGACGCCACCCAGACCGGCCTGACCGGCCTCAGCTCCGGCGGCGACCCGGTCAGCTTCACGCTGATCGACGATGGCGCCACCCTGATCGGCTACACCGGCACTGAACCGACTGCCACCGACGATCCCGGCGTAGTCTTTTACGCCACCCTCAGCGATGCCGGCTCGGGCTCTTACGACTTTATCCTGGTCGCCCCGCTCGATCACACCTACGTGAGCAACCAGGAGAACGACCTTGACCTGACCTTCAGCTTCACCGCCCTGGATGCCGAGGGCGAAGGCGAGAGCGACACCTTCACTGTGACCGTTGACGACGACGCGCCGACCACGGACAACGAGGGCGTGCTGGATACGGTCGATGACAATGTCTCGAACTACGACATCGGGCATATCGATGACCTGCTGGATGGTGATTCCTACGGTGCCGACGGCGCCGCAGAAACCAACGCAATCACGATTGTCGGCAACGGCACCCTCGGCGGCACGGTCACCATCGACGGCTCCGGCAACCTGCTCTACACCCCGGCTGTCGATGTCGACCCGGACGGTGCTGACCAGACCGAGACCTTCACCTACCAGATCAAGGACGCGGACGGCGACACCCAGACCGCAACCTTCCAGGTGACCGTCACCGACACCAAGGCGACCATCGGCGACCCGACCGACAGCGCGGTCGATGAAGAGGGCCTGAGCGGCGGCAACCCCGGTGACAGTTACATCAGCGGCGACCTGGCCGGTACGGCCACCTCGGTCAGCGGCGTTGATCTCGACATTACCTGGGGCGGCGACGATGGCCCGGGCCGCAGCGTCACCTTCGACGCCACCCAGACCGGCCTGGCCGGCCTGACCTCTGGCGGCGACCCGGTCAGCTTCACGATCATCGACAGCGGTGCCACCCTGATCGGCTACACCGGCAGCGTGCCAACCGCAACCACTGACCCCGGCGTGGTCTTCTACGCCACCCTCAGCGAGGCTGGCTCGGGCTCCTACGACTTCACCCTGGTCCAGCCGCTGGACCACGACACTGCCAATACTGAAGACGACGAGCCCCTGACCTTCAGTTTCACCGCCCTGGACGACGAGGGCGAAGGCGAGAGCGACACCTTCACCGTGATCGTCGATGACGACGCACCTGTCATTGAGGGGACCGAAGACGCCATGATGGTCAACGTTCCCGGCAACCCGCTCAGCGCTGACCTGGGCGTTTCCTACGGCGCCGACGGCCCCGGCGATGTCAGCCTGACCGGCTACACCTACGATGACGGTGGCGGAGCCACTATCGTCGACCTCACCGGCCTGGTCGAAGGAGAGATTTCCGACATCGCCGTTCTGGGCAACGACGGCACGCAACTGATGGCCGATGGTATCGGCCTGGTCTACAAGCTCTCCGGCGGCGTGCTGCAGGCCGTGATGGACCCGGAGGCCGAAGTTCCCGACGGGAGTGAATATGATGCCGACCACGTCGCTTTCACGGTCTCCATCGACGCGACAGACGGAACCTACGCGGTCAATATCGTTGACGGCCTCGATGGCGCGGCAGAAATCACCGAGATCGGCCTGACCGGTGGTGACCTGAACGGCGGCAACGTGTACGACTTCATCAAGGGGAACGGCATCATGCTTGAAGTCTCCGCCTATATCATCAGTCCCGATGAGGACAACCCAGGCGAGTTCCTCGAGATACCTGAAACCGTCAACTACAAAAACATCGGCATGGGGGTTGGACAAGGAGCCTCTATCGACGGGGAGATCTTCGGTGAGGACAGCGATGTTCTGCACATGGAGTTCTATAACCCTGATACATACGTGATCGGCGGATCCAGCAACGAACTGGTTGCCGTCAACACGGCCGAAATCAAACTACAGGGCTTTGACGATGGTGAGACGGGCAAGTGGATTGCCTATGGCGCTGATGGAACAACAGTCGTTGCTTCCGGAGAGTTCACGGTTAGTGATGTGGACGTCGTCAGCAACCAGTACTCATTCCTGACGATCGATACCGGCGGCCAGTACTTCTCGATGCTCGAATTCCAGGCCGAGGGCGGCAACGGCTACAGCGTCAATACCATCGCCCTCCTTGATGTCTCGGCGGCCTACAACAGCACCGTGACCTACAACTTCGAGGCGGCCGATTACGACACGGACACCATGGCCGGGACTTTTGATGTGACCTTCGACGGCGACACCGCCATTACCGGCAGCGACGGTGCTGATGTGATCAAGGGCAGCGACCTGTCCAACTTCCTGGTCGGTGGCGATGGCGACGACCTGCTGGTCGGCGACCTTGGCAATGACATCCTCACCGGCGACGGCGGCGCAGATGTCTTCGGCTACACCCAGGGGATCGATGAAGGCGACGATACAATCACCGATTTTGACCTCGGTGACGACGCTCTGCGCTTCTACGATGTGCTCGATACGGAAGAAGACACCTTTCTGGACAGTGTGCTGATCACCGCCGATTCGTCAAGCAACCCGGATGTCACCCTGACATCCCCGGATGGAACCTCGATCATGATCGAGGGGATCAATGCGGAATCCTCACCCGGGGCTGCAGACGGCATGTTTGACAGTTATGCCAACCTGGGCGACTTCCTCGACAGCAATCCCGGGGCCATCAATATCGAGTTCGACCCCGACAACTTTGCTTCCTGAGCGGAGTGAAAAAACAGCAGAAAGAAACGGGCGGCGCCAAAGTCGCCCGTTTCTTTGTCGATCAGCGACACGACAGCCGCGTACAAAGAAACAGGACGATTCTCTTGTTATCAGCTATCAAATATAACTAAAGTTATACAAAACCCAACCCATAGTTAAATTGAACCTAAAAGCACTCCTGATAGAATGGAATTCACTCTTATTTTCAGGAGGGTACATGGGCAGCAACGTCGAGAAAAGAGCAACACAACGGATTGAAGTTGAAGTCCCTGTACAACTCGAGCAGGGCAACGGCGTCACACGCGATGTCAGCCTGTCTGGCATTTATTTCGTGACCGAGGAGCCGATTGAAGAAGGGACCCGCATCCGGGTCACTATGGAATTTGAATATGTGATCCCAGGGCGACCGCTCCACCTAGACTGCACTGCTCACGTGCTGCGCGTCGAACCTGTCGGCAACCAGCGGGGAGTCGCGGCTCACATTGATGATTCCAGGCCCTTCGCCCAGCTTGAAGTAGATTCCCCGGGCTATGTCCCGGGCAACGATAATCTTCAGTAACAGACAAAACCAACTGGACGCTGGGAGGCGTCTGACAAAGGGGATACATCATGGCTGACACGACAAACAACACTCCGGCAGAAGTCCAGGGCACAGTTGTCACCACCCCGCAGGCGGGGGGGATCTCCAGACACACCCCACAAGAAGGACAGGTCTATCAGCTCGACTTCGACCTTGCGGACAAGACGGCCATCCTGACCGGCAGCGACCTGCGGGTCGAGATGGATGATGGCGCCGTCCTCATCTTCGAGGAGTTTGCCACTGCAGACAGTCAGGGCAATGTGCCCCTGTTCGTGATGGAGGATGGCAGCGTCATCCCGGGAGACATCCTGCTTGCCTTGTTGAGCGGAGAGCCGACCGAAGAAGTCGCGGCCGGTGAAGAGCCGCAAGGCGGCGGTGTTGGTGAATGGGGCGACGGATCTGGTGAGGGACTGTCAGGTATCGACAAGCTTGGCGTTCAGGATCCGGATGCGTTCTTGGCGGCACAAGCAGGAACGCTGGAAGATGAGCAGACGCCGCTTGAGCTTCCCCAGAACCAGCCGCCCGATGCCATAGATGACATGGCAACAGTCGGCAATGAAGACGAAAGCATCACCTTTGGCGTACTTCCGAACGACAGTGATCCGGATGGTGATCCGATCGACGTCGTTTCCTACACGCCCCATGAGCCCCCCAAGGGTATTTTGACGTTTGACCCGGACACCAACGAATTTACCTTCGACCCAAACGGGGAATTTGAAGAACTGGATGACGGCGAAACCGAGCAGGTCACTTTCACCTACACCATCGAAGACCCGGACGGCGCCAGCGACACGGCGACCGTCACGATTACGGTGAATGGTGCCAATGATGCACCGATTGCCGTTGATAACCAGTACCAGGTCAGCGAGAACGGTATCCTGTCTGGGGGCGACATCATCGACGACCTTGGTGATGACCCTGACTTTGCCGACCCGACAGCTGACTTTGATGTCGATGTTGAACCTCTGACTGTCTACGAGGTCGATGGTGAAACGGCTAATGTCGGCGACGCAATCACCCTCTCCAGCGGTGCATTGCTCACAGTCAACGCCGACGGCACCTTCAGCTATGACCCGAACGGCCAATTTAACGATCTTGGCAACAACGACACTGCAACAGACAGCTTCACCTACAAAGTCACTGACGGCGATGCCCAGAGCAACATAGCTACGGTCACGATTACAATTAACGGCACCGAGGATCCGCCGACTTTGAAGGAAGCAACCGACGCGACGGTTTCCGAGGAAGGGCTGGTGGATGATGACACCACCACCCAGGACGACCTGCCGACCGGTGAGGACGATACCAACAGCGCGACCGACACCACCGGCAGCTTCACCATCACCGACATCGACACCACCTACACGGTGGAAGACTTCGCGCTTGATGCCACCGACGGCTCGATCGAGACTGCCGACGGCGATGCTGTCAACTTCGACTGGAGCGATGCGGACAACGCCCTGATCGGCACCCGTGACGGAACCACGGAGGAGGTCATTCGTATTCACGTCGACAGCGTTACCAAGAACGGCGACGACTACGAGGTCGACTACACGGTCACCCTGAGCCAACCGGTCGAGCATCCGTTCAACGGCGATGGCGCAGCGTTGACTTACGATGAGAGCCCCGCAGCTGAAGAGGACGAAGACGAAGTCTCCTTCGACGTCGACGTCACTGCCGGCAGCACCACCTTTGCCGACGCCTTCTCGGTGACGGTCGAGGATGACAGCCCGATCGCCGGAGATGACAGCTACGGCGTGGCTGAGGACGGGACCCTGAACGCATCCAGCGTGCTGGCTGACGATTCTGTCGGCGGCGACGGCGGTCTGACCATCGTCAGCAACACCGACGTCTCCAACGGCACACTCAGCTTCAACTCAACTGACGGCACCTTCACCTACACCCCGGACGCCAACTACAACGGCCCGGACAGCTTCACCTACACCATTGAAGACGCGGATGGTGACCAGGCAGCCGCAACTGTCAGCATCACGGTCCGCCCGGTGGACGATCCACCGACCCTGAAGGAAGCTGATGATGCAACCGTCTCCGAAGAGGGTCTGGTCGGTGCAGCCACCCAGGACGACCTGCCGACCGGTGAGGATGACACCAACAGCGCGACCGACACCACCGGCAGCTTCACCATCACCGACATCGACACCACCTACACGGTGGAAGACTTCGCGCTTGATGCCACCGACGGCTCGATCGAGACCGCCGACGGCGATGCTGTCAACTTCGACTGGAGCGATGCGGACAACGCCCTGATCGGCACCCGTGACGGAACCACGGAGGAGGTCATCCGTATTCACGTCGACAGCGTCACCAAGAACGGCGACGACTACGAGGTTGACTACACGGTCACCCTGAGCCAACCGGTCGAGCATCCGTTCAACGGCGATGGCGCAGCGTTGGCTTACGATGAGAGCCCCGCAGCTGAAGAGGACGAAGACGAAGTCTCCTTCGATGTCGACGTCACCGCCGGCAGCACCACCTTCGCCGACGCCTTCTCGGTCACCGTCGAGGATGACAGCCCAATCGCCATCGATCCCGACTCGGCTTACCTGGTGAACAATATTGGGGAAGACGCGATGGAGATTCCCCTCGACCTCGACATCAATGTCGACAACAACTACGGGGGAGACGGCGCAAGCGTGCAGTTTGTGATCTCCGACCCACTCAGCGGCTATACAACAAACGGGGAGGACATCTATCTCTACACCGATGGCTCTCACCTGATCGGCTCGACCCTGGCCAGCAGTGATTATGCCACGGCCTCGGCTGATCTTGGTAGCACAGGCGCCTTTATCGTCACCCTGAACACGGACGGCGATCTTGCCCTGGCAAACGACACCTACGATTTTGAGTTATTGAAGCAGATTGACGGTGGATCTGGGGATTTCAACACAAACACCGGTACTTGGGACTTTGAGGGTGGAAACACCAACTACGTCTATTACACAGATGCCTCAGGCAATGACCTGCCCAGTGTCATGCTGACACCAATCGGTGCTGACGGTGATAAGATTAATGCAACGGCAACCGAAGCGGGTGTTGATGGTGGTGGTGGTGGCCAGGACATCATGGACGGTGAAGGGGTTCGGGTTGATTTCCTGGATACGGTCACTGGAACACCCATACAAGATTCTTATTTAACCGGCCCGGCACCGGATCACAGTTTCGACCAACATGTGCTTGTCAATGGCGCTGAAGCGACCTTCGCAATGAACAAGACCAAGACAACGACTGTCTTGATCGAAGCCTTCATTGACGCGGATTATACGGGCAGCCCGGACGAACCGGACGATGTTGGTGATTACTCCGCAACCGTTGCCGAGATCACCAGTATCGAGATCAACAACGTCGAAGTCTTGGAAGGCGGGTCTATCCCCGCTGGATATACGGTTGATTTCAGCGGCGATGGCGTCGTCGTTGGAGGCGTCAGCGATGGGGACTCCATTGTGGTTTTCACGGACAATGATTTTACGACCGTGGAGTACAGTTACGTTGAAGGGACGTCTTTCTCAATGTCGGGGTTTGGAGCCTCGGCTTATACTCCCGGTGAGCTGGTCGACATGAACTTCGACCTCGAAATCACCGATACCGATGGCGACAGCACCTTTGTCGAGGACGGCATCAGGGTGCTGCTCAGCCCGGATGACCACGTAATTCTCACAGGGGATGACAGCGACAATACAATCAGCGCTGTGGCAGATCAGGCGTCGACGATCATCGGCGGCGACGGCAGCGACACGCTGACCGGCGACACCGGCAACGACATCCTGATCGGCGGTGACGGCGAAGACTTCCTGGTCGGCGGCGACGGCAACGACCTGCTTTACGGAGGCCTCGGTGATGACGATCTCACCGGCGGAAATGGTGCCGATGTCTTTGGATACACTCAAGGCATCAATGAAGGTGGAGACACCATCACCGACTTCGACCTTGGCGACGATGCCCTGCGCTTCTACGATGTGCTCGACACAGAAGAGTCTGATTTCATGGACAATGTTATTATCACTGCCGACTCGGGCGCCAATGATCATGTCACCCTGACACTCGAAAACGGCAGCGGCACATCGATCGTCATTGAAGACATCAACACCTCGGGGACTTTCGACGGCTACAATGGTCAGACGCTCAGCGACCTGCAGGGGGGCGTAGACGCAATCAACATTGAGTTCGACCCCGACAACTTTGCATCATAAGCTTCTGCGAAATAACAATGAAATGGGGCGGCATAAAATGCCGCCCCTCTTTTTTGGTCGGTTCGTGCTGGTCACGTCTTAGTACTTCACCTCAGCCCGATAGCTCAGCACCGTCTCCCCCTTCGCCGGCACCGCAATCTTCCAGAGCGCCGTATCGGCTGCCGCCTTTTCATGCGGGTGACTCTCCCTCAGAATCCGCCAGTCACCCGGCACCGGTTCAGCCACGGTGACAGTCACAGCCTCCTCCTTGGCGTTCTTCAGCACGATTTCAAAAGCACTCTCGAAACGGTAATTGTAGCGACTGTCGCCACCCAGCTTCCGAAAATCTGTCTGCTTGCGACTGGCGGTCACATCGAAAGCATCGCCGAGTTTCAATCGGACAGTTTCATTCTCAGGGGTGTGATCGATGCGGTCTTCACCGATAAACTGGGGCCGTCCTTCCCGGTCCTGCTTGTAGACCCGCACCGTCCCTTTCGGCAGGGGCATACCGAGATGAGCCTCTTTGCGGTTGGCGAACTCGACGAACACCCCCACTTTCAGCTTCTGGCCCAGATCACCCTGCCGCCCGCGGTAGTAGTAGGGGCTGCCCTGCAGACGAAATTCCTTGCTGACCGGCACCTTTGATGCCGTCAACAGGCTCACCTGCTTGGTCTGGTTCTCCTTGATGGTGGTCGGCCGCTGCAACGTGTAGAGATGGTATTCGAACAGGCTTTCCTGCTGCATCTGCGGCGCTGCCGCCTGAACCATGCCAGCTTCCATCATCACGTCGCGCCGCAGCTTTATTTCATCACGGACACGATTGACGTCACCGGCAACCAGCTGCAACAAAGCATTGCGATAGGAGGTCCCGCTCTGGTTGGTCAGAGTGACCCAACCTGACAGGTCGAGTTGGCTGTCATCTGCGCTCAATTCAGCGACATAGTCAGCCCGCCAGCCCAGACCGCTGGTCAGGTAGCTAAGCTCCAGTTCCTGTGACCCGCCGGTGCCGTTCTCAAGTTCGACCACCAGGGTCGGCCGGTCACGCAGGTTGGCCGGCACGTCAGGATAAACCAGACGGCCCGGCACACCGGTCTCAATCCGGTCACCAACCTGCAGAACAACGCCGTCATTAGCCGCCAGGACCTTGGCCGTCTCCATCCGGTCCACACCGGTTTCCGGGTGGGTTCGAACCAGGCGGACTTCCTTGCCGACATACTTCTCGAGCAGCTTGCGCGGCGTCAGCAGGTCGAAATCGAAGTTCTGTTCAAGGATCGTCAGTTTCCCTGGAGCGGTCAGGCTGCGCAGCAGCGCTGTCTCCGGCCGGATACGGGCACTGACTTCACGCAGCGCCAGCGACGCCTCTCCCTTCGGCAGGGTCACTTGGCGCAGGTCACGCACCAGGGCGAGGTCTTCATTGTAAATGGTGACCGCCACTTCCTTCTGATCCGCCAGGGAGCTAACAGTTTCTGCCGCCAAAGCAAAGGGAACAAACAAGAGACTGGCTGTCATCAACCACGCAATGCATAAAAAACGGGATTTCATCAGAGAACCTCCTATCGGGTGTTCGTTTATCTATAACAGTCTACCCAAAGAACCATACAGTTTCCAGATAACATCAAAAAAGGCAAAAACGGTGTTAGCCGCGATCAGAATCTATCAAAACCTACAAAACCCAAAAAACGTAAGTCTTATGGTTTTAATTTAACCCTATAAGATTTAACAGATTTTGATAGATTCTGATCGCGGCCATAAGCTTTTGATCTTTTCCGCGTGGGAAGGGATTTCAGGCAGGCTCCAGGCCGGCAAACTTGACCAGGAGTTTTTTCGGGCCGACCCGGTGGAAATAGACGATCACCTTCTGATTGTCGCCCGTTCCCTCGACGCGGCGTACCGTACCGACACCGAACTTGACGTGGCGCACCTTCATGCCGAGACAGAGACCTTCTTCGGCATCCGGCACCATCCGAACTTCATCTTTATCGACAAACGGGTCTTCTTCGGTAGCGATCTCCGGCTGGTCGAACAGGGAAGCGAGGTTGTGACTGGCAGAATGCCGCAATGGGGCCGGTTCGGCCTGATCCAGAAATTCGGCGGGGATTTCACGCAGGAAACTGCTCGGCGCATTAAACTGATAATCGCCATACACGCGCCGGCGGCGGGCGTGGGTCAGGTAGAGTTTTTCCATCGCGCGGGTCATGCCGACATAGCAGAGCCGCCGCTCCTCTTCGATATCGTCATCGGACTCGGTGGTCCGGCTGTGCGGAAAGAGCCCGTCTTCCATGCCGACCATGAAGACCACCGGGAACTCCAGCCCCTTGGCAGCGTGCAGGGTCATCATCGACACCCGGTCCAGACTCGAATCGTAGGAATCGACATCCGTAATCAGGGCGACCTGCTCCAGATAGTCATCCAAGCTGCCCTCTTTGCCGTAATGTTCTTCCATACCGGCCAGCAGCTGTTCGAGGTTCTCGAGACGGCCGCGCGCTTCTTCGGTGCGTTCCTCACGCAGCTGGGGGCCATAGCCGGTCTCTTCAACCAAGTCGGCGGTCAACTGCGGAAAGGGCGTCTCTTCGAGCCGCTTGCGAAACGTTTCAAGCAGTGCGACAAAGGCCGCGACCTTGGCCGCCGCCGCACCCTTCAGGATACCGCGATCGAGGGCCGCCTGACAGGCCGACAGAAACCCGCCAGTCTCCGCTTCCAGATTAGCAATCTTACCCACCGTGACCGCGCCGATACCGCGCGCCGGCACATTGATGATCCGTCGGGCCGACACTGAATCGGCCGGGTTAGCCAACAGGCGCAGGTAGGCCAGGATGTCCTTGATCTCCATGCGCAGGTAGAACTTGAGACCGCCGAACATGGCGTAGGGGATGCGCGCGTTGCGCAAGGCCTCCTCCATGACCCGTGACTGGGCATTGGTGCGATAGAAGATGGCAATATCCCGCAGGTGGCGACCGTTACGTTTTAAGCGCGTGATCTCATTGGCGACATAGTTCGCCTCGTCGCGGTCATCCGGCAGGGTCTCCAGGGTCACCCGCTCGCCAGCCGGGTTCTCGGTCCAGAGCTTCTTCTCTTTGCGGCCGACATTGCGGGCGACGACCGCACCGGCGGCATCGAGAATCGTCCGGGTCGAACGATAATTCTGTTCCAGACGGATGGTGACGCAGCCGGGATAGTCCCGTTCAAACCCGAGGATATTGCCGATCTCAGCGCCGCGCCAGCGATAAATCGACTGGTCATCGTCTCCAACCACGCAGAGGTTGCCATGCCCGGCTGCCAACAGGTGGATCAGCCGATACTGGATCTGGTTGGTGTCCTGGAATTCATCGACCAGGATATACTCGAAGCGCTGTTGGTAACGATCGAGAACCTCCGGGTGGTCTTCAAACAGCTTGACAGCGAACATCATCAAATCGCCGAAATCAAGGGCATTGGCCTGTTTTAGACGATCCTGATACAAGGCGTACAAACGGGCGATCTGCTCCGAACCGTAATCATCCGTCGGGTAGTCATCCGGCCAGATAGCCCGGTTCTTGGCTCGATCGATCGCCGCAGACAGAGCCCGCGGTTTGAGGGTCTTTTCCTCGATACCAACTTCCCGCAGCAAGGTCTTGAGCAGCCGCTCCTGATCCTGGTCGTCATAAATCGTAAAATGTGACGTGAACCCAAGGACCGCTATTTCCCGACGCAGAATCCGGACACACGCCGCATGGAAGGTGCTGACCCAGACGCCCTCGTCCCCACCCAGCAACTCTTCGAGCCGCACCTTCATTTCGCCGGCGGCCTTATTGGTAAAGGTCACGGCAAGGATGTTCCAGGGAGCGACCCCATGCTCACGGATCAGCCAGGCAACACGGTTCGTCAGCGCCCGGGTTTTACCGGAACCGGCTCCCGCCAACAGCAGCAAGGGACCGGTACCATGCTGCACGGCCTTCTGCTGCATCGGGTTGAGTTGCGCCAACAGATCAGTCACGTTCATGCTCCTCCAGGGTCCGCGACATCAGGGCCCTGTTGTAGGCGGAGACCATGTCGCGCCGGGAGATGATGCCGACCAACGTGCAGTGGGTCTCGCGATCAACCACTGGCAGCTGTTCGATATTCCGATAGCCGATCTTGCGCATCGCCTGGTCGAGGTTCTCATCCGCATGCACGGTAATAACGTTCGTGGTCGCCAACTCCTTAACCACCACCAGGTCCATCAGGTCCGGTTCGAACACCGCCCCCATGAAATCCTGCACCGAGATAATTCCGGTCAGCTCACCGTCACTGTTGACCAACGGAAAATTGGTGTGATGGGTTGATTCCATGAAGCGGGTAAACCGTCGGAGAGTCATGTATTCCGGGATGGTCTCAACATCCCGGATCATCACCTGACCAACCGACAGCGATTTCATGATGTTACGTTCCTTGCCAGCCTCCAGATCGATACCCAGACGTGACAACTCCACCGTTTCGAGACTGTCCTTCTTGAAGTGACGTGCCACGGCCGTGCCGATTACACAGGTCAGCATGATCGGGATAATGACCTCGTAACTGTCGGTAATCTCGAACAACAGAAAGATGGCGGTCATCGGCGAATGGGTGGCCGCCGCCAGGAAAGCCCCCATGCCGACCATGGCATAGGCGCCCGGCGCAATCTGCATTGACGGAAACAACTGCACAGCCACATGACCGAAGGCACCACCGGCAACAGCCCCGAGGTAGAGACAGGGGGCGAACAGGCCTCCTGGCAACCCGGAGCCGAGGGTGATGGAGGTTGCCACCGCCTTGATGATCACCAGGGCGCCGAGCAGGTACCAGGTCTGGCTACCGAGCAGGACGCTGCTGATGAACTCATAACCGTTGCCGAACACCTGTGGGAACACACAGCCGATCAAACCGACCAACAGGCCGCCCAACAGCGGCTTGGTCAGCCGCGGCATCTGCACTGCAGCCAGGCGATCCTTGATTTTGAAATGGGTATCGATAAACAGGGCTGCCAGCGCGCCGACCAGAAAGCCGAGCACCACGTAGAGCAGCAGTTCCCACAAACTGTTGACCACGTAGGGCGGCGCATAGAGTTCCGAGGTGTTGCCGAGCAGTGCCCGCGACACCACCGTGGCCATGCCGCTGGCGATCACGATCGAGGTAAAACTGGAGAGCTCAAAAGCGGCCAACAGGACGATTTCCTGAGCAAAGAACACCCCGGCAATTGGCGCGTTGAAGGTTGCCGCCACGCCAGCCGCCGCACCGCAAGCCACCAGAACCTTGAGCCGGTCGCCACTCATTTTAAACAGCTGCCCGAACTGGGAACCGATCGCGCCGCCAATCATGGCAATCGGGCCTTCCTGTCCCGCCGACCCCCCGGTCCCCAGAGTGAGCGCCGCACCGAACCCACGGGTAAAAATCGGCCGTAGACGCAGCTTTGCACCTCGCAGGTTGACCCGTTCAAGGAAGGCAGAGAAGCCCCCTTTCAGGTCTTCGCCAAACCAGTAAAGCAGAGGAATCAGGAGCAGACCACCGATCACGGGAAAAAAGATCACCACCAGGCGTTGGAAGCTCCACTCCTCCAGGGAGAAGCCGAGCAGGTGTTCCGTTTGCGTGAAGACCCCCCAGTGAATGAACTCGATGGTTTTACGGAACGCATAATTGCCCAGCCCGCCGAGGACACCGATAATCACCGCCAGGATGATCAGGAAGGTGTTTTCGCTGATCTTGAAACTGGTCTGCACACAGCTTAAGACAAGCCGAACCCGCTCCAGGAACGCATTATGTTTAAGGCCAAAAGTCATTTATTTTCAATTGTCTAGTGGAAAATGGGAATGAATAATAAAACTTTCGCGGAATGACTGCAACCCGTATTCAAGTATTTTTCAGAATGGCCATAATTCGCTTTAATCAGGCTTCATCTGCGGCGAACTGATTTAAAGTCTTTCCCTTGTCATCCACCATGCAGAAACCGCTGTCATGGATGCCGTGATCACGATCCAGATACATATTGGCGATAATTGCCTCAAAGTTCCTGGCAACGATCCGGCGCTTGAGTTTGAGCGTTGGTGTGATTTCACCCAGTTCATTGGAAAAGTCCCGAGACAACAGGGTAAAACGCTTGATCTGGCTGTAGCCAGGGAGATCGCTTTGCAGCCGCTCGACGTGTCTGCGAACCAACTGGAGAATCCGGGGATGTGTGACCAGATCACAACAGTTGAGATAGTCAACTTGATGACGGCGGGCATACTGCTCAAGGGTTTCAAAATTCGGAACCAGCAGGGCGGTCAGAAACGGCCTGCCGTCGCCGAAGAGGATAGCCTGCGACAGGTAGCGGTCACTTTTGAAGCGATGTTCCAGCACCTGCGGCGGGACATTCCGACCACCAGCCGTAATGATCAAGTCTTTTTTCCGGTCCGTGACTGTCAGGAACCCCTCTTTATCCAAGATTCCGATATCACCTGTATGCAACCAGTCCCCCTGGAAGGCTTCAGCATCCTGCTCTGCAAGGTTCCAGTAACCTGCTGCAATCGTCGGTCCTGACAGAAGGATCTCCCCATCAGCAGCAATACGAACTTTCGTGCCGGGAAGAAGTTTGCCGACGGTACCGATCCGGAAAGCGGCTGGCGAATTTGCCGTAACCCCCGATGTGGTTTCCGTAAGTCCGTAGCCTTCGTATACCGGGATATCTGCAGCAAAGAAAAACTCTGCGACGTCACGGGCTAGCGGCGCGCCACCGGAAATCGAATAGCGCAAACGCCCTCCAAGCTTTTTGCGAAGCTTCGCAAAAGCGAGGGATCGGACAAATTTGGCGGCCAAACGAAGAAAAATACTGGGCCGGTTGCCGGCCATGAGCGCTGCCGTGTGGGCTTGCCCCACTTCCAGGCCGGCGAGGAAAATCTGTTTTTTCAAGCCGGAGCTGACCTGCACCTGTTCCATGGCCCGCTCATGCATTTTTTCGTACAACCGCGGCACACCGACCAACACGGTGGGTCGAACCTCAGTCAGATTCACCGGTAGCGTATCCACACTTTCCGCATAAGCGACAACAGCGCCCTGATGCAGCATCAGGTAATACCCATCAATTCTCTCCAGCACATGAGAAAGCGGCAGAAAGGACAAGCAGGTATCTTGTGGGCCGACATCAAACAGTTCGATGGCCGCAGCGATGCTGGCCAGGATATTGGCATGCGTCAACATGACGCCCTTATGCCGTCCAGTGGTCCCGGAAGTATAGACCAGGGTTGCCGAATCTGTAGCAACTCCGGCCGCAAGGCGCTGTTCCAGAGCGATCAGGTGAGTCTCATTTGATAGCGCCAGGAAGGCAGGTAGGCAAAGAAAACGCGGATCGTCTCTCTGGCCATGAAACAGGATGACTTTTTCAAGTTCCGGCAGCTGGTCGAGCCTCTCCACCAGAGAACGGTCGCTGAACGGGGAATGTAAGAACAAAAACCGGCTGCCAGAATCCCCGAGAATCTTCAGAAGGTTGGCAACACTTTCTGTCTGGTAAACGGGAACGGTGACCCCTCCGGCGGCCATGATCGCCAAATCGGCAAACACCCACCCCGGACCATTTGGCGCCATGATCGCCACCCGCTCACCAGGCTGCAATCCCAAGGCGACGAGGGCCTGTCCAAAGTTCCGGCTTTTTGTCACCATCTCTTGCCAGGTAACATCCTGATATCGGCCATCAAGCTTGTGCCGCAGCACCACTCGATCAGAGCGGTCTTCCGCCTTGCTGAAAACCATGCGTGGAACAGTCATTGCCATTGCAAACTCACTGTAGCGAAACATCCCGCTCTGCGTGCCATTTGACCGGGCCATGATCTAGCAGCCCCTTTTACAGTGTCCGAAGTATAACAAAAAAACGGGTCGCCTATCTAACAAGCGGCCCGTCAGGAACAAACTGTTCACGAAAAATAAAGTCAGAGACTACTCCTTGACATGATTTCAGATAGATACGTTTTTCTCTCAATCCGGTTCTGAAAATAAAGTTGGGAACAGATCCTCCTAATTATCCGAAGAATAAACAAGAATCGGATGCAATAGGAATTTCAAGAAGTGCTTTTGCTCAAAGGTTAATATTCTCGTATTTTGTGCAAAATGAGAACGGATCTATACTGGACGGACCTTTCCCATTCTATTGGTGGTTTGTTTAAAACATTTATGAGGCGACTGTAGGTCGTTTTTGAGTGATCGCCGCATGGACCAACGACTGGAGTTCATTAATGGTAAACGGCTTCGCAACAGAGCAATAAACTCCCATATCGTCCCGTTCGTTCATTGTCTCGTCAACAACCTTTCCGGTCACAACCATGACAACGGGCCTGCGCCCTTCTTCGATTTCCTGCAATTGCCCGAGAAAATCAAGACCACTCATCTTTGGCATTTGTAGATCGACCAGAACCAAATCGACCCCCTCGTCATGAATGACCTTCAGACCTTCGCTGCCATCGTCGGTTGTTGTTACCTCGTAGCCCTCTCTGATCAGAACCTGTTTGATCAGTTCACGGATGATCTGTTCATCATCAATCACCAAAACCCGGCCATACTTCCTGGGGCTGAGAGATGCGTCCAGTTGTTCTTCCTGCTGCGCTGATACATCCTCATCACCAGTACTCAATGGGAGGTAAAGGGTAAAGCTGCTGCCAACACCGATCTGACTGTCTACCTCGATCCTGCCCTTATGGTTGCTCGCAATCGTATGACAAACGGCAAGCCCCAGACCGGAACCGCTGACTGTCGCCTGAGGTGAACCCGAATCGGCATGTTCTCCCTTGGTCGAAAAGAAAGGAGTAAAAATCTTATTCAATTTATCTTCCGGGATACCGCATCCGGAATCTTTCACCTGAACCCAGGCCTGCGTTTTGCTCGTTCCGCTACGGATGAGGATCTTCTTTTCAGGACAATCAATCAGTGAATGAAGTGCATTGATCAGGAAGTTCAGTATTACCTGACCAATTTGAGCACGATCCATCATTATCAGCGGGACATCACCTAATTCATATTCGATATCGACCCCGTCCTTTATCAGTTCACGCTCAACCAAAGCGAAGCTTTCACGCATTGTTGTATTCAAATCAGCAGACGTCATTTTCGAACTCTGCTGGTTCGTACAACTTAACAAATTCATCGTCAACTCACGTGCACGTAAGGATGCACTGTGAATCGTCTTGAAATAAGTTCTTGCGACCTCCGGGATATCTTCCAGGCGGGCCCCCAGGTCAGAATAACCGAGAACACCAACATGAATATTGTTGAACTCATGGGCCACACCACTTGCCATCGTCCCGACCGCAGCCATGCGCTCAGAGAGAATCAACATCTCCTCCGAGTGTTTTCGCTCCGTGATATCCTCAATGAGTCCTTCAATATAGCAGTCCGTAGAGTCCTCCTTGAGGAAACAGTAGATCGACCCCCAAGTCGGCTCCTGTTGGTTGTTCGGCAGAAACTGCAAGTCCCAGTTGTTAATCTGCCGATGCTCATTCAAAGTCTCAAGCAGCTGCTGACTATCGTCAGAATTAAATAAAAACCTCGTAACGTTGTGTGACTTAAGCTCATCTACAGTCGGGAACCCGAGCATACGGGCAAACGCCGGATTCGCATCGAGGACATCTCCTTTCGGGCTAATACGAAAAACCCCGACCATGAGATTTTCTACCAATGAGGTGTATTCAATTTCCTTGCGTCTCAGACTCTCCTCAGCTTTGATCTGGTCTTCACGTGCCTGGTCGAGCTCGACCATCAACCCGTCAAAGCGATCTGCCGTTTCGCTCACTTCCTTAAAGTGGCATTGAGTCA
The DNA here is from genome assembly GCA_030145205.1 of Desulfuromonadales bacterium. Lineage (GTDB taxonomy): Bacteria > Desulfobacterota > Desulfuromonadia > Desulfuromonadales > BM103 > JAQYVZ01. Next base: position 87,404 of record JAQYVZ010000004.1, on the reverse strand, counting down.
GAACCTGATCATCGGTACGAACGAAATCTCCGGCAGAAATATCTTCAGCATAGCGCTGCAGGCCAATGACTGGCCGTGCAATGGACCGTGCAATAAAGAGAATCAGAATGCTCGCCAGTACCGAAATGGCAAAGGTGATCAGGTAGTTGTTGACTCTGTTCTGTTTGAGCGCGCCTAGATAATCGTTGTCTGGCAGGTACATCCCAATAATCCAGGGCCATTGCGGATCAGGGAAAGGTGTAAACATCGCTTGGTAATTTTCGCCATCAACTTCGAAACTCACGTATTCGGCACGATCAAGCAGAATCTTGCTCGACTTGTCCTGTGCAGTATTCAACGCCGCAAATGCAGCGCGGCTGAGCGTGTCCTGGAACTCGTCGATCTTCACCAGGCGCGAGCTCGCCTTATCCCCTTCCTCCAGAAATAGGAGTTGCTCGACATCGTGGAAGGCGACGACATCGCGGTTCTGGTTCATCATAAAAGCGTAACCATTGGTCCCGATACGCAAGTTGGAAATAAAAGTTGAAAGCTGATCGATCTCGATATCAACACCAACAATCCCTCGCAATTGGCCTTCCTGATTGTAAGTCGGGCCGCTGATGGTTATCCCAGGCTTTTGTGAGGTGTAGAAAATATAAGGATCGCTCCAGAAAATGTCATTCGTGATTAATGCCCCTTTATACCAAGGGCGAGCTCGCGGATCGTAGGTATCGGCCAGGTCAACTTCCTTGGCAACCAGATTGCGCTCGGCATCGCGCCACACATATCGCACCTGCCGCTCGCCGTTTATGTGACGGATAATCTTGGTCCTGATGCCACCGTCCGAGTATTTTTCATTACGGCTGACAAAGAAGAAATCTCCGTCAGGAGTTCCAAGGTAAATCCCCGAAATATCAGGGTAGCTCGCCAACTGTTCGAGAAAGTAATTCTCCAGTGCGATATCGTCTTCCTGAACAAGGACCTTTGATCTCAACAGACTCTTTGTCAGCTCCGTAGCCCGCTGCGCCTTACTCAGGTAATTCTGGCTCTGTTCCATGGCGTAGGACGCGATATTCTCCATGATCACCAAGGAGTGCTTTTTCAGGACTTGTTCGGAGGTGATCTGCGACGAGGTGGTCGTAAGAAAGAATGTGCCCCAAATAACGGCAAGAAAGCTGAGCAGAAGAACCACTCGAATTGAAATTTTCATATGTCGCCCTCCCAGAAAGATTACACAATGGAATGTTAGAGCATGACCATATTTTGCACAACAGAGGAGGATATGGAAATTAATTATTAATCCCGCAACTTTTTCGAGCCACGGGACATTGAATGATATATTTAAGTGGTTTACCCCTGAAAGGTAAAATCAAAGAACTCCCTCAGTTCCCAACTTTATTTTTCCTAATCACAAACTTTTCAAACAAGCAAAAACTTACTCCACTGTCACACTTTTCGCTAAATTTCGGGGCTGGTCAACATCCGTCCCTTTGAGCACGGCAATATGGTAGGCGAGCAACTGCAGCGGGATGGCGGTCAAAATCGGCATCAGGTCATCATCCGTAGCGGGAATTTTGAAAATGGTTTCCGCCTTGGCCTCAAGGTCCGGGCTGTCGTGATCGGTAATTGCTACCACTCGGCCGCCGCGGGCATGCACCTCTTCCATGTTGGCAGCGACCTTTTCGAGGGTGGCATTCTGCGTAGCGATCACCACCACCGGCATCTTCTCGTCGATCAAGGCGATCGGACCATGCTTCATTTCGCCGGCGGGATAACCTTCGGCGTGGATGTAGGAAATCTCCTTGAGCTTGAGAGCCCCTTCCAGGGCAATCGGGAACTGGTTGCCGCGGCCGAGGTAAAGGAAATCACGCGCCTGCATCAACCCTTGGGCCGCCTGTTCGATCACATCGTTGACCTCGAGACATTCTTCCACCTTGCGCGGCAGGCTGAGCAGACTCTGCAGCATGGTGCGTCGCTTTTCACTACCCAGCATCTCGCGGACCCGCGCAAGGTGCAGGGTAAACAGGTAGAGCGCCACCAGCTGGGTGGTAAACGCTTTGGTAGAGGCGACGCCGATTTCCGGGCCGGCGTGCGTGTAGACCACGCCGTCGCTTTCGCGCGCAATCGAAGATTCCAGCACGTTGCAGATCGCCAAAACCTGGCCGCCCTTATCGTGCGCTTCCCTGAGCGCAGCCAGGGTGTCGGCAGTTTCACCGCTCTGGCTGATCACGATGGTCAGGGTCTTCGGTGTCACCAACGGGTCGCGGTAGCGGAATTCGCTGGCGATATCGATTTCCACCGGCACCCGCGCATACTTTTCCACCATGAACTTACCGACCAGACCAGCGTGCCAGGAGGTGCCGCAGGCCACGATGTAAATGCGGTCCAGTCCTTTCAGAAAACTATCGGCGATCTTCATATCCTCGAGGAAAACCTCGCCATGGTCCTCGCGGACCCGGCCGGCGATAGTGTCGGCGATCGCGCGCGGCTGCTCGTAGATCTCTTTGAGCATGAAGTGTCGATAGCCGCCCTTCTCCGCCATCACAGGGCTCCAGGTGATCGTCTTCGGCGCCCGTTCGATGACTTCGCCAGCCAAGGTGCTGAGTGTCATGGCGTCAAGCGTAAACACCACCATCTCGCCATCTTCGAGAAAAATCATCTCCCGGGTATGTGACAGCATCGCCGGGATGTCAGAGGCGACGAAATACTCCCCCTGTCCTTGCCCGACCACCAGCGGCGACCCCAACTTGGCCGCGATCAGTTTGCCCGGCTCCTTCTCGCACAGGATCGCCACGCCGTAGGCACCGCGCACCTCGGCAAGCGCCTGGCGGACGGCTCCCTCGAAATCGCCGCACTCCTTGTAGCGCTGCTCGACCAGGTGGGCGATAATCTCCGTGTCGGTTTCCGAACTGAAATTGTGTCCCAGTCCGCGCAGTTGATCCTTGAGCTCCAGGTAGTTCTCGATGATGCCGTTATGCACGACCACAAAGCCGCCGGCATAATGCGGATGCGCATTGATCTCGGAAGGGCGGCCATGCGTCGCCCAACGGGTATGACCGATGCCGATCTGACCGACCAACGGCTCTTCCCGTAGGCGTGCCTCCAGATTGACCAGCTTGCCTTCGGCGCGCCGGATCGCAACCTTGCCCTGATCCAGAGTCGAGATACCAGCGGAATCATAGCCGCGGTATTCGAGGCGGCGTAGCCCCTCCAGCACGATCGGGGTTGCTTCACGGGAACCGATATATCCAACAATGCCACACATATGAACCTCTATAAGTCTGTAGAATGTGAAAAGTAAAATGTAACGCTATTGTGAAAATTTCACATTTTACTTTTTGCTCTTCTCGGCCTTTTTCCGGTTACGGGCCGCCCAGCCTTTGACCACCTTCTGCTCTGTACGAGACAGCGCCAAGGCATCGGCCGGCACATCCTTGGTAATGGTCGACCCGGCACCGATCAGGCTGCCGCGACCGATATGCACCGGCGCCACAAACTGGGTGTCGCTGCCGACAAATACATCATCCTCGATGGTGGTCTGGTGCTTGTTGACGCCATCGTAATTGCAGGTAATGGTGCCACAGCCGACATTGACGTTTTTCCCGAGGATCGCATCACCGATGTAGGTCAGATGGCTGGCCTGCGACTTCACACCGATTTGCGCTTTCTTGGTCTCGACAAAGTTGCCCAGTTTATTCTGGCCATCCAGGACCGTGCCCGGCCGCAGGTGGGCCATGGGACCGATGGCGCAGTCCACCCCGACAACCGATTCTGCCAGGACCGACCCTGGTTTGAGGTGAACCCGGTCGCCGATCTTGCAATCGGTGACAACCACCCCCGGTTCGAGGGTACAGCCGCTACCGATGCTGGTCGCGCCGCGCAGATGTACGCCGGGATACAGCAGGGTATCAGCAGCAATTTCCACGTCAACGTCGATATAGGTCGCCGCGGGGTCCACCAGGGTGACTCCGGCGAGCATGTGCTGATCATTGATCCGCTCACGCATCACGACATTGGCGAAGGCCAACTGCCGTCGGTCATTGATGCCGGTCGCTTCCCGAACATCCTCGACCGCGAGGGCCTCAATCCGCCCGCCCGCCTGACGAGCCAGGGCGACCACATCGGTCAGATAGTATTCCCCTTGCGCGTTCGTGTTATCGAGTTGCCGCAAGAGCGAGAAGACCTCGGGTGCCCGGAACAGGTAAATACCGGTGTTGATCTCCCGAACATCCCTCTCTACTGCACTCGCGTCTTTCTCTTCAACAATCCGCTCCACACCGGAAGGGCCGCGAATAATCCGGCCGTAACCGGTCGGGTTGTCGAGTCGGGCTGTCAGGATGGTAACCGCGGCTTGCTGCTCACGATGATGAATAATCAGCTTCTGCAGGGTGTCATTCTGCAATAAGGGGACATCACCGCACAACAGCAGCAACTCTCCGGCAAACCCGTCAAGGCACGTTTCCGCACACATCAGGGCATGCCCTGTGCCGAGCTGTTCCGCCTGCAACGCGAACTCTAGAAATTCCGTCTCGAACTGCGTGCGCACCTGCTCCGCACCATGCCCAACCACCGCAACCACGGGGGCCGCACCTGCAGCTTGGGCGGTGCGTACGACGTGACCCAGCATTGATCGCCCGGCGACCGGGTGCAGAACCTTGGGCAGCTCCGATTTCATCCGTGTTCCCTGGCCCGCTGCCAGGATCACGGCCGCTATCTTGTCCATCATGATCCTTTTCCCCCATGTTGCCTGTCGAGCACGCCGGGAACACACCATGGCGTCTGTCTCTGACACCTCATTACGGCTCCCGCTGTTGCCGGCACATCTCCCCGCACGGCGCTCACGCCAGACAGCTTCTCTTTATTGCTGTTTTTTTTGCACCGCTGCAATGACATATCGCAACCAGCGACTTTGGCGGTCATTATTTCGAAAAGGCTCTGAAAGGTCAAGCGAACTCACACCCGGGAAAGCCTTGTCGTTGCTTTCTTTTTGCCTTCGAGATGCCAGTCCAGTATAGTGACAAAATCTGTATCTTAATCTTTATCTGACCCCAACACCGTTATGACCAGTCGTGCTCAATTAACCGCAGAGCTGAACCAGATCGAACAGGACATGAAGTCACTGGAGATCGCCTATGAACAGTATTTCATGGGGGTTGAGAAGCGGGAACCATACCAGCTGAGACAGAAGGTCACCAAGCAGGTGCGTCATCTGGTCAACTGCTACATTCCTCAAGTCGATTTGCGCTTCCGCGTGCAGGGTATCACCAGTCGTTTTAACAGCTACGCAGGTCACTGGGATCGGACCCTGCGCCTGATCGACGAAGGCAAGTACGAACGCCACACCTCCAGAATCAAACGGGCCGAGACAAGGCCTCAGTCGAAACGAGAAGCCCCGGTACAGGACCCGATGGGGATCCTGTATGACAAGCTGGCCAAGGCGCATCGTGACTGCGGCATGAAAGTCCCCTCAAAGGAGCAGGTCACACAATTTATCGCGAAGCAGCAGAAGATCATCCGAGAAAAATTCGGCGAACGAAATGTCGATTTTGTTGTGGTCACAGAGAACAATAAGCCCAAAATAAAGGTCCGCGCCAAGAACAAATGAGACTCAGGCCATGACAGACCCGCTCTGGGAGGCTTATGGCGAAACAACGCAGCAAAACAGCTCTGATTCTGGCCGGCGGCGGAATCATGGGTGCCGCCTATGAAATCGGCTGCCTGACAGCTCTCGACCGGATCTTTGCGCCCGGTTTTTCGTCAAGGCGTTTTGACACCTATATCGGCATCAGCGCCGGCTCCGTGATCGCTGCCCTGGTCGCCAGCCGCATCCAGCCTGCCGGCCTGTTCCGTACTATCTCTCGCAATGAAAACAGCGTGTTCAACTGGAAGCGACGCGACATCTACCGTCCTGACTGGGGTGGTATGTTGCGATCGACCTTGGGTTTCCCCAAGGGTATTTTGCAACTCATCCAGACCTATCGCCGCAACCAGTGGGACTTTAGTCTGCAGGAGCTACCCTATCTAATCCAGGAACAGTTTCCGTCGGGCCTCTTCTCGCTGGAACCGATGCAGCGCTATCTCTGCAATGCCTTCCAACATGAAGGGGTCTGCGACAATTTTCAGCAGATTGGGACGGAGCTCTACATTCCCGCCTATGATCTGGATAATGGTAACCGGGTCATCTTCGGAACCGAGCAACACCAGGATCTGCACATTTGCCAGGCGATCACGGCCTCATGTGCGATCCCCTTCTTTTTCGAGCCGTACATGGTCGGAGGACAGGCCTACCTGGATGGTTCCTCTGGCGAAGTTGCGCACCTCGACATTGCCCTTGAACGCGGGGCAAAACTTATCGTCCTGATCAATCCGCGCGTCCCCTTTCATAACGACCCGCAATCAACCTGCCTGCCTTCACTCTCGTCAGGTGATTGTGTCCATATTCACGATCTTGGCATCTTACTCAGCTGGGAACAGTCGCGTAGAATTGAAGCCCGCGCGAAACTCCTGATGTCCATGGAATTCTATCGCCAGACTTACCCAGACGTGGATTTTATGTTTTTTGAACCTGGCCCTGACGAATCGATCATGTTCCTGCAGGGCCCCATGTCGATCAGGGCCAGGGCCCAGATCATGCATCACGGCTATTACACGACCCTGGCGAACCTAGCGCGCAACTACACCCAAATGGCCGAGACTTTCTCACGACACGGTATCATCACCCGTGCTCACCAGCTTGGCCAGGAACCTCCCAGCTGATCTGCTGCACAGCATGCGCGTTTCGGCTGTCTGATTTGACGCCCCCCGCCGCAGCAAGTAAGATAGCTGTGACCGGAGATTTCCATGAATATTGTGATTGCAACACTCCATGTGCGCCGTTCCGCCCAGGCCGTCCCGCTTGCCGCCGCCTGCTTGGCCGCCGCTCTGCCCGAAGATCGTCAGCGGTCGACCTGCCTGATCGACTTTTTCCCGGAACACTCACTCGACGAGATGACGACACAGATCCTGGCTCAGGATCCCGACCTGGTCGCCTGTCCGACCTACGTCTGGAATCGCGCGCAAGTGGTCGCTCTCACCCAGGCCTTACACCAGGCAAAACCTGACGTGCAGCTGGTTGCCGGCGGACCGGAAGCAAGTGGCGATCATCTCAAGCTGGCCGGAGAGGCCCCATGGCTGATCATCGCCCGCGGCGAGGGGGAAGCGAGCTTTCCGCGTCTGGTCGAAACGCTGGACAGCCAGGAATCTCTGGAAACGCTTCCCGGCCTCACCTGGGTCAAGGGAGGGGAGATTCAGACCACGCCGGAACAACCTGCACCGCAGCATTGGGCCACACTCCCGTCTCCCTGGCTGACCCGCAGGCTGGACCCGGTCGCCAGAGAAGGCGTGTTGTGGGAAATCTCCAGAGGCTGTACCTTCTCCTGCGACTACTGCTTCGACGCCCGCGGCCAGGAAGGCGTTCATGAACTGGACTGGCCGCGCCTCGAAGCTGAATTGGACCTGTTTGTCGCTGCCGGTGTCAGCCAAATCTGGGTGCTCGATTCAACCTTCAATTTCCCACCCACCCGAGGCCTTGCCCTGATCAAGCTGCTGCTTGCCAAGGCGCCTCACATTCATTTTCACATCGAAGCAAAAGCCGAGTTCCTGGACCGCGACATGGCCCACCTGCTTGGAGAGCTGCCCTGTTCCGTCCAGTTTGGCCTGCAGTCGAGCAACCCCGAGGCTCTCAAAGCGGTGCACCGCTCGTTTGATCTTGGCCACTTTGTTCACCAGATTCAGCTTTTGAATGCGGAAAGTGTCGTCTACGGTTTCGACTTGATCTACGGTCTCCCCAACGACAATTACCAAAGTTTCCGCGCCAGCCTCGACATGGCAATTCAACTGGCACCCAATCATGTCCACATGTTTCCCCTGGCGATTCTGCCCGGCACCCGCCTGGCGGAACAACAGGAACGTCATGGCCTGCAGGCTCAAACCGAACCGCCTTACGAAATTATTGAATCTGCCAGTTGGAGCGCGGAGGACCTCACAAAAAGCCACCTGCTCGCGGCGACAACCGACCTGTTTTACAACTCCGGTCGTGCCGTGGCCTTCTTTCCGGCCCTGCTGCAACTGCTGGAGGAGACACCAAGTGCTTTTCTCGAGCACTTCAGCGCATGGGTCGTCGCCACAAAGCAGCTCGATCTGTGTCAACCGGAGGCAACCTCAGCCTCTGCCAGCCAGATCTACCAGCTGCAGCAGGAGTACCTGTCCTGGCGCCTCTCGGAAAGCGGCCGGCAACATCTGGTCGCTGCCCTGCAAGACCTCCTCAACTACCACTATCATTATGCAGAAACCCTGCTGAACACACCGGTCCTGCCGCTGGAGGCGCAACTCCCTGCCGGGGAGGAGCTCTGGCAGACACGCTGGCACACCGCACCACAGATCAGGCTGGTTACATTTACTTATGAAATTGTCGATTTAATGGATATGGAGGACTTCGACCTGGAAACCTTCGCCGAGCTGTTTCGTCCGGTTGGCTCGGTGGGCATGTTCCTGCGCCGCAACGACGAGGTCTATTGCGAATCCCTCACCGAGGATTTTCACAATCTTATGGGCAGCTGCGATGGCAGCCTGACCCCGCAACAGATTTTTGAGGGCACCCTGCCCCGGCCGGCAGCAGAAGAGCTGGTCTCCTTTGCAGTTGCCGAAGGCCTGCTGCAAAGGAGACCCTGATTGTAGGCTTGAGCAAAAACAGACGGGCCGAAGATCAGGCGACGGCTCGGTAGCGTTGTAGATAACGCGGCCGCTCGGCAATAAAGCTCTTGAGTTCGCGTACTTCAGGAATTCGACCGGAGATTCTGACCACATCATCTACGATCAGGGCCGGGCCGACATAGATACGATTGTCGATCATTTTTTTTGCATCATGAAAAAGGTGGACTTCCGCCCGAACATCCATTTCCTCCAGCGCCTGTCGAACCCGCGCCAGAACACGCTCGCCGCGATTGTCACTCTCAGGTTTGCATATTATATCGATACGCATGGCGTTTTCCTTTCCAGGACAATGCTGACCTTTTTTGTCGATTATAAACCTATCATTGGCAAAGGCAAGTAAAATCGACAAAAAAGGTCAGCATTTCATAGCGAAAGGTACTTCAGCGCTGCGAAGAGTAAAAATCAGGGTTTCGGGGGGGTATCCCCGTAGGAAAGGCGCAGGGCGTGCTTGACGCGAGCGACCAGCCTGACCGGGTTGATCGGCTTGGCAATGAAATCGAAATACCCCATATCAAGCAAGTTCGCTTCCTCTTCCGCGGACGACTTGGAGGAAAGCGCGATCACCGGGATATGTTTGATCTGCTCATTGCCCTTGATAGCACGAAACATCTCGTAGCCATCCATGCGCGGCATCACCGTATCCGCAATCACCAGATGTGGTTTGTATTGCAGGGTGGTCCGTAAACCATCGGCCCCATTTGCGGCTTCAAGCAGACTGTAGCCCTCTCTCTTGAGAGCCGCCACGGCTGCCGCACGCACCAGATCCTGATCATCGACAACCAAAACCGTCCACCAGACATCGCCGTCGGGAGCGGTATCGACAATTTTGAAGTAGTGGCGATTAACTGCCGCCTGGATTTCGGACGGCGTGGTGACACAGGGAACAATTCGCAGATTCCTGGAAAAACTCAGGTTATCGATGGTCTCAATATCCAGCGGGTTGACCATGGCAAGATAAAGGGTGCCGCCATCCAGCTTAAGCGGAAAGATGAATTTCTTGGAGGCGATGTCGGCATCCACCAGGCCAAGCAGTTCATTGCCGAAGCTGGCCCGGGCAATATTCGAAACAGTTTTGAAACCGAACTGCCTGGCCAGAGCAGCGGCAATATTCTGCTCGGTGACAACCCCCATTTCTTCAAGAATCCGGCCAAGCTGCTTGCCGCTGCCGCGCTGCTTCTCCAAAGCGGTAGACAGAAGTTCTTCCGTCACAACCTTGGCATCAACCAGAATTTCTCCGAAACGTTTGCGTTTTTGCATAGACCTTCACATCCGAAAGTGGGCGCCCCTCCAGCTATCCGCTCTCTCATGATAACAAAGAGTTGCGGAATAAGCCAAGCATTTCATAAGATTACAATCATCTCACTTATGAGGAGACAACACCGTCAGACGCTTCCCCTTCCGCAGCGATAAACTGTAGCTGTAAACCGTCTGCGCCGGCATCCACCAGGACCCGACTACCCGTAATGGCCTCAGATGCAATCATGGCTCGTGCAATGCGACTTTCAAGCTGATGCTGCAGATACCGCTTCAGCGGCCTGGCCCCATATACCGGGTCATACGCAGCATCCACAACATAGCGACACGCCCGGTCAGTCATATCGAGGATCAGGCCTCGCTGTTCAAGCCGGCTTCGCAACGCGTCAACCTGCAAATCGACAATTTGCAGAAGTTCCTGCCGAGTCAGCGCCTTGAACAGGACGATATCGTCGACGCGATTCAAAAACTCCGGCCTGAACGATGACCGTAATGCCTGTAACACTAGCTGCCGTGCTTCTTCGTTCAACACACCTGTCTCTGACATCCCCTCCAACAGATGACTCGAACCGATATTAGACGTCATGATAATCACACAATTCTTGAAATCGACGGTACGCCCATGGCTGTCTGTAATCCGTCCGTCGTCCAGGATCTGCAAAAGAACATTAAAAACATCCGGATGTGCTTTTTCGATTTCATCGAACAGAACGACACTGTATGGCTTGCGTCGGATCGCCTCGGAGAGCTGTCCGCCTGCTTCATAACCGACGTATCCTGGAGGTGCGCCGAGCAGGCGGCTGACCGCGTGTTTTTCCATGTACTCCGACATGTCGATCCGAACCAGGTTCTCTTCACTGTCAAACAGAGTTGCGGCCAAAGTCCGTGCTAGCTCGGTTTTGCCGACACCGGTCGGCCCCAGAAAGATAAATGAGCCGATCGGTCGCCTGGGGTCCTTGATGCCGGCGCGAGCCCGCAAGACAGCGTCAGCGACCAGCTGCACGGCTTCATCCTGGCCAATGACCCGCTCATGCAGCAACTTATCCAGCTTCAGCAGTTTTTCCCGTTCGCCCTCCATCAGTCGAGTTACCGGAATTCCGGTCCAGCGGGAGACAATGCTGGCAATCTCTTCTTCAGTGACCTCCTCGCGCAGCAGCCGCTGAGACGCTGTGTCCTCCCCCGCCTCCTGCTCGACAGCCGCCAACTGCTGCTCCAGTTCGGGCAGACGACCATGTTTCAGCTCTGCGGCCAGATTCAGGTCATAGTCGCGCTCTGCGAGTTCAATCTGCCGTCGAACATCTTCCAACTCCTTGCGCAGGATTTGCAGACGACGGATCTCCTCTTTTTCAGTGTCCCACTGTACCCTTAGTCCCGCTACGTGGGTCCGCAACTCTGCAAGCTCACGATGGAGTATCTCGAGGCGTGCCTTGCTGGCCCGGTCTTTCTCTTTTTTCAGTGCGGCTTCCTCAATTTCCAACTGCATCACCCGGCGCGTTACTTCATCCAGTTCGGCCGGCATGGAATCAATCTCGGTGCGAATCATGGCGCTGGCCTCATCCACCAGGTCAATTGCCTTGTCCGGCAGGAACCGATCTGAGATATAGCGCTGGCTCAATACCGCCGCAGCCACCAGGGCATTATCCTGAATCCGCACGCCATGATGGAGTTCATAACGTTCCTTGAGGCCCCGCAAGATACTGACCGTATCCTCGACCGTCGGCGGTTCGACCATGACCGGCTGGAAACGCCGCTCCAGGGCAGCATCCTTTTCAAGATGCTGGCGGTATTCGTCAAGAGTGGTCGCTCCGATGCAGTGTAGCTCCCCGCGGGCAAGCATCGGCTTGAGCATGTTGCCAGCATCAATCGCTCCCTCTGCCTTGCCAGCGCCAACAATGGTGTGCAGCTCGTCGATAAATAGCAGAATCCGGCCAGCACTTTCACGTATCTCAGTCAGGACTGCCTTGAGCCGCTCTTCGAATTCACCGCGATACTTGGCCCCCGCCAAGAGGGCCCCCATGTCCAGAGCAAACAGGCTTTTGTCTTTCAGCCCCTCCGGCACATCACCTCGCACAATGCGCTGAGCCAGCCCTTCGACGATGGCGGTTTTCCCGACACCGGGTTCACCGATCAGGACAGGATTGTTCTTCGTTTTTCGTGACAGAATGCGGATTACTCTCCGAATCTCCCCGTCACGGCCAATGACCGGGTCAAGCTGGCCCTTTCTGGCTGATTGCACCAGATCACGGCCATACTTCTCCAGAACATCGTAAGTCGCTTCCGGATCGACGCTGGTGACACGTTGATGACCCCGAACACTCGTCAGAATCTCCAAAACCCGCTCGCGCGTCACATTAAACTGCTGCAGCAAGCGACCGGAAACGGTTTTTCCAGCTTCCTCGACAAAGGCCAGCAGCAGATGTTCGACGCTCACATAGTCGTCTTTCAGATGGCTGGCCTGGTCCTCTGCCGAAGCAATCAACTTCTGCAACCGCTGCGTAACATAAACCTTGCCGGCTTCCGTTCCGGGTCCGGAAACAGACGGCTTTTTCTGCAATTCTGCCCGCAAGGAAGCAACCAGGTTCGCTGCCGACAACCCGAGGCGGGCCAGCAAACGCGGGGCCAGCCCCTCTTCCTGCTCTAAAAGGGCAACGAGAAGATGTTCGCCATCGACTTCAAGATGTCCAAGTCGGGCTGCAATCGTTTGTGCACCCTGCAAGGCCTCTTGGGTCTTATGGGTCATCCGGTTGATATCCATTGGTCCTTCCTTTCCACTCTACCGAAGATTGATCTCGCCGAAAGGCACATTCTCGACTGTTTCATTCTAACAAAACGGGCCGGGAAGTCCCGGCCCGAAAGTGTACTTTCCCATCCGGTCCTTGCCAACAACCACTGGCTAGTGAACGCTGATTGAAATTTTCCGGGGTTTGGCGGCTTCCGCTTTAGGCAGGACCAGGGTGAGGACGCCATCTTTCATCTTGGCCGTTGCCTGGGAGACATCGAATGTCTCCGGAATCTGGAATTGCCGCCAGTATCCTGCCATGCTGAATTCGTGGCAGAAGCGCTCCGTCTTTTCCACAGAAGCCTTCCCTTCCAAGGTCAGGATTCCCTTGTCAACACTGATCTGCAGGCTGGTTTCGTCCATGCCGGGTACGTCAGCCAGCAACGTCAACTCTTCATCCGTTTCAAAAATATCGACGGGGGGGGCAATGTAACGTTCATCGCTCCGGGTCGCCTCGCGGCCGACCAGTTCTGTTCCGTCATGCTTACGCAAACTTTTTTCACTCATCTTTTCGTCTCCTTTATCCAGGACTGTTCTGTTTCGTCTCTCACATGGACGTGATCTGAATGTTTTTCAGTTTGGCAACGGCAGCCTTCGGCAAAATCACCCGCAGCAAACCGTGCTTCGCTTCTGCTTTAACCTTGTCCGCATCGACCTGGACCGGCAACTCGACAGTGCGCATAAACTTGCCACTGGGACGTTCACGCCTGTGCCAGCGCCCTTCTGTGTCACCAAAATCACTTGCCGAGCGCTCTCCGGCAATGGTCAGCGTGTTGCCGAGAACGTTGATTTCGACTTGTTTCGGATCAACACCCGGAAGCAGAGCTTCGACATAAAGTGACTCGTCATCCTCTCTCAAGTTAAGCCGAGGAAAGTGCCGCAAATCCTGGCCATCCGCAGCCGACGAACAAATCAGGCCGACGCCACGGAAGACGTCGTCGAGATTCCGTTGAAACTGTTCCATTTCCCTGAAAAGGTCCCATGTGCGCATGATCAAACTCCTTCTGGTGTGGTTGCCTGGGCCATTATGGCCAGTTGTTCATAATGTCCCTCCCTTACTAACAAGAGCTGTGCCAACCGGATAAAAGCAAAAAAATATCCATAATTCAGGTAAGTTAAGTAAATCAGAAGAGCAGAGAGCTGCGGCTTGCGACGTCGCAATTAAACGTCGCAAGGCCCACTTGAAACATCTCAAGTGTCGCAAGCTACAAGAAATGAGAAATGAAAAATGAAAAATGAAAAATGAAAAATGAAAAATGCTTAGAGCCTCACACGGGGCTGTCAACAACCAAGCGCTTCGCGATCAAGACCGAGTTTTTTCATATAGCGATAGAGTGTGGCGCGATGGACGCCGAGCAGCCGGGCGGCTGCCGTCAGGTTGCCGCCGGCAGAGCGGCAGGCCGACCGGATTTCTTCTTCGTCCAGGTCGGCCGGCTTCGTGGTTCGCCGTGGCATTAACAAAAGACCGTCAGTCGCCGGCGCCACTAGGGCAGGCCGATGCCCCCCGGAAAGTAGCCGGACGGGATCTACCGCCGGATAAGGTGGCACAATCCGCGTATGGCCGGCACCAGGTTCGGGACCCCAGTCACCAGGCGTAAAATCCTGTCGTTCATTGACCCACTCCCGGAAAGCCCGGGCACCGATCACCTCGGCTTCGGTCTCGACAAAGACCCGCTCCAGAACGTTACGAAGCTCTCTCACGTTACCCGGCCACAGATAAGCCTGCAACAGCGCCAGCGCTTCCGAGGTCAGCCGCAGAACCGGTTTGCGATATTTCCCGCGGAACATCTCCAGGAACGTCTCCACCAGCAACGGCACATCTTCACTCCTGCGACGCAACGGCGGCAGATGGACCCGCAACACGGCCACCCGATGATACAGGTCGGCCCGGAAACGCCCCTCGTTTACCATCCGTTCCAAAGGCACGTTGGTGGCACCGATCACCCGCACATCGACCTTCTGGCTCTGTTCACTGCCGACCCGCTCGAGATGGCCCTCCTCAAGAACACGAAGCAACTTGGTCTGCGCCGCCAACGGCATGTCGCCGATCTCATCGAGAAAAATCGTGCCCTGGTGGGCGCGCTCGAAGCGCCCCCGGTGGGCACGCACAGCGCCGGTAAACGCCCCTTTTTCATGACCGAACAGTTCCGATTCCAGCAGCTCGGGTGAAATCGCCGAGCAGTTGACCGCAACGAACGCCCGACCCCGCCGTTCGCTCTGTTCATGCAGGGCGCGAGCGACCAACTCCTTGCCGGTCCCCGTCTCGCCGGTGACCACAACTGCGGCATCCGAAGCAGCGTAGAGGGCGATCTTGCGATAGACCTCCTGCATGCCGGGACTCACTCCCACCAGCCCGAACTTGCCGACCGGCGGGTGCTGTCGCCCCTGGCCAACAGGAAGCGGCTTAAAGTAGAAATGGACCTGACGCTCGTGGTAATCGCGATGCAGCCCACCCTCCAGAACTTCAGCCAGTAGATAGCAATCGGCGGGTGCCAGCAAATGAACGGTAATGTTACGCAGAGGTCGCTCGCCGACTAGAACTTCATCGGCCAGATAATCGAAACCGGGGCTCACTTCCGGAAAAAGTTCTTTCAGGATACGGCCCGCGACCGCCTGCGGCTCCAGTCCGGCCCAGTGCGTCAAGGCTTGAGAGACCGCCTCGACCCGCCACATCCCTCCCGCACCACGGGACACAACCAGGTCTGGTGCCCGCACAGGGGTATGAGAGAGAATGGTTTCCGTCATCTATACGGCCCGCTCCCGACCATGCTTCAAGGCATGGCTCGGCGGCAAAAGGTTGATCTCATTTCGTCAGAATGACTCTAATCTAATCTGTCCGGGGCTCTGGCGCAACCGCCATCGACTATTATTTGACACAAAAAAGGCCGGCTCACCGACCACAACCCCGGCTGTGCATCTTCAGACAGGAGTGGTATATATATTCAGGACAACCGAGTGAGGCGACGCCACTCCGAAGGCCCTCCCGCGAGAAAGGAATCCTCCATGAAAAAACGGGGCAAAATTCTGGACTATACGTTCGAGGAAGTCCTGGACACGAAAACCAGGGAACTGATCCGCGTTGCCTGTGCGATTGCGGTCAACTGCCCGGACTGACTCAGCAAACACTTCGCGGTCGCGAAGCAGGCTGGAGCCAGTCGGGAAGAACTCCGGGAAGCGATGGCTTATGGCATTATCGCCCCATCGGGGCGAGCCAAGAATTTCACGCTGCGTATGCTTGACGAGTTGGGAGAAGAGGAATAACCCGGCGACAAGATGCGAGAGCCGCGCTTGTCGGTTATACTATTGACCACAATATCGTTTAAAACATCCAACAATCCACCTCACATCCATCAGGTGACCATCATGATGAAAAAACGCCTCGGGCAACAAATGCTGGACAACAAGATTGTCACCAAGGAGCAGATTCGTGAAGCCTTGCGCAGGCAACGCCTGCACGGCGGCCGCCTCGGCCAGAATCTGCTCTCGCTGGGATATATTTCCGAAGACCAGCTCGAAACCTTTCTTCAGCGCACCCCTTATGCGCCGCAGACAGTGGCCGAAACCGGCCTCGATCTGGAATTTATCACCGATCTGGCCCTGAAACATGTCGTGGCCATGCAGTCATTCCAGCTGACTGACCTGACCGCACGCCTCGGCCTGCCGAACAATATTGTCGATGAAGCGATCGAGCTACTCCGCAAGCGGAAGCTGGTCGAGGTGCAGGACGCGACGCAATTTGTCCGGTCCTCTTTCAACTTCGTCATCACAGAGCTTGGTAAAGTCCGCGGCGGCGAACTCGCCGAAATCTGTCGTTATGTCGGCCCTGCCCCCATCACCCTGGACGACTACCGCGAGATGGTTGAAAACCAGTCGATACGCAACATCCTCGTTAACGACGCCTCCATCAAAGAAGCCTTTTCGCAGATCGTCATTGGCGACGGCCTCCTGAAAAGACTTGGCCCGGCGATCAGCTCCGGCATGCCGATGTTCGTTTATGGCCCTCCCGGCAATGGCAAAACGACCATCGCCGAAACCATCGCGGAGCTGTTACCGGAACCGGTTTACATCCCTTACGCACTCTACGTCGGCGGCCAGATCATCAACATTTACGATCCGGTTAACCACTACCCGGCCACCGAGGCCGAGCCGGTTGGCGGCAAAGATATTCCGGTCGACCGGCGCTGGGTTTTGATCCACCGGCCGGTTGTCATCACCGGCGGAGAGTTGACCCTGCGCATGCTGGATCTCGAATTCAACACCATCGCCAAGTTTTACGAGGCCCCCCTGCAGATGAAAGCGAATAATGGCCTTTTCCTGGTCGACGACTTCGGCCGACAGCAGATGGATCCACAGAGTCTGCTTAACCGCTGGATCTATAACCTCGACCGCCAGCTCGATTTCATGTCGCTGCACACCGGCATGAAGTTCGAGGTTCCCTTTGATCAACTGGTTATTTTTGCCACCAACCTGGAGCCAAAAAGCCTGGTTGACGAGGCCTTTCTGCGCCGGATTCGCTACAAAATCAAGATCGACCACCCAAGCGAAATCGAGTTCAAGGAGATCTTCCAGCGGGTTTGCCAGACCCACGCGGTCCAGTTCCAGGAAGAGATGTTCAACTACCTGCTGGAACACTGGTATCGGCGCTTCGACCGGCCGTTGAACGCCTGCCACCCCCGCGATCTGATCAACCATGTTGTCGACATGTCCCGCTACCACGGAGAATCCCCTGAGCTGACCCGGGACAACCTCGATATGGCGTGTGAAAACTATTTCATTGACGTCTGATCTGCACCCAGATTTGCTGAAAAACACGTTCATGCCTTGAACCCGACAGTGGTTCTGCTGTACTTTCTGCACTGGCCTTTCATTCTTTAATCCCGGCTCAACCTGACTGGCGCGGCATGAACGCACACCTCTCCATAGCGGCGCAGAGTATCCTGCGCGAAGCAATCCATGAAACCGGCGGCAACGAGGTCTTCGGTCTGGGGCACACCGATGACCAGCTGTGCGTCGACGATGTGGAGATTCTGGCACGCGGCAATCAGGACTCGGTACCGGCCATTCTTCAGGTTTGCCGCCACGGTGATGTCGTCATCCACAACCACCCCGGCGGAAACCTCGAGCCCTCCGCGCAGGACATTGCCATTGCCGGTCAGCTGGGCTCCTTGGGCGTCGGCTTTTATATTGTCGATAACGATGTCGAGAATCTGTACCGCGTGGTAGAGGCCTTCTCCCCTCCGGCAGACATCCACCTGTCGCCTGGCGAGGTTGCCGGCCACTTTGCCCCGGATGGCTGCATCGGTAGCGCCCTGGCTGACTACGAAGAACGTCCCGAACAGTTGCGCATGGCGTTGGCGGTCACTGAATGCTTCAACCAGGACGCCATCAGCCTGATTGAAGCCGGCACAGGAACAGGCAAAAGCCTTGCCTACCTGGTCCCTGCCGTGCTGCGGTCGTTAGCAGGGCGCGAGCGGATCGTTATTTCGACCAACACCATCAACCTGCAGGAACAATTGCTACGCAAGGACCTGCCGCTATTGCAACGGGCCACCGGCCTGGAATTCAAAGTGGCCTTGGTCAAGGGCCGTAGCAACTACCTCTGCATGCGCCGCCTGGACACCGCCATGGCCGAGCCGGGGCTGTTCGACCAGGAGCACACCAGCGAACTTGCCGCCCTGCACACATGGGCCGGGCAGACCCGCGACGGCTCGAAGGAAGACCTCTCCTTTGTGCCGCGCGACACCCTCTGGAGCGAGGTCTGCTGTGAGGCGGACCAGTGTTCGCGGGCCCGCTGCCGCTACTTTCACACCTGTTTCTTCCACCAATCGCGCCGGCAGGCCGCCCACGCCGACATTCTGATTGTCAATCACGCCCTGCTGCTGGCGGATTTGAGTCTGCGGCACAGCACTGACAACTATGCCGCCCTGGCGGTCTTGCCGCCCTTTTCGCGCCTGATCCTCGACGAGGCGCATCATCTGGAAGAAGTAGCCACCCGCTATTTCAGCGCACAAGTCACCCGCTTCAGCTACGCCCGCATTCTCAACCGACTACGACATCCACGCAAAGCGGAACGGGGCCTGCTGCCTCGCCTGCTGCAGCAGCTGGGGAGAGAATTAAGCGACACGCAGGACACTCTCTACCAAACCCTCCATGAAACGATCGAGACTCTGACCAGCAACGGCCTCGCCCTGCTCGAACGCGCTATCAACGACCTGGAGCAGGCAGGGGAAGAACTGGCCAAGGCGCTCGGCCGACAGATCCGTGATCGAGAAGAGATCCGCCAACGCCTGACTGAAACCATCCTGATCAACCCGGCCTGGCAGGAGACCGCGCGTCGACTGCGCGCCCTGGCGCGGGCAACCAGTGAACATGCCGGCCAGATCGAAGCGTTACTGAAACAATTAAAAAAACTGCCTGAAGAGCCGAGAGACAAGCTCGATTCGACGACAACCGACCTGGCGGGTATTTTCTCCCGCCTGAATATTCTGGCAGAGAACCTGTTCGCCTGTACCGCTGACGACCCGGCCAGTTGTCGCTGGTTTGAAATCAGCCTGGGCCGCATCGGACGTGGCGAAGGCATCATTGCCCGATTCTGCTCCGCCCCGCTCGAGGTTGCCGGCCTACTGCGGGAAGCGATGATCGACCGGATGAACAGCGTCGTCATGACCAGCGCTACCTTGACAGTTGCCGGCCGGTTTACGTTTTTGCGGCAACGCATCGGCCTGGCCGAGATGGAGGAGAAACGCCTCTACGAGTTGCTCCTGGATTCCCCGTTTGACTTCGACCGTCAGGCCCTCCTGGGAGTTCCCACCGATCTGCCGGAACCGGGTCACCCCAACTTTGCCGACGCGGCACGCGACCTGATCGAACAGGCCCTGCTCCGTGCCGACGGTCGCAGCTTTGTCCTGTTCACCTCCTACAGCCTGCTGCGCCGCATTCATGACGAGCTTGCCCCAGGACTCTCGGCCCGCGGCTTCCGGGTCATGCGCCAGGGTGAACAGACCCGTCATCGTCTGCTCGAGCAATTCAGCCAAGACCCGACCAGCATCCTGTTTGCCACCGACTCTTTCTGGGAAGGCGTCGATGTGCCTGGCCGTTCGCTCGAACAGGTCATCATTGTCAGACTGCCGTTCCGGGTCCCGACCGAACCTGTCCTGGAGGCTCGCGCCGAAGCGATTTCACAAGCTGGCGGAGATCCGTTTATGGAATACACCGTCCCGCAGGCGGTCATCCGTTTCCGGCAGGGCTTCGGCCGCCTGATCCGCAACAAGACCGACCGCGGCGTGGTTCTGATTCTGGACAACCGGGTGGTCCGACGCGGCTATGGGCGCCTCTTCCTGCAATCCCTGCCCCAGGTTCCGGTGGTCAAACAGCCGCAAGACGTGCTGCTGACCGCCATGACCGATTTCTTTGCCCGAGACCACTGACCGACGGCAACCAGATATCGCAAAAGATTTGACTTCGCCCAATCGATATGATAAGCAGTCATGAACTTTTGGAGAAACCCATGATCGGCACAGGCAAAATGAGCATCGTTTCTGCGGCAGCAGCAAACGGCGCGGCCGCGGCAGCGGCGGCAGCCCCGCACACTTTTGCCCATCGCCTTGAACACTGAGTTTCACCTGCACTGAACAACCAAGGCCATGGGCAAACGCTCATGGCCTTTTTTTATCTAAAACAACAGGAACACCCTCTCCCTTGACGGGAGAGGGCTGGGGTGAGGGTGGCCAATCATGAGTCACCCACCTCCACATAAAGAAAATACTCATTTTTTAGCAGGGCACAAGGAGAAGGGTTATGCGCAACAATATCGTTCATATCGGCGCCGGCGAACTTACCTACGAAATCCGCGCCATTGTTGAAATTGCCGACAGGCTCAAGGCGCTCGGCATCGACATCAACATGGAGAATATCGGTGACCCGATCGCCAAGGGCGAGCGCATCCCCGACTGGATGAAAAAAATCGTTGCCGACCTGGCAATGACCGACTGCTCCTACGGCTACTGCGCGACAAAGGGGGTTCTCGAAACCCGCGAATTTCTGGCCGACCTGACCAACCGGCGCGGCGAAGCGCAAATTACGGCCGACGACATTATTTTCTTCAATGGGCTTGGCGATGCGATCCAGAAGGTCTACGGCTTGCTGAAACGCGAGTCTCGCGTGATCGGCCCGTCGCCGACCTACTCGACCCACTCCTCCGGCGAGGCGGCTCACGCCGGCCAGAAACCGGTCTGTTACCGGCTCGACCCGGACAACAACTGGTATCCAGACCTGGATGACCTACGTCTGTCGATCCAGTACAACCCGGCGATTTCAGGTATCCTGATCATCAACCCAGACAACCCGACCGGCGCTGTCTGGCCGGAGCGTATCCTGCGTGAGATCGTGGCGATCGCCAAGGAATACGATCTATTCATCATTGCCGACGAAATCTACCACAATCTGGTCTACAATGGTGAGTCGACCAAGCCGCTGTCCGACCTGATCAGTGATGTGCCGGCCATCGCCATGAAGGGCATCAGCAAAGAGCTGCCCTGGCCCGGCTCACGCTGTGGCTGGATCGAAGTTTACAACGTCGACAAGGACCCGATGTTCAAACGCTACATCCAAAGTATTGTTGACTCAAAAATGGTCGAGGTCTGCTCCACCACCTTGCCGCAAAAAGCGATCCCGCCGATCCTCAGCCACCCGAAATACCCGAGCTGGCTGGAAGAGCGCATTCGCCGCTATGAAAAGTATTCGAATATTGCTTACGATATTCTCAAGCAGGTTCCCGGGGTCAAGGTGAATCGCACCAACGGTGCTTTTTACATGAGTGTTGCGTTTAAAGAAGGGGCCTTGACCAACCAGCAGACCCTGCCAATAGAAATCAAGGAGGTCAGCACCCTGGTGGGACGCCTGGTGAATCAACCGGACGTCTCCCTCGACAAGCGTTTTGTCTATTATCTGCTGGCATCCACCGGCATCTGTGTTGTGCCGCTCTCTTCGTTTTTCACACCGGAGCGTGGCTTCCGCATCACTCTACTGGAACGGGATGAAGACACTTTCACCCGAATTTTCGAGAAGATTGCAGAAAAGATCACAGAATATTTGAATTCATAAAAACGTTCTCTCAAACTGACGGCAACCTATGACATTACCTGCACCCCAGATTGACCAGGACACACCGATCACTTCGGAAGAACAGTTACTGGCCTTCTTCCGGCGCGGCATCCGCCCGTCCGAACAGTGGGGCATCGGTGTCGAAGTTGAGCAGGTCGTCGTCGATGCTGTCACCGGCGAAGCAGCCGACTATCCACGTATTGAAGCTCTGCTCAAAGCGTTGGCAGTGGCCGGTCAGTGGTCCCCCCAGTTTGAAAACGGCCATGTGATCAGCCTGCAGGGAGAAAACTCGTCTATCACCCTTGAACCTGGTGGGCAGATCGAACACTCTGGCCGCCTCTGCACAAATCTGGCCTGCAACTACAAAGAGTTTGTCCAGTACAGCACAGAAATGTTCCGTGAAGCAGACACTCTTGGTCTGTTGCTTCTCGGCCTCGGCACGCAACCCTTCACGCCCCTGGAACAAATAAACTGGATCCCCAAGGACCGCTACCAGATCATGGGCCCTTACATGTCCCGCCGCGGCAGCCATGGGCAACGCATGATGAAACAGAGTGCCGGTCTGCAGGTCAACCTGGATTATTGCGACGAAGCAGACTGTATGCTGAAACTGAGCCTGGCCCAGGCGTTGGCACCCCTGCTCTACGCCCTATTTGCCAACTCACCTTTTCTGGATGGTCAACCCACCGGGGTCTTGTCGACCCGCGGTCAGATCTGGGAGAACACCGACGCGGACCGTACTGGTCTGCTCCCCTTCCTGTTCAACCCGGGAGCTGGTTTCCGTGATTACATGGAGCATGCCCTCGATGTCCCGATGTACTTTATTGTCAGGGAAGGCCAGCACCTCGATTTAACCACGGAAAGATTCACCTTCCGAAAATTTCTCGAGCAGGGGTTCGCTTCCCACTTCGCCACTGAAGCGGACTGGAATCTGCATCTCTCGACCCTGTTCACTGAAGCGCGGCTACGCCCCCAGATCGAGATCCGCTCGCCCGACAGCCTGCCTCCCGATATGGCACTGATGGTCGCTGGCCTGCTTAAGGGAATCTTTTACGATTCACAATCCCTCGACGCCGCCTGGAATCTTTGCCAGCCGGCGTCGATTGACGAACTTCGTGACACGTGCCGCGCAGCCTGGACGCACGGACTGCGTGCTCCCTGGCGCAATCGGACACTCAAGGAGTTGGCAGCAGACTGCCTGGAACTGGGGCGAAACGGCCTGGCACGCCAGAGTTGCCAATGGGCGCGCAGCCTGAACGAGGCAATTTTCCTGGATGGTCTGGAGCAGATCATCACCTCCGGACAAACTTTGGCCGAACGACTCCTGGAACAATGGCACGGCACCAGACAAGAGAAACTGGCGATATTGACTCGCCACTGTGCCCTGACCGGCAGTCTGGCCCTGCCCGAGACCATCCCCTGTGCATACGCACAGTTTGACAACGTGAAGTAAGCAACGCTTTTTTACGGGTTGCCACGTAGATTCCTTGTTTCCGTCGGAGTAAGCTCTGAACCATAAAAGATCTGTTGTGGCAGGCAGATCGAAGAAGAAACTCCTGACGGCTGACTTCTTCTCCTCCCCGACAAAACCGGCTCCCCGTGGGCCGGTTTTGTTTTTTGGGCTCTATCACCAAAAAAAGATCGAACGCAAGACTGAGATCCCCTCTCCCGCCAGGGAAGAGGAAGAAAAAAAAGTTCTCCCATTGTGTCTTGGTTCTGACTTTTCTGGTGTCCCAGCGCCTTTGCGTTAAAGTTTTAATCCACAACGGTTTTCCCCCAAATTAACCCTTGTCACACCCCGACGCGGTCAGTATAGTAGGGCGCAATCGAAACCAGCCAAGGAGTGCAGCAATGCCAGAGACCCTCGATCTTACCCAGGCCCGCGCGGCCGTCGATACCATCCGTTTACTTTCCGCCGACATGGTTGAGCAGGCCAACTCGGGACACCCGGGTACGCCGATGGAGGCCGCCCCGATCGCCTACCTGCTGTTTAACCGCCATATGCGCCACAACCCGGCCAACCCGGACTGGCCCGGCCGCGACCGTTTTATCCTGTCCTGCGGTCACGCATCGGCTCTGCTCTACAGCATGCTGCACCTCAGCGGCTACGACCTGTCGCTGGAGGATCTCAAGAATTTCCGTCAGCTCGGCAGCCCGACCGCCGGCCATCCCGAATTCGGCCACGCCCCCGGCATTGAGACCACCACCGGCCCACTGGGCCAGGGTATCTCGGTCGGCGTCGGCATGGCGATGGGCGCCCGCTACCTGCAGGAGCAGGCCAGCGAGGAGCTATTCGACTACACGGTTTACGGCCTCTGCTCCGACGGCGACCTGATGGAAGGCGTCGCCTCTGAAACCGCCTCGTTGGCAGGACACCTGCAGCTCGGCAACCTAGTCTACCTCTACCTCGACAACAAAATCACCATTGAGGGAGACACGCAACTGGCCTTCACCGAAGAAGTGGCCACCCGCTTTCTGAGCTACGGCTGGGAAGTCCAGCATGTTGAAGGTGAGAACATCGCCGATCTGGATGCCGCCATTGAGCGCGCCAAGCAATCGCCCCGGCCGTCCCTGATCCTGGCCCGCTCACACATCGGTTTTGGCGCACCCAACAAGCAGGACACCGCCGGTGCCCATGGTGCCCCCCTGGGAGCCGACGAACTGCGCCTGACTCGTCAGGCCTTCGGACGCGATCCCGAAGCCAGCTTCGTCATCCCCGCGGAGGTTGCTGAGCATATGCGTGAAGCGGTGGCTCGCGGCACCGAACTTGAAAATACCTGGCAAGCCGCCTTTGACCAGCAGGTTAAGACCAACCAGAACCTGGCTGAATGGCAGCTGCTGGCTGATGACATGCTACCGGCCGGCTGGGATGACCTCCCCGCTTTTCCTGCCGGCGAAAAACTGGCTACCCGCCAGGCCAGCGGCAAGACCCTCAACGCCCTGGCAAACAAAATCCCCTTGCTGCTCGGCGGTTCGGCCGACCTCGGTCCTTCCAACAATACGACCCTGGCAGACGAAGACTCCTTCACTCCGACGAAAGCGGGGCGCAATATCCATTTCGGCGTGCGTGAGCACGGCATGGGCGCCATCATGAACGGCCTGGCCCATACCCCCGGCCTGATCCCCTTTGGCGGCACCTTCATGATCTTCGCCGACTACATGCGCCCACCGATGCGCCTGGCCGCGATGATGGGCCTCGGCTGCGTTTACGTTCTGACTCACGACTCGATCGGCCTCGGCGAAGACGGCCCGACCCATCAGCCGGTCGAGCAGCTGGCCAACCTGCGTGCCGTTCCGAATTTGAACGTAATCCGCCCCTGCGATGCGAACGAGACTCTGGAAGCCTGGAAATCCGCCATCGCCAATCGCCAGGGTCCGACAGCCCTGATTCTTTCCCGCCAGGGACTGCCAACGATGGATCGTGAGCAGTATGCACCCGCCGAAGATCTGCACAAAGGCGGCTATATCCTCTCCCCCGAGCAGGGCGATCTGCAGGCAATCCTGCTCGCCAGCGGCTCCGAAGTGCCCCTGGCCATGGAGGCACAGGCTGTTCTTCAGAAAAAGGGTATCAGCGTACGCGTCGTTTCCATGCCCTGCTGGGAACTGTTCGAACAGCAGGATCAGAGCTACCGCGACCAGGTCCTGCCACCGACATGCCGCAGCCGGATTGCGGTTGAAGCCGGCTCCACCTTCGGCTGGGAGCGCTATGTCGGTCTGGAAGGCAAGGTCATCGGCATGCAGGGCTTCGGCGCCAGCGGCCCCGGCGGTGCGTTGATGGAACACTTCGGGTTTACGGCTGAGAATGTCGTGAAAACCGTGGAAGAGATGCTCTAGAAAGCTGAAACGATAAGATGACTTAGCAAGGGGACGGTTCTGCCGTCCCCTTTTTTTTAACGTTAAAGCATTTTCCCGTAAACCTTTTCCCACCAGGCCCGTCTAAGTTGGACTGTCAGTATGATCATGCCGAAGGAGACATGTGTGTCATCAACTAATGCGGCCACCATTGACAGGTCCCTGACCGAGCGATACGCTCAAACAATGGATGCCGCGCAAGAACAAATACTCCTCGATCGAATTCGCTCGGGAGATGAAACCGGCTTTGAAATCCTGGTCAAGCAACATGCCGACCGGGTGACCCGTTTGGCCTGGCGGCTGCTGGGTCGGCGTGATGATGCTGAAGACCTGGCCCAGGAAGCATTTTTGCGCCTGCATCGAGCCTTGCCGAAGTTTCGCGGTGACAGCCGTATCTCGACCTGGCTGTATCGGACAGTAACCCGTTTGGCGATCGACCAGATGCGGCGCGACCGGTTACGGCAGCGCCTGTTCTTCAGTCGTCGCCACGTGGACGATCCCGACCCTGTCGACCTGGCCAGCGATCCGCGCGCCAACCCGGCGCGCGACCTGCGCACCCGCGAGGCAATGCAGCGATTGCAAAGTGCCCTTGCAGACTTATCGCCGCGGCAGCGAGCCATTTTCACTTTGCGGCATTACGAAGGGCTGCCGCTTAAAGAGATTGCGGCACTGCTCGACCTCGGCGAGGGCACGGTCAAGTCGCACTTGCACCGTGCCGTAACCAGTCTACGCAAAGAGTTGGCCGATTTTCACGAGGAGAGGTCATGACCAAGACCACGTGCCTGAATGAACAGGACCTGACACTGCTCTATTACGGCGAGACTCCAGACAGCGTGAGCCTGCTGGAAGCACATCGCCACATCAAGGGGTGTCCTGCCTGTCAACAGCGTCAATTGCAGCTTGAACGTACGATGCAGGCCCTCCCACAGAGACCCTGCGAGCTGGACCCGCACTATGCGACACGCCTGACAGCCAGGGTTGTTGAACGTATTCCGCGACGACGTTTCGCTCTGCCGGCGGTTGCCGGCGGCCTCGCTGCGGCCGTCGTGGTCTTTTCATTCACTTTCTGGAAACCGGAGCCCCTGCTTGTAACGCATAATGCGGCGGTTCATCCGTCTGCCGTTACTGAGAATACACCGTCTCCCGATATCGATCTGCTGGAGAACCTCGATCTCTTGAGAGAGCTGGACACGCTCTCCGAACTCACGGGGGTTTAATATGAAGAGACAGTGCCGTATTATCCTTCTGCCAGCCCTGATTGCTGTTCTGGCCCTTTTGATCGCCCCCCTGGCTGCCGATCTCTCCGGCCCCCTTTCCCCTCTGTCAACCGCATGGGCTCGAGGCGGAGGTGGTGGCAATGGTGGTGGTGGCGGAGACGGAGGCAGTGGCGGTGGTGGAGACGGCGGCGCTGGCGGGAGTGACGGAGGCTCTGACGGCAGTTTCGGCGGCGGCATGATGGGGGACAACACCCCGGGCAGTCCATCGCAGCAGCAGTCGGCAACCGCCCAGGAGGAGAAGTTACAACAGCAGTTACGGATTTATCGCGATCTGCCAGAGGCCGACCGGCAGCAATTACAACAAAAATATCAACACTGGCGCACGCTTGATGAAACAGACCGACAGAAGCTGCGGGCGACCTACAACCTGATGCAGAACCTGTCCCCAGAACAACGTCAGCAGTTGCGTGAAGAGTTGCAACAGCTGCGTGATCTGCCGGACGAAGAGAAAGAACAGCGCAGGGCCGAAATCCGGCAGCGCTACTTTATGGAAAATCCCGAACCCTGACTTCACTTTAACGCAGAGCGCGCGGCGAGCCCCATCTATCAGCCCCCCTGATAGGTCGTGCACCTCCCAGCACCTCCGCCGCTCTGCGTTAATTCAAAACAAAAAAGGGACAGGCAAAAAGCCTGTCCCTTTTTAATTCTTTCACGGAATGCTCGGTGTTACTGCATTTCGTACACCACCAAGCCGGACTTGGCTGTAGTCAGCAGGCCGCCTTCGTTGTAGCCGACCGCCGTCACCAACTCTTCTGCACCGTCATTATCCACATCGGCCAGCCGGAAGTCTGCCAGGTAACCGTTCTGATCTACAGTCCGCCAGCGTTCCTGCAGCACATGGCCATTCCAAGTCATGGCCGCCAGGTGACTCGACTTGAAGCTGCGCCACTGTGAGAAAAACCGCGAGCCTTCATTGACCGGCACCATGATCTCCCCGGTCGGGCTGAGCATCACCCGCGAGCGCAGCCACTGGGTGCGATCCCCTTCGGCATCCTTTGCGTGGATATTAATCGGTCGGATGATGCCTGCCGCGCTGCCGCCATATTTCTGGTTGCTCTCCCAGAGACGCTTACCGTTCGGCATGGCAACGACCAATTCATCCGTCTCGGTCAAAGCCGCATGCCGCGTAACACCAGAGACATCAACAAACGGCATCTGGCCATACAAAATGAACGGCTTCGGAATGGCAACGTTACCTTCCGGCAGCAGCTTGTTCCCTTGACGAGCAACCTTAAAGGGCGTCCCCACGTAATCCTTCTGCCCGGTGTAGTCTCCCTTCTGGGCGATCAGCACACGGCCTGTTTCCGGCATCTGCACGGAATTGAAATACCAGGGGACATCCTCAATCGTGATCCGATAATTGCCGCCCTGAAACTCCACCACCTGCGAAGCGATTTGCAGGTCCCGCGCCATGGTCACGTAGAGTTCGGGCAAACCGTCGCCGGTCAAGTCCGCACCATCCAGATGCAGGGCCGTATCACCTTTCGGCAAAGCGACTTCGCCCAACTGCATGAAATTACCCTCGGCAATTCTGGAGATGAGCAGACGGCCTTCCAGAAGAACAGCAATCTCGACCTGGCCATCACCATCAAAGTCACCTGTTTCGACTCCAACCGCTGATCCGGGAAGATTTGGACTGTGCCAGATACCGGCGAACGCCTGATCGCTGGTGCGAATAATACCGCCCATAGCCGGACTGGTCTGCATCGGCGTCACCGCCCCGGAGGGCATGAAGGCCCCGGCAGGACGCCCCTGGGAGTTGACCCCGGTCGTCGGGATGCCAACAGCAGCAATGCCGGCCGCAGCGGCCTGTACCTGACCATAACTGGCCAGCGGTGCCATCTCGGCGCTTTTTACCGCGAGGCCAAGCTTGTCGTAGACAAACACCAGACCGATCTGACCAGCACCAAGGGGCTGCGGACTCTCCGGTTTGCTACGGGCTGCCTCGGCATAAGACATCCAATCAAGGTGCGGCAGAGCGGTCGCCAATTCGTTATAGAAGGGTTCCCCCTGGCCGGTATAGTCCCAGAAGAGAGCTGGCACCTGGTCGAAGCGTTTGACCGCGTCGGCCGGCTTAAGCCCCGTCGCATCGCCCAAAACTTTCGCGTAAGAATAGCCCGATTTCACACGGGTGACCTGCAAAAACCCCTTGACCTCGTCGAGCGTCCCGAGCACTTCCTTGGTCACCGGATGAAAGACCTTCTCGCCCGGCACCACCACGCTCAGCAGATCGCCGGTGCGCACGCCGCTGGCTGCGTCCAAGTCCACCAGGAACTCCTGCCCAACCGGCATCACCAGGTAGCCGGACACCGATTTGAAATCATCTTGAACCCTGTCCAGATCGATCTCCGCCAGGGCAAAACCCGGCAGGGCGATCAGCAGGGTGCAAACCAGGCTAAAAAACAGCAGACTGCGGATCATGTGACGCATCGCAATTTCCTCCATGGGAGTGATTAAAAACCTTGAGATCATAGCATAATAGCCTGTCTGTTGTCAGGCAAATGTGTTCAAAATCACCGAGTAAAAATCAAACATAAAGGTGCAGAACAAGTAGATCCTTCTCTTTGAAAAACAAAAAATGGCCCGCTGCGAACAGCGGGCCATTTTCGTACTACACTCAAGCCAAATTCAAATTAGAAGGTGGCTTTGAGACCAGCAGCGATACCCATAGCGGGATCATCCTCATACTCGCCGTCAGAGTCAAGATCGAGGTAGTTGAACTGAGCGAACACGGTGGTGTTCTTGGCGATGACGTAGTTAGCCGACAGGTTGTAGCTCATGTAGTCGTATTCACAAACATCATCATCTTCTTCAGCACCATACTGGATGGAGGCTTTGAAGCTGAGGTCGTCGCTGGCCTTGAAAGCACCGTAACCCATCAGGGAGATGGCGCCGGCGTTCGAGTTGAACGGGTCAAAAGAAGTGTCATACAGGCCGTAGTTGGTCTCGAAGTAGCCATATTCCCAGGGCAGCCAGCTGCCGAAATCGGAAACCTCGGTCAGAACAACATCAGAGTCGTCGCCCTGTGCATAGAACACAGAACCACCCAGAGTCAGAGCACTGGAAATGGCAGAGTTGGCATCCAGGTAGAGCTGGGTACCGGTGTAGTCAGTGCCTGCACCGTCATCGCCGTCAAAAACGTTCAGTTCAG
Source organism: Desulfuromonadales bacterium (assembly GCA_030145205.1). GTDB lineage: Bacteria > Desulfobacterota > Desulfuromonadia > Desulfuromonadales > BM103 > JAQYVZ01. The sequence goes on along the minus strand of JAQYVZ010000004.1, from coordinate 57,259 downwards.
CTTTGACGTTCACAGCGCCGAGCTTGGTGTTGGCAGCCAGACCGATCACGGATTTCTCAGCGTCAGTGGCGTCGTTCTCGTCGAGAGCGTAGAAGAGCTCAGCGGCGAAGTTGTCAGCCTTGTACTTCAGGCTGGCACCGTACATGTCGCGGTCTTCGTTGGCCGTACCTTCGTCAGTGGATGCATCGCCTTCGTCCAGCTTGTTCCAGAACGCGGTGAATACAACCGGGCTCTTGGTGGAGAGACGGAAACCCGTACCCTGATGGTCAACGGCAATGGAGTTGCCGAAGCCGTAGTACTGCTGACCAGCGCGGAAGTTGACGTACTCTTTGTCGATTTCGAGGAAGGCGCGGTCGAGCTGGAATTCGCCGTCAACCAGGCCGTCGGTGTTGTCGAAACGCACCGAGTTCTGGCCTTCGTCGCCCCAGGTGGACTCGCCGAAGTCCATGCGGGTGTGGATAGTGACGCCCTCAGTCACAGCATACTTGCTGTAGAGACGCAGACGCTGGCTGAAGAAGTTCAGATCATCAGCATCGCCATCATCATCAAAATCGGTGTAGTTCTCTTTGGAGAAACCGAAGACACGGAACTCACCACTGATGGAGAGCTTGTCTTCGGCAATGGCAACGGCCGGAGCCACCAGGCCTGCCATGACCAGCAGTGCAACCAAAAGTTTCATCATTTTCATCTGTTTTGCCTCCTGAATCTGGATTTTACTGCTTCTACTTCCCAAGTTTATGTCTGCCGCTGGCACGCGACAGACGCCCAATAACTAATCTTTTCAATCCCCCGAAAGGGCGTCGAACTCGTAGCCGCAGGCGGGGCACTTGACTCTCACCGTGTTGGCGCTTTTACCCGCGCAGGCCGCCAGGGAGAGAGCCATTGAAAGCAACAGGAACATGGAAATCAGCTTCTGCAATGTTCACCTCCTTTCAGCGAAGCCTATTCCATAGACTTCCGGGTTATGTCTGCAATTTAGGGATCATCAAACCCGACAACGCTGGCCGGGGACAATTCAAGTGAATCAAACAAGGTTCAACAATAATGCCAAGTTACACGACAACAACATAAACAGCGCCTAACATAACCAAAAACACTTGAAATGCCAAGACTTTTTTAATTTTCAGTCAAGTGCAGAAAGACTGGGCTGCATGGCATTTCCACTGAAAACTGTATACAGTCCGCCACAGTGTCGCATTTTATCCACGTTAAAAATGATCATTTCAAACAGGCGTTCGTCTCGTAAACCCGCCTCATTCTGCCGAAGCCTTCGGTGGGCACAGCGCCGAAAACTCGTCAGCAAGTTTTTTGATGCGATTGATCGATACATTCTGCCCCAGGTTATCGTAGGCCACTTTCTGATCCGGATCGACCACCAACAGTCGCGGAATATGGTAGACACTGTATGCCTTATGCGCCGTACCATCATCCAGCAGCGCGTGGGATTCAACAACAAAGTCGCGCCCCTCCAGCGACCGCCGGATCATAGCCGGCCTGTCCTGCACAAAAACATCAAGAAACACAGCACCTTTCTCCTTGAGATAGGGGCCGATCTCTTCGATCTCATTACTGAGCTGCTTACAGGTCGGGCACCAGGTCGTCGCCAGCTTGAGAATCACCGCTCGACCCGCAAAATCGGAGAGCGCGTACTCTTTCCCGTCGAGGTCCTGCAGACGGAAATCAGGAGCCGGGTCGCCGACCTCAAAAGCACAAGTCAGCGCAGGCAGCAGCAACAGGCTGGCCCACAACAGCAGGAGTGTAAATCGTTTGGTTCTCATCAATCAGCGATTTTCCGTGTAAACAAGCAAACTTACTGCGGCACAAACAACAGGCGGCAGGCAAACTCTACGACGCCGTTTTAAAATTGAATGCACAGTATAGAAACGAGCATCATCTCTTGTCAACCACAATCACAAAAAAGCCCTACTTCAAGCAACTTACTCAACAACATAGCCACGGCAAGTCAAATAAAACAATGTTATTTAATTAGCAATATCGCATCTAATGACACGCCTGTTGCCGCTCACCATCTCCGCCGCCCAGCGCTCAGTGCGCCGCCGGCTCGCACAACTCGGTCAGCACGCCGCCGCTGGCCTTGGGATGCACAAAAGCGATGCGGGTGTTGTGTGCCCCGACCCGCGGAGTTTCATCGATCAACCGGACCCCCTGTTCCTTGAACTGTGCCAAAGCCGCCTCCAGGTCAACAACCTCATAAGCGACATGGTGAATGCCTTCGCCGTTCTTCTCCAAAAACTTTGCGACCGGGGAATCAGGCGACGTTGCTTCCAGCAACTCAATCCGGCTCTCACCAATGGCCAGGAAGGCCACCTTGACCTTCTGCTCCGCGACGATTTCCGTCCCCTCGAACTCCATACCGAGGACGTCGCGGTAAAAAGGGATACTGGCATCCAGGCTTTTCACGGCCATACCGATATGACTGATTTTTTCTGGCATCATCTGCTCCCGTTATTCAATTCATGTTAGCGATTGTCGTTTTTTTCAATAGTGCCGCTTAAACGCCTCCAGCAGCCTACGCACAGCCGCGCCGGGCGTGGTTACGCCGCTGGCGACCGCTTCCTGGACCTGCGGCAGCAAAGCTGAAACGCTACGGCTGGTGAGGAATAATTGCTTCAAGTCATCCTGAAGCAGGGTCCACATCCAGTCGCTGTTCTGCAGGCGCCGCTTGTCGTCAAACTCGCCGCTGGACTGCATAGCATCCCGGTAAGCCGTCACTTTTTGCCAAGCCTCATCAACCCCCTGGTCGTGTAAAGCGCTGGCAAGTAGAACCGGGACCTGCCAGTTAATACTTTTCGGTGCCATCATGTGCAGGGCATTTGCGTACTGTTGCCGCGCCATATCTGCACGAGGGTGGTTATCTCCATCAGCCTTGTTGATGAGGATCAAGTCCGCGATCTCCATCACACCCCGCTTGATCCCCTGCAGCTCGTCGCCGGCGCCAGGCAACTGCAGTAGCATGAACATATCGACCATCGAAGCGACCGTGATCTCCGACTGACCAACGCCAACCGTTTCGACAATGATCACATCGTAACCCGCCGCTTCGCAGATCAGCATGGTTTCACGCGTCTTACGCGCCACGCCTCCCAGGGTGTCACCGGCCGGTGAGGGCCGGATAAAGGCATTCGGCTCACGCGCCAACTCTTCCATACGGGTTTTGTCGCCGAGAATACTGCCGCCGGAAAGCTGCGAAGAAGGATCGACTGCCAGCACGGCCACCTTGTGGCCGTGCGCAGTCAGCTTCATACCAAGCGCTTCAATAAAAGTGCTCTTGCCGACACCTGGAACGCCTGAGACACCAACCCGGATGGAGTTGCCAGACTCCGGCAACAGCTCATCCAACAAGGTCGTCGCCGCCACAGAATGCTCGGGGCTACGGCTTTCGATCAAGGTGATCGCCTTGGCCAAAGCGCGAATATTGCCAGTCTTGACGCCTGCAGCGATGTCGTGAATTTTTGTGACCATAAAACCTGCTTCAACTAAAAATCGTAGCAACAAAAACAAAAGCGCAAAGAAAAATCATTATAGCTTCTCTTTGCGCCTTTCTCATCTGTTTTGTTTTCTCCCTCTCCCTTAACGGGAGAGGGCTGGGGGTGAGGGTGACCAAGCAGACATCTTCCCTTCCCCCGACCTTGCTCCTCTCCTTCCAGAGGAGAGGAGACATTTCATCAGTATCGCTCCGAAAAAATCAAAGACTACTTCCGCTTCTCTTCAATTGCATCGAGCGTCTGTCCTGCCGAGACCGCAATCGGCGTACCTGGCCCGAAAATACGTGCCGCACCGGCGGCGTAGAGTTCGTCATAGTCCTTGCGGGGGATGACGCCGCCACAGACCACGGCGATATCCTCAGCACCGAGCTTCTGTAGCTCGGCCACCAGCTGCGGCACCAGGGTCTTGTGACCAGCCGCCAGGCTGGAGACCCCAACCACATGCACATCATTCTCGACCGCCATACGGGCGGCTTCCTCCGGGGTCTGGAACAGCGGGCCGACGTCCACATCGAAGCCGGCATCGGCATAGGCCGTCGCCACGACCTTGGCACCGCGGTCATGGCCGTCCTGGCCCATCTTGGCGACCAGGATGCGCGGCCGGCGCCCCTCTTCTACAGAGAAGGCTTCGATGCGCTGTTTCAGTTCTCCAAAGTCCTGATCACTCTCCACGACAGCTCCATAAGCGCCGGAGACCAGTCTGATCTCCGCCTTGTGACGACCGAACACCTTCTCCATGGCATCAGAAATTTCACCGACGCTGGCCCGCTGGCGGGCCGCTTCGACACACAGGCCGAGCAGGTTCTGGCTGTCATCTTCGCACGCGGCAGTGATCGCTGCAAGAGCCTTCTGGCAAGCGTCTTCATCACGTTCGGCACGCATTTTTTCAAGCCGGGCGATCTGCGATTTACGCACCGCCGTGTTGTCGACATCGAGGACTTCGATCTGGTCCTCTTCGGCCAGGGTGTACTTATTGACACCGACAATCACTTCTCGACCGCTGTCGATCGAGGCCTGCTTCTTCGCCGCTGATTCTTCAATGCGCAGCTTTGGCATCCCCGATTCGATCGCCTTGGTCATACCACCGAGGCCCTCGATCTCGTCGAGAATCTTCTGAGCTTCATTGATCAACGATGCCGTCAGGGTTTCCACATAGTAGGAACCGGCCAGCGGATCGACCACATTGGTGACACCCGACTCTTCCTGGATGATCAGCTGGGTATTGCGGGCAATCCTTGCCGAATGATCAGTCGGCAGGGCAATCGCCTCGTCCAGAGCATTGGTGTGCAGCGACTGGGTCCCGCCGAGCACTGCAGCCAGGGCCTCGAGCGTAGTCCGAACCACGTTGTTATACGGATCCTGTTCGGTCAAACTCCAGCCGGACGTCTGGCAGTGGGTCCGCAACATCAGCGACTTGGGATTCTGCGGCTCGAAACGCTTCATCAGGTGCGCCCAGAGATAACGGGCGGCCCGAAGCTTGGCGGCTTCCATGAAGAAGTTCATGCCGATCGCGAAGAAGAAGGAGAGTCGCGGCGCAAAGGCATCGACATCCAGCCCCTTGTCAATCGCTGTCTTCACATATTCAATACCGTCCGCCAGAGTGAACGCCAGTTCCAGTGCGTTGTTGGCGCCTGCTTCCTGAATGTGATAGCCGGAGATTGAAATCGAGTTAAAGCGCGGCATTTTCTGACTGGTGTACTCGATAATGTCCGCAATGATCCGCATCGACGGTGCCGGCGGATAGATATAGGTATTACGGACCATGAACTCCTTGAGGATGTCATTCTGGATGGTTCCGGCCAACTGCTCTGGAGACACACCCTGCTCCTCAGCGGCCACGATGTAATTGGCCATGATCGGCAACACTGCGCCATTCATGGTCATCGACACCGATACCTTGTCGAGCGGGATCTCATCGAACAGGATCTTCATATCCTCAACCGAGTCAATCGCCACACCCGCCTTACCGACATCGCCAACGACCCGCGGGTGGTCAGAATCGTAACCACGATGCGTCGCCAGGTCGAACGCCACCGACAAGCCCTGCTGACCAGCCGCAAGGTTGCGCTTATAGAAAGCGTTTGACTCTTCCGCCGTCGAGAAACCGGCATACTGACGAACCGTCCAGGGACGCCCGGCGTACATGGTCGCCATCGGTCCACGGGTAAAGGGTGCAAGACCCGGCATGGATCCGGTCGTCTCCAGCTGCTCCAGGTCCTCGGCCGTATAGAGGGGCTTGACGGTGATCCCTTCCGGGGTTTCCCAGTTCAAACCGGACAGGTCGTCTGACTTCTTCTCTTTTTTCGCCTGGGCCTCCCAATCCGCCCGGACTTTTTTATCAAAACAACTCATCGGGACTCCTCTCGTGCAAATTCATTTTAAAAAATATTTTTTTCAATACAAAGACGCAAAGGGGAAACTCCTTTGCGTCTTTGTATTCAACCGTCAGGTTTTAGCGTGTCACCACGGCCAGCACTTCGACCTCTTCACTATCGCAGGCAAGCAGACGATGCCGCAAAGAAGCATCGAAGTAAACAGCATCGCCTTCTTCCAGAATAATGCGTTCCTGCTCCAGAAGAATTTCCGCCCGCCCCTTGAGGATCAGCAGAAACTCCTCGCCTTCATGGTTGTAGAGTGTCTCTTCATCCGGCCGCTCCGACACAGTCACCAGGAAAGGCTCCATCTTCTTGTTACGCTTTCTGAACGAGAGAGCCTCGTAAGCGTAGCCATGACCAGTGCCGGCCTTCGAAATGACCCGGCTCACTTCACGCCGTTCCGAGCGGCGGACCACCTCATACTTGACTTCCCCCTCCTCATCTTCGAAAAACAAGCCCATTTTGACATCGAAAAATTTGGCAAGTTTTGACAAGGTCGCGATTGGCGGCGAGACGTTGTTATTTTCAATCTGAGAAATCAACGCTGGCGAGAAACCGGTCTCGGTTGCGACATCCTGCAAAGTCAGCTTGCGCGCCTTGCGAAGCTTCTTGATTTTTGCACCAATCTGATATTCCACTGCAAGCCCTTCCGTTCAAAATAAAATGAGGTTTTACGCATGATGGGTATAGCCGAAGACACGCAAATTGTCAACCAATTCTTTATTGTCGATAAATGGATTTTACCGACAATAAAGCTCCTCGCGCAGTCAATTTTCACGGTCGGCACCGGAGCACCGTGAATTTAGCACAAAAAGCGCTCGCAACAGGGTCAAAGAAACCCCAATAGGACCTGTTTTCAGTGCAGACAGAGTTTGATAAAGATGAAGTTCAAAAAAAATGCAATTTTTTTTGAGCCGCCCCTCTCGATAAAACCCCACCTGGACGGGTCAAATACAAAATATCGGTCTATTTATCACGAAACAAGTTACCATTGCCGTCTCCGTCTAACTTTTGCGCTCGCCAGCAGACGCCATTCGGGCCAGGACTTGCACTACATCAAAGTAAATACTTTAAATTTCGTATACTTAGCAGAAAGCCCCGACAACATAACGTTCCGCTGCCTGGTTCGTGAAAAGGTGTCCTGCGAACAGACTCATCACCCAGACCAGTACCCCGATAGTGCTTCGGCAACGCTGAGCGCCCGCGAAAACAACCTGTCAAATCAACCAACGGTCTACTGAGCAAAACGAAAAAACAACCTTAACATCCTGTTTTATAAAGATTTTTCAGATTTTACCGCTTGCATTCGGCAGTCGAGGCGATATAATCACCACCATCAGCACATCACTTGGTAATTTACACCATAACCAGAAGAGGAGTTCGCCATGAAATGCCCTGTGTGCAAAAATCGCCACTACGTGGAATTCGATCTGCACTCAGACCAGTTTGCAGAAGACATCGTAGAGTGTGCCATCTGCGGAAGCGTCTGGTCCGTCACCCACGGAGCCACTGAGATTGTCAAGGACACTCAGGAGTGTTCTTTTCTGGAAGCCGTTACCGAAAGCGTTGAAGGTAACGACTACAACTGGGTCGGCGTCTAAATCTTTACTGAAAGCCCTTTTCTGATATAAGAACGGCCCCACTCGAATGAGTGGGGCCGCCATTCAGATAGAATCTGATGTTGACCTTATCTCTCAGAGAACCTGTTCCAGGTACTCGGAGGTCTGCTTCCGTTTTTCCCGTTCAATTTCCTTCGGATCAACTTCGACAAATTTCTCGTCGGGCGTCACCTTGAAAACCGGCTGGCCCTTCTGTACGATCGTGCCATCGCCACTCTCAATCAGAATCTTGTCGATGGTCCCGGCAAAGGGTGCGGGGACCTTGTTGAACATCTTCATAACCTCAAGGATGAAGAGCGGTTGGCCTTTCTCGAAGTGCTGGCCCTCTTCGACGAAGGGAGGCATCCCAGGAGCCTCCTGCGCGTAGTACATACCACCCCCCGGGGTCACAACCTCATCTGCTTTTGTGGCCGGCGGCGGCACCAGAATCTTCTTCATGGCCGCCTGCAAATCCGGGTCATTCAGATAATCAGGGATCGTGACTTCCAGGTCATCCTCGACCTTAAAATCGTAGAAGTCCGTATTCACCGCAACCAGGCAAATCAGACCAAGCAGTTCGTTCCCCATCTCGTAACCAATATGAGCGGCCTGGATCTCAGCCCAGGTTTCTTTATCGTAACCACCTTGCGGCTTCGATTTGCTGAGAATTTCGTCGAGCTTGAGGAACTCTTCCTTACCGAGCCCGAAGGTTTCCCGCAGTTCCGCGTAGAACGCCAAGGCATTCTCCAACAGGTCGCGGTCATGGGTCCAGATCACTTCTGCCGCCGGAGCCTCTGCCCGCCAGGTCATATTCAGATACTCGTAAGTCTCTTGCAGCACGACCAGCGGGTTACGCAGCCAGACGACCTTGCCGTCCTCAATCTTAAAGTTTTTGCGATTGAGGCTGAGCCAGCCGGACAACAGATGTGGGTCATCAAACAGAAACTCCATCGGGCGGGTCAAGAGAGTGCCCTTACGGTCCAGCGTCTCGGAAGCCGCCTTGGCAGCGTCCTTGTCGTCCGCATAGAGCTTGGCATAGTGCTTCTTCATTGCAAGAAAGGCATAGACGACATCCAGCTTCTGCGCCTCTTCCTTGAGCTTGCCGACCAAGGTCAGGTAAGGGACCACGTAACGGGTCGTCGGCTTGGCCATCACGTTGTTGCCGATAAACCAATTGACCAGACCGTAATGAAACTCGAGGTTGGTTGCCAGATTGCTGCCACGCAGCGTCGTGTTGCGCAGTACTCTGGACAGGTCCTCGTAGCTGTCGAAGCGATCCCCACCCTTGGTCAACAGCAAGGCAATGTTCGAATCGTAAGCGCCGGCCAGATGATAACGCATGAACTGGTCGGTGTCCGGGTTGGGGCTGCAGATGCCCTGGTCGTCGCGGATTTCACCTTCGATCGGCTTGGACCAGTAACGGATATAACCGCCAGCACTTGGCGACAGGGAACAATCCGTAGCGTTGAGGCGAGCCTCAGCGGCAGCGCCAAAACGCTGCATCCGAGTCGGACGCGGCAGGCGATCTTTGTGCAGAGCCAACAAAGCCATCGCCTCAACCAGGGACTCAACGATAAAGAAGTCACCGCTGTCATCCGGGTTGGTAAATTTAAGGTTGTAAACCAGCTCCGTGACCCGGTGTTCCACCTGGATACGGGTATTAACTTCCATGAAGTAGTGACGGTCGCGGTCGACGATACACTCGAAGGTCGAGGCCGAGTCGAGACCAACGGCCACACCGAAACGCTCCGATTCAGCTTCCATCTTCTTGAGAACCGTCAAGTCGGATTCCAGAGCCTTGGCCTGAGCCTTAAGTCCCGCTTCCTTGGCTCTGGAGATTTCTGCGGCCAGACTTTCCTGGGTCACGGAGATCTCCAGCAGCTTCTGCTCATGCATCTGCAATGAACAGTCGCGACCACCGAGAGCAATCGTCCACTTGCCGTTACCGAGCATCTGGATTTCATTGTGACGGGTCTGCTCGATGTTCAGTTCGATCAGGACGTTCTTGTTGTCACCAATGCCATTCGCCTTGACTTCACCCAGAATTTCACGAACCAGGCCGGGCGCATCCGCGCACGCTTCCTTGATCTGCTTTTCCGTTGGTGTCTTGGTCATCAGCAGAGAGGCGCCGAGAATCCGCTGGCCTTTACCACCACCGCCACCGATCGCCTTGAGGCGAATCCGCGCAGCGGGATACTCCTTGAACATCGCGGCGCACTCGACTTCGACCTGGGAACAGAGCTCTTCGATAGAGAAGAGATCCAGGCCCTTATCGTAGGAAGCGAACAGGATGATGTCAGCCAGGGACGCGAGAGAGACCGATTCGTCTGCAAGAACCTTCGCATCAATGTCCAAGTCTTCCGCTTTGGCCAGAGCGACCAACTGCTCACGGGTCTTGTGCTTCTTGAGCAGGGTGCGGGCAGTGACATTATCGATACCGGGGGTGACCGAAACATCGACCTGCAAAGCCGTCCGCTTGGCTTCGTCCTTTTTGCCGGCCGCTCGCTGGGTTGCTGCGCAGGGGCCGATAAACATCAGGCCGGCGCCTTCAATCGCGGCGACAAATTCATCGTCTTCCGCCATAAAACCGTAACCGGCGAAGATCGAGTCGTAGCCGTTGTCCCTGGCAATGCCGATGATCTGCTCGATCCGCTCGACCCGTTCTTCCTTGGAGGCGCCGGTATAGTCAGGCACCCGGTGGACGCGACTGTTGTCGGTCAACTGGCGCAATTCTGGGGAAAGTGCGTTCGGGTAAACGATCGAGTCTTTCTCCGACAGCAGGATGCCGTAGTGCGTGATCCCCATCTCCGTATAGACGTCCATCGCTTCCTTGCGGATCGGACCGCGGCAAACGATCAACGGCTTAAGATCTTCACAGCTGAACGAGCTGACCCAATCCGAACTGGACAGGCTCAAGCGACGATCCTTGTGGATCAGGGGGTTGTTTTTATAGTAATCAATGGTCTGTGTCATGGTTCACTCTCTCCATTCTGATTCCGTGCAATAGGGCTTTCGTCGCTCGATTAGTGGAACTCGCGCTGTACATCCTGCCAGGTTGAGGGTTTGTAATGGCGCAGCAGGAAGTTGAGGTTTTCACCCAGCACCTGACGGAGGTCGGTCGGCATGACAATCGAGGAGATTGAGCCGAGGGCAAGACCTTCTTTCGGGTTCATCAGTTCTTTCTCGTAGCGCAGATTCAGGTCAGCCTCCTGGAGCTTGAGCCACTCGGCAGCCTCCTTCTCGGCATCCTTCTTGGCCTCGTCACCGTTCATGCCGGCCTTGACCCGCTCCTGGGTGCCCAACCGAACCATGCCGGCGATGGCACCGCGCATCTTGCGCAGCTCGCTCTTGTAAACAAACTCCTTACCGGCCGGACCCATAACCGCCAGGCGGGTGGTCGGCAGAGCCAGAACCAGGTCGGCACCGGTCGGATAGTTGTTGTACGAGGCGTAGGCGCCGCCGTAGGCGTTACGCAGGATCAGCAGGATCCGCGGGGTGCGCACATCGACGATCGAGTCAAGCATGGTACGACCCGCCTGAACGATACCGCGCGCTTCCTGCTCACGACCCGGCAAGAAGCCGGTGGTATCTTCCATGAAAATCAGTGGGATATTGTAGATATTGCAGAAGCGCACAAAACGCGCGATCTTGACCGCCGAATCGCAGTCAATCTGGCCGGAAGAGACCGCCGAGTTGTTAGCAACAAAACCGACCACGTGGCCACCGAGACGACCGAAGGCGGTAATTGCCTCACGGGCACGGGTCGGCTGCAGTTCGAAGTAGTCGCCGTGGTCACAGATCTGCTGGATGATAATCGATACGTCGAAGGGCGTATTAAAGCCGGTCGGCGAATTAAAGGCTTTCTTCAACAGGGTATTGATCTCCCAGGTCTTGCGCTCAAGAGGATCGCTGGTCTCCTGGAAGGGCGCCAGACTGTGGTTGTTGTCAGGAACGTAGCTAACCAGGCGCGATGCTGTGCGCAGGGCCGCGGTTTCGTCAGCAACGGTCAAGTCAGCCACACCCGATTTGCCATGGACCTTAGGACCACCAAGCTCTTCCGGTGTGACATCTTCCCCCAGCACCGATTTGACCACCCCAGGTCCGGTCAGCCCGAAGAAGGTGTCTTCCGGCTGGATCACAAAGCTGCCCTGGCGCGGCAGGTAGGAACCGCCACCAGCATTGAAACCGAACATGCACATGACCGTCGGCACCACACCGCTGATCTTGCGCAGGGCGGTGAAGGCCTCAGCGTAACCATCCAGGCCACCGACCCCAGCAGGAACAAAAGCTCCGGCCGAGTCGTTCATGCCGATCAGGGGCAGGCCCTTCTCGCCGCACATATAGAAGAGACGGGCCAGCTTGTTGCCATTGGTCGCATCAATCGAACCGGCGCGAACCGTGAAATCATGCCCGTAGATACCGACGTCGCGACCGTTAATATTCAGGATACCGGTCACCAGGGACGCGCCATCGAGGTTCTTGCCCCAGTTCTGGAACAAAATATTCGGATCGTTCTGAGTCAGAACCTTAATACGTTCCCAGACCGTCATACGTTTCTTGAAATGCTGCTTTTCGATCTGGCCAATCTGGACAGATTTGATCGGGCGCTGAATCAGGTCATGACCTTCCTGCATAACCTCTTCATAACCGCCGGCAACGCCTGCAACCTCGCCCGGAATCGTAAAATCAATCTGCTCCGGGGGGGCCAACGGATTTTTCAATGAAGGCTTGATGTTTTTTTTCGCCATGGTGCGGATCCTTCTCCTGAATAGTAAAGATTTGCTGGCCGGCAGCAATGCGCCACAAGCCAACCCGTTGATCAATCACAGTGATCTAGCATGCCGCCGTACAGGCGTGTCTCAAGCACTCCGGCAGGGCTAGCATGGTAAAAATAAAATAGGGTTTTACCCACGCTCGGTATAGCTTAAGAACTTCAAATTGTCAATGAAAATTTATTTTAGATAAAAACCGTTTATTGGTATTAAACGGCGCAACCACGCCGCATTGCAATCCACATTCTCCCCTATAACCTCTTTTGAAAAGCGATCAGTCAAGGCTCTCCCGCCGGTCGGACGGAGGTGCAAACCTTCGGCAACTCTCTCCCTGGTTGACTTCGACGGGCTTCTTGGCACATGATGAAAATCTGTCACGGGTTCACTAACAAGAGAGTTGATGCTTTGTCCGAAATTTTTCCACATTTCCCCATCGGCCTGCAGCTCTGGCCGCAGTCGCAACGTAAAGCCAAGGGCTTGCGTGAAGGCTACACCTTTTCCCTGCTGGAAAATGCGACGGACACCTATCAGTTCACAGTTCTGGCCGGAACCCAGCACATCCGAGAGATTTTTGAACGCTTTGCCGGCACAGTGCCGGACGAGGCCTTCTTTATTCTGGAATTCTACATGACAGATCCGGCCTTTACCGATCCGGAGGCCGCACCGCCGTCACCAAGCGTGCATTACTCTCCCTACATGCCGATCAGCGAAATGTTCGAGATCCTGGCTCCCTACTGGGACCGCCTGCTGCACGACGGCTTTGTTGGTTTCGGTCTGGCCAACAACCGAGCCAGCATTGAGCTTTTTTACTCGGAAGAGAAGCTGCTGACCTGCTTTACCGACAATCACCTGCGCTTGACCAACCAGCTGGCCCGCACCGGTCTGAAGCACTACAAGGACCTGCCGCTGCATACCGACCTTGGTCACGACCACCTCTCTCTGCTCTGCCTGGACCGCCCGCAGCTGCCTGCCGAGCTGCAGACCTTTAGTGAGCGTGACCTCGACTATGCCCATTTTTGCAGGGAGATCGTCGAGAACCTCGGCATGTACCCGGTTGAAGAGAGCATCTCTTTCTTTTTCTCGCGCAAGGAACAGAACCAGATCGAAGCCCAGCTGCGTCAGAACCCCGAATTTGCTGACTTCGCCGAAGAGGACTTCGGCGGGCTGTTGCTCGACTGGCATGATTTTGTCGGCGAGTGCAGCTCCCGGTTTGAAGGAGATCTCTGGGAGTATCGTCAAGGGCTGCGTCTGCGTGACATGATCCAGTATATTATTGACGCCAGCCCGGCCATTGTACGGGAGCGCATCTGCGAAGCGCTGCAGGAATCGGATGAGCGCTTCCAGCAAAGCCTGATCGACAGTCGTAAACGTCTGGACAGCCCGAGCGCGCCCTTGCCAACCGAAGAACATTTCTGGCGTAACGGTGTCATCCGCAACGCCGGCGTCGACCTGCGTCGTGACTTGATCCGCTGCGGGTGGTATAAACCTTAAAATCCCGGTACGCGGGACGCAGAACGCGGAACGCGAATTTCCCTCGTACCTCGTTTCGCGTTCCTGGTTTTACGATGCTTGCTCTACTTGCCGCTGTCTCAGAAGAAACCCGCCTGCTGCGCCAGTCCCTGCGTGATCTGGAGTACACAACTCTCGCCAATCTGAAAGTGTGGCACGGCTACTGGTACGAAACACCGATCTGCCTCGCTCACTCCGGCCTCGGCAAAGCTGCGGCCGCCGCAAGCGCCATGGCCCTGATCAGTGAGTTCCGGCCTAGCGCTCTCTGGATGTTTGGCTGTGGTGGCGCTTACCCGGACAGCACCTTGCAGATCGGCGACCTGGCTCTGGCCGATGCCGAGATCTTCGGCGACGAAGGAGTGCAAACACCTCTCGGCTTCCAGGATCTCGAGGAGATGGGTATTCCGATGCGCAACGACGTGCGCGGCATCGTCTACAACAGGTGGCCGGTGGATGATACCCTGCTCGCCTGGAGCCGACCTTTATTGAGCGCCTATGCCGCTGCGACCGACCGCCGTTTCGGCAGCGGGCCATTCGTCACGGTCTCCGCCTGCACCGGCACAACGGAATGCGGTGCCACCCTGGCAAAACGAACCAAAGGTATCTGCGAAAACATGGAAGGTGCAGGCGCCTCGCTGGCCTGCCGGCAGACCGACACCCCTTTCCTTGAGCTGCGCGGCATTTCCAACCTGGTAGAAGACCGCAATCGCGACAGTTGGGACCTGCCCCAAGGCATGCGCTCCGCCCAGGAGGCCGTCCTCGAGCTACTCAGTCACTGGCCACCCGGAGAACATGCATGACCCGCACCCTCACCCTGGGATATTCGCCCTGTCCGAATGACACCTATATCTTCCATGCGCTGACTCACAGCCTGATTGCCACAGAGGGAATCGTCGTGTATGAACGCCTCGAAGATGTGGAGACCCTTAACCAGCTCGCCCTGAAGGGGCTGTTGGATCTGACCAAGATTTCGTATCACGCCCTCGGCCACCTGCGCGACGACTACGCCCTGCTGCGCAGCGGCGGCGCCCTCGGCCGCGGTTGTGGCCCACTGGTGATCGCACCGGAGCCAACTGACATGGAGGCCCTGCGCGGCAAAACCATTGCCATCCCCGGCGCGCTGACCACAGCAAACCTACTGCTGCAGCTCTATGGCGAGGGCTACGACCAGGTTCAGATCATGCCCTTTGACCGAATCATGGGGGCCCTGCGCCGCGGTGAGGCGGATGCGGGTCTGATTATTCACGAATCCCGCTTTACCTACCAGCAGGATGGCTTCCATGAAATCCTTGACTTGGGGGCATGGTGGGAGAAAGACACCGGTCTGCCGATCCCGCTCGGCGGCATTCTGGCGCGTCGCAACCTCGGCATAGACACCATCCGGAAAGTTGATCAGGCGATCCGTGCCAGCCTGGAGTATGCACACACCCATCCGGACGAGCCGCGCACC
Organism: Desulfuromonadales bacterium; assembly: GCA_030145205.1. Classification (GTDB taxonomy): domain Bacteria; phylum Desulfobacterota; class Desulfuromonadia; order Desulfuromonadales; family BM103; genus JAQYVZ01. The sequence continues at coordinate 42,049 of JAQYVZ010000004.1, read as the reverse complement.
TATATCAAGGCGCATGCCCAGGAGCTGGCAGACGATGTCATCGACGCCCACATCGGCCTGTACGTCAACGACTTCTCGCTTGATCTGGGGGAAGAGGGGGTTGCTGCGGTGGAAGACCTGTTTGCTCGTGCGGAGGCAAGGGGATTGATTCCCAGGACTGACGCTCCCCTGTTTGCTGCCGAATAATCCATTCCGACTCAGCATTCTAACGGGGGTCTCGGCCTCCTGCCCCCCCACCCTAGCCCTCTCCCACCAGGGGAGAGGGTGACCCGATCATCATTTAGCAAATAAAAAAAAGCCGCCCCGCAGCAACTGCTGCGAGGCGGCTATCATTCACCTACAGAAATATCCTTGCTTACATCCGCGGCCCAGCCTGAGTGAAATCGAATTCATCATTATCAGACGTGTACTTCTTGAAGTTCTCGATAAACATCCCGGCCAGCTTGTTGGCCGTGGCATCAAAGGCCTCTTTGTCACCCCAGGAATTGCGTGGGTTGAGGATGTTGCTGTCGACGCCGGGGAGCTCCTTCGGGATGTTCAAACGGAACCAGCGGGTCTGATCAAACTCGACATTTTCAATACTGCCGTCGAGGATCGCGTTGACACAGGCGCGAGTCGCCTTGATGCTCATCCGCTCACCGACGCCATAACCGCCACCGGCCCAACCGGTGTTGACCAGGTAAGCGTTGACGTTGTGCTGCTCGATCTTCTCACCCAACAGCTTGGCATATTCGGTCGGCGGCAGTGGCAGAAAGGCCTCGCCGAAGCAGGAGGAGAAGGTAGCCGACGGCTCGGTCACACCCCGTTCAGTTCCGGCCACCTTGGCCGTATAACCGCTCAGGAAGTAGTACATCGCCTGTTCCTTGGTCAGCTTGGAGACCGGCGGCAGCACACCGAAGGCATCGCAAGTCAGGAAGATGATGTTCTGCGGATGGCCAGCCTTCAAGGTCGGCTCGTGGTTATCGATATGCTCGATCGGGTAGGAGACCCGGGTGTTCTCCGTCTTGGCGTCGCTGTCATAATCGATAACACCGGCCTCGTCCGCCACCACGTTTTCCAGCAGAGCGTCGCGACGGATGGCGTTGTAGATCTCCGGCTCGCTCTCGGAACTCAGGTCGATGCACTTGGCGTAGCAGCCGCCTTCGAAGTTGAAGATGCCGTCAGCGTCCCAGCCATGCTCGTCGTCACCGATCAGCTTGCGGGAGGCGTCGGTCGACAAGGTGGTCTTGCCGGTACCGGACAGCCCAAAGAAGAGGCAGACATCCCCACCTTTACCAACATTGGCGCTGCAGTGCATCGACAGGATGCCCTCCAGCGGCAGCCAGTAGTTCATCATGGTAAAGATCCCCTTCTTCATCTCACCGCCGTACCAGGTACCACCGATAATGGCAACGTTCTTCTCGATATTGAAGACAACGAAGACTTCCGAGTTGAGTCCATGGCGCTCCCAGTCTTCATCGATCAGGTTGCTGGCATTGTAAACCGTAAAATTGGGGGCGAAGCCCGCCAGGTCATCTGCACCGGGACGGATGAACATGTTCTTGACGAAGTGCGACTGCCAGGCAAATTCGGTGATAAAACGAACCGACTTGCGGGTCTTCTCGTTCGAACCGCAGAAGCCGTCTGTCACATACAGGTCTTTGCCGGAAAGGTAATCGGTGACCTTGGCGTAGAGCTCGTCAAACACCTCGGGGGCGACCGACTGGTTGATCTTGCCCCAGGCGATATTTTCAAAAGAGGGTTTTTCGTGAACGAAATATTTGTCCTTGGGAGAGCGCCCGGTGAATTTACCGGTATCGATCATCATGGTCCCGTTTTCGGAGATCTGGCCTTCCTGGTTGCTGACTTCATGATCGAACAGTTCTGCATAGTCGAGATTCTGGTGAATGGTTCCGACGCTAGCCAGTCCCAACTCTGCCGCTGACAGCGTGCTACCGGCCTGCCCTGTCTTGGTGTCTTGCATGTGTCACTCCCTGTAACGTGCTTTTAAATTGCTCCCACTGAGCAAAGTCTGTTTCAGCCAATAAACTAGGTGGTAAAAGAACTGGCCTGCAGCAGGTATTTTGTCTGGCTGGCAAGCCAAAAATGCGTCCTCTCCAGCAACGAACAATTCGACGTTAAAACCACATCGCAATCAACCAGCAAAACGGCTGGAAGCCGTTTTCGCGCACGTTATCAGATTTAGCGAGAATAAAAAAGGGGTATTTTCGCTAAAAATGACTAATTTTGACCTTTAATTCACCATGAACGGGCGCGACTGTACAGGTAGGCGACCAGCTGCCATATTTGCCGCTTGGAGAGGTGCATTGCCCAAGCCGGCATCACCGACCCCTGTGAGCGGTAAGGTTCAACCGTCTTACCCGTCTCTATCCGCCAGAACAGGTACGACGGATCGATCTGCCGGTATGCCATTTCGGTAAAATCTGGAGCTGGTGGCTGGAAAAATCCAGCGCGGACAGAACGCCCTTCATCCGGCCGGCCATGACAGGTGGCACACTTTTCGAGAAACAGCTGGCGGCCCGCTGCCAGTTGAGCGGCATCATCAAGCAAACCGGTCGGTATTGGCTGCGACGGATAGTCTGATGCGGACCTGTCGCAACCTGACAGACAGGCAAACAGGCACAACAATCCGCCCGCAATCACTCGGAACCACCCGTATCTGCCCACGGGCTATCTGTCATGCAGGCTTATCGGCATGTCCCCATCCCTGCAGTTCTGTCACCACACTTTGTACGACCTCAGGTAGGGCTGCGACAACCGCCGGGGTCAACTCCAAGCCCATCTCGACACATTGCGGCTGCACACCCCAGACCACCAGGGTGTCCGGCAGGTGCCCCTGCAGTTCGGCCACAGCCAGCAGATCCTGGATGCCCATCTGGTGAACCGACAGTTTGCTGGCAAAAGCCCGGGGGACTTCCTCCCCTTCCAGCCGGAAGACCTCGCCTGGCGACGCCTGCATCTCGAGGGCATCGATGATCAGGAGATTGTTGACCCCTTCAAGATGAGGCAGGAGGTCCAATCCAAGCGTCCCGCCATCGATTAAGCGGATCTCCCCTGAGAAACGGTAACGGGATGAAAGCGCTGTAACTGCTTTCACCCCGAAACCGTCATCACTCATCAGAATGTTGCCCAGGCCGAGGACCAGGGTCGTCATCAAACATCCTCCGGGTCAATATACCGATAACCGCTGACGATCCCGCTCATGACCCCGCTCTTCTGCTTGATGTCCATCAACCAGGCACTGTAGATGTGGTTGATGAAAAACCCGATCAGAAGCCACATGACGCCATGATGACCGAGCCGCATATACTGGTTGTCGAGCAGGGGAAAGATCCAACCGAGCGCGCTGTCCCAGAAGCCTCCGGGAGCAAACTGGCCGTAAAGTGCGAAGCCGGAGAAGATCTGGAAGAGACAGAGGGCGTAAATCCCCAGGTAAGCGGTGGCGGCCACCGGGTTATGCCCCGATTCGTGCGAGATATTGTTGCCGGTAAAGGTGTAGTAGCGGAACATCCTGACGAAATTTTCGCGGCCTTTCGGAGTCAGCCACGGCAGGAACGCCCGCCACGAGGCGTGGTGATTGCCGATAAACATCCAGAGAATCCGGCTGAGCACCGACACCAGGAACAGGTAGCCGGCAGCAAAATGAACAAACCGCATCCAGCCCATCAGGTAGGGGTTTACGCCGCCCCCCAGCGAGAAGGGCGCACCGATATAGGTCCCGGTGATGGAGAGCGCCACGATACAGAGGGCGTTGATCCAGTGTGCGATCCGGACCGGCCATTGCCAGACATAATGAATTTCCAGCATGGTGACCTCCTTCCCTTACAGGATCTTGACCTTGACAATTTCGGTACCCTGACCGTCCAAGACGTGCACGGCACAGGCCAGGCAGGGATCGAACGAGTGGATCGTGCGCAGGATCTCCACCGGCTTTTCCGGGTCGGCGATCGGCGTACCGATCAGGGCCGCCTCGTAGGGCCCCATCTGGCCATGCGCATCGCGCGGCCCGGCGTTCCAAGTGGAGGGCACCACCGCCTGGTAATTGGCAATCTTCTGGTCTTCGATGCGAATCCAGTGACCGAGCGCACCGCGCGGCGCTTCATGGTATCCGAAGCCCCGGGCCTCTTTCGGCCAGGTCGCCGGATCCCATTTCTCCGGATTGTGCACCTCGAGAATGCCACGTCCCATGTTATCGGCCAGCTGATCAAGCCAGAGCTCATTTTTCTGAGCCAGAATCAGGGCATCGACGCCACGGGCCGCGGTACGCCCCAATGTGGAGAAGAGCGCTGCCGCCGGTGCGTTCAGTGTTTTCAGTACATAATCGACAGCGGCCTTGACTTCCGGCACGCCGGACGCATAGGCCACCAGCACCCGGGCCAGCGGTCCGACTTCCATCGGCTGGTCGAGATAGCGCGGCGACTTGACCCAGGAGTACTTGCTGTCAGTGTCGAGAAACTCGTAGGGCGGCTTTGGCCCCGTATACTTGTCATTGGTTTCACCTTCGTAGGGATGCAGCCCCTTGTCGTCCCCATTGGAATAGGTATACCAGGAGTTGGTCACGTACTCGGTGATCTTCGTCTCATCCATCTCCATGACATTTGCCAGGTCCTTGCCCATGATGATACCACGCGGAAAGAACAGGCTGTCGGTCCCCGGGCTGTTGTCCGTCGGGAAGTCGCCACACGCCAGGAAGTTGCCAACCCCGCCGCCGATCCCAGCCCAGTCGAGATAAGCCGGCGCCACGGCCAGCAGGTCAGGGATATAAACTTGCTCGACAAAGGTTCTGGCGTTGCGCAGCAATTTACGGATCCAGGCAATCTTGTCAGCATTGATGGCGTTCTGACTGTCAGGATCAACCGGGATCGACATGCCGCCCACCAGGAAGGTCTGCGGATGCGGGTTCTTCGAGCCGAGAATGGCATGCACCTTAATCATGTCCTTCTGGGCTTCGAGGGCCTCAAGGTAATGAGCCAGGCCGATCAGGTTGACTTCCGGTTCCAGTTTATAGGCCGAATGCCCCCAGTAAGCATTCTGGAAGGGTCCCAGCCGGCCGGTTTCGGCAAACGCCTTGATGCGCGCCTGCACTTGGCGGAAGTAATCGGTGCTTGATTTTGGCCAGTCGGAAATCGATTGGGCGATCTGCGAGGTCTTGGCGGGATCGGCCTTCAAAGCGCTGGTGATGTCGACCCAATCCAAGGCATGCAGATGATAGAAGTGGATCACATGATCCTGCACCCCCTGCATGCCCATGATCAGGTTGCGGATCAAACGGGCGTTGTCGGGAACCTGAATCTTCAGGGCGTCTTCCACGGCCCGGATGCTGGCCATGGAATGCACCGTGGTGCAGACCCCGCAGAAGCGTTGGGTGAAATGATGGGCGTCGCGGGGGTCGCGTCCCTTCAGGATGGTTTCAATCCCGCGAAAGGCGGTTGAAGAACTCCAGGCGTTGGTGATTTTACCGCCTTCGACCTCAGCCTCGATACGCAGATGCCCTTCGATACGGGTAATCGGATCAACAACGATTTTCTTGGCCATGGGTTAGTCCTCCTTGATCACCTTGGATTCGTCCTTGGGGTTCCCTTTTCTGAAGCAGCTGGCTACCCCATGTACGGCGAAGGCTGCTGCAGTTGCCGCCGCCAGGCCGATGCCGATCTTGTCGGCGGTATCCTCGATGCCAAAACCTGGGACCTTCGGCAAACGGCGGTAGAAGGGGCTCATGGTGTCCCAGAAACCAGGTTCCGAGCAGCCGATGCAGCCATGTCCCGCCATGACCGGCCAGGAGACACCTTCGTTGTAACGCACGGTCGGGCAGTTGTGGAAGGTCTCCGGCCCCTTGCAGCCCAATTTATAGAGGCAGTACCCTTTGCGATGGGCCTCGTCGCCAAAGGTTTCCGCATACTGACCGGCGTCGAAATGGCCGCGGCGCTCGCAGTTGTCATGAATCCGCTTGCCATAAGCAAACAACGGCCGGCCGAGCCGATCGGTTGCGGGCAGTTTGCCGAAAGTCAGGACATGTACAATGGTCGCAGTGAGGTTGGTGGCGTTGACCGGACAACCGGGCAGATTGACGACTGTGGCACCTGGAACGATTTCGGATACGGACGCAGCCCCGGAGGGATTGGGCGCGGCGGCGGGAAGACCGCCAGAGGTGGCGCAGGAACCGACGGCGATGGTCGCTGCCGCACCGGCCACCGCCTGCTTCAGCGAGGCGACGGCGCTCTGACCGGCGATGGTGCAATAGGCGCCGTCATCCTTGGTCGGGATCGCACCTTCAACAATCAGGATGTACTTGCCGTGATATTTTTCGAGAGCCTGGTGCTTCGCCTCTTCCGCCAAGTGGCCGGCGGCCGCCATAACGACCTCAGCATATTCGAGGGAGATCAGGTCGAGGATGAGCTCTGTGGCCGTCGGCTGATTAGCCCGCAGAAAGGCCTCAGAATCGCCGCTGCAGCTCTGGAATTCAAGCCAGATCACCGGGGTGCGGTTATCCTCAAGCGCTTGCGCCACCTTCGGCACAAAGGTCACCGGCAAAGCCAGCGCCGCCGTTGTTGCCATACAGAACTTAATAAAATCGCGCCGGTTAATGCCGCGCGATTCGATCCTCTGAAGGATCTCTTCTGGAATGGCAACCTGAGAAACGGATCCGTCAGTCTTCATGATCAGCCTCCTTTTCGGGCTCCACAGATCCCCCCCCTTTGAAACAACAGTGGTATTTCTAATTATTTCAATATATTAAATCCTCCCCCCAACAATACTGCTTACAATAAATATAACATTGTTATTTGACATTAACAGTCCCCTGTCAAGAAAATTAGGGCTCTTTCCTCAGTCTCACAGCCGCTTTCGCTGAGGCTGCCACGCAAAAATAACGGAAAAACACGTGACAACAGAAGATCGTCGCGCGGGGCACAAAAAACCACAAAGATCACGACACCCTCTGTCAGATTGCTATACTGGAGGGCAGAAGCACTTTCAACGAGGCCGGCCATGCCAACGAGACAGCCCTCAGCAGGATTCCGCCTGTTGGAACATACCGCCGATATCGGCATCGAGGCCTGGGGGCCACAACTCGGCGACCTTTTCGAACAGGCCGCCCTGGGACTGAAGAGCCTGCTGATCGGCACAAGTCCGGTCGCTGAAGCGCAGACCTCTCCGGTCCGGCTTGACGCCGACGACCCGGGAGAGCTTCTGGTCGCGTGGCTCAACGAGATCATCTTCCTGTTCGAAACACAGAATCTGGTTCCGGGAAGCTTCCGGATTGAGCAGGTTGACCGAACTGGATTGCAGGCCTTGGTCTGCAATGAAGCTTTCGCACCAGACCGGCACACCGTCGAGCGACAAGTCAAGGCCGCCACCTACCATCAGCTGTATCTGGGAAAAGAGGCTGACGGCTGGCACGCTCGCATCTACCTCGATCTCTAGAAAACAGCCCATGACCATTAAACTACAAAAGATTGACGAGTGGCGCTGGCGCATCCCGCGTGAAGGCGATATGCGGACCGAAGGCCTGGTCTATGCCAGCCGGGCAATGATCCGTGCGCTACAGCAAGAGCAGGCGCTGGAGCAGGTGCGCAACGTCGCCACCTTGCCCGGCATCGTCGGCCCCGCCCTGGCCATGCCGGATATCCATTGGGGCTACGGCTTTCCGATTGGGGGTGTCGCAGCCTTTGACGCCGAGCATGGCGTCGTTTCCCCAGGTGGCGTCGGCTACGACATCAACTGTGGCGTCCGCCTGCTGCGCAGCGAACTGGAGGCCGACGCTCTCCAGCCCAAACTGGAGAACCTGGCGAACAGCCTGTTTCAGAAAGTCCCGTCCGGAGTCGGCTCACACCGCAGCGATTTGCGGCTGACCCGGACCGAAGAGCGACATGTCCTGGAACTGGGCGCGGACTGGGCGGTTCGCCAGGGCTTCGGCAACGACACCGACCTGGATCATATCGAGGCACGAGGAACTCTCCCCGGCGCCGACCCGGACTTGGTTTCTGAACGCGCCATGGAGCGCGGCCGCAACCAGCTCGGCACCCTCGGCAGCGGCAACCACTTTCTCGAAATCCAGCGGGTCGAAACCATCCATGACGAAGAGGCCGCCCGCGCCCTTGGCCTCTTCCCCGGTCAAGTCACGGTCAGCATCCATACCGGCAGCCGCGGTCTCGGCTACCAGGTCTGCGACGACTTCCTCAAAGTCATGCAGCGGGCCGCTCGCAAGTACGAGATCTCCCTGCCCGACCGACAGCTCTGCTGTGCGCCGCTGCAAAGCCCCGAAGCACGCGACTACCTGGCCGCCATGGCGGGGGCCGCCAACTACGCTTTTGCCAACCGCCAGATGATCACGTCACAGGTGCGGGAGACCTTCGAACAGGTGCTGCAGCTCAGCCCGGCCGATCTCCGGCTGAGTGTCATCTACGACGTCTGTCACAACATCGCCAAATGGGAAGAGCATCAGGTTGACGGCAAGAAACGCCGGCTCTGTGTCCATCGCAAGGGCGCCACCCGCGCCTTTCCGCCTGGCCATCCGGAAACGCCGGCGGCCTATCGACACATCGGCCAACCGGTCTTGATTCCCGGCGACATGGGGCGCTACTCTTATGTTATGCTTGGCACGGAGGCCGCGCTTGCGGAAACCTTCGGGTCAAGCTGTCATGGCGCCGGCCGGGTGCTGTCACGGCGCGCGGCCAAGAAACGGGCGCGCGGACATGACATCATTGCCGAACTTGCGGCTCAGGGCATCCTGGTCCGTGCCGCCGGCCGGGCCACAGTTGCCGAGGAAATACCGGAGGCATACAAGGACGTCGCCGAGGTGGTCAACGTGATGGAGCAGGCCGGCCTCGGACGGATCGTCGCCCGCCTGAAGCCGCTGGCAGTGATTAAAGGCTGAGGAGATTTGAAGTCGGTGCGGGAAAGATGCCCTCCTGGCACTCCTTTGCTTGATCAATAAACGTTTCGGTTGTTTATTTGAAAATATTGCCCATTATCCCCAAGGAGAGTCCTGTGCCTGACAATTCAAACAGCAAAGTTGTTTACCGTTATGTCAGCCATCTTACCCGAGATACTCTAGCCCTTATTTTAGCCGGCGGCCGTGGCACCAGGCTCCATGAATTGACTGATTTTCGAGCGAAGCCTGCGGTCCATTTTGGTGGGAAATATCGCATTATAGATTTTCCTCTGTCCAATTGCGTTAACTCGGGCATCCGCCGGATCGGGGTCCTGACTCAATACAAGTCGCACTCATTGATTCGACACCTGGTGCGTGGCTGGAGTCATTTTAAACAGGAGCTCGGGGAATACGTTGAAATTTTACCGGCCTCCCAACAATTTTCCGAGGAGTGGTATCAAGGGACCGCAGATGCCGTGCATCAGAATCTCGATATCATTCGTGTCACAAAGCCCAAGTATATCTTGATCCTTTCCGGTGACCACATCTACAAAATGGACTATCGGTCGATGTTACTGGCACATGCAGAAAGTGGCTCTGATCTGACAGTCTCTTGTCTTGAAGTGCCGATCGAAGAAGCCGCCGGCGCGTTCGGAGTCATGTCCGTCGATGAAGAAAACCGTGTTTATCAGTTTGACGAAAAACCTGAGAAGCCGACCCCGGTTCCCGGCAAACCGGATAAGACCCTAGCTTCCATGGGCAACTATATCTTCAACACCGACATTCTTTTAAAGCTCCTGGAATCGGATGGACAGGACCCTGATTCCGAGCATGATTTTGGCAAAAACATTATCCCTGGCATCATCAAGGACCACAAAGTCTACGCTTTCCCCTTTCGAAGTCCTGCAACCAACGAGCAAGCCTACTGGCGTGATGTGGGCTCTCTGGATGCCTTTTGGGAAGCCAACATGGAACTGATCTCTCCGGAACCAGAGCTCAATCTTTACGATCGAGACTGGCCGATCTGGACTTACCAGAGGCACCTGCCAGCAGCAAAGTTTGTCTTTGATGATGACGGACGTCGGGGCATGGCCGTAGATTCGGTGGTTTCAGGTGGCTGCATTATCTCCGGCTCCCATCTTAAAAAAACCCTGCTGTTTTCCGATGTCAGGATCCATTCCTACTCTGACATTGAGGACACGGTCATCCTGCCAGAGGTTGTCGTTAACCGGCATTGCAAAATCAGGCGCGCGATCATCGACCGCGGTTGTGACATTCCGGAAGGAACGATTATCGGGTATGATGCCGAACAGGACAAGGCAAACGGTTTTCGAATCTCTTCAAAAGGGATCGTTCTGGTCACGCGTGGCATGCTGGGGCAACCTGAAGGGTATGCGTGAAATAGCAGCAATTGACAGACCATCAGATTCATTTATGAGGTCTTGCCACTAATCTCCTCGCTCAGCATCAGACATAGAGAAAATGTGTATATTCCTGACAGGTAGAAGGGGTTTTGTCGGACGCGAGCGATAGTCAACTCTGAGTGGGCCACATGGATCTCTGCGAGAAAACTGAAAACGCGCACCGTCACCCCTGGGAACTGTCCCGTTCAGACTGTCTCATAGGCATCATGCGCACCCTGCCCGCAGGTGGAGACATGGCCGACGTAGGCGCCGGGGATCGTTTTTTCACTCAGCAGTTACGTCAGCTCACCCAAGGGAAAATCACCGCCATCGACAGTGGCTATTGTGAAGGATTCCAGGTCATCAAAGGCCTAGAATGTCTACAAGACTTGGATCATCTACCCAATGAATCCGTGGACAAACTGGTCATGATGGATGTGCTGGAACATGTGCCCGATGAAGATGCCTTCCTGACCTTGACAATGGGTAAATTGCGCCCAGGTGGCTATCTGGTCCTCACCGTGCCCGCATTGCAGTCTTTGTATTCGAACCATGATACCTTTTTGAAGCATTACCGCCGTTATGGACGCTGCCAACTGGACAAGGTGCTGAACCGCAATGGGGTTTCGTTGCACAAAAATCACTATTTCTACAGTTCTCTGGTGCCCCCTCGATTATTGATGTGCATCAAAGAGTGCCTCGCAAAGGACGGGGATCAAAAGAATGAAGGCATTGGTGGCTGGAGCTATGGAGAATCCCACATCTTCACTCGAATCCTCCGCTGGATGTTGAATTTTGATTTCCAGATTTGTGCGGCATTGGATAAAGTTGGCGTGCATCTCCCCGGCCTTTCTCTGCTCGTCGTTGGTCAAAAAAAACCATGAAGACACTGATGGGAGAGTTCGCCCGCTTCGGCTCAGTGGGTCTGTTGGTAACGCTCCTCGGTGCAAGCCTGATATTCGTTTTCTACAACGTTCTCGATCTTGGCTATTGGGGTTCTTCCGCCACCGCCTACGTACTGGCAAGCTTGATAAGCTACAAACTAAACAAGGGGTTGACTTTCCAGGCCTCAGGCTCATGGAAGAAACATCTCCCCAAATTCGGCATCACCATCGCCACATGCTACCTCATCGCCTACTCCATGGCGCGACCCTTCATTTACCAAGCACTCAAATCCGAGGGCCTTTCGGAAGCTACCCGAGATAACGCCGCATTGCTGTTAGGAATAGTTACCTTCACCGGGCTAAACTTCCTCGGCCAAAAGTTTTGGGTCTTCAGCAAACCCCGAAAAGAACATTCCGGAGGAAATCATATTTCAAAGAGTTCTTAAGTCACATCGCCATCGCAAACATCTTCACCTCCATTCCGAAGCCGTATCTTGCGAAGCTCTTTTTAGTGGAAGATTGCTCGTCAGACGATTTTTTTAACCAGCGAACATCTTGCAGCAGTAGATTCTAGAACAACCAACTGATATCATTATTCAGATTGGGAGAACTTACCGCTAACCACGCCGAACACCGGGCGGAGGAATGATGCGCGTACTTTTGACAGGTGGAACAGGCTTTGTCGGACGTGAAGTTACACGGCAGCTGGTCGCGGCCGAGCACCAGGTGCGGGTGCTGGTACGCAGCGGTTCCGAACAAAAGCTGGTGCAACCGCAAGAGCTCGAAATTCATACCGGCGAGATATCCGACACAAACAGCCTCAAAGACGCCCTGAATGAGTGTGACGCCGTCATTCACCTGGTCGGCATCATCCGCGAATTTCCGGCCAAAGGCATCACCTTTGAGCGGCTGCATGTCGAGACCACCCGGGCGCTGATTGCTGCCGCCGAAGCAGCGGGCATCAAGCGCTTTGTCCACATGAGCGCGAACGGCGTCCGTCCAAATGCTCAGGCCGTCTACCACCAGACCAAGTGGGCAGCGGAAGAACTGTTACGCGCGTCAACTCTGGACTGGACCATCCTGCGCCCTTCGATCATTTTCGGGCCGGAAGGGGAATTCGTGACCATGCTGGCCGACCTGATCCGCAAAATGCCGATCATCCCGGTGATCGGCAAAGGCAACTATCGCATGCAGCCGGTGGCCATCAGCGAGGTTGCAGCCTCTTTTGTCAAGGCGCTATCCCTGTCGGCAACAATCGGTCACACCTACCAGGTCGGTGGCCGCGAGGACTATACCTACGAGGAGATTCTCGATCACACCGGCGCAGCCATCGGCCATAGCCCGGTCAGGAAACTGCACCACCCGGTGTTTATGATGAAACCGGTGATCAAACTGCTGGAGGGAGCTTCGGCCTTTCCGATCACCAGCGATCAATTGACCATGATGCTGGAGGGGAATGTCTGCGACCCGAGCGACTGGGCGACAGCATTCGACATAAATCCGACCTCCTTTGCCGAAGGCATTCGCGACTGTTTCCTGTCGCCAGTGACGAAACAGGTCTGACGTCGACCGCCCAAGAAGACCGAGAATCGCATGCCAAAGACCCACGCTTGCTCAGCACACCTCGCCTGGCACCGGCCCGGCCTCTCCAACAGTCTGCAGCTCGGGGCCTTCCTGCTGCTGGCGGCGGGTCTGGCCTGGGGACTGGCAACAGGAGCGGAAAATCTCGGCTACAACTGGCACTGGTCGCGCGTGCCGCGCTACCTGGTGCAGCAGGGCGCGACCGGCTGGCAGGCCGGACCATTGCTGCAAGGCCTGGGACTGACCCTGGCAATTACTGCGGTGAGCCTGATCATCACGCTGATTATCGGCTTGGCGACGGCCCTGATGCGCCTGTCCGGCAGCCCGATGGCGCAAACCCTGGCAAAAATCTACCTGGAGCTGATCCGCAACACCCCCTTACTGATCCAGATTTTCCTGATCTACTTTGTGTTTTCACCGATCCTTGGCCTGGAGCGATTCAGTTCGGCCGTTCTGGCCCTGAGCTTATTCGAAGGGGCTTACGCATCGGAGATCATCCGGGCTGGCATCCTCGCGATCCCGACCGGCCAGTGGGAAGCCTCCGCCTCACTCGGCATGACCTCCGCCCAAAACTACCGACACATCATTCTACCCCAGGCCCTGCGCCAGATGGCGCCACCGCTGACCAGCCAGGGGGTTTCACTGATCAAGGATTCTGCTCTGGTCTCGACCATCGCCATCTACGACCTGACCATGCAGGGGCAGAAGATTGTGGCGGAGACTTTTTTAACCTTCGAGATCTGGTTCACCGTTGCCGCGATTTACCTGGCGCTGACCATCAGCCTGTCGGCCGTGGTGACCCTGTTGGAGCTCAAACTGAGAACTGAGAACTGACCTTATATCGTTCCTGTCTACTATCGAAGAGGAGATTTTGATGAAAACACATCGTATTTTGGCCTTACTGCTGATTCTCACCTTCTGCGCCGCACCGCTACTGGCGAGCGATGTCCGCCGGGAGTTGGCCGGACAAAGCACCCTCGAGCAGGTCATTGACAGCAACCGCCTGCGGGTCGGCTTCTCCACCTTTGTTCCCTGGGCGATGAAGAACAAGCAAGGGGAGTTCACCGGTTTCGAAATTGAAGTGGCAGAACGCCTGGCCGCAGATATGGGCGTTGAGGTTCAATTCGTACCGACCAAGTGGTCCGGGATTATCCCGGCGCTGCTGACCGGCAAGTTCGACATCATCATCGGCGGTATGGGCATCCTGCCGGAGCGCAACCTGAAGGTAAACTTCAGCACTCCCTACGAATTCACCGGCATGTCGGTCGTCGCCGGCAAAAAACTGGCGGGAGGGCATGCCAGTCTGGCAGCGTTCAATACTCCCGACATGACCATTGTTGCGCGTATCGGCACCACCGCAGCGGCTGCAGCGAAAAAATTTCTACCGAACGCCCAGGTCCGCCTGTTCGATGACGAAGGTCAGGCCCTGCAGGAGGTCCTCAACGGACGGGCGGCTGCAATGGTTTCTTCGCAACCCTTCCCCGAATTCCAGTCGATCAAATATGCCGACAAGCTCTACCTGCCGCTGGCCGGCAAGACCTTCACCAAAGAGCCGATCGGCTTCGCTCTGCGCAAGGGCGACCCTGACTTTCTCAACTTCCTGAACAACTGGATTCTGGTTCGCCAATCGGATGGCTGGCTGCAGGAGCGCTACGACTACTGGTTCACCACCCAAGACTGGAAGTCACAGGTCGAATAGAGCGCCATGACCCTGCGCTCTTCTTCCCATTGGTCCCGTCTCGACACCTGTCTTCTGCTCGGCCTGTTTGCCTTTTTGGCCTGGCTGGGGTACCGGGTCGAGACCGGGCTGAATTACCAGTGGCAGTGGCAGACCATCCCCCAGTACCTGCTGCGCCATGACCTGGCAACTGCCCGCTGGGTGCCGAATCTCCTGCTGCAGGGACTGCTGACCACCATTCGGCTGAGCTTCTGGAGTCTGCTGATCGCCCTACCCCTCGGTCTGCTGGTCGGCCTGCTGCGCACCAGCCTGCACCTGTTCAACCGGCTGGTGGGCGGCAGCTTTGTCACCTTGCTGCGCAACCTGCCGCCGCTGGTTCTGATCCTGATTTTCTACTTCTTCATCAGCGATCAGTTGCTGCCGCTACTCCAGATTCCCGAACTGCTCAGCCGTTTGCCGGAAACGGTCAGGCAATGGGCCACGATGTGTCTCGCTCCACCCGACCAGGTCGAAGCCTTTATCGCCGCAGTCTTCACGCTGGCACTGCTTGAGGCGGCTTATATCGGTGAAATCGTGAGAGCCGGCATCAACTCGATCGATGTCGGCCAATGGCAGGTGGGCCAGGCCCTCGGCATGCGCCGCTGGCAGCTGATGCGACATATCATCCTGCCCCAGGCGCTACAGCGGATGATCCCGCCACTGGCCGGGCAGACCATTTCAACGATCAAGGACTCGGCAATCGTCTCGGTCATCTCGATCCAGGAGCTGACCTTTCAGGGGATGGAACTGATGGCCGCCACCTACCTGACCTTTGAAGTCTGGCTGACCGTCACTCTGCTTTACTTTCTTCTGACTTACAGCTGCTCATTTATGGCCGGACGGCTGGAAAAACAGTTCCGCCACCCTTACTGAATCGGTCGACTGTGAGCCGCATAGCTTTTAAACCGCTTAAGCCGAAAATAGGTCTCGCGCTCCCGCTCCGCCAAGTACTGGACCATGCTGTGAATCTCCTGGCCCAGCGCCGGCATAACCCGCTCTTCCAGCACCCGGATTCGCCGGGTCAGCCGCACCAGCTCTTCAGCCAGGCGCCGGAATTTGCCCTCGTAGCCGGCCAGTTCCAACATCTCCTCAACGATCTCCTCGAAACCGTAAATCGCTTCGTCCAACCAAACGGTTGACGAGAGATCATCGTAATCGCGCTGCCGGAAACTGCGCCGCACTGTTTCATGCCGGGTCACATCCTGGTAGCGCAGCCCGAGCAGGTTGCATTCGGTCACCTCCACCGCCAGGTCGCGTCGACTGACCTCAGCCAGGCCGGACACCACACTCTCCCCTTCGATGCTCCGTGCAGCCTGCAGGGCCACGATCGCCTGGCCGTAGGCCCGGCGCAGCTCTTCACGGGTCTGCAGCAACGGCTTGGTGATCTTGAGAAACTCCTTGATCAGCGCCTGTCGCCGCCCCTTCAGAATAATCGTGCAGTTGTCGACCGCTGTGAGGCGCTCGCGCAACAACAGCAAGTTTGTACGGGTCCGCTGTATCATGACAAGAGTCCAAAATCCGCCAGCAGTTGTTTGCCGCAATCGAGGGTGCCATCAATGCTGCGACGCTGATCGCCCTGGTGGACGAAGTCGGCTTCGAAGCGGTCGGCGAAATCGAGTATTTTACGGTCTTCTTCGAGCATGCCGTCCCGGCCGACCACGGCCTCGAGGCGACGCAGATCACACCCCTTGGCATAGGCCCGATAGAGCCGGTTAACCAGGTCGCGATGATCGTCGCGGGTCTGGCCCGGTCCGATGCCATTCTGCATCAAGCGGGACAGGCTTGGCAGCACATCCACCGGCGGGAAGATGCCTTTCTGGTGCAGTTCCCGCGACAGGACGATCTGCCCTTCGGTAATGTAGCCGGTCAAGTCGGGGATCGGATGGGTGATGTCATCCTCTGGCATGGTGACCACCGGCAGGATCGTCACGGAACCGCTACGGCCATGGACCCGGCCGGCCCGCTCATACAAGGATGCGAGATCAGAGTACATGTGGCCGGGATAACCGCGCCGGCCCGGCAGCTCTTCCCGGGCGGTGGCGATCTCGCGCAGGGCATCACAGTAATTGGTCATGTCCGCCATGATCACCAACACATCCATACCACAGCGGAAGCCGAGGTCTTCGGCCACAGTCAGCCCCAACCGGGGCGCCAGCAGACGCTCCACCACCGGATCGTCGGCCAGGTTGACGAAGGCGACAAAGCGGTCCTCCATACCAGCCAGGGTTTCACGGTAGTAGGTGTATTCGAAATGAGTCAGACCGACCGCCACGAAGACCACCACGAAGGGACCTCCGCCCGGCAGACGAGCCTGGCTCAGCAGCTGATCGGTCAGTTCACGGGCGGGCAGTCCGGCGCAGGAGAAAATCGGCAGCTTCTGCCCCTTGACCAGGGTATTCAAACCATCGATGCAAGAGATGCCGGTTTCGATCATTTCTTCCGGGTGTTCCCGGGCCACCGGGTTCATCGGCGCCCCGGAAATCGGCGCCCAGCGCTCAGGGATAAACATCGGCAGCTGGTCACGCGGCACAAAGGAACCGTCGAACACCCGCCCAAGCACCCCGTCACCAAGGGGCGCCTGCTTGACCGTGTCCTGCAGAACAACCAGAGTCCGTTCGCAATCGAGCCCCTGGGTTTCGCCATAGACTTGGATCAACACCTGTCCTCCATCTACCTTGAGGACCTCACCGTCCATGCGCCGCCCCTCCGGTGAAATAATGGTCACCAGCTCGCCGATACGTGCGGCGAAGGTCTGCTCGAGGAACAACAGTGGCCCGCGCAGGGCGGAGACCGTCTGGTAGGCGTGTTCAGAAAGTCGCATCCTTCGCCTCCCGCAAAACCTCTTCCAGGGTCGCTCCAGTGTCCAGCTGCCCCAGGGCGCGATCATACTCTTCAATCAGGCGAGTAATCCGCTCCACGGTTGCCTGGGGCGAGCTGAAGGCGTCCTCGGTAAAACTGTTCTGGCACAGGAAGTCGAGTCGAATCCGTTCGGCCATCTCCATCAGCAGCCGGTCGCGCTCCTGCAATCCTTCCATGCCGACCACTTCGGCGACCTCGCGCAAGGACTCCTCCCGCTGCAGCAGATCCCGGCAGCGATCCCGCACGCCCCCCCAGCCCGTATGCCGGTCGGCAAAGTGACTGGCCGCGTGCTCGCTGTAAAGGGAGTAGCTCTGGGTCCAGTCAACTGCCGGGAAGTGCCGCCGATGCGCCAGCCGCGTATCCAGAATCCAGAGGGTTCCGGCCACACGCAGGCAGCTCTGAGTGACCGGCTCGGCGAAATCGGCTCCGGGCGGCGAAACCGCCAGGATCATGGTGAGCGAACCTTGCGCGCCGGTCGTAGTTTCGACCACTCCCGCCCGTTCGATGAAATTGGCCAGCCGCGAGCCGAGATAGGTCGGGTAGCCATCCTCACCGGGCATCTCTTCCAGGGCAGACGAGATCTCCCGCAGGGCTTCGGCCCAACGCGACAAACTGTCCGCCAGCAGCAGCACATCCAGCCCCATGTCGCGGTAATACTCGGCCATGGTCACCGCGGTGAAGATTGAGGATTCGCGCGCCGCCACCGGCATATTGGAGGTATTGGCCACGATGATGGTTCGCTCGGCAAGCGGTCGGCCGCTCTTCTGGTCACGCAGGTCACCAAACTCATCGAGCAGCCCGGCCATCTCGTTGCCCCGTTCGCCGCAGCCGACATACACCACCACATCGACATCCGCGAACTTGGCAATACTCTGTTCCAGGACGGTCTTGCCGGTCCCGAACCCGCCCGGCACGATCGCCACCCCCCCTTTGAGCAGCGGGAAGAGAAAATCGAGGCAGCGCTGCCCGGTCACCAGTGGGACCCCCGGCACCTGACGGGTTTTACGCGGCCGTGGCTGACGCACCGGCCAAGCATGCCAGAGCTTGACGGCGTCGCCCGCCTTGAAATGGACCAAGGGGGTCTCCAGGGTCGCCAGACCGGCGTGGATTTTGGAAATCCGGCCACCAACCGGCGACAGAACCGGATGACGAATATGTCCCTCCATGACCCAACCGAGCGGGTCGCCCGTCTGCACTTCGTCACCCGGCCTGCACTCCGTTTCAAATCGGTATTCGGTTGTCCGGTCCATAGGGAAGGAATCCTGGCCACTCTGCATAAAGTCGCCACCCTGGGAACGCAAAACCGTCAATGGTCGTTGCAAACCATCAAAGATGCCACCGAGCAGCCCCGGACCAAGGCTCACGGCCAGAGGCCCGCCGGCGCTTACCACCGGTTCGCCCACACCCAGGCCACGCACTTCCTCGAATACCTGGATGGTGGCCATGTCGCGTTCAAGCCGCACCACCTCCCCGGTCAGCCGCGCTGTGCCGACATACACCCGGTCGCCCACCTTGGCACCAGCCAGGTCGGCCCGGATCGTCGCTCCACTGATACTGACAATACGTCCCTTCATCGCTCCAACCGTACATGATAACCGAGCGCCCGCTGCACCATGCGCTGCAGGGCGTCCGCCTCAGCCGCGAGAGCCTGCCCCGGCGTCGGCAAGGTCACCAGGACGCCGCGCCAGCGCCGGCTCAGCGCTTGCAGCTGCTTCTCGCCGAGGCTTTCTGCCAGAGACTCTTCGAGCGCCAGCACACCCACCTCGGGGTCAGCGAACACAGCCTGCAGCACGTCCGGCACCTGGGCGGGTTCAGCCAACAGGTGTCTGACACCAGCCAGGCCAAACCCTGGGTCCGCGTCCGGCAGTGTGACAAAAACGACCTCTTTCATGCCGTCACCTTAAGCTCATCGAAAAAGGGCTCCAGCCTTGCAGCCTGGCGACTCGTCAAGGCGCGATTGCGGGCCGCCACCTGGCAGCGCCACAGATAATCGAGCAGGAACCCCGGTCCCAGAGGGTCCTTGCCGAAGCGGCGCATTTCGGCGGTCACGCCTCGCAACAGACAGAGCTCCATGTCGCGCGCATCCTGCGGCAAGGGCCCGGGCTGACGGGCCAGACGAACAACCAGCTGCGCCAGGCCGGCTTCATCCCGGACTGACCAGAGCCGCCGCAACCGCTCCGGCGCCACCCGTCCACCCTTGGCCAGAGGAGGCTCCTGAGCCACCTGCCAGCGCCAATACTTGCCAACCGACAAGATATTGCGCAGATCAACCAAGCGGGCGACCAGGGCCTGCAAGGCGGCCGTTCGCGCCTTAAGACGGGCGCGGCGCAGCAGCCCGGCTGCAATCTGCTCTTCCACGCCACCTGGCCCCTGGTCGGTGTAGATCGCCATCAGCCCCCGAAGCTCGGGATACTCCGGAGCCAAAGCTGCTTCCAGCCGAAGCACCAGCTTGTCCGGCGCCTCGGTCTGGAGGAACAGATCTCTGATGTCGCGCTGCAGCAAACTCTGCTGCAGCAGGCGCCGCAGAGCATCCTCTGTTTCTGCCCGATGCAGGCGCAGCGCCATCACCAGGCTGCGGCCACTCAGCAACTCGAAATAGGGCTGCAGCTGCCGATAAGACGCGACCGGCAGCCGCTGAAAAAGCCATTGCAAGGCCCTTTGCAGGCCCTCTTCCGATGACTGCCCCGGCCAAGGGTCCTGTCCGCCAGTGACATCGATCAAGGCGCGGCGATAACGCACCCGGGCCAACAGGAAATCGAGTGGCGGTGCAAATTCAGGTTGTGGTTGCAGAAGCATCGTCATCCTCGGACACCTTTCTCCTGATCTCCGCAAACAGCAACGGCAGAATCTCCAACCAACGCCGCTCCAGCCGTTTTTCCAGGCTGTTATCGATGCGAATGTTGCCGCCGCCAGCCGTCACAATCACCCCACCCGCCAGGGTCTCCACCGGTGACACCTGCGCTCCCGGAAACAGCTCAGCCGCAGCATCCAGATCCTCCGGGCTCACGTGAACCTCTTCCCAGGGATGAATGGGCAGTTCCTCAGCCAGGCGCGTCAACCAGACCTTGCGGTCTGCCGCAATCATCTGCGGCAAAAGGGTTCCGGCCAGGCTCAGCATTCGTTCGGCCAGGTCGCTCTCCGCCTGCAGTACCGTCCGCCGCTCCTCGTCCAGAGCCTGCTGACGACAACTGGCGCGCAGATCCGCCACAGCTGCCGCCAGCTGCCTGGCCGTCCGAGCGTCCTGTTCCTCGCGCTGCAGGGCAACCTGGTCGCGCAGTGTGTCGAGCTCTGCCTCGGCTGCAGACCAGAACGTGCGAATACGCTCTTCCGCCTCGACGACCAGGGCCTTTTTCAGTTCGTCCTGTCCCATGACGGCTCAGAACATCATCAGGATCATGGCGGCGACCACAAACCCGAGGATCACCATGGTCTCAGGAATCGCCACCAGGATAATAATGGTGCCAGTCAACTCCGGTTTTTCCGCCAGCGTGCCAGCACCCGCCGCCCCGATCCGGGACTGTGCCCAGGCTGTCGCAATGGCAGGCAGGCCCACGGCCAGAGCTGCGGCTAATGCGATCAGGGCTTTTTCCATAATGTCACCTCCATTTTCCAAGGTTGCCGGGTTCAAGGACGGTCCCGGTTCAAAGGTTCGAACCGGCGGCCGCCCAAATCGAGAAATTTACTGAAAAACTCCACGTAGTGCAGACGCAGGGAATGCACCGTGGGGGCAAAGACACCGAGCAGCAGATTGAAGGCATGCAAGACCCCTGCAACCAGCAGACCGGCAAGGATATCCCCTGTCGCGCCACCAAGACGGTTGGCAACCACCGCCAGGAGCACCGAGCAAAGACCGATTGCCATGATCCGGACATACGACACGATGTTGCCGAAAGTTTTCAACAGCTCAAGCGGGGCCAACAAGCCGCCGATGACAACCAGTAGCGGCAACAACAGCAGGATCCCGCCCAGTAACGGCCGCACGGCCAGCCAGGAATCAGGCACCAGCCAGGCCACCAGCAACAGAATTGTCAACAGGGTCAGGACCATGCTCAGGAACTTGAGCAGCGCTTCCCGACCCCGCTGGCGCCGCAGATCGGTCCAGATCCCCAAAACGAGGCCGAACAGGACATGTGCAACCCCGACGCTGATGGAGAAAATGATCATCGGCGCAAGGGCATGCATCCGGTCAATCCAGAGCGGATGCAAATTGAACCAGCGCTCGCCAAGATCGCCGAAGAGCTCCCCAAACAACACGCCGAACAGCAGGGTATAGACTGCAGCCGCGCCAAGCACCTTGCCCAGGTTGCTGATCAACGGGTGCCCTTTGAGTCCCCGGGCCAACCCGAAGGAAAGGCATAGCAAGATGAATCCATAGCCGATATCGCCGAGGATCATGCCAAACAGCACGGGGAAGAACAGGCCGATGAACGGCGTCGGGTCGTAAGAAGTGTATTTGGGCAGCGGGAGCAGGCTGGAAAAGACTTCGAACGGCGCAAAATAACCGGGATTGTGCAGCACCACGGGCACTTGCTCCAGCTCCTCATTCAGGATTTCAAGCTGCTCCAGCACCACTTGGCCGGCAAACTGTGCCGACAGGTCAGCACGCAGAGTTTCGACCTCGCTCGCGGCCATCCAGCCTTCAACCACAAAGCATTGCCGGGTCTCATAGGCGGTCGCCGTCGCCCGGTAGAGGGCCAGGCGTTCCTCCAGCCAGGCCAGAACCTGTCGATAGGAAGGCAGCCAGCGCCGGGCGAGACTCTCCAGGCTATGTTCGGCCTGCTCCCGGGCGACCTGACAATCCAGCAGCCGGTGCCGCAAGGCCAGAATCCGATCGGGAATCGACCGCCCTGCCAGATCTTCCGGCAGAGACAGTTCGGGGATTCTTTCGTCGGTCATGACCATGCGAAGCTGCTCCGCCATCTGGCGGCTGGTCGCAACCAGACCGACCAGCGCGCCGTCGGGCGTCGTCGCCACCGACACCCGGCACTGGCCGTACAACCGCTCCTGCAAAAGCGCTCGGATCCCTTCCAGATGCCGGGCGTCATGAATGGTGATGCCAAAAAATTCCAGATCAGACTCTTCCGGCAGATCCGCCAGCATCGGCTCAAGGGTTTCCCAGAACACCAGGTCGCGTGACAACCCGGCTTCTTCGAGACGCAGCTCCTCCAGCCGAACCTGGTGCTGCTCCGCCTCTTCCAGATGACGATCAACCAGCTCGTCAAACACATCGACAACCGGCAGAGGCTGCAAGGCCGCAGCAGCTAGCGGCAGATCCGGCAGCATCGTCAGCAGAGAGCGGATGCGCGTCTGCAGATTCTCGAAAAAGAGGCGCTCTCTAATCTCCGTGGCACTCAGAACAAGGCCACGGGTGAGGGTTTCCGCACCATGGGCAGCGGCCTGCATCAGCCCCGGATCAGGCTGGAACGCACCGCGACCGCGCAGCAGTTCGAGAACGGCCATCAGCTGCTCTTTAGGTCCCAGGATTTCAACTTTCGCCATCCTGACAATCATTGCCATCCTCCGGCAGAAGCCCTTGCAGATGATGTTTCAAGAGCTCTATCAGCCAGTCCGTCGGCAGATCGGCCAACCGGCTGCAACGCTTTGCAACAACGTCCCGGCGCAACCCCGCCTCATGTTCCGCGGCGCTGCGTGCCTGGGCTATCGCATCAGCGAAAATGTCCGTCTGGACTGCTTCGGGCTCCTGCGGCAACGCCTCCAGCAGAGTCCGTTCCTGTTCGAGCCATGACTGAATCCGCACTTTTTCGTTTTCAATCTGGCGTTGCAGAGCCTTTTCCAGCTGAATGATGTCATCAAGCAAATGGTCGTGCATATCCCGCTTTCTCTCGCTTCATCGCGGCAGGATTCAAATCAGCTCCCTGCTTATGGCACTGTTTTTTCTAAAGTATACCAAAGCAGAATCGCATTGCGCGCGACTCAGGGGTAGTGACCCGACATTCATTCTGTGCTAGATTACCGAAATTCGTTGCATTGTTACGAGGGAGACGTCGTGCCGAACAATACTTTGCTGCTCAGCACCCTGGAACGTCGCAACCGGGAACTCGAGGCTCTGATCGAGATCGGCAAGGCGCTGACCTCCACGATCGACCACGCAAATGTTCTGACCCTGATCATGGACCAGGTCAGCCGGCTGCTGAAATCCCAGGCATGGTCGTTGCTCTCGCTGAATGAGCAGACCGGCGAGCTGACGTTTGAAATTGCGGTCTCCCCTGCAGCTGAAAAACTAAAAGGGCTGCGGCTGAGCCGGGGGCAGGGCATCGCCGGCTGGGTTGCAGAACATGGTCTGCCCCTGCTGATCGCTGATGTCCGCAACGACGCGCGCTTCTCCGACATGGTTGACAAAGCCGCCGCGTTCGAAACACGCTCCGTCCTCTGCGTACCGATCCGCAGCAAAGACCACATCCTCGGGGTGATCGAACTGGTCAACGGCCCCGAGGAAGATGCGTTCTCCGACGCCGACCTGCAGATCCTCTCCACCATTTCCGACTACGCGGCCATCGCCATTGAGAATGCCCGCAACTTCAGACGCATCAGTGAACTGGTCATTACCGACGATCTGACCGGCCTGTTCAACGGCCGCCACTTCCATGCTCTGCTGGAAGAGGAAATTGAGCGGGTCCGCCGCTTCGGCGGCAAACTCTCCCTGGTGTTTATCGATCTCGATTACTTCAAGAAGGTCAATGACACCCGCGGCCATTTGGTCGGCAGCCGCACCCTGGCAGAGCTCGGGCAGTTGATCAAAAAAAACTTGCGCAAAGTCTGCAAGCCGGCCCGCTACGGCGGCGATGAATTTGTGATCATCCTGCCGAACACCAGCAAAAACGGCGCCATGACTCTGGCCAACCGGTTGCTGAACATCTTTCGGAATCATGTCTTCTACGATGACGAAGCCGCACCGTTCCAGCTGACAGCCAGCCTGGGAATCTCAACCTTTCCCGACGATGCCCAGAGCAAGGATGACCTGATCCGACTCGCCGACAAAGCAATGTACCGGGTCAAGGAGAGCACCCGTAATGCTGTCATGTCCGCGTAAGGACTGCTGACGGATCGGGCCGCGCCTCGACAAACCAACGAACCACTGAGATCTACGAGCAGCATGCATCTGCTCCGTGGAGTTGCGACATGGCCCACCGCACCCCCCGATCTGGCTATCAGGATTTAACCCGACGGCTAAACCTGTATTCTCAGGGCGCACCCCCCTCCGAGCTGCTCTACCAGATCCTTGCCCTGCTGTTCAGCACTGAAGAAGCTGAACTGGTCGCCAAGCTGCCAATCCGTCCATTCAACGTCCGTCAAGCCGCCCGCAACTGGCAATGTCCGGAAGCCGAGGCCCGAACCCTTTTGGAGACCCTGGCCGACCGGGCTCTGCTGGTCGACTTTCCCGGCAACGAAGACATGGAATATGTCCTGCCGCCACCGATGGCCGGCTTCTTCGAATTCGCCCTGATGCGCACCCGCAACGATCTTGATCAGAAGCTGTTGAGCGAACTCTACGAACAATACGTCACCGTCGAGGAGGACTTCATCAAGGACCTCTTCTGCATTGGCCACACCCAGTTGGGACGGGTTTTTGTGCAGGAAGAAAGTCTGGGCGAAGAACATGCCCTACATGTGCTCGACTACGAAAAAGCGACGGAGGTGATCGAAACCGCGACCGACATCGGCGTCGGCCTCTGTTACTGCCGCCACAAGCGGCAACACCAGGGGCTGGCCTGCGATGCCGAGATGGACATCTGCATGACCTTCAACACAACCGCCTCGTCGCTGATCCGTCATGACTACATTCGCCGCATCGATGCGGTGGAATGCAAGGAGCTGCTGCACAAGGCCTGGGAGCAGAATCTGGCTCAGTTCGGTGAAAACGTTCAGCAGGGAGTCAACTTCATTTGCAACTGCTGCCCCTGCTGCTGCGAAGCGATGCTTGCCGCGCAGCGCTTCGGGTATCTGCACCCGGTGCACACCAGCAACTTCATCGCCCAGGTGACCGACAGCTGCAGCGGCTGCGGACGTTGCCTGCCGACTTGCCCGGTCAAGCTGATCTCCCTGGAAGCGGAGCAGTCGGACGGCTCCGGCCGCAAACGGGCCGTGATTGACCAGGAGTTCTGCCTCGGCTGCGGCGTATGTACGCGCAACTGTCCCCGCGATGGCCTGGTCATGCAACCGCGCGAAAAACGGGTGATCACACCGGTCAATTCGACCCATAAAGCGGTGCTGATGGCAATCGAACGAGGAAAATTTCAAAACCTGTTGTTCGACAACCAGGTCCTCTGGAGCCATCGCGCCCTGGCGGCGGTGCTGGGCGTCATCCTGAATCTACCGCCGGTCAAGCGGACCCTGATCAGCGAGCAGCTTGGCTCACGCTACCTGCGCCGGCTCTGTGAAAACTATGCCGATCGCCATTGACACGGCTCTGATTGCTACGCGTGCAGTCGGGTGCCCAAAAAATAACCAGAGCAAACAGGTCGAGTTTGCGGGTGATTTAAAAAAACAGATATGTTAAGATCGTGCTTCTTTTTTGAACAGAATTAGCGAAGTGGATTAAGATGGTTGAGGATCGTGAGGAGTGGGTGGAGATTTATTCGGACGGAGCCTGCTCCGGCAACCCGGGGCCAGGGGGATGGGGGACACTTCTCCGCTTCGGCGACACCGAAAAAGAGCTCTCCGGCTTTGCCGCAGAGACCACCAATAACCGCATGGAATTGATGGGTGCCATTGCCGGACTCGAAGCGCTGAAACGTCCCTGTAAGGTGCACCTGACCACCGATTCCCAGTATCTCAAAAAGGGCATCACTGAGTGGATTGACAGCTGGATCAAGCGGGGCTGGAAAAATTCACAGAAAAAACCGGTGGCCAATCGCGACCTCTGGGAGAAGCTGTTAGAATTAAGCGACCCGCACCAGATTGAGTGGCACTGGGTCCGTGGTCATACGGGACACGCCGAAAACGAACGCTGCGACGAATTGGCCCGGGCCGCCATTGCCAGTCAGACAAACGAATAATTTTCTGGTGGTGGCACAAAATATGCTTCACCATTTTTACTTATGGAATTATTCTTATTTTAATCCGACCCCAGGTCGGCTGTGATGACCCGACATGCCAACTGCTTCCTTAAACAATATGCCCCCAAATTTCGAGAGTTACCTGACTCTCGGGATCTACGTTGCCATTGCGACGTTTTTGATCGGGCTGCTCCTGTTTATCTCCTGGGGACTGGGTCATAAGTCCCGCAGCCAGGTCAAACAGGAACCATATGAATCGGGTATCTACCCGACTGACCAGGCGCGCCTCAAGGCCCCGGCGCCTTTTTATCTGGTCGCCATCTTTTTTATCATCTTCGACATTGAAGTCATCTTTATCGCCTCCTGGGCCGTGGCTTATGACCTGCTCGGTTGGCCCGGTTTCGCCCAGATCACCTTTTTCACCCTGATTCTGTTCCTCGGACTGGTCTACCTCTGGAAAACCGGCGGTCTCGACTGGAGTCCAAGCGCCCAGAAACGGCCGGTCCCCCGGCAGGAGTCGTTATGAGCGAAAAACTGCCCGATAACGTCATCCTGACGACGCTGGACGACGCCATCAACTGGGGACGCAAAAACAGCCTCTGGCCGATGTTCTTCGGCCTCTCCTGCTGCTTCGTCGAGATGATGACCAGCATGACGCCGCGCTGGGATATCGCCCGCTTCGGCGCCGAGGTGCTGCGCGGCTCCCCGCGTGAAGCCGACCTGATGATCATCTCCGGTACGCCGTTCAAGCGGATGGGCGACAGCATTCTGCGCGTCTACGAGCAGATGGCCAACCCGAAATGGGTCATGGCGATGGGTAGCTGCGCCAACTCGGGCGGCATGTACGATGTCTACAGTGTCATGCAGGGCATCAACCAGATTCTGCCAGTGGACGTCTACGTGCCGGGTTGCCCGCCCCGCCCGGAGGCCTTTCTGCAAGGGTTGTTGATGCTGCAGGACAAGATCGCCGCCGAAGAGCGCCCGGCCCGTATGGTGCTCGGCATGCAGGGCGGCACAGAAGGAACGACCGGACCGGTCCTGGTCGATGGCGTCAGCAAGAGCCGCGACACTCGGGGCCCGGGCTACGGCAACGCGCCGATCCGCGGTACCATGCAGCAGGAGCCTCTGTTCCGCGGTCAACGCAGCGATCAAATCTGGCGCCCGGCACAGCCGAAAGTCGACTTCTCTGTCTCGACGCCGAGCTTACAGAAAACCCTTCATGACCAGTTCGGCGACCGGGTCCGCGAGGACGAGAACAGCGCCGATATGCTGACCCTCTGGACCGAGCCGGATGACGTCCCGCAGCTACTCGACTTTTTGAAGAACAAGTCGCCATTGCGCTACCAGCGCCTCGACGACCTGACCGCCCTGGATGAGCGCCAGCGCAGCAGCAGCCCGGACCATGACTTCACCATGGTTTACCACCTGCTCTCCTACGACGAGCCTGGCTATATCCGGGTAAAATCCCCCCTGCGCGGCGACTCGCTGCAGGTGCCAACCGCCACCGGCGTGTGGGAATCCGCCAACTGGTACGAGCGGGAAGTCTTCGATATGTTCGGCATCCGCTTCGACGGCCACCCCGACCTGCGCCGCATCCTGATGGACCACCAGTGGGAAGGGCATCCGCTGCGGAAGGACTATCCCTGCCGGGCGACACAGATGGAGCCGTTCACACCGGACGCGGCCCGCAAGTTAGTCCCCAAGACCGGCGGTGCCTTCTTCCAGGACAACGTGACCCGCGATGACGACACCATGATTCTCAACGTCGGGCCGCATCACCCCGGCACCCACGGTGTACTGCGCCTGGTGGCCAAGCTGCGTGGCGAAGAAGTGGTCGATGTCGACGTCGACATGGGCTACCACCACCGCGGCGCGGAAAAGATCGCCGAGCGCCAGCACTGGAACCAGTTCATCCCTTACACCGACCGCATCGACTACCTCTCCGGCGTGCAGAACAATCTCGCCTATCTGCTGCCAGTGGAAACCATGCTCGGCGTGGAAGTCCCCGAGCGAGCCCAGGTCGTGCGCGTCATGCTCTGCGAACTGTTCCGGCTCGCCAACCATTTGGTCTGGCTTGGCACCTTCGCCCATGATGTCGGCGCCATGACGCCGGTCTTCTACGCCTTCGAGTCGCGGGAGAAGATCTTCGACATCATCGAGGAGATTACCGGCGGCCGCATGCACCCCGCCTGGTTCCGGATCGGCGGCCTGCCGATGGACCTGCCGGACGGCTGGAAAGACACGGTCGACATCTTCACCAAAGACTTCGACAAGCGCATCGATGAGTTCGACGTGCTGCTGTCCGATGGCCCGATCTTCCGCAAGCGGACCGAGGGAATCGGCGTGACCACCCTGGAAGAAGCGATCGACTGGGGCATGTCGGGACCGAACCTGCGCGCCTGCGGCATCGACTGGGACCTGCGCAAGAAGATGCCCTACTCCGGCTACGACCGCTTCGATTTCGACATCCCGACCGAAACGGCCGGCGACAGCTACGCCCGCTACCTGGTGCGGCTGCGGGAGATGCGCGAGAGCCTGCGTATCGTCAAACAGGCCGCGGCCGACATGCCGGACGGCCGCTACATGACGAAAGATTACCGTTACGCCTACCCGCAGCGGCAAGACGGGCTGAACGACATCGAAAGCCAGATCCATCACTTTCAGAACGTCTCACGCGGCCTGACACCACCACGCGGTGAGTGCTACCGGGGAATCGAGTCGAGCAAGGGAGAGTGCGGCTACTACGTGGTCAGCGACGGCAGCAGTGTCCCTTACCGGGTCCGGATCAGCACTCCCAGCTTCGCCCACATGCAGGTCTTCCCGAAGATGACCAAGGGCTGGCTGGTGGCAGATATGATTATGCTGCTGGGAGCGATCGACTTTATTTTGGCAGACCTGGATCGATGACCTTTTGAAAATCGCAAGCTAAAGACAATGGGCCGCTGATAAAATCTGATTTACGCTGATTTTGAAAAACCAAAAATCGATTTTGTTTTTTAGTTTAATCCGATTTGATCAGACTTTATCAGCGGCCAAAAAGCTTATTAGACTTTGCCTGAGCAGACTGAAAATGAGCGAATTGCTGCCACAACAACAGATCGACAAGCTCAAGGCGCACGCCGCCGAGATCGAGCATCCGCACGAGATGATCGTCGATGTGCTGCGGGAGATCCAGGCGCATCACGGCTGGGTGCCGGACGCCGGGGTTGTCCTCACTGCGGAGATCCTCGGCATTACGCCGGTGGAGGTGGAGGAGATCGCCACCTTCTACGACAAGATCTTCCGGCAACCGGTGGGGAAACGGGTGGTTCACATCTGTGACTCGATCTGCTGTTGGAGCACAGGCGGCGAAGAGATTGCCGATCACCTTCAGCAAACCCTCGGCATCGGCTTCGGCGAGACCACGGCGGACGGCCTGTTTACCCTGCTGCCCACCTGCTGTCTCGGCGCCTGCGGCGACGCACCGGCGATGATGATCGGGCTGACCACCTACGGCCCCCTGACCGCCACCAAGGTCGACGAGATCCTGGCTAAGGAACGGGCTGAACTGGCAAAGACAACCAGCGGCAAAGACTGACGACCACGCAATGACCGATTACACACAAGTCCTGTTCAAGAATCGCCGACCCGGCGAAACCGCATCTCTCGAAACCTACGAGAAAACCGGTGGCTACGAGGGTCTGCGCATTGCCTTGCAGAAAACGCCGGGGGAAATCTGCGCACAGGTCAAATATTCCGGTCTTCGCGGTCGCGGCGGCGCCGGGTTCCCGACCGGAGTCAAGTGGTCTTTCTTCCCGGCCGACCAACCGGGAGAGAAATACCTGGTCTGCAATGGCGACGAGATGGAGCCGGGCACCTACAAGGACCGGCAGCTGTTGCTGGCCGACCCACACCAGTTGATTGAAGGGATGGTCATTGCTGCTTACGCCCTGCAAGCGCCGGTCGGCTACATCTTCCTGCGCTACGCCTACGAAGACTGCTCGCAGGTCATCGAACGGGCGATCGCCGAAGCGGAAGCTGCCGGCTACCTCGGCAAGGACATCCTCGGCAGCGGCTTCTCCTGTGAACTGCACCTGCACCGCAGCGCCGGGCGTTACATCCTCGGCGAAGAGACCGCCCTGATCAACGGTCTGGAGGGCCGTCGCCCGAACCCGCGTTCCAAGCCGCCCTTTCCGGCGCAACGCGGCCTGTTCGGACGACCGACCAACGTCAACAACATCGAAACTCTGGCCAACGTGCCGCACATTATGCGCAACGGCAACGCCTGGTACCAGCAACTCTCCGCGCCTGAAAGCTCCCCCGGGACGAAACTGTTCGGCCTCTCCGGTCACTTCAACCGGACCGAGTGCTTTGAACTGCCGCTCGGGGTCACTTTGCGGGAAGTTGTCCAGGAGTACGGCGGTGGCCTCCGCAACGGTAAACGCTTCAAGGCATGCCTGCCCGGCGGGGCCTCCAGTCCCTACATGACCGCCGAGCATCTCGATGTGGCGATGGACTTCAACGCCCTGGAAGAGATCGGCAGCCGTCTCGGCACCGCCGGTGTGACCGCCTTTGACGAAGACACCTGCATGGTCGCGGTGACCCGCAACATCAACCGCTTCTTCGCCCGGGAAAGCTGCGGCTGGTGCACCCCCTGCCGCGACGGCCTGCAGACAATCTCCTGGCTGCTCGACAAAATCGAAAACGGTCAGGGAACGGAAGATGACCTGACCATGCTGCACGATCAGGTCCGCAACATCAACGGCCGCTCCTTCTGTGCCCTGGCCGAAGGCGCCATGGGCCCGGTGGAAGCGCTGCTGCGGCTGTTTGAAGACGAAATCAAGGAGCATATCCGCAAGGGGAAGTGCCCCTTTGGATAGGGCTACAGACTGACGTAATTATGCCGAAACTGATCATCGACAACCGTGAAGTGACCGTCCCCGAGGGAACCAACGTCCTCGAAGCGGCACAAGCACTCGACATCGTCATCCCGCACTTCTGTTACCACGAAGCGCTGGGAGCGGTGGGTTCCTGCCGTTTGTGCGCCATGAATTTTCTGGAGGGTCCAGTTGAAGGCCTTCAGATGGCTTGCATGATCAAAGCAGAGGACGGCATGGTGGTGTCCACCGTTGACGAGGAGGCGGTCGAGCTGCGCAGTCACGTGATCGAGTGGGCCATGACCAACCACCCGCACGACTGCCCAGTCTGCGATGAAGGCGGCGAATGCCAGCTGCAGGATATGACCGTTGCGGGCGGACACAGCCGTCGCCGCTTCCATGGTCCGAAACAGACCTACATCAACCAGGAGCTCGGACCCTTCATCCAGCAGGAGAAGAACCGCTGCATCACCTGCTATCGCTGCATCCGCACCTATCGCGACTACTGCGGCGGCACCGATTTTGGCACATTCGGCTCGCGCAACCGGATCTGCTTCGGCCGCTTCCAGGACGGCCGTCTGGAAAGCCCCTTCTCCGGCAACCTGGTCGATGCCTGCCCCACCGGCGTCTTCACCAACAAAGTGTTCCGGTTCAAGTCCCGCGTCTGGGATCTGCAGGAAGCCCCTTCGATCTGCCCGCATTGCAGCCTCGGCTGCAGCACCATTCCGGGCGGACGCTACCGCGAACTACAGCGGGTGAAGCCCGGCATCAATCGTGAGACCAATGGCTTTTTCATCTGCGATCGCGGCCGCTTCGGCTACGACCATGTCAACCACCCCGAGCGGCCTCGCCAGGCCCGGCTCGACGGTCAGCAGGCGACAGTGGATGCGGCGCTTACCGCCGCCGCACAGCGCGTCCGACAGATGGTCGAACAGCACGGGCCGGACAGCGTCGCTTTTGTCGGCTCAGCGCGGACCAGCCTGGAAGCCGGCGCGTTGCTGGCAGAGTGGGCCAAGCGCACCGGCTCACCCCACCTGCTGTTCGAAACCCACCGTGAGCGGGACCGTGCCGCCAGGATTCTGGTGGACCGCCTCGGCGACCGCGCCTGTAGTCTTGCCGAGCTGCAGCAGAGCGATCTGTTGCTGCTGATCGGCACCGACCTGATCGCTGAAGGCCCAATGGCCGCCCTGGCCGTGCGTCAGGCAGTGCGCGCCGGAGCCCAGGTCGTAGTCATCGATCCACGGCCGATTGACCTGCCCTGCAGCTGCACCCATCTGCCGGTCGGCCCGGAACGCTTGCCGGTCTTCCTGGACACACTGGTTACCCGCAAGACCGAAGCCCTGACCGACGCTGAGCGGAATCCGCTCCAAGCCCTGCTTGAACAGCTGGATGCTGCCAAGACCCCGGCCCTGCTCGGCGGAGCCGACCTGCTCGGCAGTCGTGGCATCAGCCGCCTGCTTGATGCCGCTGTGGCTCTGGACAATAATGAACGCCCCGTCCGGGTCGTCGGTCTGCTCGGCGGCGCCAACAGCTACGGCGGCGCTCTCCTGACCCGGTCGCCGCGTGATTTCGATACCTTGGTTGACGACATCCAGGAAGGCGCCATCAAGGCGCTAGTCTGCCTGGAAAGCGACCCCTATCGGGAGTGCTTCGATCCCGCCCGCGCCCAGGCTGCCCTTGGCCGACTGGAGCTGCTGGTGTCCTTTGACTGCACCCCAAACCTGGCGGCGCAGCGTGCCGACATCTTCCTGCCAAGCCGACCTGTCGCAGAAATGGCTGGCAGTTTCATCAATAACGAAGGCCGACTGCAGGCCTTTGAACAGGTGATTGAACCAGGCATCTCCATTCGGGAAACCAGCAGCGGTGATCATCCTCCCCGGGAGTTTTCCCTGGAAACACCGGGTGCTCTGCCCCGACCAGCCTGGCAGATGCTGGCACAGGTTCTCGACCTGCCGGGTGACCTGCCCGCAATCCGTCAACAGATTGCCACGGCAGATGAGCGCTTTGACGCCTTGACGTCGCTCACTGCCGATGAGACAGGACCGCGCATCACCGACCCGGTCGTCCTGCCCGACACCGCACCGGATGAATTGCCACAGTGCGTGCCCGGCGAGACCCTGCCGCTGCTGCCCGTCCAGGGCTTTGCCGGCTCGGACTGGCTGGCCCACCTGTCGGCGCCGCTACAGCCCCTTGAGGGAGAACCAACAATCTGGCTGCACTGTGACCTGGCCGTTCGACTTGGCCTGGCCGAGCAGGATCAGGCACGGTTGACCACGCCATTGGGGCATTGTCATGTCACGGTCCGCACCAGCGCCCGTATGGCTGACAATCTGGTCCTGGTGCCGCACCTCTGGGGAACCGCCCTCGAAGGGCTGGTGCCGGGTGGCCGCCATATCGACTGTCGTCTGGAAAAGGAGGTCAATCTATGAGTGACCTCCTGCTCAGCCTGGCGCTCATTCTGGTTAAGCTCGGCCTGATTTTCGGTGTCATCCTCGGCATGGCCGCCTACCTGGTCCTGGCCGAACGGAAGATCCTCGGCCGCATGCAGTTGCGCCACGGACCGAACCGGCTTGGGCCCTTCGGCCTGATCCAGCCGATGGCCGACGTCATCAAGCTGATCACTAAAGAAGACTTTATGCCGGACCAGGCCGACAAGTGGCTGTTTCTGTTCGCCCCCGGCCTGACCGCCCTGACCGCCCTGCTCAGCTTCGTCGTGGTCCCCTTTGCGCCGCCCCTGACCATCTTCGGGCGCGAACTGCCGATGGTGGTCTGCGATCTGAACATCGGTCTACTTTATTTCCTCGGCATCTCCTCGCTCGGCGTGTACGGCGTGGTAATCGGCGGCTGGGCTTCAAACTCCAAGTATTCTCTGCTCGGCGCCATGCGCAGCATCGGCCAGCTCCTTTCCTACGAACTGGCAATGGGTCTGGCCCTGATCCCGGTGGTCTTGAGCGCCAAATCGTTCTCGCTGACTGATGTCGTTATGTCACAAGCCGACTGGCCGAACCTGCTGAAGCACCCGGTGGCCTTCCTGATTTTCCTGGTCAGCATTGCCGCCGAGTCGAAACGGACCCCGTTTGACATGCCGGAAGCAGAGAACGAGATCGTCGGTGGCTTCCACACGGAATACTCCGGTATGCGCTTCGGTCTGTTCTTTGTCGGCGAATACATTAACCTGGTGATCATCGGCTCGATGCTGACCGTGCTTTTCCTCGGTGGCTGGCACGGCCCCTTGCTGCCGCCGATCGTCTGGTTTGCCATCAAAGTTCTGTTCGTCGCCTTCTGCTTCATCTGGGCGCGCGGCACCATGCCGCGCCTGCGCTACGACCAGCTGCTGCATCTCGGTTGGAAAGTCTTGATCCCGCTGGCCCTGCTGAACCTGTTGGTTACGGCGGCGGTCCTGCTGGCGATAGGATAAGACGATGGGTTTATGGCGTGACATCAAAGGGACTCTGCAACCGTTCTGGGTGACGCTCGGCTACCTGTTCAAGAAGCCGGCCACCATCCAGTATCCGGAAGAGAAGCGCACGCCGCCGCCCCGCTACCGGGCGCGGATCGTGCTCACCCGCGATCCGGACGGCAACGAGCGTTGCGTCGCCTGTCACTTGTGCAGCGCCGCCTGCCCGGTCGACTGCATCTCCATGCAGGCTGCCGAGACGGAAGATGGTCGGCGTTACGCAGCCTGGTTCCGCATCAACTTTACGCGCTGCATTTTCTGCGGCTTCTGCGCCGAGGCCTGCCCGACTATGGCGATCCAGATGACGCCCGATTACGAAATTTGCGACCGCGACCCCTTGAATCTGCTCCACGAAAAGCAGGATCTGCTGATCGACGGCTGCGGCAAAGATGAGGAATACAATTTCTACCGCCACTCGGGCATTGGCGTGGTCAACCCACGTGGCGGCAATGCTGACGAAACACCACCGGTCGACCCGAAGGCGCTGGTGCCTTGATTTAAGCGGCTTGGACTTTATGGCTTCGATACTCTTCTACATACTCGCGTTCGTTCTGCTGGCAGCGACCCTGCTCTGCGTGACCTGCCGCAACCCGGTGCACGCGGTGATTTACCTGGTCAAGGGCTTCTTCGCACTGGCGCTGATGTTCTACCTGCTGGGCGCCCCACTGATCGCGGCCTGGGAGGTGATTGTCTATGTCGGCGCCATCATGGTCCTGTTCCTGTTCATTATCATGGTGCTCGAACTAGCGCCGCGCGAACAACCGCAGGGTCCCGGCTGGAAACGCTGGGTGCCCGGCTTGATGTTGGCGGCGGCCGTAATCTTCTGCAGCCTGTTGATTATTTTCCAGGACCCGTCTGCTGCCAGCGGCAACCCGGCGCATTTCGTCGGACCACGCGCTTTCGGTGAAGCCCTGTTCGGACGCTTCGGCCTGGCCGTCGAGGTGGTCTCGTTTCAGCTGCTGTTTGCCGCGGTCGGCGCCTATTACCTCGGCCGCTACCAGCCGCGTGAGCAGGACAAGGAGGAGACGTCATGATCGTGCCCTTCGGACATGTCCTGGCTATCGCCGTCATCCTCTTCGTCCTCGGCCTGACCTGTACGGTGGTCCGCCGTCAGCTGATCATGATCCTGATCGGCGTCGAGATTATGTTGAATGCCGCCGCACTGGTGCTGGTCGGAGCTTCGGCTCACTGGCAGCAGGTGGATGGTCAATTGTTTGTGGTCTTGCTGATGGCCGTCACCGCGTCGGAAGTTGCGGTCGCTCTGGCCATGGTTTTCTACTTACGCCACCGCCAGGGTTCGGCGGTCGCTGATGATTTCAACAGGATGCACGGATGAGCGAAACCCTGCTGTTTCTCATACCCCTGCTGCCGCTGGTCTGCGCCGTGATCAACATGTTGTTCGGCACACGCCTGCCGCGCCTGTTTGCCGAAACCACAGCGGTTGCCGGGGTGGCGACATCCGCCCTGTTGACCCTGTTGTTCTGGGATTATTCGACCGGCGAAGGCACCCGGGCCGTGCTCGGCACCTGGCTGTCGAGTGGCGACCTGAACGTTGCCTTTGCACTGAATTTTGATAAGCTTGCCGCGCCCATGACCCTGATGGTCACCGGCGTAGCGACCCTGATCCATCTCTACGCGATCGGCTACATGCACAACGATCGGGACTACGCCCGCTTCTTCGGGCTACTCAACCTGTTCGTGTTCGCCATGCTGGCGATCGTGCTGGCCGACAACCTGCTGGTACTGTTCCTCGGCTGGGAAGGCGTGGGCCTGTGCTCCTACGGCCTGATCGGTTTCTGGTACAGTCAGACGGACAACGCCCGGGCCGGCACCAAGGCGTTCCTGGTAACTCGGGTCGGTGACGTCTTTTTCGGCATTGCCCTGCTCTGGCTGTTCGCCCTCACCGGCACCCTGTCAATTACGGAAATCAACGCCCAGGCGGCATCCATCTCACCCGGCGTGGTCATCGTTCTGACCCTGCTGCTACTGTTCGGCGCCTGCGGCAAGTCGGCACAGCTGCCGCTGATGACCTGGCTGGCGGATGCCATGGCCGGGCCGACGCCGGTTTCCGCTCTGATCCACGCGGCCACCATGGTCACTGCTGGCGTCTACCTGCTCTGCCGGATGTTCCCACTGGTTTCCCTGTCAGCGGTCGGCATGACTGCCATCACCGCCATCGGCGCCCTGACCGCTTTGTACGCCGCCACCTGCGCCCTGGCGCAGCGCGAGATCAAGCGGGTGCTCGCCTACTCGACCATGAGTCAGGTCGGCTACATGTTCATGGCCGTCGGCGCCGGTACAGTCAGCGGGGCGATGTTCCACCTGCTGACCCACGCCTTCTTCAAGGCTCTGCTGTTCATGGCCGCCGGCTGCGTCATTCATTTGGCCGGCGATGAAAACGATATCTTCAAGATGGGGGGCCTAGCCCGCCGCAGTCCACCGGAACTGTTCTGGGTGTTTCTCGCCGGGGCCATCTGTCTGGCTGGCGTCCCCATGACCGGTGGCTTCTTCTCGAAAGACGGTGTCCTGCTGGCCCTGTTTACCCATGCTGACCCGCTCTACCGGATCTTCTGGCTAATCGGTGTGATCACGGCCCTGTTGACCGCCTTCTATACCTTCCGGCTGGTCTACCTGGTGTTTGCCGGCGAGCCCCGCAGCAACGCGCACCCTCATGCAATTCCGTTGTTGATGCGCTGGCCCCTCTGGCCGCTGGCTCTGCTCGGTCTGGCCGGTGGACTGCTAAACCTGCCGGCTTTGGCCGGCGGCGGCGAATGGCTGCATCACTGGTTTGGAGACCTGGCCGGACGTCACGTTACTGCCAGCCACGATCTGGAGTGGCAGCTGATCGGCCTAGCCATCGCTCTGGTGGTGATCGGCTGGGCAGCCGCCCATTGGCGCTACCGGAAATTCCAGGGCGAACGCGATAACGCGCTCACCCGTTTCCTGCTTGAGGGCTGGCGCGCGGACCAGCTGGTCGACCTGATGATTTTACGTCCGTTCCACGCCATTGCCGGCTTCTGCTGGCTCGGCTGTGACCGAACCCTGTTCGACGGCACCTTGCGCGGTCTGGCCCGTCAGGCGGAAAGCAGCGGCAACCTGCTGCGCCGCATGACCACCGGTCGACTCTCCAGTTACCTGTCCGCTTTTGCCTGGGGCTTCCTGCTGATTCTCGGTTGGGTCCTGATGGCGCTGATCGGTCGAGGAGGGGGGCACTGATGACTCTGACAGCGCTCTTTTCCCAGATGCCCTGGCTGACTCTGCTGCTGGCGCTGCCACTGGTTGGCGCCATCCTCTGCATGCTGGCCGACCCGGAAGAACGAACTAGCCACGGTCTGGCCCTGGTGACGACCGGACTGGTATTTGCCATTGCAGTCGGCCTGTTTGTCGTGTACAGCAACGGCGGTGGCGGCTGGCTGCTGCAGGAAGATGCCGCCTGGATCACCCGCTACGGCATCCGCTACAGCCTCGGCATGGACGGCATCTCGCTGGTGATGGTGCTGCTGACCAGTTTCCTGCTGGTGATTGCCGCCCTCGCCGCCTGGCCGGTCCGGCGCTATGCGCCGCAGTTTCTCGGCTTGCTGCTGTTGCTGGAAACCGGCCTGCTAGGGATTTTCCTGGCGGTCGACCTGGTCCTCTTCTATCTCTTCTGGGAGATCATGCTGATCCCGCTGTTCATCATGATCGGCCTGTGGGGCGGCGAGCAGAGACGGCAGGCGGCGATCAAGTTCTTCCTCTACGCTCTGGCCGGCAGCCTGGCGATGCTGATTGCCCTGATCAGCCTCTACCTGCTGCATGGCGACCAGACCGGCAACTACACCTTCCTGTTGACCGAGCTGGTAAATACCGAGCTTTCGCTGACTCAGGAGCTGTGGCTGTTCGCCGGCTTCATGCTCGCCTTTGCGATCAAGACACCGCTGGTGCCCTTCCACACCTGGCTGCCCGACGCCCACGCGGAATCCCCGGAATCGGGCGTCGTCGACCTGACCGGCCTGCTGATCAAAACCGGCATCTTCGGGATGATCCGCATCGCCTTCCCGCTCTTCCCGGCGGCGACCCACCAGGTGCTACCGCTGCTGGGAGTGTTGGCCTTGGTCAGTCTATTCCACGCGGCCTGGGGCGCATATCGGCAACAGGACATCAAACGTCTGTTCGCTTACTCGTCGATTTCTCACGTCGGTCTGATTCTGCTCGGCCTGGCGGCCTGGCAGGTCACTGCCTTGGAAGGCAGTATCCTGCTGATGCTGACCAACGCGGTGGCCACCGGCGCCCTGTTCCTGCTGGTGGCGATGATCCGTCAGCGCACCGGCACCTG
The DNA here is from genome assembly GCA_030145205.1 of Desulfuromonadales bacterium. Taxonomy (GTDB): domain Bacteria; phylum Desulfobacterota; class Desulfuromonadia; order Desulfuromonadales; family BM103; genus JAQYVZ01. The sequence continues at coordinate 3,091 of JAQYVZ010000004.1, read as the reverse complement.
CCAGCTTGGTGAATTGAGTGGTCTCTGGGGCCAGGCGCCCAACCTGTCGGCCCTGTTCCTGTTGTTCGCACTTTCATCACTCGGCCTGCCCGGCCTGGCCAACTTTGCCGGCGAGATTCTGGTGTTGATCGGAACCTTCCAGACCCACCCGGTCTGGGCAAGCTTGGCCATGGTCGCGGTGGTCTTCGCCGCGGCCTATATCCTGCGTCTGGTTCAGAAAGTGATCTGGGGACCGGACTGCGGTGCACGACTGCTGCATGACTTGACGCCACGGGAATGGCTGATTCTAGCGCCGCTGGCGATTCTGGTCATCTGGCTGGGACTTTATCCGGCACCCTTCCTGACGCCGCTGCATGAACCGGTGCAGCTCTTGCTGGGAGGTCTGCCATGAATGCGATGGAACTGATTGCCCTGACACCTGTCCTGATTCTGACCCTGGGCGCGACCACCCTGCTGATGGTCGGCGCCTGGCACAAGCAGGTGATCCCGCTTGTTACTGGTGGGATCATCGTCGCCCTGGCAGCCGCCGGCGCGGCCTTGCTGATTCAGCCGCCGGTCGCGGAGATCGCCGGCATGTTCGGGAGCGGTCCCTACGCGCGTTTTTTCACCCTCTTCTGGGCACTCAGCGCCGCGCTGGTTCTGGCCTTGTCGATCCGCTATATTCATGAGCAGACCATCCCGGCCGGGGAGTACACCTCCCTGGTGCTGTTTGCCGCTACCGGCATGGCCCTGTTGTCATCTGCCACCAGCCTGGTCGGCATTTTCCTCGGCCTGGAAGCCTTCACGCTCTCGTTCTACATCCTGATCGCTATCAACCGCCACTGTGACTTCTCTGCAGAAGCCGGGCTGAAATACCTGGTAATGGGCGCGGTGGCCACCGGCTTCATGGCCTTCGGCATCGGCCTGCTCTACGCCTGCAGCGGCAGCTTCCATCTTCCCGAAGCCTTGCACGGTCTGCAGACGGGTGGTGCTTTGCGGCCCTGGGGCCTACTCGGCTGGGGCATGCTGCTGGTCGCGATCGGCTTCAAGATCTCGCTGGTGCCCTTCCACCTCTGGACCCCCGACGTCTACCAGGGCGCGCCCACGCCTGTGGTCAGCTTCCTGGCAACCGGCTCGAAGGGTGCAGTGGCGGCTGCGTTGATCGGTCTGTTTGCCAGCGGCCCGAGCGGCTGGGGCGACATGACTTCACTGCTCTGGATCCTGGCCGTGCTGACCATGCTGGTCGGCGCGCTCTGCGCCCTGATGCAGACCCATATCAAACGCCTGCTCGCCTACTCCTCGGTGGTCCACATGGGTACGCTGCTGGTCGGCTTGCTCTGCCAGAGCCGCGATGGCCTTACCGCCGGAGTCTTTTATGTCGTGGTTTACTGCATCGCCAGCCTAGGTAGCTTCGCCCTGATTGCCAGCCTGGCCGATCACGGTGATGAACCGGGCGCTCTCGCCGACTGGCGCGGTCTCGGCTACCGCTACCCGGTACGGGGTGGTGTGCTGACTGTATTGCTGCTCTCGTTGGCCGGCATGCCGCCAACCGCCGGTTTCATGGCCAAATTCGCCATCTTCCATGCCGCCATCCAGGCCGATCTGCTCAGCCTGGCCCTGCTCGGCATTCTTGCCTCACTGATCTCGTTCGCCTTCTACCTGAAGGTCATTCTGACACTGTTCACACCGAACGAAGCGGTGGCCGAACGCCACTCTGGCACCGGGCTTGAGCATACCGTCCTGGCGATTTGCGTCACCGGCGTGTTGCTCTTCGGGGTTGTCCCTGGCTTGTTGTTTGACTTGATTGGCCGCATCCTGCCCTAATGAAGCCTTGCCAGAGAGGGCACGTCACGATGCGTGTTTTTCTTGAGGGGTTAAGCGGGTTTATTTTTGAATCCCTGAGTGGCTCGCTTTAGAAGCGCCAGCCCCAGTAGCGCAGGAATTGGCTAAAGTCCCACAGATCGGACTCCTCGCGCGCCCAGAACTTCAGACTGGTGTAAAAAGTGGCGCCCGTTTCTTCGCGGGGGCCTAAATCCTTGTCTTCCCCAACCCGCCAATCGAACGCCCACCAGCTCATCAACAGCCGTTCATACGGTTTTCGACTGCCCCTGACATAGCCTTTACGAGGTCCGTTTGTTTCAAAAAATGAGATGCTCTGCTGGCCGAACGGCAGCTGGCGTAAAGCCTCCATCGGTCTGAGTTTAACTTTCAGTAAGTTCGACGGTGCAATGTCCTCCTCGGTCTGCAGATTCAGGTTCATCACCCTGTGGGTGCCACTACGAATTGACAGGGTGAAACGGTACGGTTTGCGTTCGGGGATTAAAATTTGTCCGGGCAGTTGTTCGCCATAGGCCTGCTGACTGACAAGCGACCAGTTTTCAGGATAGGCTTCTTCGGCAAGGTAGGACGTCGGAATAAAGGCGAGGTAGCAACCACAGGTGTGGACGCTGGTAAGCAGCAATGGGTTCTCATTTTCATCGAGCGTGATCAGGATGATCAAGCCGACATTGCGACCCGCTGTCAGATGACGGGCGGGGGTTTTTTCGAAATGCACCCGGTAGATCAGGTTGGTGTAGTCACGCCCCCCACTTTGAAATGTCCGCTGCATGGCGTAGAGAGCTGGCTGGTCGGGATCGACATAAGCCTCTGTTTCGCCATGCTCAACGGCACGTATGGCAGGCGTGCCGATCCGGTTATAGCTCTTGTCTGCTTCCTCAAGGATGAACAGTGGCGCATAGCGGCTCAACAAGCTGTCGCTGCTCTCTGCCGTGACATACGCCGGTGCATGCAGTTCGCTATGTCGTGGCGGCAGACCTGCACAGGCGACGAGGCAGAACAGAAAAGCAAGGGCAAGCAACCGTATGGCCAGGATTCCAAGCTTCATGCCGATGATCTCCCGGTGGACAGGTAATGAGCAACTGGCTTTGCTAATAACTATAGCAGCAAATCAAACGTTCTTGGCCCGTCAATTTTTTTCGTGCCGACTCGGCCAGGGGATAGAACACCTGCACGACAATCAGGGTTTCTAGGGATTTTCCGCATCGGGTGATTCGGCCCGGAGAAAGATGCTGACACGACTGGCCGGACGGTTTCGTCATTCCTAGATTGCAGG
>JAQYVZ010000003.1 GCA_030145205.1 Desulfuromonadales bacterium | reverse complement strand
ATAGGCAAACAAAAAAATGAGAGAGGCTCGGTCCGACCCTGGCGTGTCGGCAGGTGAAGCGAAAACGTATACGCAAGTTATACGGTGCGGGGCGTAAAAGGTGCATTGTTTGTGGGGGTATCGTGTTAACTAGCCGGAATCACAGGGAACACTCATACAAATAAGGGTGTATGTGTGAAATATACGGTTTTGTCCTGTTTGATAGGAATAGGCCTACATTGCCTCCACAACCATATGGAATCACAACAGTTATCGGAAAAGTATAAAAAAATATGCGGTGCGGGGAGAAAATGGCACAATGCGGCTTATTTGGTCGTGAAATCGGGGGAAAAGGGCCAATCGGCGGTTTAGACCGAAGAACAATCGATGCCGCGCAGAGAAAACTCGGTAATGTGACGAATGATAAAGTTGATCAGGTCTTCATCGGAGGAGGATTCGATCATTGAGCGGAAGATATCCCGCATGAAAATAAAATGCAGCACCTGCCCTGTAATGCTGCTGGCACAGAGAGTTGCGTGCTCTTCACTGATCTGCGGGCAGGCCTGGAGAATCGCCTGGCGCAGCCGGGTGTTGATCGGGGTGGCCATTTCCGAGACCACCAGGTCGGGTGCGATGGCGTCGGGGCTCATTTCACTGTAGACCAGCGCCAGGTGACGTTTGTGATCAGCGGAGACGGAGACATCATCGAAAAAACTACGGACATAGGCTTCGATGATGGCAACAAGATCAGGGGCCTCAGGTTGGTGCTCTACAGCTCGATCAATGCAGGCGATGCGCCGCCGGGCAATGGCTCGGAAGAGTCGGCGCAGAACCGCGCGGTAGAGGTTGTCTTTGCTATGAAAGTGGTAGTTGATGGCCGCGACATTGACTCGGGCCGAGTCGGTAATGTCTCTGACGCGGACATGTTCGTAGCCTCTGGCAAGAAACATGTCCTCCGCAATATTCAGGAGAAGCGCCTTGGTGTCTTTTGGGTGGATCGGATAAGGCATGGTCTCTCCGGCGACACCGGGTTCTGATCAAAATCGGGGTTGTCGCACCTTGGGGGAAGGGTGAGAGTCGAGAGGCGCGTGCTGAACAAGGAGCTGTCCGTTCAGCTGCGACAGCGATTCCCGCATCAGGCCTTCAGTCGAAAAGACCTGGCTCCAACCCCGTCGGGTGATGACCGGAAAACAGCCTAGAACTCGAAGCCGTCGTCCTCGGCCTTCTTTTTGCTGTCGGATGCTTCTTCAGCCGGAACGGTTTCGCCATCTATCCCGAAAGGCTGAGAGAGGTTGAGGTCTTCTTCCGAACCGAGGTCGATGTCCGTTGCAGCTGCCGGCTGATCAGCGGCCTGCTCATCCTCATCCAGGAAATCGAAACCGAAGTCGACATCCCCGGCTTCACCAGTCGCAGCAGCCGTCGTGTCTTCAGCTTCAGCAGCGCTCTCCATCGTTTCCGCAGGCTGGTCGGGAGAGAAAAACCCGCGTAAATTGAATTTCGCTTTGTGATCCCCCAGGTCCTGGCCGCATTTTTTGCAGTTTTCCAGGTAGTCAAAGCTGTGATAGCCGCATTTCGGACACTTCATGACATTTCCTCCCATGGCTTCGGTGCAAGATGCAAATCACCGTAAAGATACTGCAAAATACTAGTCGCTGCCAAGCCTGCAGTTTCCGTCCGTAAAATTCGAGGGCCGAGGTGGACCGGATGGTAGCCGGCCTGTTGGACCAGATCAACTTCTTCCGGGGCAAATCCCCCCTCGGGGCCGACCAGCAGCGTGATGCCGGCCGGGGGATGTGCAGGCAGGGCGTTCGCCAGCGGCGTGGCACCCTGCTCCCAGAGCACCAGGCGGAGATTCTCCGGCGCCAACCGAACCGCTTCTGTCAGTGGGTGTACGGCCTCCAGCTCAGGCAGGAGGCAGCGACGACTCTGGCGGGCCGCTTCGCTGATGATCCGTGTCCAGCGTTGGCTGCGCTTCTGCATGCGCTGCGGGTTTGCCAGCGGAACCGAGCGTTGACAGGCGACCGGTTCAAAGCAGGAGATGCCGAGTTCAGTCCCTTTCTGCAGGACCAGGTCAAATTTGTCGCCTTTGGGCAGAGCTTGCTGCAGACGAATCGGCAGGGCTGTTTCCGTGGCCTGCCAGCGTGCCAGCGGTTCGGCTTGGGCGAGATGACGGCTGATGGCAGACAAACGCACCCGACAGCAGACACCTGTCCCGTCGAGCAGGATGGCCTGGTCGCCGACCTTCAGGCGCAGGACGGTGTTGAGATGGTGCAGAGCCTCCGCGGTGATCAGAATTTCATCTGCCGCGAGCTCGCCTGGGGGCATAAAAAAGCGCGGTAACTCAGCCATGGTAACGGTAGGTGAGGCAGGTCCAGTCGTCTTTCCGATCGACGGACTCGAGAGTCAGCGGGTCATTTTCAAAGGCGGCGATAACATCGGCCTCCTGTTCAATCAGGATGCCTGACAGGATCAGGTGGCTGCCAGGCGCCATCCGCTGGAGGAATTCAGGACGCAGGCGAATGTTCTCTTTGGCCAGGATGTTCGCCAGCACCAGGTCAAAACGGCCGAGGATCTCTTCCAGGAAGAGGTCGGTGACGGTAATCTGTGTCGTCAGTCCGTTCTGGTCGATATTCTCCCGTGCGATCTGGCGCGCTTGCGGGTCGATGTCGCAGGCGAGGACTTCCGCGGCGTTGAGCGCCGCCGCAGCCAGCGCCAGAATACCCGAACCGGTCCCGACGTCGAGAACTTTGCCGAGACCCGCTTCCGTTGCCGCCAGACGGGTGATCACGTCGAGACAGAGGCTGGTGGTGGCATGTGTGCCGGTGCCGAACGCCTGGCCCGGATCGAGGGTCAGAAGCGCCTGGCCTTCAGTTGGCAACTGATCAGACCACGACGGCCGGATCAGCAAGGTTTCACCGACCTGAAACGGCGGAAAATGCTGCTGCCAGTTTTTCTCCCAGTCCTCTTCGGCGAGCCTTCTGATGTCCGGAGCCGCTGGAGTCAGTTCGGGAAAAAAGCGGGCCAGATCTTCGAGTACGGCAAGGATGGCGTCGCTTAATTGATCTCTTTGATCCGTGTCGGGGAAGTAGGCACGGACGACAGTGTCCCCTTTCGGCATCGGCAGCTCCGGGGGGGCTTCAAAGGTGTCAAGTGCGTACTCGCCGACGTTGATGCCACTGCACCCCAAATCAAGGAGACTTTGTCCGAGCAATTCGATGACCACCGCCGGGGCGGGGATCCGGATTTCCAACCAGTGATGAGCCATGCAGCCTGTTTAACGAAGATCATGATTAAATGCAACAGAAAATCTTGACGAAAAGAGTCCAGATAACGATAATTACCATCTTAATGAAATGGTGAGTCAGTTTGTTGTAACTTGAGGCTTCGCCCAAAAGAGCCTAAAATGCCTTGAGTTGCGGCCCTTTTTGCAATTCTTGGCCTTCTGGGGATTTGCTTTTTCATTAAAATATGCTAGACTTTCCAAGTCTTAAAGAAGGGTTCATATGACGACAGCCCAGCAGATTTTCCTGCTTTCCGACGCCACCGGAGAGACGGCTGAGAAAATGGTGATGGCCGCTCTGACCCAGTTCCGCGACAAGTCGGTACGGCTCAGGCGTGTCAATAATGTGCGGACCAAAAACCAGGTTTATGAGGCGTTGGACGAGGTCCTCGAACAGAGTGGCCTCGTGGTTTATACCATCGTCAACCGTGAGTTGGCTCAGCTGGTTCATGACGAATGCGACAGCCTCGGCCTGACGAATATCGACCTGCTGACCCCGATCCTGGTGAAGCTGGCTCATCATCTCGGACGTTCGCCAAAAGAGACTCCTGGTCTCTTCCATGGCGTTGATGATGCATATTTCAAACGGATCGAGGCGATCGAATTTACCGTCAAGCATGATGATGGTCAAGAGCCGCGCAACCTGCATCTTGCTGAAATTGTCCTGGTTGGAGTGTCGCGCACCAGCAAGACGCCGTTGTCCATCTACCTGGCGCATCGGGGCTGGAAAGTGGCCAATGTCCCGCTGGTGAAGGGCATTGATCCGCCTCCGCAGCTGTTTGAAGTGGATCCGCGGCGCGTTGCCTGCCTGGTTGTTGATTCGCAGCGGCTGGTTGAAGTCCGGGCGGCCCGACTCCGCAACCTGGGACAGGATCCCAGGACAGCCTATGCCGATTATGAAGAGATCGAGGAAGAGCTGGCTTATTCCCGGAAATTTTTCCGGCGCCACCCGTGGGTGGTGATCGATGTCTCGGAAAAGGCCGTTGAGGAGACGGCCAACGAAGTTCTGGTAAAATTGAACTTGAAATAGAGCTTTTACGGAAACAGTCAAAGTAAACACTATAAAGGAGTGACCCATGCGTGTCCTTGTTGTCGAAGACGAAGTGAAAGTGGCCAGCTTTATTCAGCGTGGTCTCGAGGGTGAAGGCTTCAGCGTTGAAGTCGCCAATGACGGTGAAACAGGCGTGACTCTGGCGGAGAGCAACCGGTTTGACCTGATCCTGATGGACATCATGCTGCCCAAGCTGGATGGCATCGGTGCAATCAAGCAGTTGCGCGAGAAGGGTGTCGTTGCGCCGGTTTTGTGCTTGACCGCCAAGGATACGGTAGAAGATATCGTGGCCGGTCTGGATTCGGGCAGCGACGATTATCTGACCAAACCGTTTGCCTTTGCCGAACTTCTGGCCCGGGTGCGTGCTTTGACCCGGCGCAGCAGTGATGACCGCGGTGCAGAAATCACCTACGCCGATCTGCGCCTCGATCCTGTGGCTCACAAGGTCTGGCGCGGCGACGACGAGATCGACCTGACCTCCAAGGAGTACGCGCTGCTTGAGTACCTGATGCGGAATGCCGAACAGACGCTGACCCGCACCATGATCGCCGAACATGTCTGGGATTATACGTTCGATTCCTTCACCAACATTATCGATGTTTATGTGAACTACCTGCGTAAGAAAGTGGACCGTGGTTTTGACAAGAAGCTGATCCACACGGTGCGCGGCGTCGGTTATGTGCTGAAGGAAGATTAACCCTTGTGACATAAACTTTTTCGACAGGATTGGCGATTTGTCTGTTCATCCTCAGGATTCCATCCGGTTCCGCTTGACCTTCTGGTACACCCTGACTCTGGGGGTCATTCTCGCGGTCAGCGGATTGTTCTCATACTATTATTTTTCGTTCAGCTTGCGCCAGCAGGTGGATGTCGAGTTGCGGGAAATTGCGCGGCAGATTGATCGTCATCAGGACGAGATCTTCGACCCGGTTGCGGACAGTGTCAATTGTCAGCCGATGCATAATCTGGTGAACCAGTTCAACTGGGACGCGTTCATCCAGTTGCGCTCTGTGAAGTTTCATGCCGCCTGTGCTTCGGAGAACCTGCTCGGAGAAGAATTGCAGTTTGGAGGAGTTGCCCGGCAGCAGGTGCGCTGGTTGAATCAGCATCTTGAATCGGTCGAGAAGAGTGCCGGCCGCAGCCAGCGTCTGCTGACCCACCCTGTCATTGCCGAAGGTAAACTGGTTGGCGTTGCTCAGGTTGCCATTTGTTTCGGAGCGTCGGAAGAGACGATCAACCAGCTGCGGTTGATTTATCTTCTGGTTGGGCCCTTCGCCGTTATCTGGCTCGGGGTTGGCTGCTGGTTCCTGGCCGACCGGCTGATCACTCCGGTGATCGACATCACCGATGCCGCCCACGGTATCAACGCCGACAACCTGGACAAGCGCCTACCCACCCGCGGCTGCCAGGACGAGCTGGAGCGGATGGTGATCTCGCTCAACCGGATGCTGGAGCGTCTCGAAGACCAATTCCGGCGGGTCCGCCAATTCTCTGGTGATGCGTCTCACGAACTGCGCACGCCGCTGACCATCCTGCGTGGGGAGACCGAAGTGGCCCAACGCTGGGCGAAAACTCCGGAGGAGTTCCGCGACATTCTCATTTCCAATGTTGAAGAGATTGATCGCATGGAGCGGATTATCGAGAACCTGCTGACGCTCTCCAAGAGTGAAGTGGGCGAGCTGCCGCTCGACATCAAAGAGTTCAGTCTCAGCGACCTGATTCAGGGGCTCTACCTGCAAAGTAAAATTCTCGGTGAACCGAAGCAAATCCAAGTCGATTTTGATTATCAGGCGGAGAAGGAGATCCTGATCAAGGGAGATGAGCTGCGCCTGCGCCAGATGTTCCTGAACCTGATCTCGAACGGTGTCAAATACACCGATGAAGAGGGCTCCCTGATGATCCGTCTGTCGCTGGATGGCGACATGGCCCAGGTGGAGATTGCCGATTCAGGCATCGGCATGGAGTCTCATCACCTCCCGCGGATATTCGACCGTTTCTACCGGGTTGACAAGGCGCGGAACCGGATGGACGGCGGCACCGGCCTCGGCTTGTCGATCGTCAGATGGATCGGCGAGGCTCATGGCGGCAGTGTGACCGTGACCTCCGTTCCTGGTAAAGGCAGCACCTTTACCGTTCGCTTGCCAGTCGCCGGTCCGGACACGCTAACTCCCCCAAGTTAACCTTCCTCATGATGGCCGCGGCCCGCATCCAGCGCAACGAACTGCGCGGAGTGCGGGCCGTTCGGCAGTTTCCAACTGCGTATTTCAACAGGTTATTTCTGTGGGTCTACCGATTGACAGGGCGATCTCCGGTCATTACATTTGATGATAGATTCCCCTGAAGGAGGTTCTTTATGATGAAACAGATGACACGTTGTTCTTTCCTGGTATTTTTCGTTCTGGCCGGTCTTTGGATCAGTACCGCATCGGCCCAGCCGCCTGATTTTGTCCAGCTGGTCGATCAGCTGAAGCCAGCGGTTGTCAATATCAGCACATCGCAGACGGTTCAACAGCGTACGCCGTTCAGGTCGCGACCGGGGCTTCCCGGCAATGATATGTTCGAAGAGTTTTTCGAACGTTTCTTTCGAGATCACCAACAGACCCCGCGCAAAAAGCGAGCCCTCGGTACCGGCTTCATTATTTCCAAGGATGGCTATATCCTGACCAACGACCATGTCGTGGATGACGCCGACGTGATCAAGGTCAAGCTGTCGGATGGCCGTGAATTTGACGGCGAAGTGCGCGGCCATGACCCGAAACTCGACCTGGCGCTGGTCAAGATCGAGGCAGGAGAAGGCTTACCGGTGGCCGAGCTTGGCAACAGTGACTCGCTGAAAGTGGGTGAATGGGTCATGGCGATCGGCAACCCGTTCGGCCTGGAACAGACGGTGACGGTCGGTATCGTCTCGGCAAAAGGGCGAGTCATCGGCGCTGGCCCATATGACGATTTCATCCAGACGGACGCTTCGATCAATCCGGGCAACTCCGGTGGCCCTCTGTTCAACGTCCGGGGTGAAGTGGTCGGGATCAACACGGCCATTGTGGCCGGCGGCCAGGGGATCGGCTTTGCTATTCCGGTCAATATGGCGAAGCAGATCATTCCGCAGTTACGGGATGACGGCCGGGTCACACGTGGTTATCTGGGGGTCGCCGTACAGGTGGTGACTGATGAGCTGGCAGAATCCTTCGGCCTGAAAGAGACCAAGGGAGCCCTGGTGAACGAGGTTATGGCGGATTCGCCTGCAGCCGAGGCCGGCATCAAGCGGGGTGATATTATCCTCGAATTCAACGACGAGGTGATCAAGGAGATCAATGATCTGCCGCGTATTGTGGCGAACACGCCGGTTGACACAAAGGTCAAGGTCAAGGTGTTCCGCAAGGGCAAACAGCGCGAAGTGAAGGTCAAAGTTGGTCGTCTTGATGACGGTCAGCAAGCATCGACTGCAGAGGGAGCCACCTCTAGTGATCTACTCGGTATGTCGGTGGCGACGTTGACCAAAGAGCTGGCCGAACGCTATAGCATTGAGGAGCGGCAGGGAGTTGTGGTTACGAAAATCGAACCGGAAGGGCCGGCGATGACAGCCAACCTGCGTGTCGGCGACCAGATTCTCGAGGTCAACGGGGATGAGGTCAATTCAGAGAAAGAGTTCCGGACCGCGATCGGGACACCCCAGGAGGGTCAGTTGGTGCGCTTGTTGGTGCAGCGGCAGAAGACACTTTTCTTTACCACGGTTGAGAATAAATAGGACACTCTCGTTGCAGAGCATCTCCTTGAAGCCCCCGCTTTCTGCGGGGGCTTTTTTTGTTATGTAGGGTTTTGATTTAGCTTTTTGGGGAGCTATTTTATTCAAACAAGCAGAACCGCGGGGTCTCGGCCCCGCAGGCCGACTCACTTTTTGTCCAGACGGCAACAAAAAGTAAGCAAAAAAATGCCTTTCTCCTAGCGGAGGGCATATGTCCTTGCGCTGGGGTTGGCGTTCTACCAGGCAGTGCTGTGTGGTGCAGCATTGCCATTGGCACCCAAGGGCGGGCTCTTGAGAGCCCCTTTGTCGTGCAAGTTGGGAGGTCTAGGGAAATTTTTATGTTTGAGTGCCCTTCATAATAAAGTTCCCTCTCCCCTGGCGGGAGAGGGCCAGGGTGAGGGGGAACCCTCCTACCAGTTGGGCTTTAATGTTTACCAGACAAACTGATTGGGCTAAATTGGCTCCTGAACCTTATCAAGTGACATGGAGGTCATTTTGCGAACTCTGTCCCTTTTGTTGATTATCCTGTTGTGGAGCAGTGTGGTCCATGCGGAAGTTTCCGTGCTGACTGAACTGGAGCAGATCCAGGAAAAGGTCTGGTACCTGCAACGGGACATGACCGCACTGCAGGCCTCGGTTGAGGCGCAGCAGAAAGCCTTGCCCCAGGTTGTGGCTGACAATCAGAAGCAGAAGAAGCATCTGGACGTTCAGTTGACCGGTCTGAATAAAGAGCTGACTTTACAGCGGGAGAAAATAGCGCAGATCAATGTTGTCCTGGAGAAGTTTAGTACGGCGCTGAAGGCGCTGGCGAATCGCAGCGGCCAGAGCAACACTGTTCTTTCCGATCAACTGGGTAAGCTCGATCAGTTGCAAAGTGCCGTGGGTGCTCTGCAGGCGGAGATGGCGGCCCAGCAGTCCGGCCGTGGCCAGGACCTCGGTGAACTTCACACGCAGTTGGCGATGCTGCGTTCTGATATGGTCCGGATGCAGAGCGAGATGGCCAAGCAGCAAAAACAGCTGCTTTACTGGGGGGGCGGCGTTGTCGCGCTCTGTGTTCTGATCCTGGTGGTGGGTTTTGCTGTTCTCAAAAGCCGGGAGACGGCCCTCTAGCCTTCCCGGGGCACTGCAACAGTCTCGAGGGTTACAAATCGTCTCTGCTCAAAGCAGCAGCTTCGCCACATCCTGTCGGGGCATCGGCTTCACCATGATGAACTGCTGCTCCTCTCCCGAAGTCGCCTGAACTTTGACCTCGTCCAGACTCTTCCCTTTGCCATAAGATGCGGTGATCGCTCCGGCGGTGGCCAGATCCGTTTCGTCCGGCTGTCCGGAAACCAATCCGACCGGACCGGCCAGCCCAGGGGTATGCAGTATCACATGATCTGGCAGGGCGGCTTCCCGAATTTTCTCGTTGTCTTTCTGATGTCGACCGAGAGTCAGCTTGGATTTTTCAGAGAGACGGAACTGCCGTCCGATTTTGAGCAGTTCCACTTCGGCAACTGTGCAATCCGGCTGGTGATCAAACAGGTCGCGCAGTCGATCGGAGAAGTTCTTTTCGGTGAGCAGGCAGCCGCCTCCGGATGAGGGGTAGTCAACCAGTTCCCATTCGCGTGCCAGAGCTTCCTGGCGCTTTCTGGAGCGGCCCTGGATGTCGAGCAGCTGGGAACGGTCCACCAGACCTGCTTCCTCCATCGGGGTGATCGGCAGGACCTGGGCGCTGAGCGGTCGCAGCACCCGATCCGGAGAACCGGACAGATTCGCGACTGAGCGTAGCGCGTTGGCGTTCTGGCTCATTGGCCGCTGGCCGAGGACCTCGCCGGAAAAGAGAAAATCGAAGCCGTCTGCCGCCATCCGCTCCCCCGCCAGGCGGAACATCATCGCATGACAGTCGATGCAGGGGTTCATGTTGCGGCCGTAGCCGTAACGGGGGGCCTTGAGCATCTCCAGATGAACCTCGCTGATGTTTTCAACCAGCAGGGGAATCTCCATCTGTGCAGCCATCTGCTCGGCCTTCTGGCTGCCGAAGAAAGGGGTGACGAAGACGATGCCAGTGACATCGACGCCCTGTCGCTTCAAACAGAGTGCCGCCAGACAACTGTCGAGGCCGCCGGAAATCAGGCCCAATGCTTTACTCATGGAAAATAACTCCTTGATAAATTCCCGGAGAGCCGGGAAGGCGTGAATACCATGATTGTAGCACAAGGATCAAGTCTGAATGCTCTCCAGGTTTGCTTGACAAGTTCATTCAGTGTCTGACAGAATACCTTCGGTTTTATAAGGGATTTGGGGAATATTTATGGCCAAAATCAACGCACTTTTCAATATGATGAAGCAGCAGGGCGCCAGCGACCTGCATATTTCCAGTGGTGCTCCGCCGATTTTTCGTCTGCACGGCGAAATGGAAAAACTCAATTACCCACCGCTCTCCGATCAGCAGGCGCGCGCCTTGCTGTTTGAAATCCTGAGTGAGGAACAGCGCAAGGAATTCGATGAACACCACGATATCGATTTCGCCTATGCGCTGGAGGGTGTTGGCCGGTTTCGCGGTAATCTCCTGGAAACTCACCGCGGCGTTGCCGGGGTCTTTCGGATTATCCCGAGCAAGATACTGACGGCGGATCAGCTCGGTCTGCCTGAAGGCGTGCGCAAGCTGACGACTCTGAAAAAAGGGCTGGTGTTGGTGACCGGCCCGACCGGAAGCGGCAAGTCGACAACCCTCGCGGCGATGATCGATCTGATCAACAAGTCGCGGCGGGAACATATCCTGACCCTCGAGGATCCCCTCGAGTTTATCCATGAAAATCAGAAGTCGCTGCTCAATCAACGCCAGATTGGCAATCACTCGAAATCGTTTTCCAATGCCCTGCGAGCAGCTTTGCGCGAGGACCCGGATGTGATTCTGGTGGGGGAGATGCGCGACCTGGAGACCATTTCTCTGGCGATGACGGCAGCTGAGACCGGCCACCTGGTGTTCGGCACCCTGCATACCAACTCGGCGGCGAAAACCATCGATCGGATTATTGACGCCTTCTCAAAGGATCAGCAAGAGCAGGTGCGGACCATGCTCGGCGAGAGTCTTAAGGGGGTCATCTGTCAGCAATTGCTGCGCACGGCCGACGGCAAAGGCCGAGTGGCCGCGCTGGAAATCCTGGTCTGTAATGCGGCAGTAGCCAACTTGATCCGCGAGGGCAAGACCTTCCAGGTGCCGTCCATCATGCAGACGGCCAAAGGTGATGGCATGCAGCTGATGGACCAGCACATCATGGACCTGCTCAAGGCACGGCACATCACCGGGGAGGAGGCGTATCGCTGCTCTCTCGACAAGAAGTCCTTTGAGGCATACCTGCCTCAACAGAAACGGTGACCCTGTTCGCTGCAAGCCATAAGTTTTAAGCAGTCAGTTTAAATGGCAAGGCCCGTCGGAATTTCCGACGGGCCTTGCTGATTCTGTCTGGCGGGGTAAACGTTATTCTTTAACGTGACAGCGAGTGCAGCTGGTCTTGGCGTCAAAGGCGCGCTGGCCGTTGTGGCAGGTGCCGCACAATTTTCCGGCGTAGATTTCGTTCATGGTGATCTCGACAGTTCCCTGCTTCATTTTCGGGAAGACGTCTTTGTTGTGGCAGTCTTTACAGGCGTTGCCTTTGTCCTTGTGCAGTTGGCCGTCGAAGGTGACGATACCCATTGGGCTGTCACTGAACTTCAAGGTACGGCCGGGAGGGACTGCCAGCGCCAGGCTGGTTGAAATCAGGATGGTGAGCGTCAGAAGAAAAACAGTGCGCATTGTGAGACCTCCATATCTTCAGTCTAATGAGTTCCAATCTCTGCACAGTATAGCAAGGTGGTTTGTTGTCTGCAAATAGGTAAGAAGGACGGGCTAAGAGTAGGCAGGGAGGCAACCGCAAGCGTGGGGGAAAAAGTGCTTGTATGTTGTTGGCTATTTGGCTATATTGCCAATAACGCAAGGAGGCAAAGATGGACCAAAAACAGAAAGCAATCCTCGAGGCGCGCGCCAATGTTCTGAAGGCAATGGCCCATCCGACGCGGTTGTTTATCATCGAAGAACTGGAAAAAGAGGAGCGCTGTGTCTGCGACCTGACCGAGTTGATCGGCGCCGATGTTTCAACGGTTTCAAAACATCTCTCGGTCCTCAAGCAGGCGGGTATTGTCCTGAGCGACAAACGTGGCAACCTGGTGTTTTACAGGTTGCGTGTGCCCTGTATCCTGAGTTTTTTCGGCTGTGTCGAGTCGATCTTTAAGGCACAGGCCGAGGATCACTCTTCGCTGGTCAAATAGCGACCGTCTGATGGCTTAAATTTTTTATTTTATCCTTAAGTGATTTCGCCAAGAAGGTAAGCACTATGCAGTGGAAAAGTGAGTGGCGACCGTTGTTTTGGATGGTCGCGGTTTTTTTGGGCTGTTTCTTCCTGCCGGTTGAAACTGCCCGCGTTCAGGGCGCGATTCTTGAGTCGCTACACCTGGTCAAATGGTACGCCCGTGAGCATGTGTTGCTCTGTCTGGTGCCGGCATTTTTTATTGCCGGGGCAGTGGCGGTGTTTGTCAGCCAGGCCGCCGTGATGAAATATCTGGGGCCGAATGCGAAAAAAGTTCTCGCATACGGTGTCGCATCGGTGTCGGGGACGATCCTCGCCGTCTGCTCCTGTACGATCCTCCCCCTGTTTGCCGGGATCTACCGCATGGGCGCAGGGCTTGGTCCGGCCTGTGCGTTTCTCTACTCCGGGCCGGCGATCAATATTTTGGCGATTGTGCTGACCGCCCGCATCCTGGGGCCGGAGATGGGTATTGCACGTGCTCTCGGCGCTGTTGTGTTCGCAGTGGTCATCGGCTTGTTGATGCACTTCTTCTTTCGCTATGAAGAGGCGGAAAAGGCGGCCGCGGCACCGATGATGGCCGCTGACGACAACAGTCGTCCACTCTGGCAGACTGCCCTCTACTTTGCGGCAATGGTCGGAATTCTGGTGTTTGCCAACTGGGGCAAGACAGATCAACCAACCGGCCTCTGGCATGCCATCTATGTGTCGAAGTGGTGGGTCACCAGCACCTTTGCCGTTGCCCTGGCGCTGATGCTGGCGACCTGGTTCAGGCTCGGTGTGGCGCGCATTCTGCTGGCTTCGTTGCCGGCACTGCTGATGGCTGTTGTGCAACCGCAACATCCGGAACTTGCGTTTACCTTCGGCGTGGTCGGACTGTCGGTTCTCAGCAATCTGAAAACAACGCGCGACGGCGAGATGGGTCAGTGGTTCGAAGAGAGCTGGGATTTTGCCAAGAAGATTCTGCCGCTGCTGCTGATCGGCGTGCTGATTGCCGGTGTCCTGTTGGGCCGGCCGGGACATGAAGGGTTGATCCCGTCGGCGTGGGTCGCCTCCCTGGTCGGCGGCAACTCGCTGTTCGCCAACCTGTTCGCCTCGGTGTTCGGAGCATTCATGTACTTTGCCACCCTGACGGAAGTACCGATTCTGCAGGGGCTGATGGGTGCCGGGATGGGCAAGGGGCCAGCGCTGGCGCTGCTGTTGGCCGGTCCGGCACTCTCTCTGCCGAATATGCTGGTGATCCGCAGCGTGATGGGAACCAAAAAGACCGCAGTTTTTGTTTTGCTGGTGGTGGTGATGGCGACCATCAGCGGTCTTATTTACGGAACATTTTTTTAAGAAACCAAGGAGATCAATCATGACAAAAATCCAGATTCTCGGTACCGGCTGCGCCAAGTGCAACAAGCTCGCGGAAAACGCCAAACAGGCGGCTGAAGCACTCGGCCTTGACTACGAAATGGAAAAGGTGACGGACCTGAACCAGATCATGAGTTTCGGTGTGATGACCACCCCGGGGTTGGTGGTTGACGGGAAGGTGCTGGTGGTCGGCAAGGTCCCGAGTCCTGCAGACATCGAAAAAATGATCGGGTGAGAAAAATGCGGAATTTCAAGAAATTTTCACGGAATGGAGTGGTTGGTCTGCTGCTGATTTTTATGGCGGTCTGCAGCAACGCCGCCTTGCCCGTTGACGTGAAAGCTGCCGGGCCGAATGCG
This sequence comes from Desulfuromonadales bacterium, assembly GCA_030145205.1. GTDB lineage: Bacteria > Desulfobacterota > Desulfuromonadia > Desulfuromonadales > BM103 > JAQYVZ01. The sequence continues at coordinate 152,836 of JAQYVZ010000003.1, read as the reverse complement.
GCCGGCGCGCTTCCGAAGCTGGTTGATGTCGGCGCCGACAAATGCATCCCCTGCATCAAGATGGCGCCGATTCTCGACCAGCTCAAAACCGACTTTGTCGGAGAGCTTGAGGTTGAATTCGTCGATGCCTGGAAACACCGGGAAAAAGCGGCCAGTTATAGTGTGCAAATGATCCCGACGCAGATTTTTTACGCAGCGGACGGCAGCGAGCTCTATCGCCATGTCGGTTTTTTCAGCCGTGACGAGATCCTCGGTAAATGGCTGGAGCTGGGCTATACGTTTAAGGCGACGAACTGATGATTGAACAGCTGTTTACCAGCTTGAACCATGCCATTGCAGGGGCGCCGCTGATCGCGCTCTGTGCCGCCGCCGGTTGGGGTGTGCTGAGCATCCTGCTCTCGCCCTGTCACTTGGCGAGCATCCCGCTGATTGTCGGCTTTATCGATGGTCAGGGCCAGATGAGCACTCGCAGAGCATTCCTCATCTCCAACCTGTTCGCCGTCGGCATCCTGCTCTCGATTGCGCTGATCGGCTTGCTGACCGCCCTGGCCGGACGGATGCTGGGCGATATCGGCGCGTACGGTAACTGGCTGGTGGCCGGGATCTTTCTGCTGTTCGGTTTGCACCTCTGGGGCGTGATCCCCATGCCCTGGTCGGGGCCGGCACAGGTTGGCATGACCAAGAAGGGGCTGCTCGCGGCGTTTCTCCTCGGGGCGGTGTTCGGCATCGCCCTGGGACCCTGCACCTTTGCCTTTATGGCTCCCGTCCTTGGGATGGCTTTTGCGGAAGCGGCCGAAAGTACGCTCTATGCAGCCCTTCTGATGCTGGCCTACGGGGTGGGCCATTGCGCGGTGATCGTGTTTGCCGGGACGTTTACCGAAAAAGTTCAGCAGTATCTCAACTGGAATGAACGCTCACAAGGGACCCTCTGGATCAAACGGGTCTGTGGAACCCTGGTGATCGCCGCTGGTGCCTGGCTCCTGTACAGTGCTCCCTGAGCGGAGGGGCACCGATTGAGCATTTACTCCTGCCTCAACGGTCAGCTGTGTCTAGCTTTTAGAAGTGAACTTGCCGAGCAGCAGACAGCTCAGGGCAACCGTCAGACCGACGTACAGTGGCGGCCAGGTCGGCCAGCCGCTCAGGCCAGTCAGGATCGCAGCTGAAGGTCCCAGCAGAATTGCCAGCGCACCGCCCTGTCGACTCGTCCTTTCCCCCAAAAAGATTGCTGCCAGCAACGGCAGCGCCAAGGTCGCCCCCCGCAGTCCCATTGAGAGAAAGCTCCACTGCATGATGGCCGAACCGAGGTTGGCCAGCACCAGGAGCACGGCGATAGCCAGCACAGCGAAGGTCGCCAGGCGCAGGTGCCGCAGGCGGTTGTCGGTTGTCTGGGTGAAACGGGTAAACAGGTCGACCTGCAGGGTCGTGCCGACGCCCAGAGTCAGTCCGGAGGCGGTGCCGACCGCAGCGAACAGCAGCACCGCAAAGGCCGGTCCGGCGAGGAGCGGCGGCAGGTTCTGGAGCAGGAAGGTCGGCAGCGCCAGGACACTGTCCAGTTGTGGCTGGGTCTGGCGCATGTAGAGGCCGACGGCAATCCCGAACAGGCCCATGGGGGGAATCAGCAGCGCGCTGAGCAGGGCACCCTGGCGGGCAACCTGAGGAGTGCGCGCCGAGAAGATCGCCTGCAGGTAAATCTGGGTCGAGACCACGCCGACCAGCATGGAGAGCAGGTCGGAGAGACCCTCCTGGACACCGTAGCCGAACAGACTGAACCAGGGAAACGCCGGGAAGTGAGCCGAGAGGCCGGGCAGTCCTCCTGATTTAGCCAGGGCCAGGCTGCCGGCAGCGATCATGGTGCAGTAGAGCAGTAGCAGTTTGATCAGGCCGACTGGACCTGCGCTGCGCATGCCACCGCGCAGGGTCACCAGGGCGACCAGCAGGGCGGCAATCAATGCCGCGTTAAACATCGACAGCGCAAACAGGCTGGAGAGCAAGGCGCAGCAGGCGAGTAATTGAGCGACGATATGAATAAACATCCCGAGTGATGAAAAGACGCTGGCCCAGGCTCGAGCTTTTTCTCCATGGTAGCGAGCGATAAATTGCGGGATGGTTTCGACGGCGCCTTTCTGGAGCGGCGAAGCCAGGAAAAGTCCCAACAGCAGGCAGGCCAGACCGGCACCGAGCGTGAACCACCAGGCGGAAAGGCCGAACAAGAAGGCGAGCTGCGCCGTGCCGATGGTCGATGCGCCGCCGACCAGGGTGCCCATGATCGCGCCGGCCACTGACCATTTGCCGGCAGTCCGTCCCGCGACGGCAAAGTCCGACGCAGATTGGGCGGCACCTTTCCTGATGGCGAACAGGGTCATCCCTGCCAGGGTCAGCAGAAAGGGCGCAAGGAAGGTGAGATCGGTCTGCATCACAGGTCCAAAAGAGGGTGGTTGTTTTCGGGGGTCGCGGGTCGGTTAAGGGCGGCAACCGCTTCTCAAGATAGTTGATTTGCACCGGCTTGTATAGGTGATGTCGCGATTTCTCTGCCCAAGAGGGCCGGTTTGGTCGAGGATCGTTGACACTGCCGGAGCCTGAACATAGAATGTCCCGCGAGGAGACTTATGGCGGCAAAAACCCGAAATATTTTTACCTGCCAGCAGTGCGGCATGCAGAGTCCCAAGTGGCTGGGCAAATGCCCCGATTGCGGCCAATGGAACAGCCTGGTCGAAGAAACCGTCACGGTGAGCAAAAAGGGCCAGCCGGTCGGTGTTGGTTCCGGCAGCCGTCCCGAACGGTTGGCCGAGGTGACCGTTGCTGAAGAAGACCGTCAGCGCTGCGGTATCGGTGAACTGGACCGGGTGTTGGGCGGCGGTGTGGTGCCGGGTTCTTTCCTGCTGATTGGCGGTGACCCGGGGATCGGTAAGTCGACCTTGCTGCTGCAGGCGGCTGAGCGCTTGGCGCAGGTCGGGCCGGTGCTCTATGCGACGGCTGAGGAATCCGCCCGGCAAGTCAAGCTGCGCGCGGAACGCCTGGGGGTGGTTGCCGATGATCTCTACCTTTTGGCAGAGAACAGTCTGGAAGCGATTTTGGAGCAGGCCCGCCAGCTTAAACCGTGCTTCCTGGTGGTCGATTCCATTCAGGCCGTGTTTACCGCCGCGCTCGAATCCGCGCCGGGCAGCGTCAGTCAGGTCCGTGAATGTGCCGGTCGACTGATGAGCCTGGCCAAGGGGGAGGGTATCCCCACGTTCATCATCGGTCATGTCACCAAGGATGGCTCGATTGCCGGTCCGCGCATGCTGGAACATATGGTGGACACGGTCCTCTACTTTGAAGGGGACGCCGGCCACCCCTACCGGATCCTGCGGGCGGTCAAGAACCGCTTTGGTTCGACCAATGAGATCGGCGTGTTTGAGATGAAGGATGTCGGTCTGACTGAGGTACCCAATCCATCTGAGCTGTTTCTGGCCGAGCGTCCCAGGGACGAGGCGGGCAGCGTCGTGGTGCCGGCCATGGAGGGGACCCGCCCGATTCTGATTGAATTGCAGGCGCTGGTGTCGGGGGCGGCCTTCGGCAACCCGCGGCGGACCACCATGGGGATCGATCCGAACCGGGTCTCACTGCTGGTGGCGGTGCTGGAAAAGAAGGTTGGTTACACCATGCTGGCTCAGGATATTTTTCTGAATGTGGCCGGTGGGGCGAAATTGAATGAGCCGGCGGTTGATCTGGGTGTGGTCGCAGCACTCGCGTCGAGCCATCTCAATCGCCCCGTGCCGCAGCGCACTGTGTTGTTCGGCGAAGTCGGCCTGGCCGGTGAAGTCCGCGCGGTGTCCCGACCGGAACTGCGGGTGAGTGAGGCGGCCCGGCTCGGGTTCGACCAATGCCTGCTGCCAGCGAACAATCTCAAGGCGCTTGAACCACCGGATGGTATGAAAATGCTCGGGGTTCGAACGGTGGAGGAAGCGTTGCAGATCCTGTTCGATTAAACAGAACGACGGACGGTTGTTGTCGTTTGATAAAGAGGAAATTATGGGTGAAAAACTGACACATTTTGACGATCGCGGCCGGGCAATCATGGTCGACGTCGGCGCAAAGGAAGCAACCGTTCGACGGGCTGTGGCTCGGGGCGAAGTGCGGATGAAGCCGGCGACTCTGACCCGGATTATGGATCAGAGCATGGAAAAGGGCGACGTGTTCAACGTGGCGCGCGTGGCCGGCATTATGGCGGCCAAGAAAACCTCCGACCTGGTCCCGCTCTGTCATGCCTTGATGCTGCATTCGGTGCAGATCGACTTTATCCCGGACCCGCCTAAGAACCGGGTGATCATTGAAGCGACGGTCAGCACCAGCAGCCAGACCGGGGTGGAGATGGAGGCTTTGACGGCGGTGAGCGTCGCCGGGTTGACGATTTACGATATGTGCAAGGCTGTCGATAAGGCCATGCAGATCAACAACGTCTGTCTGATTCGCAAGACGGGCGGGAAAAGCGGTGATTTTGTGCGGGCCGGGGAGAGTGCGAATGGCTGATGCAAAGAAATTCGTGATCCGCAGGCTGTTCCTGTTGCCATTGGGATTGCTGCTTGTCATGACGCTGGCCCTGCTGGTGATTTGCCTGATCCAGGACCAGCCAGTTGCCAAGGCGATCATTCTGGGCTGCCTGATGGTGCCGCTCGCCGCTTTGTTCGTGGAAAGCGCCGGTCGCCGGATCGAGGTGTCGTCAGAGAAGGTCCGCGCGGTCCGCCCGTTTCGCAGCAAGGAGATCGTGTGTGCGGCGGTAACGGAGTTGGAGACAGTCAGGGTGCGCAACCGGGTGTTCATGACGCTGATGGCGGGCGAGGATGACTACCTGATTATTTCAAACTCCTACGGAAATTTCCCCGACCTGGTCCGCAGCCTGGTCGCCGTGGTCCCCGAGGGCACCGTGACGGATGAAACCCGGCAGCTGGCGGACAAGCCACCCGTCCGCCAGGCGGACCTTGCCGCGGTCTGGCTGGCCGTGCTTGCCATGGCTTACATCTTGTTCGCCCAGTTCCAGCGCTGACCCTATAAAAGGTTGACTTGGGGCGGCAATTCATTTAACGTGTGCCCGTTCAGAATCACAAGGAGAACAGTGGATGAATAAGGAACTAGCAGAAGAGTACCGTCAGCTTTTGCAGGAGCAGATGGATGAACTCCTGAAGGGTGCCGACAAGACGGTCTCGGATATGACCGACGAGAAGACCAACTTCCCGGATCCGACCGATCGGGCCTCGTTGGAGTCTGATCGGAATTTTGAATTACGTATTCGTGATCGCGAACGCAAGCTGATCAATAAAATCCGTGAAGCCATGGAGCGGATTGATGTAGGCGAATTCGGCATTTGCGAAGATTGCGGAGAGGATATCGGTCCTGCGCGGCTCAAGGCACGACCAGTGACCACCCTCTGCATCGAGTGCAAAACTGAGCAGGAGCGCCAGGAGAAGATCGGCTGACCTGCTGACCGAAATCCGCCGGTAGACCGGAGTGTGTCATGCCGTGCGACCGTTTCCCTTTACCCGATTACGCCCGGATCTGTGTGCAGATGCCGGGCGATTCTTATGAAACCGTACAGCGTCCGACCGGGCGCTTCGCCTGCGGTCATATCCCGTTTTACGCAGTTTCTCTGAAGATTTCCCCCTTCGTGATGTCAGGTTCAATCTATGACAGATCGTGAACAGCCAGAGCGCCAGTTACGCGAGTTCCAATTGCTGTATCAGGTGTCCAGGGCGCTGCACAGGACCCTGAATCTGGATGAGCTGATCCACCTGATGCTGTCCGCGGCCATCCTTCCCGGAACCGGCGGATTCGAGCGGGCCATGCTGTTTACGGTCAATGAGAAGACCGGGGTGCTGCAGGGCATGCTCGGTATCTCCCGTGAAGCCGCGCTCAAAGCATGGCCAGCTGGTGCCGATACCCTTTCGGTTGATGAGATGCGCCTCGATTCGGCCCTGATGGCCCGGCAGCGCGCAACTGCGCTCAACCGCAAGGTCATCAAACAGAGACTCCCCTTGAAGGGCGAAGAGAACCCTGCGGCCCAAGCTTATCTGACCCGGCAAATTGTGTTTATCCCGGATCCTGGCCAGCAGTCCGGTTCGGCGGCTCGGATGGCTGACGAACTGCAGTTGGGGCCTTATGCCTGCGCCCCCCTGTCAGGCCGCAATCGTTCTCTGGGGGTTCTGCTGGTGGACAACCCGGTGTCCCGCGAGCCGATCAATCCAGATAGTCTTCTGTTCCTGGAACTGTTTGCCAGTCTGGCGGGAGACGCCCTGGAAAACGCCCGTCTGGTCAGGCGCCTGGAGCGCACCCACGAGGATCTGCGTGAAGTTCAGGAGCGTTTGATCCAGGGGGAGAAACTGGCCGTACTGGGAGAGATGGCAGCCCAGGTGGCCCACGAGCTCAAGAACCCGCTGGTCTCCATCGGCGGATTTGCCCAGCGTCTGGAACGGCAGGACCTGGGAGACTCCCGCTCGAATGAGTATGCCGCGATCATCGCGCGTGAGGTCCGCCGCATGGAGGAGATGCTGGGCAACATCCTGGCCTTCTCCAAAAAGCAGCTGGTCTGTCTGGAAGAGTGCGATATCGTCGATCTGCTCGATGAGGCTCTGGAGCTGGAAGAGGATCATCTCAACCGTAGCGGCATCTCTATCAAAAAACAGATTAGCAAGACGATTCCGATAATTACCGGCGATTGCCGTCAGTTGCGGCAGGTGTTCCTGAACCTGCTGATCAATGCCCGGCAGGCGATGCCGCAGGGCGGCGAGGTGATGATCCGGTTGGCGCGGTGCGGCTTGCGCGGCGAGGGCGCCATTGAGATCGAGGTTGAAGATACGGGCGGCGGCATCCCTTCGGAGATGATCCGGAATATCTTCAACCCGTTCTTTTCGACCAATCCGAAAGGCACCGGTCTTGGTTTGTCGATTTCACACCGGATTGTCGAGCATCACCACGGCGAACTGGAGGTGGTCAACGGTGAACAGGGGGCCTGCTTCATCGTGCGCCTGCCGGTTCAGCCGACTGCACCGCAGGGTCGTTGACAATCCCTGTTTTTTTGGGTAGATTGACGCAGCTTCGGGGCCGTAGCTCAGTTGGGAGAGCGATGCGTTCGCAACGCATAGGTCGACGGTTCGATCCCGTTCGGCTCCACCAGAACGACAAAAGGGTTCGTCAAATGACGAACCCTTTTTTTATTGATGTTGGGCCGATCGCGCGCGGCACCGTTCAGGTGTCGATACGTTTGTGACCTCAGAAGCGGTGAGTCACACCCAGATGAAAGGTGACATCGGGGGAAGTGTTTACGGCCAGATCTTCACCGACGCCGATCTCCAGTGAGGTCTGTGGCCCGAGGGCGAGGTTGCCACCCATGGTGAGGATTACGGCGGGGTTGCCCAGCTCGGCCAGGTCGCTGTCATACAGGGCGGTGAGCGCGTCAAGTTGCAGCTTGAAGGCGATCCAGTCCCGTGGACTCCAGCCGGCACCGAGCCAGGCATTCGCCGCCCAGTCTTCGGCCTGAGCATCCAGAACCTTGCTGCTGCCCAGCCAGCTGCCGCCCAGCCCACCCCAGAGTGCGGCCTGCCCCTGCGTCAGCGGGACCGTACGGTCCAGCGCGTACGCCAGCGAGACATCCCAGCTGTCGCTGCCAGTCAGTTTGTCGGCATCGCCGGTCGGCGCCTTGAGGGTGGCGTGCAGGGCGGTTGCCGTGTGGTCGTTGCGGCTCAGCTGCCAGGAGCAGAGCAGGCGCAGGTCGCCGATGCCGTCTGTTGTCTGGTCGAGCTGCAGTTCGGTTTCGTCATCACGTTGATAGACAAAGGCCAGATTGTCATCGGGCAACTTGTCGCGGTCGCCGTTGGGCAGGCGGAACATGTCGTGCCAGTTGGAGATGAAGCTGTCCAGAGAGCCTTCGTCGTGGCGAATCCAGGGAAGGTCGAAACCGACCTGCACAGTCTCATTCACGCTGTAGCGCATGCCGAGGGTGGCCAGCAGCGTTTCACCGTCAAGCACGATCTGCTCATTACCGTTGCTGCTCAGGCTGGCGTGGCTGGCTAGGTCGAGGCTGAACGCGGCGCTGACCGTTCCAGCGGGAGCGAGCCTGGCGGATTCCGCGGTGGCCAGAGAGTGGCCCAGGGCCGTTGGGGTCAGGTTGCGGACCTGAAAAGGCTTGATTTCAAGAGCGTGGGCCGGCAGGGTAGCCAGACAGAAGCAGCAAAGCAACAGGCTGAATCGAATCAGAGACATGAAAATTCCTATTTCAGGGATGGGTTTGACAAATAGCCGCTGAGGCGCAGTTCCAGCACGCCACCCGGTTTTTTGCGGGCAGCGAGTTCCAGCAGGCTGACCAGGCCGGGGTCGGCCTGCGGTGTCGGGCGAAGGTCTGCCCGGAGGTTGATCCGACTGGAGGGCAGGTCTCTGCCGACCAGGAAACTGCCTCGGCCGTTCAAGCTGAAGTCGCCCTCTTCGGCGGTGAGCGTGGTGATCTTGAACGAATGCCCCGTGCCGATGGCCTGAAAGCGGATGGTCCCGAGGGTCAGGTCGGATTGAGCCCCGCCCAAACCCGTCAGCTTCGCGTCAGCCAGGGTGAGCTGCAGGGCGCTCTCAGAGGATTTTTGCAGGGGCAGCTGGCTCTGCATGGTTGCCTGCTGCAGGCGACCGGACAGGCGCAGCTTCATTGCCCCCTGCAGGGGCAGATCAAGGGTCAAGTTGTCTGCGCGCAGGTCGCACGTGCCATCGCGGTAAAGGTCCGTCTGGAGATGGCCGCCGAGCAGTTGAGCGGTCAGGAGGATGCCCGGGTTGGTTGTGAACAGTGATGCCCATTTCGGCGTGAGCTTGAACGTATCCACGGGCACCGGAGGGGCGTCCGACGCTTGTGAAGAGATCAGCGTGGGACCACCCTGCAGTGTGAGCAGGGGCGAAAAGCTCAGGTCGTCGGTTTCGATGTGGATCTGGCCGTTGGCTTCCACGGCTGCCAGCAAGCGATTCTCCAGGGCAGTTGTCGGGAAGGAGAATGCCAGACCGAGCAGCAGACCGAGCAGGAACAGCAGGACCGCTGCCCCGGCGGAACCGGGGGTGCGCAAACTGAGTTGTTTCATCCGTTGCTCCGGAACACGGCAACGGTCATGGTTGCATCGAGCTGCGCCTGATTGTCAAAACGTTCCTTGAGCCGCAGGTTTTTGACCTGCATCTGGGCAGCCGAAGCTTCGAGCTCCCACAGCAGCCGGACCACCTGCTGCAACGGCAGGCGCTCGAACTTGATGTCAAGATTATCGATGCGGACCGTGCCTTGCGATTGGGCAGGCTGAGGACGGATGTAGCTCAGGTTTTCACGTCCGCCGATGCGGGTCGCGATCTCTTCGACCAGGGCCAGAGCGGATGCGCCGCCGGCACGAGTCAGCTTGGAATCGGCGCGTTTCATCTGTTGCTGCAGCGCCCGGTACTCTGTCTGAAGGCGTTTGACCTGCTCGACCTGAGCCTGCTTCGCCAGGATCGACCTTTCGGCGCCGGTGACGGCGTTCCGGTAAGGTTGATAAAGCCCGACGAAGAGGAAGACCGTCAGCAGGAAGACTGCTCCGGCAGCGAGGAAAGCCTTTTCACGCGTTTCCAGTTGGTTGATACGTTCAATCATTGTCTCCCCCTTCTCCGGCGAGGGTCAGCAGCAGCCGAAAATCAACCCGGGTGCCATCCAGGGACATTTTGGCATCAGTCACCTGCATACCAGTGAACAGTGTCGAGCGACCGAGGTGCTCCGTGATGCGATTGAGCGCATCGAAAGACAGAGTCCGGCCGGCGAGCCTGACGTTGCCCGGGCCATAATCAAATTCCTGAAGATCCAGCTCCAGTCCTTCCGGCAGGCTCGACAGAGTCTTCAGAACAGTCAACACCCCCGGTTGGAGGCCGCCGATCAGGCTGCTACGCTCCCGCAGGTCGCGGAGGGCGCTTTGCATCTGCAGAGGCACATCAACAATCGTGGTCGCCTCGGGAAAGGTCTGGCGATAGAGCTCAACCATCTCCGTCTGCAAGGTGTCAATTTGTCGAGCTTTGGCCTGGTAATTGACAACGGCGGTGCTGATCAGCACGACACAGATCGTCAGCACCATGGCGGCAGAAATCCAGAGAGAGGTTTTCAACTTCTGCCATTCTCCCTTGAGAGCGAACTCGCCAGAGCGGAAGTTGAAAGCGTTGTCGTTCTCTTTTGCTGCCGCACGCAGTGCCAGGGCTGCGGCCGGGACAAAAGTCGCGGGGATCTCTTCCCCGGCGAGACGCATGCTCATTTGTTCTACGGTTTGGCCCGATTTTGACAACTGTCCGGCCAGTTCTTCATCCGCCGTCTCGCCCATCAGGAAGATGGTGGGCCGCCGGTCGCCGGCCTTGGCGGTCAAGGCCCGGATTTCCCGTTGCAGGGTTTTCAGGCCGGCCGGGGTGGTCAACTCTGCGCCGCCCGGCAGCAGGCGATAGTCAACCAGCTTGCCCGCTTCCAAGCAAGAGACGGTTGTCTCGACCGCATTCGCAACCACCAGGATGCCGTCGGAGCACCACTCCGACATCCCAGCGACATAGGCAAAGGGGGCCAGGTCGAGAATTTGCAGGGGAAACCCGGCGGCGTCCGTGCTACCCAACAGCTCCTGCAGGACCGTTTTGGGGACGGCCGCAGCCATCACCCTGGCACTGTTCTCCTCGGTCAGAATGGCGGGCTGAGCCGCGGTAACGCACTCTTCCACAGGGATGGGCAGTCGGGAACCCATTTCGAAGGGCAGCGCCGCCCTGATTTTTTTCATGTCACGGAACGGAAATTCGAGCGGGCGCATGTAGGCGACCTTGGCGGGCAGGGCGGCGGCCAGGTGGTCACCGATCTTGAAGTCACCCTCCAGTGCGGTACGCAGTTCGGCCAGTTGTGCGGCGCGCTCCGGCAGCTGGCTCTCCAGGAGTTGAACCCGGGTCAGCTGGCCCTGCTCGTAATCGAGAACGGCCATGCGGGTTGAGTGTGGCCCGATATCGAGGCCTAAAAAACGTTTTGCCATCGTGTCTAATCCACCTTGATGAAAAGGAGCAGGTTGTCTGGCTTGTCAACTTCAGCCTGCACCGTGCGATTGCCGTCATTGATGCGGGCCTGTGCTGTAATCTGGTAAAGTGAGCTGGTTGTGCCGAGAGCCTTCTGGTTGGCCAGGCTTTTCAGCGCGCTGTAGGCCTCCGCCGGCAGGACACTCTCCAGTGTGGAGATCGTCTTGATCGGTGAACCCTGGCGGTGCGCAATGATTTCTGCGGCCGCCTGTTCATCAATCGCCGGATCGAGTGACATCAGCACCATGTTACTGGCGGTGTTGATATTGATCTTCGCCTTGCCGTTCACGGTCAGATGCGGCGCGATGATCGTAAGAAGTTCTTCCGAAAAACCTTTGACCAGGAGCAGCTCCTCAAGCGTCTCGACAGGCCCGTTCTTGCAGGAGTAGGCCGTCTGTTGGTTCTGGTAGTAGGCATTCTCGGCGCCACTGACCGGGATGTTGAGGCCGTCGGTCAAAATTTCCAGGTACGGGTCATCCCCTGTGTCCAGCCAGTCGATCAGCGCGGCCGTCAACTCCGCCGGTTCGGCCAGGTGCTCAACCTCCAGGGCTGTGAACAGGCGGTAAAAGCGATCCACCATCAGCACCTGGGGATTGTTGTTCTTGACCAACTCATTGATCGCAAGTTTGCCATCCAGATCCCTGATGGTGATCGAGACAGCCCCGTCACCGACTGGGTAGCTGGCGACTCCCTGGCTCCAGGTCTCCTCCAGGGCGTCGTAGTTGTTGTGGTCCTCCTGCAGGATCATTCGGCCGGCGGTCACGCCGCCGCGCGCCAGGTAGTAGGCGCGTGTGTTGTCCCGGAAGGTCTCCGTCAAGCGCAGATCGATCAGGGTGGAGAAGGCCAGTTCCGTCAACAGTGACGTCAATAGTGCGACCACCACGAGGACCAGCAGTAGGGCCATCCCTCTTTCGCCGCGCCGTGTCTGCATCAGGGTAAAATCCTTGTATCAGGCAATTCAAAAGCGGTCAGGAACGGGGTCTCTTCACCGCCGTCGTCGACTGTGGTCAGTGCCACCTCAACCAGGTCAGGCAGGCCGCTGGTGGCAGCGTCCCAGTTGTCTTGCCAGCCGCCGTCGACATGGAACCTGACCTGGAAACGGCTGATCCCCGGCGCCAGGCGCATGGCGGTTGCTTCGTTAGAGGATTCCTGCCGGCTAAGCAAAGGCTCCTCTTGGCGCAGCATGATTTTGCTGCCGTCCTTTGCCTCACTGTCTGTCTCGAGTGTGTAACGCACCAGGGCGAAGCCGGTGCCCTCGCTGCTTAGTGGCGACACTGCTGTTGTGCTCAACTCGAGGTAAGGCGTGCCCTCGCTGTCGACCCCGCCGCGAAAGCGGGTCGCGGCATTTTTCTGAGAATGATAGACGCCGCGCAGTTCCCGGCCGAGTCGGTCAAACACGACTCGGGCGCGGTGGTAGGCTTCGCTGTCAGCGTCCAGGCGATCCTTGGTGCTGCTCATCGTGGAAAAGATTCCGTAAATGCTTGTCAGCAGAATGGCGATTATGCTGATCGCAACCAGGATCTCCACCAGGGTGAATCCGCCGGACTGCCGGCGTTTCTGCTTAAAAGACAAAGGAGTCGATGGATACAGCTTCATTGTTCTCCTCGTCTCCCCAGGCAACGGTCACGGTTACCATGGTGACCGACGGCAGGGGGGTGTCCGCGTAATCAAGCCGCCAGCGATACAGGTCGAACGGTTCGTCAAAGATGCCGGTCATTTCTTGTCCCGCTTGTTTGCTGGTCCCGGCGGTTTCCGTCTCAGCCATTTTGTGCTGCGCCAGCAAGGTCGCCTGGGTGATGCGCTGCAGCCGGTCATGCACGCTGATCGAACGGTTGCCGAGCGACAGCAAAGACACCAGGGCGATGCTGACAATGGCTAGGGCGATCATCACTTCGAGCAGGGAAAAACCGCGGTTGCACCGCGAAGTCCTCCCGGTTGTGCCGTGCTGTCTGGTGGTGTGTAATCCCACGCTCATGGTGCGCTCATGTTCGGATTTCCATAAAACAACGCCGCTCAGTTCAGAGAAAACTCACGAGCTCCCTTGAAAATTTCCGTGGAACCGGTGAGCGGGTTGATGCGTAGCGTCAGGGTCGTTTCGTCGGCGCCGGTCAGTTGAACCACCGTCTCTTCAAGCCAGCCGCTCGGGTGGATCCGGACGGTAACCTCGCCGGAGGTGAAGCTGCCGCGGCCGGCCAGGTTCACGCGACTGAAACGGACTCCTTGCGGCAGAGTCGCCTCCTTGCCGGTGCCGTCCAGAGCGACCAGATCGCCAGTCACTTCCCGCACCATAGCCCGGTAAGTGCCGTGATCCAGGTTATAGATCAGGCGATGCTCTTCGCCGGAGAGGGCGGCCTCGTTGAACAGGTACTTGACCGTGCCGGACAGCTTGCGGGCCGAGGTATGCAGGCTGCCCTGCCCGGTGTGCGAAAACAGCGGGATGCTGACCAGGCTGAACAGGCTGATCAACAGAATGACGACCGCCAGTTCAATCAGGGTGAAGCCGGCCTGTTTATTCGAGTTCCCAGCTGTTGATGTCTGCATCAAAACCTTCTCCGCCCGGCTCGCCGTCGGCACCGTAGGAAATCAGGTCGAAGTCCTTACTGTGCAACCCGGGCGAGAGATACACATAATTACTGCTCCAGGGATCACTGGGGACTTTTTTCAGGTAGCCGTCGGCCGCATATTTGCTTGGAGTCCGGCCCGTCTCCGGTTTGGTGACCAGTGCCTTGAGCCCCTGCTCAGTGGAGGGGAAGAAGCCATTGTCAAGCTTGAACATGCCCAGAGCCTCTTCGAGACTCTTCATGTCGATCTTGGTTTTGGTGACCTTGGCTTGGTCGGGGCGATCCAGGAACTTGGGAATGACGATGGCCGCCAGTACACCCAGAATGACCACGACGACCATGATTTCTATGAGGGTGAATCCTCGTTGGTTGCGAAAATCGCGTTGCATGCTTAACTCCTTCCTTAAAAACCTTGGCTGGCCTCAAAAATTGGCAGCAGAATGGCCAGAACCACAAAGCCGACAATGCTGCCCATGACGAGGATCAGCAACGGTTCCAGTAGTGCGAGCAGACCGGTGATTGACAGGTCGGTCTGGTGTTCATAAGTTTCGGCGACCCGGAACAGCATCGGTTCCAGTTGGCCGCTTTTTTCACCGGCAGCAGTAATCTGGGCCAGCATCGGCGGGAATACGGCCGTTTCCCGGAGATGCTTTGCCAAGGAGCCACCCTCCTGGACCTCGCGCCGGGCAGTGGTGATTGCATTGCGCAGCACCCGGTTGGTCAGCAGTTCCCCGGCGATCTCAAGCGAGTTCAGTAATGGTATCCCGCTCTGCAGCAATGTACCAAGGGTCCTTGAGAACCAGGCCGTGGCAATCTGCAGGTGCAGGCGCCCGTAGAGCGGCAGACGGAGCAGGACCTGATCGGTTTTGAGGCGTCCCGCGTCTGTACGCCGATACCGCAGCAAGGCGGTGATTGCCGCAATGAAGATGAGCAGGAGTAGCCACCACCAGTCAGCCAGGCCCTGACTGAGCGCGATCAGAAATTTGGTCGGCAGGGGCAGGGCTTGTCCCATTTCATCGAGCATGCGGGTGATCTTCGGTACAACGAACAGGAACAGGAAGATTAACACCCCGGTACCAACCAGGGTCATCAGGATCGGGTAAGCCAGCGCTGCTTGAATGCGCGATTTGATGCGGGCCTGCTCGTCGAGGAAATCGGCCAGCCGGTGCAGGACCTGGTCAAGCGTGCCGCTGCTTTCGCCGACCCGAATCATGCTGATGAACAGGTCGGGGAAAATAGGGCGCTGTTTTGCCAGGGCAGCGTGCAGGGGTTCCCCCTGTCGGACCTCTTCCCGGATTGAGGAGAACGCCCGGGTCAGGACGGCCTGGTCGGTCTGCTCGGCAACGGTGTCCAGGACCTCGTCGAGCGGCAGTCCGGCACTGAGCAGGGTTCCCATCTGCCGGGTTGTTGAGGCCAGATCGGCAGAGGAAACTTTACGTTTCAGGCCGAAAAGACGCGCAGACTCACGTGTTTCTGCCTCCGCAGTTTCGCGCAGGTCGGTCGGATAGATGCCCTTTTGCCGCAGTTTCAGCGTGGCCGCTTTAAGACCGGCGCCGTCGACCCGGCCGGAGACTTTGCGCCCCTGGCTGTCGAGGCCTGTGTATTCAAACAGCGGCACGCCTAGACCTCCTCCTGGGTTACACGCAGGACCTCTTCAAGGGAGGTCTCGCCGGCCAGGGCCTTGGCCAAGCCGGCGGCGCGCAGCGGCTGCATGCCCTGCTGTATGGCAGCGTTGCGGATGCTGGCGGCATCCCGGTTCTGCAGCAGCAACTCACGCACCTGGTCGTTGATCGGCAGCAGCTCATAGATGCCGGTTCGGCCCCAGTAGCCGATGTCCATGCAGCGCTTACAGCCGCGTCCCCGGTAAAAGACCGGGTTGGCTGGTAGCCCCTCTTCACCCAGCTCTGCCAGCAGCTCGGTCGGCGGCTGGTATTCTTCGCGGCAGTGCGGACAAATCTGGCGAACCAGGCGCTGGGCCAGGATGCCGACGATGCTGGAGGCCGCCAGGAACGGCTCGATCCCCATTTCCACGAGGCGGGTCAACGCGCCGGCGGCATCGTTGGTGTGCAGGGTGGAGAAGACCATGTGCCCAGTCAGGGCCGATTGGACAACAATCTCGGCCGTTTCCTGGTCGCGGATCTCACCGACCATGATGATGTCCGGGTCCTGGCGCAGGATGGAGCGCAGCCCGTTGGCGAAGGTCAGGTCGATCTTCGGGTTGACCTGGATCTGGCCGACACCCGTCAGCTGATACTCGATCGGGTCTTCCACCGTGATGATATTCTTCTCGCGCTGATTGAGTCGGGTCAGGGCCGAGTAGAGCGTCGTGGTCTTACCCGAACCGGTCGGGCCGGTCACCAGAAAGACCCCGTGGGATTTGTTGATCATGCCGTTGACCTGGTGCAGAAGATCGTTTTCCATGCCGATCTGCTCCAGAGAGAGCACGCTGGAGGCCTTGTCGAGCAGGCGTAGTACGACCCGTTCTCCGAATGCCGTCGGCAGGGTGGAGACGCGGATGTCGAGGTCGCTGCCTGCCACCCGGACCCGAAAGCGACCATCCTGTGGCAGGCGTTTCTCGGCGATGTTGAGCTGGGCCATGATCTTGATGCGCGAGACGATCCCGGCATGGGCTTTCAGGGGCGGTCGTAGTACTTCGTAGAGGATACCGTCGATGCGGTAGCGCACCAGCAACTCGTTTTCGAAGGGTTCAATATGGATGTCGCTGGCACGCTCCTTGGTGCCCTGGGTGATCAGGCTGTTGACAAAGCGGATGATCGGCGCTTCGTCAGCGGTGTCCAGCAGGTCCTCCGGCTCAAGATTGTGCGCCAGATCGGAGGGGCTGTCCCCTTCGATCTCTTCAACGACCTCCTGGGTCTCGCCGGCCGTTTTTTCGTAGCCGCGGTTGATCGCCCGCAGGATCTCAGTCGGAGTGGCAACGCAGGGCTCGATGGCTTCGCCGGTCAAGGCACCCAGGTCATTGAGTGGCCGGGAATCGAGTGGGTCAGCCATGGCGATCAGGAGCTGTCCTTCACGGCGCTCCAGGGGGTACAACCGGTTCTCCTTGGCGAAGCCGATCGGGATGCGCGCCAGCAGGTCTTCAACCGAGGATTGTTCAGGAAATTCAGGAATATAGGCCAGCTCCAGTTGCAGAGCCAGGGCTTGTGCCAGGACCTCCTCGGAGACCTGTTCCTTCTGCAGTAACAGCTCTCCCAGTCGGCTGCCGCCGCTTTGCGGCTGTTCAGCCAGGGCGGCTTCGACTTGCTCGCCAGCAACTTCGAAGTCCTGCCGCAGAATTTCTCCTATCAAACGCCATTCATTCATGGTTCAACAGTGTCTCCGGTTACATTTCTGCGGGGGCGGCCCCGGTGGTGTCCGTTCCGTCTTGCGAGGGCGCAATGAAGTCCTCCGGCAGCGCGGAGCGCAATTCATCCGTCATGAACTTTTGGGCGACGTCCTTGTTCCGCTGCGTTACCGCAGAAAGATCTTCCGGGTTGTCGATGACCGTCGGTGTGATAAAGATCAACAGGTTGGTTTTCTTCTCCGTGGTGCCTTTCTGTTTGAACAGCCAACCGAGGCCCGGGATGTCGCCGAGGAAGGGGGTTTTTGAGACCACTTCCTGAACGTTGGTACCGATCAGGCCGCCCAGGACCACGGTGCGACCGTTGCGGGCCAGAACTGTGTTGCGGACCAGTCGCTTGGTGAGGGTCGGGCCGACCTGGTCGACATCGCCGACGCTGGAGGTCGCGAGATCCGTGATTTCCTGGAAGACGTTCAGTCGCACCAGGTCTCCTGCGGTCACCTGAGGAGTGAAGCGCAGGGTCAGGGCCACATCCTTACGCTCAATCGAGACGCTCTGAGCCAGGCCTGAGCCGCCAGTGTCGGTGAGTCGCTCGGTAATGATCGGGACGTTCGAGCCGACAATGATCTCCGCCTCTTCGTTGTCGGAGGTTAGCAGGCGCGGCGCCGACAGGATGTTGATGTCGGAGTCTTTCTTGGAGAGGTCGATCAGGGCAGAAATGGCCGGCACGGTCATGGTCTCGCCGTTCAGGCCGGTGACGGTAATCGGGTTGAACAGGCCGCCCAGCAGGATGCCGTCGATGGTTTGTCCCAGCAGGGATGGGGTGCCCGAGTCATTGCCAGACAAACTGGAGAGATTGGCGTTGCCGGTGTT
The DNA here is from genome assembly GCA_030145205.1 of Desulfuromonadales bacterium. Taxonomy (GTDB): domain Bacteria; phylum Desulfobacterota; class Desulfuromonadia; order Desulfuromonadales; family BM103; genus JAQYVZ01. The sequence continues at coordinate 135,055 of JAQYVZ010000003.1, read as the reverse complement.
GAGGTTGCTGGTACCAAAGATCACGCTGTCGCTGCCGGTGTCTATCGCACCCGACAGGGAAGCACCAAGTTGCTGGGTGGCGTCCATCGACAGTTCAAGAATCAGTGCCTCGACATACACCTGCTTGCGTTTCACGTCGAGCTTCTGAATGATCTTTTTAATGACGCCGTAGTCCTCCGGTTGGGCGTTGATCACCAGCGCGTTGGTCGGTTTGTCGGCGGTAATAGTGACCGGTTCCGACGACAGCGCTGCCTGGCCGTTGCCAGCTTTGGCGCCGGGCTGCTTGGCCTGGGCCTTGATACCGGTGAGAATCTGGTTGAGAGTCGCCGCCAGGGTCTCGGAATCGGCATTTTCAAGATAGTAGACGTTGATGTAAGACTGTTCGCCATCCACCGGCTGGTCGAGGATACTCACCAGATTCTGGATCGTGATCAGGTCTTCACTGTTCGTCAGGACGATCAGCGAGTTGGTCCGGGAATAGGGCAGAATCTTGCTGTCAATCGCGCCCCCGCTCGACAGCGTCCGGCTTGCCTTGGCCTTGGCTGAGGACGTGGACTTCCCGAGCACTTCTTTGCAGATCTTGGCGACCTCTTCGGCATTGGCGTGGCGCAGCGGCAGAACCACCATGCGGCCTGCCGAATCAGGCTGGTCAAGCTGTCGCATGATTTTCACCATGCGCGCGATCGTCGCCGCACTCTCCGTGAGGATCAGGGTGTTGGTCGGCGGATAGGTAATAATATTGCCGGTGACCGGCATCAACGGTTCCAGCACCGAGGTCGCCACAGTATCCACATCGAGATGTTCCAGGCGGATCAGGCGGGTAATGTACTGTTCGGAGGCCCCGGCCCGGCCGTTGCTGTAGACGGGCAGGCTTTCCTGTCGGGCGCTTTTGGTCTGGACGATCTTGTTGACCTTGCCCGACGGCACCAGGGTATATCCCTTAACGTTCAGAACCGTCAGGAACAGCTGGTAGGTTTCGTCGAGGGTCATGGTCTCCGGTGAAACGATCGTCACCTTCCCCTTGACGGAGTCATCGTACAGAAAGTTCTTGCCGGTCAGTTCACTGATGGTCGTGATCAGGTCGGTCAGCTCGACATCCTTGAAATCAAGGGTGATGCGCTCCTCTTCGGAGGAGGTCGGGGCGGCCGTTGCCGACAACACCAGCGGGCTGAGAGTCAGCATCGCCAGCAGTGCCAGGCAGTATGCGATACGGCAGTTTCTTGCGAGATTCACTTGTCAAGCCTCCTAATCGAGTTCGTAAGCAAAGGTCATGGCTTTGCCTTTGCGTTCAACCGCGAGATTGATCTGTCTGGCTTCACGCAGTTGCTGAAAAACCTGCAGGGCTTTTTCCGGGCTGTCGAGAGCTATGTCGTTTACGCTCATGATGACATCGCCGCGGCGCAAGCCGAGTTTGTTGAGCATGGAACTGCGCTTGATGGAGCGGATCAGGAACCCATCGGTGCGCCCTTCAATAATTCGCGGCTGCATTTGTGCCAGCCGCAACTCTTCCGACAGATTCTGACGGGACGCTTCAGCCGTTGTCCTGGGAATCTGCCAGCGGTTCTCACCGACCTGACGGATTTCCGGGGTTTTACCAGCGGGACGTTTGTTCGCGGCCGGGGCTGCTTGCGCTTCGAGGATTTCCAGAGTCGTCAGTGAGCCGTCCCGGTTACGGATCTTCACCCGGTTGCGGCGGATCTCTTCAATCTGGCCGTCATCGGGGAGTTTCTCACCCAGATGATAAGCGACCAAGTCCTTGCCGCTGCGGATCAGGGCCAAAGATTTGTCTTCAGCCACCACCGTGCCAAGCAATATCCTGTCGCCCTGGCTGGCGGAGCTTGGTTGGTTTCGCGGCGTTCCCGGGCGTGCCGTCGGAGAGAAGCTGAACGTCGAGCGGTTCTCGGGATCGAAAATGTTGCGTTGTAAAATATGGTTCAGATCAGCGGTGGTCACCTGCGTCGACTCTTGAGAGGCGGTCCGGACGGCCCGGTCCGGTCGGTGTGGACCCGAGCCAAGCGACGCGGCCAGCAGTGTGCTGACCAGCAGGCCGCAGCAGAGCCCCAGCAGGGCCAGCAGTAGCAGGTTGATCTGTTTGTGGTATTTCTGGAAAAGTATCAGCATTCACATCAGCCTGTCGTTCGAAGCGATTGAGCTCGTGAGACGGTCTCTGTTGCTTCAGGTTCTTTCAGATTAAAATGGCCCCCATCATAGTGACTCAGCGAAGTCAGATCAAGCCTGCTGTGCCTGAACGTAATGTGAGGGGGCGTCCGTCGACTGTTGGTCGGGAGACTTCACCCGCCGGGGCCGCCAAGCTCAAAGAGCAGACCCTGGTAGTCGAGGACCGTCGCCGTTGGGGTGATCTCATGGACGACCAGGTCCGTTTCGACGTTTTCACCTTCATGCAGGAGTCGCCCGTTGATGCGCGCCATGCGACGTGTCGGGTTCTCACTGTAAAAATGCAGACTGATGTCCAAATGCGGCATGCGGTCGCGCAGGTCCCGCGGCAAGTCTGCGTAGACCGGCAGCCGCCTGGCGTCCGGCGCGGCTGGTGGAATGGATGTCGCGCCCTGCAGTTTCTCCGGTTTGGCGGCCGATCGGGCCGGTTCGCGAATTTCCGTCGCCGTCGGGATCGGTGCCTGGACCGGTACCGGTACCGGGGCGACAAGATCGGTTGTTACCTGCTGCGGGTCCCCCGCAGAGGTCATTCCTTCGGATGAAGGCTGAGCCGGGTGCGCTACCACCGAAACCTTAGGCTGGGTCTGCGTGGGGACAACCGCTGGCGTGACCAGTGTTGCCGGCCGAGCCGCGGTGGTGGGTTGAACCGGCATCGCCGCTTCATGGCGGGGCTCTGTCTGTACGCTCTGGTTGGTCGGGGGAGGAGAAACCGCTTGCGGGCTCCGTCCCAGCCACCAGCCGGCCAGCAGTGCGGTCGGCAACAGGGCCAGTACAACCCAGAGCGGCCAGCGGCGTGTCCCACTGGTTCCCAGGTGAAGCACCTGCTTGCCAGAGCTGGTCGGTTCCTCCTGCTGGCGGCGTTCTTCCGATTTTTTCAGGGCATCGAGAATAAATGACATCAGTTTGCCTTGGCAGTCTGCAGTCGTGGGCCCGGAGTGCCGAGCGCACGGTTCAGGTGAATCATGGTTTGCGTCCCCAAAACGCCGTCAGGGGTCAGACCTGCGGTGAACTGGAAACGCTTCAGGGCGCCGAGCAAGGTGCCTTCCAAGCGCACTTCACTGTCGGTTCGGGTGTAGATCCCCAGTGCTTCAAGCTGGCTGGCGAGCCAGGGAACGTTGCTGTCTGCACCACCGGGGAACAGCGCCATCTGGAACTGTGTCGGTGGTTGCCAGAGCAGGCGGTATTCGCCGAACCAGCGGCTCTCGAGAGCGGCTATGTCGAGTTGTTGCTGTTCACCGTTGGCAAGAAAATGGGCCCGGTTGTCCGTCAGGCGGGTCAAGAGCACATAGAACGCCTGCCCCTGATCATTGTAGAGCGTCAGGATCGCCGGCCTGTCATAACCTTTCAGGCTATCAATGCCGCCACGCCGGTCCAGGCATTGCAGCCCGGAGGTTGCCGCCAGGCTGCAGGGGTCCTCCTGCGCTAGTGGTGTGCTGAGTCCCCAGAGGGCGGCCAGATCGGCGAAAGCGGCCTCTGATGTTCCGTCGAAGCCGAACCCGTCAGGCCAGGCTTTTGACAACGGCGGTTCTGCTCCCGGTTCGGACAGGGCCACCTCCGTCGTGACGACCTGCTCTGGTACTTGTGGGGCGGCGGTTTCTGCCGGTGCGGTTTGTGGCGGTTGCTCGGTCTGGATCAGTGGAGATGGGGGCGCAGAGGAATCATTCATCGCAGTCAGCCCGTAAACCACGCCGGCAGTAAGCAGTAGCCCGGCCAGGCCGGCGACCAAACGCGGCAGGCGGTTGCCGTCAGACTGCCGGTCAAAAACTTCCTGGCCCGCCTGTCTGACGATAGCCGCATCCACCTGGGCTTTTTTAAGCGTGTAGGCCCCCAGCAGGGAACGGTCGCAGACCAGGTTGATCAGGCGCGGGATGCCTTTGGACAAGCGGTTGATCTGCTTGACCGCCCCGGCAGGGAACATGGCCCGGTCGCAGCCGGCCACCTGGAGCCGGTGTTGAATATAGGCGGCGATGTCTTCGCGCTCGAGTGGGCCAAGGTGGTAGCGGGCCGTCACCCGCTGGGCCAGTTGACGCATCTGCGGCTGGTTGATCATGTCACGCAGTTCCGGCTGTCCCAGCAGGATGATCTGCAACAGTTTACGTCGGGCAGTCTCCAGGTTGGTCAAGAGCCGCAGTTGTTCGAGGACATCGGTCGAGAGGTTCTGCGCCTCGTCGATGATCAGCACGGTTTTGCGCCCTTGGGCGTTGGTTTCCAGCAGCCGGGCGTTCAGGCGGTCAACCAGGGCTTTGACGCTGGCGTTGTCCGGCCGGTCGATCTTTAGCTCATCACAGATGGTCTCCAGCAACTCGCAGACCGTCACCTTCGGGTTGAGGACGAACGCCAGGTCGACTTCGGCAGGAACCTGGTCGAGCAGACTGCGGCAAATGGTGGTCTTGCCGGTGCCGACTTCGCCGGTCAGCAGCACGAATCCGCCATCGCTCTTCAGGCCATACAGTAAATGGGCCAGAGCCTCCCGATGGCGGTCGCTCATATAGAGATAGGCCGGATCGGGGGCGATGGAGAAAGGATTCTCCCTGAGCCCGAAATAGTCGACGTACATAGTTTCTCCTGCAAACGTCACAAGGGTTGATGCCTGTCTAATAGCGCGTTTTTGCCACGTTTGTCCAGACAAGCCTGCATCTTGCCCGACGCACTTGGTGTATCCTTGTTTTGCGCGGGACTTTAAAAAAAGCTTGCGTCGTTTTTAATACTTCATCAATACTAGTGAAAAGCACATGGGCGATGTGGGTAATGCCTGGGTCCTGTTTTTGAATGTTCGCCCTGTTACCGAGTGTGCCTGTTATAAATGGAAGAGCTTGTCTCTTTGCTGTCAAATGATTATGTGGTGACCCGTGAAAAAACGCACGATCAACCCTCAAAAGAAAATGGACCTGGTGGTCCGCGCCGCCCGCAGGCTATTCGTTGAAAGAGGCTACTATGGGGTGACCATCCCTCAGATCGTAAAAGCCTCCGGGGTGAGCGTCGGTGCGATCTATCTCCATTTCAGCAACAAGGAAAATCTGGCGAGCACGATCTACCAGAGAACCCTTGATGAGTTCACCGCAAAGTTCACGAAATGTTTAATGGGCGTCGAATCCACACGTGACAAGCTGCGGGCCTTCTCCGAGCTGGTGTTTGAAATCACCGAAGAGGACCCTGACATGATGGAATATATGCTCACCGCGCGGCCGGGCTCTTCCCCGGATTGTCCCATGCCACTCTGTTCAACCGCGCCGTTCCGCGAAGTCCAGCGGATTGTTGCCGCGGGGATCGCCGCAGGCGAGATCAAGCCCGGCAACTACCTGATCGCGGCCATCTCCTATACCGGGGTCATCGTGAGAGCGGTAGAGCTCCGCTTGCAAGGAGTTATCCAACAGCCCTTGCCAGAAGTTGCCGACGACCTGATTGAGAATGCCTGGGCGGCTATCCGCGCCGCTTCACAGTCGTAAGCTCTTTGTTCCCCTGCCTGCCGTCGCTCCCTTTTCGTGCCCTCCTGTTTGAGGAAGGGTCCGTGTTTTGGCCTAATCGCTTCCGCTGTTCAGTGTTTTAACGAGGTCTTCTCGCGATAAAACGTCAATGAACGGGCCTTGATGAGATATATCTAAATATTTGGAAAAGTATATAGTCTTCTATCTGTTCTGTTAATTTATATCTTTTGCGCTATTCGAGTTCTCGATGATCAAGCGCTGATTCCTTTGTGTTTTCTGTGATTTGTTCCCATTTCTTGGGCATAGCGTGTGTCGTTTCCGTTGAAAAAAAGGAGCCTCATTCCGTTTTTGGGGTTGCTTTAGGCACGGCGCTTGCTGTCTAAAGGCTTCGCCTGATGACGGGAAAGAATGATCGTTTTTGCGAAAGAGCGTTCATTCCTTGTCTCATATGGCTGAATTTTAAGGGAAATTAACCAGTTTAGCAAGCGGGTTGTTAAACCTGTAAAACTCACAAACGACCAAAGGAGGTCACATGTTCAACAAGATTAAAAAGAAGACTCTGAGAACGAGCCTGCAGATGCTCTGTGTACTGTCTGCTGCTCTGATGGTTTGGGGTTGTGGCGGCGGTGGCGGCGGTGGCGGCTCCAGCTACGACACCCCTGCAGATGCTGACAACGATGCGGTCGTCGGCGCTGCCACCAATGTTCTGATCGATACGGACATTCTGGCAGGGTGGATCAAGCAGGGCCATGTCGGCAACGAGACTGGTTTCGACCAGAAAGTTGTTGTCCTTGACTACTTCGCCTACACCGATACCACGGCCACCAAGCGTATTAAAGGTGCCTGCCGTGTCGCCAAGGGCGACCTGGTCGCGACCCGCTTTGAAGGTGTTGCCGACGCTACGCCGCTGGTTGCCTCTGGCGCCCAGATGGACGCCGTGATCCAGCGCCTCGGTATCGACGAAGACACCATCATCGTCATCACCACCGCAGAGAACGCGCCGGTGTACTATGCAACGCGCGCCTACTGGACTCTCCGCTACTGGGGTTTCCCGAAAGAGAACCTGCGCCTGCTGGACGGCGGCAACACCGCTTTCGCAGCTGACTACCCGGCGCTGATGACCTTCGACGCACCGACTCCGACTCCGTCGACCTTCAGCGTACGTAACCTGGCCGAGATCAACGACGACCTGCGTGCCTCGGTTGGCGAGATGGTCACCCTCATCAAGACCGACCTGATCAACTCGGCCACCGACCTGGTGCTCGACGCTCGCGGCGACTCCTACTACCTGGGCAACAAAGCCACCTCCGGCCTGCTTGGCGGCGACGTTGTTGTGGTTGACGGTCACCCCGAAGGCGGTCACTACCTCGGTCAGGGCGGCCTGTTTGTTGACAGCGACTACACCGGCGGCATCTTCAAGTCCGCAACTGATATCGAAGCGATGTTCGCAGCGGTTGACGCTGACTACGCTGACAAGAAGACCACCGTTTACTGTACTTCCGGCTACTCAGCCACCCCGCTGTTCTTCGTCCTCGACGCAATCCTGGGTGCTGACGTGCAGCTGTACGACGGTTCCTGGAGCCAGCTTGGTAAATACTCCGAAGAAGCTGCCCTGGGCGGCGAACTGCCGGTCACCTCGGCCTGGTCGATCGATGCTTACCTCGATCCCGACTCTTACACCTACAACAAGGGCCAGTACGATGATCCTTTGACCATCGAGAATCTGGATGCCGCTTCTGCAGTTGCTCCCCAGGCAGCTCCTTTCACCGGTGATGTGGCTGGTGATAGCGATGTCGTCCAGAGCCAGGTCGAAGCCGCTGACATCGCTTATGCAGCTGGCGGCGGTGGCACCGACTTCGTTGCTCCTGTGAATACCGCCAACGGCGGCGATGTGCTGCTCTCCGCGGCAACCCTCGAGTCCTGGGTTGACGCCGGTTACGTGAACGCGGCTCAGGGCGCTGAGCGCGTTGTCATCATCGACGTCACTAGCCCTGCTAATTACGCAGCAGCCCATGTCCCTGGTGCCCAGCTGTGGGATTATGCCGGCCAGGCTGTGGTCCGTACCGAAGGTCCGGCCCCGGCCGTCAACATGATGATCACCGGTGCTGCCCTGGATACCCGTCTGCAGGCCCTCGGCGTCGATGAGTACACCACCATCGTCATCACCTCCTCGATGACCGCAACCTACTTCCCGAGCCGTGCCTACTTCAGTCTCCGCTACTGGGGCGTGCCCAAGGCGAACATCAAGGTGCTGAACGGCTACAACAACGCCTGGGATATGCAGGCGGACCTGACCAAGGTTGTACCGAGCGTGACTGCTTCGACCTTTAGCGTGGCCGACCTGAACGCCGGTGCCCAGCTTGACACCCGCGTGGCCTTGGCTGAGCTGATGGATGCCATCCGCGACGACCGCGGCACCCCGATCGACTTCCGTGGCGACAAGAGTGCCATCGGCTCGACCCCCGGTGTCTGGGGTGACAGCGGCGACTACGTGGTTTTCGAAGGTACCCTCGCGACCGGTACTTCCTACAGCTGGAAGAACTTCAACGTCGACTACGATGGCGGCGACCTGACCTTCGAAGATGCCGGCACGATTGCTGCTGACATGCTGGCAGCCGGTATTGATACGACCGCCTTCTCCAACGACGGTTCCTACAGCGACCCGATCTACTCCTACTGCCGCACCGGCTACATTGCTTCGACCGGTTTCTTCGTGCTCGACGGTATCCTCGGTGTGGACGTCATGACCTATGACGGTTCCTGGAGCCAGTTCGGCAAGATGTCTGATGATGCTGCCAAAGGTGGTGAGCTGGCGGACGGTTCCGAGTGGGCCACCGACAACGCCACTTACATGAGTGTTTGGAACTACAACGTCGACAACACCAAGTCGATCGAGCCTCTGAATGCTGATGCGGATGCACTGAACCTGTCCCCGGCATCTGCCAACCAGGTTGAAGATGCCGACTACGACTACCAGATCCTTCCTCCGGAAGACTCCGGCAGCGAAGCTCCCGCAGCGGGTGACGGCGGCGGCAGCATTCCGTCGATCGGTTGCTAATTTGATTGATTGAGAGTTTCCACCCCGTCATTATGGCGGGGTGGAACCCATTTAAGATTTAAGAAAAAAGGAGACTGAAATGGCACGTTTCAAAAAAGCAGGTTTGCTCTGTGCAATCACTGCTGCATTCTGCATGATCGCCGGTTCGGCTTTCGCCGGCCCGATATGGAAATTTGGCGACGAAGACCAGGGCCTGCTGAAGCTCGACTACAAAGGTCAGTTCCAATTGAAGGACGTTGATGCTGGCGATGCTGATTCCACCGAATTCAACTTTCGCCGCAACCGCCTGGCCCTGATGGGCGCCTACGGCCAGAACTTCAGCCTGTACGTGCAGACCGAGTACACTGAAGACAACTACGACACCGCCAGCGGTACCGACAATGACAAGTTCCAGCTGCTCGACGCCGTGATGCGCTTCAAGCTGAACGACAGCGCCAACCTCTGGGTTGGTAAGTTCAAGTACAGCCTGACCCGTGAAAACCTGGAAGCTTGTGAAATGCCGTTGACCCTGGATCGCTCCGTGCTGCTCCGCGCTCCCTTCGTCTCGACCCGCGACAAGGGTGTGGCTCTGTGGGGCAACCTGTTCGACAACAAGTTCCAGTATCGCGTCGACGCCATGAACGGTGCTGATGCTTCGACCGACTCGAACATCCGCTACTCGGCCCGCGCCCACGTCTCCCTGCTCGATCCCGAGAAGGGCTACGGCTACAAGGGTACTTACATGGGCAAAAAGCAGGTGCTGACCATCGGTGCTGCTTACCAGTTTGAAAACGAAGTCGCCACGGTTGGCGCTGATGACATTGATTACAGCGCCTGGACGATTGACCTCTTTGCCGAGTACCCGGTTGAAGATGTCGGTACCTTCACTTTCTCCACGGCCTATGTTGACTACGACCTGGACGATGCTTACCAGAATGACACTTCCGATCCGGAAGCCGGTGTGATTGGCTTTAACGGCGAGCGGAACGGTGGCTACGTCAAGGTTGGTTACATGTTCCCGAACATGCCTCTGCAGCTGTTCGCCCGCTCCGAGAGCTGGTCGTATGCCAAGCTTGGCGACGTCTACGACCAGGAAGTTGACTGGATCGGTGTTGGTTTCAACTACTACCTGCGCGGCCAGAACCTGAAGCTGACCATGGAGTACTCCCAGCTTGACTACGACGAAGACGATGCCGTAGAAGACATTGATACTCTGACTGCTCAGCTGCAGCTGATTTTCTAAACCCGTTTCACCCTCCCACACCCGGGGGTCCTCCCAGGCCCCCGGGTAATTCTTGCGACAGATCAAAAAAAAAGGAGAAAAATCATGAAAAAGATGATCGCACTGCTCGCCGTTATGATGATGTTCACCAGCGTTGCTTTCGCAGCTGACTTCGAAGGCAAGGTCACCAAGATCAAGGGCGACAAAGTTACCGTTGAAATCACCAAGGGTAAAGTTGCCAAGATCAAGAAGGGCGCCAAGGTTACTCTGGACGTTGACGCCGCTGCTGCACCCAAAAAGGGTGGTGGCATGGACATGCTGCAGGGCTGCTAAAGAATTTCAAGCAGTTTGCATGTTTTAAAAGTCCCCGTTTAAGAGTTTAAGGAAGGTTACGAAGATGAAGAAAGTTACGCTGGCCACGATTTTGGCCTGCGTGGCGACCATTGCCCTGGCGATCACCCCGGCGTTTGCCGCGGGAGTCGGCAAGGACGGCACTATCGCCGCCACCAAGGGCAAGGCCACCACGATTGAAGAGCTGGTCGCCATGTACGACTCGACCGGCTGTATCGACTGCCACGAAGAAATTCACGATGACTGGTCCAACTCCGCCCATTCCCGTCCCGTGTACGGGACCGGCCGGACAGCTGCGACCATGAAAACCGCCCTGGAAAACGGTGTCCTCTCCTGGGCCTTCTCCGGCGCTGAGAAACCTGAAGATGTTGAAGTTGAACACCTGATGGGCTGTGCCAAGTGCCACCTGCCGCAGCTGGCAGATGCCACCGATGCCGTTGCCAAGGAATTCATCGGCGACATTTACGGCCTGATGGACGCCTACCGCAATCAGGACGACGAGAAGTTCGGGGAGCTCAAGGAAACCCTGCTGAGCCTGAACATCAACTGCCTGGTCTGCCACAACCGCATGGCGATCACCCACAAGTGGACCGACGGTTACCCGCAGGCTGGCGTAGTCTACGGTGCGACCGAGGGTGAGCACGAAGACGAGAACTATCCGGAAATCAAGGTCAGCCCGATCATGAGCGAGTCGATTCTCTGTGGTCAATGCCACGGCCTCGGCCCCAATCTGGAACTCGACAACCCGACCCAGTGCGCTACTGCATACGGCAGCTACCTGTGGGCCTACACCGCTGAAGGCGGCACCGAGACCTGCCAGGAATGTCACATGGAGAAGAGCGGCCTCGGTCACGACATGCAGAGCTACCGCTCTAAAGTCATGTCGGATGCTGCTGTTGATTTCGAAGTCGAAGCTTACGGTACCAACTGGCGTGACGGGCGTCTGGTCACACCTAAGGCGATCGTCAAGGTCAAGATGACCAACCGCACCGGCCACGCCATCCCTGATGGCTGACCGACCCCCAACCGACTGGTTCTGTCGGTCAGTGCAACAGATAGCGAAGATGACGAGCTTTACAGCGAAGAAATTATCTACATGCCGATGCCTCAGAAGTTTGCCCGCGGCGACAAAATGGGTCGCGGTCCTTACGAGAAGAGTGGCATCATCAACGACACCGGCCTGCCTCCGGGCAAAGAGGTCGAAGAACACTTCGAGATTCCTTTCTACACGGAAGATGTCGAAGATGACAATGGCCGGATCATTGAGCGTCAACTGCTCGACGATACGCTCAATATTAATGTGAAACTCTGGTACCTGCCGTACGGCAACATGAAGAGTGACCCCTTCCTCTGGCAGGAGTTCACCAAGACGGTTACGGTGAGCAAATAGGGGTTTAGTCTCCAGTACAAAGCCTCTTGTTATTAGCGGCTGGTTGTTTCCGTAAGCCCCCTTTTTACGGAAACAGCCAGCCGCATTTTTTATATGCAGCGAGGTTGTCGGAGGGGCTGACCAGCAGCCCGCCTGTTTGGTGTTCAGCACAGGGGCTTTTGTGCTAGAATTCCGAAAATTAAGTGGATAAAAGGATCTGATTTCTTTGAACATCAGGATTTTCACAGCAGTATGTGTATTGGCTCTGGTGGTCTTGTTGCTGGGTGTTGCGGGTTGCAGCCGACAGCAGAGCGACGGCTCAACCTGTGCCGAGTGCCATCAGGGGTTGGAGCCTGCCTCCGCGACGCACCCGGAGTGTGTCTCCTGCCACGGCGGCGATCCTCTGGCTGCAGCTGAGCAGGCTTCGCATCGCGGCATGTTCGGCCCGAAAAACCCGGCAGATCCGAAGTATTGGCAGAAAACCTGCGGCAAATGCCACCCGTACCAGCTGGAACGGGTGCGCGCCAACCTGATGTACACTAATACCGGCATGATCAAGAACACCCAGGCCACCTGGGAGGGGGAGGATGACACTCTCTATGCGACCCGGCCTGAAGCAGTGCATGACGCTGGCGGCGAAGCACTGGAATTGAAGAGTGTCACCCAACTCGACAACCTGTCCGGCGAGCTTTACCGCAAGTTCTGCTCCCTGTGCCATATCGGTATTGAGTCCAACCGAATCTGGAGCGGCAGTCATGCTTCCGGTTGCGCGGCCTGCCATTTTCCCTATAACGACAATACGACCTACCAGGGCGCTGACCGGACGGTCAAGGGCAAGTGGCCTCACTCGGCCAGCCACGCCATGGCCGTTTTGCCGGATAACACTGTCTGCATGCGCTGTCACAACCGCAGCGGTCGGATTGCCTTGTCGTACGAGGGTTGGAATGACGGCAATACCAGCGAGGTGCCGACTCGCCAGGGGCGCCCCGGACCGAGAGTGATTGGCGGCGCCCGTAATATTACCCGCATCCAGGCAGACATCCATCATGAAAAGGGGATGGAGTGCATCGACTGTCATACCTCGCGGGATGTGATGGGTGACGGCTATGCCTATGAAAATATGTACCTGCAGACTGAAATTGCCTGCGAGGATTGCCATGGTAGCGCCACGGTGTCGCCGCAAGTCGCCGTGATCAGTCGGGAGAATGATGAGGCTCTGCGCGAAACGGCGCACTACCCGCGGCGGATGCAGCAGGGTGACGCCATGGTGCTGACATCCAAGGGCCGCAAGTATTCGAATGTGTTCCAAGAAGGCGAAAAAATCTGGGTGCAGGGCAAACGTGATGGCAAACTGCACGAGAGCAAGGTGATCACCGGCACGCCGGAGCACACCGTTGTCGGTCATGAGCGGATGGAGTGTTATGCGTGCCACTCGCGCAGCGTGGCACAGTGCTACGGTTGTCATACCGAATATGATCAGGGAGAATTGGGAACCGACTTCATCAAGGGCGTTAAGACGCCAGGACGGTTCAGTGAGTCTGAAGATTACCGGATGCTTTACCCCTTCCCGCTGGCGTTGAACCAGCGCGGGAAAGTTTCAACGGTGACGCCAGGCTGCCAGACTTTTGTGACGGTGATTGATCCCCAGGGCAAAAAAGTTCTGGATGAATATGTCACTCTTTTCAAGGGGCGCCCGCAGTTGCGCTTTGCTCCGTTTTTCGGACACAACACCGGACCGAAAGCGATCGGCTGTGCCGAGTGCCACGCCAATCCGGCTTTCCTTGGCTTCGGTCAGCACGTGGTGGAAGATAACAGCATCGAGGCGACCCTGATTTGCGAAAAATCGGAAGACAAACCGCTGGATGGTTATCTGACCATGCAGTACGGGCGGGTGCGGGCTTATTCGGCGATTACCCGTGAAGAGTCGCGGCCGTTCAATGCCGTGGAAGTTAAGAAGGTTCTGGCCGTCAATCTCTGTCTGGTCTGTCATGACGATCCGAAAGACCCGATTTACCAGAAGGAACTCGACTATAATGCGCTGGATACTTGTCTCAATCGCGCTGCTTCTGCTCAGCCTTAACGGAGCGTTTGCTGCGACCGAGAGTCGACCGTCGCCTCTTGCCGGGGTGCATGCCGAGCTGGCCTGTGCAGACTGTCATGGTGCTGACGTTGCTGCCTCGCCGCGGCCGTCGTCGCTTGCCACGCGGGCTGACGGATGCACCGGTTGTCACGTCGGCTACGATCAGATTTTCGATCAGGCGATGACGACCCGGCTCGCGGAGAAACAGTTTGTGGCCGACAGCTTTGAGGCATTTGACCCGCAGTTTTTTAACAACAACTGCGGCAGCTGCCATGTCTCCGATTGTCTCGACTGCCACGGTGGCGACGGCCACCGGATCGCGCGTGCGACGCAGAATCAATGCCTGGGCTGTCACAAAGGGTACTTTGTCGGCCGGGAGTATCTCGGCATGGCTCCCCGCGAGGACCACCCCCGCTATCAGCGTGGGGCGGAATTCCTGGGAGAGACCTCCCTGAAGATGCGGCCGGACCTTCATGCTGAACTCGGCATGGAGTGCATGGACTGCCATTCGATGCAGAGCCTGTTGCACGGGCAGAAGGCCTCGCGGGACTGTGTCGATTGTCACCAACCCGACCCGCAGGTGATCGAACATGGGATTGCCGCCCACATGACCGGCATGGAATGCTACGCGTGTCATGCGGCCTGGGCGCCGCAGGAGTATGGCACCTTCTACCTGCGCACTGGTCGCGAGGAGGAGGTCCTCAAACGCTACCGCCTGCAGGCGAAGGAGCAAAGTGAATATCTGGTCAGCGCCTATCTCAGGCAACAGAACGCTCCGCCGCTGGGCGTGAACGCAACCGGACGCATCAGCCCGATCCGCCCGCAATTCATTGCTTATTACACCGATCTGCGCGGCGGTGGCACGCCTGCGGTCGAAAATCGTCTACTGAAGGCGGAATGGAAGGCTTTTTTTCCGCACACGGTGCGTAGTGGGACTGTCATGTGCGATAATTGCCATGATAACCGCCGCCGCTATCTGATGGAGAAAGAGGAGGAGCGGATCTACCGGATTGATCTGGATGGCCTGGGTCTGAGTTCCTTCTGGAGTCAGGCTGGTCAGAGGGTCAGCAACGGCTCCTTTGTGGACTTGCCGCGTTACGCGTTGATCACGGCGAAAAATGTGGCGTATACGAAAGCTTATGTAGCGAAATGGAAAACTCTGGTCGATCGCGTCGACGATTCCTCAAGGGACTAGTTCTGGTCGGTGCCTGGGGCCTGCTGGTCTGGCGGTTCCTGGTCCCCGGGGACGAATCTCAGAAAAAACCGCTCCTGACTGTCAAAAAGAGCGATATTCCGCCGCGGGGGGCACTGGTCTACCGTGAGTCCCGCGTGGCTGTGTTTCGTCGCGAAGAAGAAATCTACGCCTTGAGCCTGGTCTGCACGCACCTCGGCTGTACCGTCAACGTCACCCCGCGGAATCTGGTCTGCCCATGCCATGGCAGCGTGTTCGATCGGGAGGGTGCCGTGTTGAAGGGGCCGTCCGATAAACCGTTGCATCGCCTGGAGGTAGAGGAGCAGGGGGATTCCCTGGTCGTAATGGTATGAAAGAAGACGATTTTCTCAAGGAATTCATCAGGCACCTGTTCCCGCGGGTGGTCCTGCGCAGCAACCTGCGCCTGACCTATACCTTCTGCCTGGGCGGTTTGGCGTTTACGGCCTTCCTGGTTCTAATCCTGTCGGGGGCCTTGCTGCTGTTTCATTACCAGCCGTCGACCGAGCGGGCGTTCGCGTCGATCCTCTATCTGGAGAACTCCGTGCCGGGCGGGTGGTATGTCCGCAACCTGCACCGGTTGGCCGGCAACACCTTCCTGATTCTGCTGTTCCTGCACACGCTGCGGGTGTTGTTGACCGGGGCGTATCGCAAGCCGCGCGAGCTCAACTGGATCATCGGTTTTGTGATCCTCTGTCTGGCGCTGTTCGAAGGCTATACCGGCTACCTGCTGCCGATGGATCAGTTGGCCTTGTGGGCGACCCAAACCGGTATGAACCTGTTGGCAACTCTGCCCTTCGGTGAGTTGCTGCGCAGCTTCCTGGTGCCGGATGACGTCGGTCAACCGATGTCACTGGTGCGTTTCTACGTTCTGCACATTGCGGTCATACCGCTCTGCATGTTGATTCTTTGCATGCTGCATTTTTACCGGATTCGCAAAGACAAGGGGGTCTTACCTTACCTATGAGCGATTACGTTAAGGCCAGCCCACATTTTTTCAACATCGTTAAGGTCGCTTTTGCCGTGGCTCTGTTGTGTCTGCTGTTTTTTGCGTTTTTCGTGCAGGCACCCTTGCAGGGACCGGCTGACATCGGCCGAGTGCCGAATCCGTCGAAGTCCGCCTGGTTCCTGATGTGGACTCAGGAACTGGTCAGTTATTCGAACGCCATGATCTATCTGATTCTCGGCCTGGGGCTGGTGTTTCTGCTGCTGCCCTGGCTGCCGATTAGTCGTCCGGCTGATAAGGCGCAGTGGTTGCCGGCCGATCAACGCACCGTCAACCTGCTCGCTCTGCTCAGTTTCTGCGGCATCGTCCTGTTGACGGTGATCGCTATGTATTTTCGGGGTGAAAATTGGTCGTTTGTCTTTGGCTTCTAGGCGCGTTGCTGTTGCCGGTGCCCTTGTGCGCCGCAGAAGCGCCTGCCACACAAAACTCCTGCCTCGAATGTCACCCGGTGCATTATGTCGCTGAGGGCGGTTGTGTCGACTGTCACGCCGGTCGTCTCGGAACGACACGTGTCGATATCGCTCATAGCGGCTTGATTGCCGGTCGTTATGCCGCCTTTACACTTGAAAACAACCCGGTCGCCCGTCAGGGAGAAGAGCACCTGAAGAATTATGCTTGTCGCAGGTGCCATGCCAGTGACGGCAAAGGCAACCGCCTAGCCGCTGATCTCGACCTGGCTCCAGAGTATGCCTCGCCGGAGGAGTTGGAGGAGTCCATCCGATACCCGGTGCTGTTTATGCCTGAATTTCATTTCTCGGAAGCGCAGCGGATTGAACTGGTCAACGCCATCCTGGCGGGGGCGCGCCGCAAGGGTGCGGTTGAGCAGGAGCGGCCCGCGGTGGTACATTTCGAGGGTGAAAGTGTTTTAGAACAGCTTGAATTCGAAAAACAGTGCGGCCAGTGCCATCGCGCCCTGACGGAACGCTATGGCGGGCTTGGAACCGGACTCATCGGGCCGAACCTGTCGGGATTGTTGACCCAATACTATCTCCAGAACTTTGGCGATGACGGGCAGCGCTGGACGATTGAAAACCTTGAAAAGTGGTTAAAGAACCCGCGCAAGATTCGTAAACTGACTCAGATGCCGCCGCTCTCTTTGAAGCCGCCCGAGTTTGAGCGCCTGGGCCGCGAGCTGCAGCCGGAGGCCGTTCCGCCCGAAGTCCAGCCATAAAAACGGCCCGGACAACCAGTGCGTGACAGGTTGTCCGGGCCGAGGCTTTTGCTGCAGAAGAGTTGTCTAATAGTCGTCGACAGTCTCGTCATCCCCCCAGTCTTCAAAACCCCAGGAATGAAATCGCGGAACCCATGGAGATTCGGTGCGCGGGGTGATCTTGCGTGCCTCCTCTTTTTCGATGGTCGGAATGACGGCTGGAGTGACGCTCACAGCAGTCTGCTCGGCAACCGCCGGGGCTTCGTTTGGCGTGACAGCGGGTTGAACGGTTATTTCAGCCGGAGCCACTTGGGCCGGTTGGGGGTCTTGCTGTGGTGTCGTTGCCTCCACTTGGGGCTGGGACGGTTCGGCGACGGCTGGTGCCGGCTCCGGTGCCGCCACTTGGGTCGGCGCCGCTGGTGTGGTCACACTCCGGCCCGCCTGAATATCGCGACGCAATTCGGCAAAGGCCAGGGAGACGCTGTCGTCTGCCGGGTCAGCCATGGTGTCCGCATAAAAATAATCGACGACCGCCACGTTCTCGTTGGTAGCCGGGTCAACGAACTGGACGTGGAAGCTTTTCAGACGGGTCAACAGGTCACCATCAGAGTTCAGGTCGGGACCTTCCTTGGTAAAGTAGCGGACCAGCAGGTCTGCGCTGGTGTCGTTCGTCGCAAGCACTGTGAAGCCCGTCTGCTGCAACTCGTTACGGATCTCGGGGGCGAGTTGCCAGGGGTCTTCAGTAGGGGGCTGCAGAGTAACAGTGGAGACCTTGCTCCAGTCGATTGTCGAACCGACATCGACGTTGACAGCAGCACAGCCGAAGCTGCAGGCTGCCAGCAGGCAAAGCCCCCAGCGAATGATTTTGAAAAAGTCCATCATGTCTCCTTTATGACGTGGGCACTCAGAAAAATAATCGTTATTAAAATAGCAAGTTTTGTACCATACGAGAAGGTCGAAGATGCGGGTTGTTTTGCCCGGTTGGTGTTGACAGGAGCGGTTTCATTTCTTGACAGGCCGGCCATGATTGCGGATCATGGCAAACAAAAAAATCTTCTATAATCTGGTGTTGGAGGACTGCTGTAACATAGGGTGCTTCACACCATTGATAACGTCCCATCAGCAGGAGATGCTCTTTGCTGGCAGGTTCCTGTGCAGACAGGGTCTGTTCCTTGATTCCGCTGAACGGGGCCGTTATTTCGCGTAGAGACTGACGCGGGAAAGGTTGTTAGTATGAGTTTGTTTGTCGATCGCCAGGAGACGGAGACCCAGATTATCCTGACCTGTAAGCTGAATGCGCTCGGTTTTTACATTAACTTGGTGGCCGGGGCATTGATCCTGGCGGCGATGCTGCTGGACCTCAGGATTTTTTATGTCATCGGACTGACGTTGATCCCCCTCGGTCTGGCCTCTTCCATTCCCTATTTCAAGGTTGCTGTGGCGATCCGCAAGGCGATCGCAGAGGATCGTGGTTCGGTGAGCGGTAAAAAATACTCTTTTTCGGACCCCCTGGTATACACAATAGATAAGGAAAAATAAGGCGACGTTCAGATTGCCTGATTGTATAGCGCCCGCCAGGAGACTGGCGGGCGCTTTTTATGGTTCATCGAAAATGTTGTTGAAGTCCTGGATTAATCTTTTTGAGTCAGTTGAATGGGATCGGAGTGACTCCGTTACATCAGCCCCTGCTCACTCAGGTTCCTGGTGACCACGTCAACAAAGCTGGTGATCTGTTTCTGGAAGTTGTTTTGTATGACGGTTTCCAGTTGGGCCGACCAGACCAGGCTGCCTGAGCTTGCATTGTAGAGATTGCACTCGGCAGTCACGACCTGGTACTCGGAGACGGTTGCCGGAGTGTAGGCCATATCGTAGCGGCGGTCGTAGTAGCTCCAGTAGTTGCGGTAGTAGGGTGCCGGATCGTAATGCCTGGGCCCGTAGTAAGGCCAACTGCGGTAGGTCGTGTGCCCGGGGTGAACAACCTGTTCGGTTCGTTGGCCAAGCACCCGGGTGATCAGGACCGCATCTGCCCGGTTGGCGCGTACCTGCGCGTCGATGGCCGCCCGGTCCGCCTGGTCTGCATCCGGCAGGTCCTTGTAGCTGGGGACGCTGGTCACGCCGTAGGTCAATAGCTCATCAACAAAAGCTTCTTCGAGCAGTCGGCGGTGCAGCTCCTGCTTGGAGACACCGATGACATAAACCCGTTCAATCTGCTGGTTGTAGCCAGGATCTTTCCAGGCGCCGGTCAGGGTGGTCCGGGAGCAGCCTGACAGGATGAGGAGGGCGATCAGGCAGAACCAGCATGTCACGGTTTTCATGGCTACCTCCAGGTGGCGGGTTATATGTCTATATTAGCGGATGGCCGGAAAAATACCAATGGCCATAAAGGGGGGGATTTTTGTGTTGGGTCGTTGTCACGGAGAGCCTTATTTTGCCTGTTTTTAGAATAATCATATTAAATATTGTTTATATTGATACATATTTTCTGTTACGGATTTAGCGAAAGAGGGGTGTTTCTTTATGGAAACAATAAAGATTACCTGTATTTAAGACAGAAGTTGTTTTGTTGAGTACATTTAATATTTTTGTTGACATGAAAGGTGTTTAAGGTTAAAGTCTCTTTAACTTCAACAGCAAAACCGTTTCAGATCGTTCATCTTAAAGGAGACAAGTAATGAGAACCCAAAGCACCATGATGGATACAGTCAAGAGTAGCTACCTGGCCCTGATTCTTTCGATCCTCGGCGTGTTCGCCGTTGTATCCGCTGTATTGATTGCCTGGCCGGCACTTTCCTACCTTGGCGCCAAGCTGTTTAACTAAGCGTTCATCAGACCCTGTCGATGGATCAGAGAGAGGACAACGTCATGCGCATTCTTCAAGAAGTCAAATCCCGCCCGGCTGTAGCAGTTCTGGTCACCTTGACGGTATGTGCACTCCTCACGGCAATTCTGATCGCCGGACCCTCCCTGAGTTACCTTGCGGACCGTCTGTTCTGATGTCTTGAATTGTGACAGGATCTTCCAATAAAAAAAGCCGCTTTCATTGAGAAAGCGGCTTTTTTATGTGCAGCGGTCTTGAGTGCGAGGTATCAACCCATACCGAACATGGCCTTGTAATCGTCTTCACAGACCTCAAGGTGGTGATGGGTCGAGCTGGCATTGGCAAGATAGACGTTGGCGATTTCCGGGTCGTCCATCTGGGCCGCCATCTCTCGCAGTGATTTCTCCAGCGCTTCTTCCTGTTCAATTGCCAGTTCGAGAGCTTTACGCTCGTCAAAATCCTGAACCAGCAGGCTCTGCAGGGCCTGCCACCAGGCGGAAGAGGTGTTGGGAGGCTCGTTCATGAAGTCCTGAAAGGACGGAATGTCATTGCCCTGATAAATTTTGAAGAAGGATTCGGCGTGTTGGTATTCTTCTCGGGCCAGCAGCTCGAACGTACTGCGGGCCTGTTCCTTGGCCATCCGCTCAGCGCCATACTTGTAAAAGTCCATGGCGTCCTTCTCGGTTTGGATCGAATCTTTGATTGCTTGTTGAATGTCCAGATTATCCACGGGAGCTCTCCTTCTTTAAAAAGACAACATGTCAATTAACGGCTATTCATAGCATATTTTAATAGTGAGGTCTTGATTTTTTTGACGAATGGGACAATTTCCCGAGTCAGAAAAAAACTCTGAGGCCCATCCTCGAATGTTACGGGCAATGACTGCCCGGGGCCATGCGAAGAGAGCCGCAGCTGGGAGTTGGAATCGTCGTCCGAAAAGGTTGCCATGTACGGGCAGTACTTAACGATTGGTTGCTTTTCTGGTGGGCAGGCGAGCGGTCAGTTGAGCGACCAGAATAATTGAGAGATAACCCAAAAAGGGAATCAGGAAAAAATCAGCAGGGCCCTCGGTCAAACGAGGTAGCTTGAAGTTGGCGGTCCAGCTGTAGCCCAGAAAAAGCAGAGGCGATAAGAATACGATGAGTTTGAACATGAGACGTGCTCCTTGATAGGTTGATAATGGAACAAAGTTGTTGAAATACAGATGCATCAGATATGCCAGAAATGCGCAGATCGGGTAAATGTGGGTGCTCGGGAATGGTTTCGCAGGGTTACGCGTCGCAGCCTGTGCTGTAGACGTTGGGATCCGTCGGCAAATGTTCACAAGACTGTGTTCTACCGGACTTTTTCCGTGAAAGCACGGTTGATGAGCGCCGTGGCATGGTTGCTTTTCTGGTGGTCGCAGTGGTTCCTGGTATCCTGTATGGACTCACGGGGGGGCATCCTCTATAATCCTGCAAGGGCCCTTGCTGCCGTCCACCGGGGCTGGTAAGGGTTGAGTTGGCCGGCGTGAAGTTCATTCAAACCAGGGAGATCCTGATGACACAGAAAGAGAATGTGTGCAAACAGCAAGAAAGACACCTCTTGCATATCTGCGAGATGAAAAAACGGGGCCAACTGGCGGAAATCGGAGAACGTAGTCAGAATCCTGCCTATGTCTGTCATAATTGCAATGCTGCGGCCGATCATGCTGAAGATCTTTGCAACCCGGGTGTCCTGCCGGGGGCGCGCTGATTTAATCCTCTTGCCGGGCCGGCGGGGTTGTTAAGTCAGGCAGCATGATTTAAGTTGACTGGTCGGAACGGCAACGATATCTTTTTTTGAAGGAATTGCCTGTGTTTGCCGAATTTTCGAGGAGACCATGTGATGGACAAACAGCAGAAACTTGACGCCTACTGGCGCGAAAACCTGATCTATATTGCGGTCCTGCTTTCCGTCTGGTTTGTGGTCTCCTGCGTTTTCGGCCTGTTGGCCGCCGATGTTCTCGATCACGTCAAAATCGGCGGTTTCAAATTGGGCTTCTGGTTTGCCAACCAGGGCTCTGAAATTATTTTCGTTCTGTTGATTGTTATCTACGTGCAACTGATGAACCGTCTTGATCGCCGCTACAACGTGCATGAAGATTAACCTGGGCGGTGCTGTTGGCCGGAGTGGTTTGCCGTCGGCGATTGTCAGCTGTGTCGAGGGGTAGAGAGTATTATGGGTATTCTGGGTTGGACCTGGGTCTTTGTCGGCCTGACATTTTCGCTTTATATCGGCATTGCCATTTGGGGTAGAGCGGCGACGACTGGCGATTTTTACGTCGCAGAAAAGACTATCCACCCGATCGCGAACGGCATGGCCACCGGCGCCGACTGGATGTCGGCGGCATCGTTCATCTCAATGGCGGGCCTGATCTCGTTCATGGGGCGGGATGGGTCGATGTACCTGATGGGGTGGACCGGCGGCTATGTCCTCCTAGCGTTGTTGCTGGCACCCTACCTCCGCAAATATGGCAAATTTACCGTGCCGGAATTCATCGGTGACCGTTATTATTCGACCGGTGCCCGGGTCATCGCCCTGTTCTGTGCGATCTTTGTCTCCTTCACTTATGTGGCCGGCCAGATGCGCGGGGTCGGTGTGGTCTTTTCCCGCTTTCTGGAAGTCCCGGTCAATACCGGTGTGATCATCGGCATGGCCCTGGTGTTCTTTTACGCGACCATGGGTGGCATGAAAGGAATTACCTACACCCAGGTGGCTCAGTACTGCGTGTTGATCGTCGCATATCTTATTCCGGCTATTTTTATTGGGCTCATGCTGACCGGCAACCCCGTTCCGCAGATTGCCTATGGTGGAACGATCAGCCCGGAAGGTGCCGAATTGCTCGGCAAGGCCTCCTATCAGGGCCAGTATCTGCTCGATGTTCTGGATGGCATCCAGAAGGACTTTGGTTTCGGTGAATATACTGCGGGCAAGCGCGCTGTGGTGGATGTCTTTTTCATTACGATTGCTCTGATGGTCGGTACCGCCGGTTTACCACATGTTATTATCCGTTTCTTTACGGTGCGCAAAATCCGCGATGCGCGTTCCTCTGCGGGATGGGCACTGTTTTTTATTGCGCTGCTCTATACGACTGCGCCGGCCGTGGCAGCTTTTGCCCGCACCAATTTTCTACTGACAGTCAATGATAAATTGTATGCGACTGAAGCGCCGCAGTGGTTCAAGAACTGGGAAGCCACCGGCCTGATCGCCTGGATGGACAAAAATCAGGACGGTGTTATGCAATACCGACCCGGTCTGGCCTTTACCGGCAAGCCGCGCTTTGCTGAGGGGGCCGGAGATTCCGGTGAACGGATGCTGGTTAACCGGCCGACGGCTTCCGATAACGAGATCTATGTCGACCGTGACATCATGGTTCTGGCCAATCCGGAAATCGCCAATTTGCCGAACTGGGTCGTTGCTCTTGTCGCTGCCGGCGGGCTGGCGGCAGCGTTGTCGACGGCCGCTGGTTTGTTGTTGGTGATTTCCGCTTCGGTATCGCATGACCTGTTAAAGGGGGTTCTGATGCCGCAGATGGCGGAACGAACAGAACTGCTCTGGGCCAGGGCCTCCGCAGCCGTTGCCGTCGTCATCGCAGGGCTGTTTGGTATTTTCCCGCCCGGTTTTGTGGCCCAGGTGGTTGCTTTTGCTTTCGGCCTGGCGGCGTCATCTTTCTTCCCGGTGATCATCATGGGCGTGTTCAACCGGAGAACCAACAAGGAAGGGGCCATGGCCGGGATGCTTTCCGGTATCATCTTGACGGCCGGCTACATTATCTATTTCAAATTCATCAATCCGGCCGCCAACCTTCCCGAAAACTGGTGGTTCGCCATTTCTCCGGAAGGGATTGGAACCTTGGGGATGATGCTTAATTTTGCGGTCATGTGGGTTGTGTCACGGCTGACCAAGGAGCCTCCCAAGGAGATCCAGGATCTGGTCGTGAGCCTGCGCTACCCTGTGATGCGTGATTAATCTATCGAGCCGTTTCGGCGCGCGTGAACCCACGAGGGGCTGTCAGACCATGTTCGTCAATCCTTTTCTCAGGCAAGTCATTGGAGCGTTCCTTTGCGGTGCTGCGGCTCTCAGCCTGACCAGTATGATGCTACCGTCCGTCATGGCGGTGAGCGGTCTGACAGACGCCTTCTGGGCCCGTCTTCTGTTGAGTGAATATGCGGCACATGCTGTTCTGGTCTGGGCTGTTGCCGGCTGGTGGATTGCCAGGAAGGGCAGAATGCAGACTGGTGGATTGCTGTTGGCAGCGGTTGGCCTGGCCTGCGGCGTGTTTGCCGGCACGCTTGTCGATGCTGCGCCGGTTATGGCGCTGGCACTTACCGGTGCTTGCGGTGGTTTCTACGGCTTGACCGTCGGCCTGCTGATCGGTCGACTGCTGGAAGAACCCGCGCAGGCATCTTGACGCTGTTGTCATCCTGCCCAGGAGGTGCCTATGGATGTCCGGGTCCTGCATGCAGATATTACCACCTTACAGGTCGATGCGATTGTCAACGCAGCCAATAATTCGCTGCTCGGCGGCGGCGGCGTTGATGGAGCGATCCACAGAGCCGCAGGCCCCGAACTTCTGGCAGAATGTCGGACCCTGCATGGCTGCCCGACCGGTGAGGCGAAAATCACGCGGGGTTACGCTTTGCCCGCACGGCATGTGATCCATACGGTCGGTCCTGTCTGGCACGGGGGACAACGCAACGAAGACACTCTGCTGGCCGGTTGCTATCGAAACAGTCTGCAACTGGCGTTCGATCACGAACTCGAGAGCATCGCTTTTCCCTCGATCAGCACAGGGGTCTACCGCTTCCCGATTGAACGGGCGAGTCGCATCGCCCTGCGCGAAGTAACAGCTTTTCTCGAAGCCCATCCGCAGATGCAGGTGCTGTTTGCCTGTTTTTCTGAACAGGACCGCGCCGTTTACCAGGCCGCGTTGACAGTCTCCTTCCAAGATTGAAGCGGGCCGGGCTGGTCCGTAATTAGACGTTCCCTTCTCCGTTGTTTCGCGGTGTTTTCCCCGGCAAGTGGGGTGGAATGCCCGAAATTCCGTGCTTTTTTTGCCGTACTTCCCCTCAAATTATCCTCTTTTACAGCGGGGATTACCCGCCATTCTTGCGTAATTCGTAAGATCTGTCCTGTTTTTACTGGTGGTCACAGGTGCGTTGCAGAGATTTGTTAGCAGATCGTAGTAATTGATGGAACCGAATTTGCATTTCTTGCAAAGATCTGGATGTGATTTTTTTGGGCCTGCCTGGAGGGGCTTCCTTTTGACATGAGCCCACGGCGTAATTGCCAAAGGAGCTGTAATGCGTTCTACCATTGGTCGGCGCACGTTGAGTCCGGTTGTCACCGTTGATGCGGAGAGCTCGGTTCTTGACAGTCTGGCATTGATGTCTGCGAAGAAGATCGGTTCGCTGGTGGTCTTGTCCGGGGAGAAACCGGTTGGTCTCCTGACGGAGCGGGATGTCGTCTTCGCTGCCAACTGGATGCTCGGACAGCCGGGTCTTACGGTCAGACAGGTCATGAATAAAGAGGTGGTCACCGCTGCGCAAGGGATCACCCTGGTCGAGGCCTGCGAAATTTTTCGGGACCACCCCGTCCGACACCTGGTTATCGTTGATCGACAGGGCCGTGTGGCGGGCCTGTTTACCCAAACAACGCTGGTACAAGCCCTGGATCGCAGGGTGCTTCCGGAAGAACTCGCTGTCGTGGATTTGATGTCGCGTAAAGTCTGGCAGACCTCTCCTGAAACCACGGCAAGATACGCGCTCTCATTGATGGCACGACATGCCGTCAGCGGCATCCTGGTCGCCGACAAACAGGGGCCGGTCGGGTTTTTTACGGAAAAAAATGTCGTCCAGCTGGTGACCAGTGGACAGGACCTTGGAATGAGTCACCTCGGTGAGGTGTCGCTGTCTCCCGTGGTTGAAATTGCCGATTCTGCACATCCCGTTCAGGCCATCAGCCTGATGAAAAAAAAGTCGGTTCGGCGGTTGCTGGTGCGCGACAGTCTGAACAAGATTGTCGGAGTGCTGACCAAAACGGATTTGAGCCGTAACCTGGATTGTGCCCGGGTTCCTGAGCATCTGCCGGCATTGAGTGTCCCTGCGGCCGAACCTGCGTCTGAATTCTACCAGGCCCAAGGCTAGAAACCCGTTTTCCTTACATTTTGCCAAGCGATTTACAACCTGCTGGAGCTTTCCTGTTCCTCATCATGATCAGGGCTTGTCGCGGGAACCTTGCTGGAGTATAAAGGCAGACTCCGAGAAAGGTTGTCCCGATGTCTTTATCGATTTCTCTTCAAGATGCCCTGTCTCTACGAGACAAGGGGGCCCTGCTCGTGGATGCGCGCAGCCCGGCGGAATTTGCCGAGGCCACGATTCCGGGTGCGGTCAACGTTCCCCTGCTTGATGATGAGGAACGCCGCCAGGTAGGCACGCTGTATAAACAGGAAGGCAAGTCGGCGGCTCGGCAGCTCGGTGTTAAATTGGTCTCCGGCAAAATCCCCGGTTTTGTCGACCAGGTGATGGCCGCCAAATCGCCAGGTTCACCGCCCGTCGTGGTTTTTTGCTGGCGTGGCGGCATGCGCAGCCGGGCCATGGCCCAATTCCTCGACCTTGCCGGGCTTCCTGCCCGGCAGCTCCAGGGGGGGCACAAGGTCTTCCGGAAGCATGTCCTCGACTATTTTGCGACTGGAGACTGGGGGCGCATGATTGTGTTGCGCGGTTTGACCGGCGTCGGCAAAACGGCTTTGTTGCATCGTTTACAAGAGGCCGGGCGACCGATCCTCGACCTGGAAGGCTTCGCCAACCACCGCGGCAGCGCCTTTGGTAATCTCGGCCTGGCGGAGCAACCGTCACAAAAAATGTTTGAGTCCCTGCTGTGGGATCAGTTGAGGCACCTTGGTGTGCAGGATTATGTCGTAACGGAAGGGGAAAGCCGGCATATCGGTCGGCTGGTACAGCCGCCGCGTCTGTATGAATCGCTGCAGCGCGAAGTTTCAATCTGGATCAATGCGCCTCTGGAACTCCGGGTCGACAATATCCTGGCGGACTACCCTGTCGGCTCTGAACTGAAAGAGGCTTTTCTTGGACCGCTGCGGGCTCTCAAAGAGCGTTTGGGCAAGGAGACGATTGCTGAGCTGGAGGGTCTGCTTGAGGCGGGGCGTTGGCAAGATCTGGTACGTGAACTCATGGTGCGCTATTATGACCCACTCTACCGGCACACCCTGCCCGAACGACGAATCGAAGTCGAAATCCGGAATCCTGACGGGGATCTGCGAGCGTTGCAGGAGGCCATTCAGAAGATCCTTGCCCGGGATGTCGTGGAACAAGAACAATGAACGCAATTGACACGTCCGACAAGAATCTCAACCCGCTCTGCATCAAATGCCTGCGACCCTGCAAACAGCCGGTGAGCAGCCTGCTGGTGGAATGTCCCCGTTACTACCCCCTGCCGTTCAAGGTGGAAAAACACCGCTACACACAGATGGATTTGTTTGACGAGAAGAAAAAGAAGTAACGTTCTTCGAGACGCGTTCGTGTTGGCAACAATCAACGCAGGTTAAACGGCCCAGCGCATCGCACGTCGTTCTGGACCATAGTAGAGCGGGCAAACATCGCTTCTGCGTTTGGCCCGGATCGGATCGAGGCCGACTGTAACCCAGCCGCTCACGCGTCTAAATCTGGCGACACTGTTGTTTTCCAGCAGCACATCAAGCACGCGCGGCAGAACATGGTGGGCAGTGCCGTCCGGAAAAATCGCCTCGATGTGACGCTCGCCTTCCTGTTTGCGGATAATTCGTTCGGGCATGTTGACCTCCGCGAGGAACCTTCCCCGCTGCTTGAGTGGCGCAAACATCCTGGTGCCACTCGGGTGGTGTCGCTATGCAGTGTCCCTGAAACCGGTGTCTGGAGAAAAACAAAAAACCGCTGCCTGACGTGATGTCAGCTACAGCGGCTTGTGGTTCTCCGAGGCCTGGTGGTTGGTCAAGGGCATCGTTTCCTCCGCCCCCTCAAAAAAACATAAATTCTATCTTTAATAGATAACCCGAAAAGGCGTTTGAAGTCAACAGAATCTGCCGGCGGAAATCCAGGGGTGGGACGGGTTATAAAGAGCGCGTCAGGTCCTCTGTCCACCTGTGAGTCGGTCAAGAAAGTCCACAACTTTCGGCGTGAATTTTTCCGGTTCAACCAGGAAGGAGTCGTGGCCGTAATCCGATTCGATCAAGTGATATTCGACCAGTTTACCTTGGGCTTCGAGCTCCTTGACCACCACCTCCGTCTGGTAGGGGGGGTAGAGCCAGTCTGAGGTGAACGCAAACCAGAGAGAGGCGCAGCTGATATGGGAAATCGCCTCTGCGAGGCCATCGAAGCCCCAGGCGACGTCGTACAGGTCGAGCGCCTTAGCCAGGTAGAGGAAGCTGTTGGTGTCGAAACGGTCGACGAAATTCCGACCGTTGTATTCGAGGTAGCGCTCGACTTCGTACTGCCCGAAAAAGTCGAAGATGCCGTCGCGAACCGAGAAGCGGCGGCCGAACTTGAGGTGCATCGACTCATCTGACAGGAACGAAATGTGGCCGATTGAGCGCGCCAGGGCCAGACCATCAGCCGGAGGGTGTTCCGGTTTGTAGTTGCCCTTCCGCCACAAGGGGTCGTTGTAGATTGCCTGGCGGGCTACCGTGTTCAGCGAGACAGCCATCGGCGATTGGCAGCCGGAGCCGGCGATTGGAATGATCGAGCGGGTGCGCTCCGGATAATGGACCGCCCACTCCAGAGCCTGCATCGCTCCCATGCTGCCGCCGATGACGGTCAGCACTTGGTCGATGCCGAGGTGGTCGAGCAGCAACTGCTGGGCGCGCACCATGTCGCGCACCATGATCACTGGAAAAGACAGGTTGTACGGTTTGCCGGTGCGCGGGTTGATGCTGGTCGGACCGGTCGATCCGAAGCAGGAGCCGATCACGTTTGAGCAGATGACGAAAAAGCGGTCGGTGTCCAGCACCTTGCCGGGGCCGATCATGTCGTCCCACCAGCCGGAGCGGCGGTCGTCGGCGCTGAGCTTGCCTGCGGCGTGGGCATCGCCGGTCCAGGCGTGGGCGACCCAGATGGCGTTGTCCCTGGCCGGGCTCAAGGTCCCATAGGTTTCGTACGCCAGGGCAATCGGACCCAGCAGCCGACCGCTTTCGAGCTGAAGTTCGGTGTCGAATTCAGCGATTTGGGTTGTGACAAGACCAACCGACCCGGTCATGAGCGCTCCAATAAAAAGGTCCCTTCCCAAAGAGTGAGAAGGGACCATGCAGAGACAGATTGACCAAGACGCTGCAGGTTCCGTCCTCATCTCTCCCCCATTCGGGGGTAGGAATTAGCACCTGGCATCTGCTGATGCTGTCGCTTCAGCAGACCGGTTGCTGTGGCATCGTCGGGCCAATCCCTCCGCCACTCTGGATAAAGACGTACTTATGTTAGGGAAAACTCTAGCGAAATGTCAGTGGGTTGTCAATGAATTCCGCCAGTCGGCGTGCCTGACACTGCTGATGAACCGGGACGCTTACCAGGAACGGGTCAGGTTGACCATACAGGTTTCGACCGTACCGTCGAACAGATCGCTGTCTTTGTCCTCATAATCGTCCAAGGTCATTTCGAGGTTGGCACGCCACTGCTCATTGAACTTCCAGTCGACGCGACCTTTGAGACCCTTCTGCTGCAAGTCGACCTGGCTGACCTCTTCAAGGTCGTCGTTGGAGGCTACGCCGATTGCAAGCGTTTCCGTTGGGAAATCGGGCGAAAATTTCGCCTTGGAGAGGATCTGATAGCCTTCGAGGCGACAGTTTATCTGTTGCGAGATCTGCCAGTTGACGCCGGCCGAGAGGGTGTGCACCGTCTGACGGTAATCTGCCTGATCTTCAATGGCGTAGGATGGGGCTGTATGACCATACAGAAGGTCCTGCTCGATGTGAGAGCCAAGGTAGCCGTAATTGACATCGAATGACACGCCTTCCCGGGGGATGAACCAGAGGCCCATGCTGGCATTGTGTTGCCATTGCTTGCGATCCTGGTCGACGTACAAGAGCGTGTCTGTCTCATCAAACTGGCTGGAACGGTAGCCGGTGTTTCTCAATTCTCTGAAACGAGCACTGAGGGTTCCACCCCAGCGGGGGTTGTGGCGATAGATGGCACTGAGATACAGGGTTTGACCCTCTTCGATAGAAATGCTGTAAGCAGGGTCGTCCGAGGTCTGATATTCGTACCAGCCTTGCAACTTTAAGGCATTCTTTTTCAGAAAACGTGCCGAAACGGTCAACCGGGCCTTCTGAATCGTTTCATCCTCAGGCAGCTCCCAATAGGGGTCGATGACGCTGTCAACCGGGCCATTGGTGTTGCTGCGGTGGATGTCCTCCCGATGGTAGTTGCCCTTCAGGGTCAGTCGAGCTGAGGGGCGGTAGCTGAGGGACGCTTCGTAGTAACTGCGCTCCAGATCGAGACTTTCCCGCACGGCAAAGGGCGACTTGATGGCCCCATCCATTTCAATATAGGAGGGGTTGTCCTGATTAAGATCAAGCCTCCGGTAGCGCAGATTCAGGGTCCAATGTTTCGAGGGGAAGTAAGTTGTATCAGCAGTGAGTTTGCGGAAGTCGGTTTCCGCATTAGAAGACGAGACATCCTGCAGGGAGGATTCGTTTTCACGTTTGCCGATGGCAGCGCTGGCGCTGGCAACAAAGCCGCCGCCGAGTGTCGTGTGCGTTTTCAGTGTGCTTTGCGTGAAGCTGGCGTCGGGCGCGTCATCATGCTGGTATTCCCCCGGGTCTCGCCGGCCTCTACTCAGTCCAAAAGAATCAACCGGGGTGGCGGCCTTGTTCCGGGAGGTGCGGACTACCTGCTCGAAGATCAGGTCGACAAGGCCGAGGTGCGCATCAACGCCGGCAGTGACCTCTTCGGTGACCTGGTCGACTTGCAGGGTGCGGCTCTGCATGTGGCAGCTCGTGCAGTCTTCATTGACATAGCGCAGCTGCCGGGAACCTTTCTTCTCCCAGCGCCAGTACTTGATGCTGGCATGTGCTGGGTAGTCAGGGAATTTGTAACGCACAAACGCTTCCGTTTGGTCAACCTGCAGGAAGTAGTCCTTGCCAGGGTCTTGATCCGTGTAGTTGACCCGCAGATTCCCGTCGAAGATCACGTCTGACCTGGCCTCCGGATCGCTCGCGGTGTCATAGGGGAAATGATCCAGGGCATGGTAGAGTCGTTCGTTCAAAAAACGGACGCGAACCCGCGAACGGATATTGAAGTCGGTTTCGAGATAATAGTCCTTGTCGTTCAGATAGTGGACATCCACAAAGTTTTCGCTGTACGAGCAGCTGCCCCGGTAGACAAGGTCAAACGTGGGGCTAGAGATCAGGCTGTCATATTCTTTGGCACGTCCCGCGTGATCGTCGATACTGACGCCGCGATAGCCGATGCTGGTCTCGATCTGGTGAGAGTCTTGTTCAAACGATTCTTCCATGTTGGCCCACAGCGGGGTTGCCGCAGTAAGGCACATAAGTCCCGTCGCGATCAGGAGTCGGCTCAGTCCGGAAAAATGTGCAATGTCGACCTTGAACATGAAATCAGTCCTTGGTTCCGATTCCGTCAGCGGGCAATAAAAGAGCCGCGACCGTGGGCCGAAGGGATATCGGTCCCGTGGATGGCGGAGTGACAATCGGTGCAGCGATTGTAAAACGCCTGCTTGCCTGCCAGACTATCGAGCGTTTCCTCGTAGTGGCTGCTCAGGTGTCCCGTGTGGCACTGTAAACAAAGGAACGGCTGGCTGACTTGCAGCAGTGGCTTGTTAGGCGATCCATGCGGAACGTGGCACGTGATGCAGTCTTCTGTGATGTCGGCATGCTCGTACACAAAAGGTCCCTGGTATTCCATGTGGCAGCGTGTGCAGACCTCCCGGGTCGTACTGCCCAACAGGGATTTTTCCTGGGTACCACCGTGCGAATTGTGGCAGTCGGAACAGACCACCTTCTGATGCAGCGGGTGGTGAGAGAACTGGGCAAACTGCATGCGCACTTCCTGGTGACAGCTGAAGCAGATCTGCTCCTGTTCATGCCGATCGACTTTCTGCTGCGGGCCTTTGTGCAACTGGTGGCAATCGAAGCAGCTGACGTCGTTGTTGGCATGCGTGCTCGCCGTCCAGTTGTGCAGGATCGGCGTCGATGCGGCGGAATGGCATTTCAGGCAGAGCATCGATTGGGCTTGGGCGGGGAGCTCTTCAAGAGGGATCAGGGTGTCAAAAGCGCACTTCTGTGTTTCGGCGGCATGCTCAATGGCCAGACTGCCGGGGCCGTGGCAGGATTCACAATTAACCAGCGGCAAGCCGGTTTCACCGGAAATCTGGTCACCATGGACGGAGTGCTTGAAGTCGCTGGCGATCTTGTCGTGTTTGTGGCAGCTCTTCAGGCAGCTTTCGTCACCGATATAGTTGGCTTCAAGGCTGCCGACCAGCAGAGCTTCGTACTCTGTGATCGGAGCAATCGGCCTGGCCGATTTCAAACTGTCGACCGTACCGCAGGCGGCAGCCAATAGACCCAAAAAAAGCAGGCAGCTGAACAGAAGGTGTCGCAAGGTCAAGGCTCCTTGATGCATTGCCACGCGGGTTGTTGACTCGCAGAGGGCAGCAATGAGCTTGTTCAAACGGTATGATACAGTGCAAACGTTGAAACAACAAGCGTGATTACGCTCTGCGGACCGGGGATATTCGCAATATCTTGCCGATGCCGGGACTGTCAGGATGCGACTCGTGGTCGCGGGTGGATCTCCCTTAAACGATTAAAATATTAAAAAAGCCCTGTACCACTGGTGTTTACGATACTTGAAGGTATAATTTCAGTGATCAGCAAATTCACAAGGGAAGCTGGACGCAGTTTCCCACTTTGCCCTGGACGACTTGCCCTCCTGGTCTCCAGGGTATTTTTTATTCTTTTTCCGGGTTTTTGGCTGCAAGCAGGCTTTCCGGATGGAACTGACCCTGCTGCGCTGCCATGGATGCAAAATCATAACGATCGAGCATCGCCATGAATTCCTCGCGGATTTCCTTCCAGGCGCCATGAACCGGGCAGAAGAATTCGCGGCTGCAGCTGCCTTGCTCAATCAGACACTGATTGAGGTAAACCGGGCCCTCCTGGGTTTTAACCACGTCGAGCAGCGTGATTTCAGAGGGGTCCCGAGTCAGGAAAAACCCTCCGCCGACACCACGCTGGGAACCGACAATCCCCTCTTTGATCAGGGGTTGCAAGATCTTGGTCAGGAAAGCAGGAGTAACTTCCTGGGCCTTGCAGATGTCGCGTTTGTAGACAATTTCTCCAGGGGGTTGAGCTGCCATGAAGAGAACTGCGCGGATCGCGTATTCAGTGGCACGAGTGATAATCAAGGTCAGGTGCCTCCCATAGATAAAGTTGACAAAATCTCTAATCAAATAGTCGTTTTTTCGGGTTTTGTCAACTTTTTGTCAGTCTTTTGTGAGTACGATTGCATGGAACCAGCCGGGAGAAGTTGACAAGATCGGCCGGCAGAGCCATCATCACACGCATGACTGCTGTCGAATCAAACCGCTCAGAATCCTTGTCCGTTCCAGTCCTCGGACGGTTTGCGCCGAGTCCGACCGGGCCTTTGCATTTCGGGTCGCTGGTGGCGGCTGTCGGCAGTTTTTGTCTGGCGCGCCAGACCGGTGGACAGTGGCTGCTGCGGATTGAGGATCTGGACCAGCCCAGGGTGGTGCCGGGTGCCGCTGACACCATCATGCGCACTCTGGAGCAGTTGGCCCTGGTCTGGGATGGGCCGGTTGTCTGGCAGAGCCGCCGCACTGAAGCCTATCAGTCGGCCCTGGAGCACTTGCGGCAGCAGGGGCTGCTGTTTGAGTGTGGCTGCTCGCGCAAGGAGATTTTGGCCAGCGCACCGCATGCTGGCGAAGAAGGCCCAGTCTACCCGGGGACATGTCGTCGCGGTTTGCCGCCCGGTCGGCGGCCCCGTATGCAGAGAATCCGCGTGCCGGAGGAACAGGTCTGTTTCACTGATGGTGTGTATGGCGCGCGCGCGCAGTGTCTGGCGCAGGCGGTCGGTGATTTTGTACTACGGCGCGCCGACGGTCTGTTCGCTTATCAGCTGGCCGTGGTTGTGGATGATGCCGAAGCAGGTGTGAACCAGGTGGTGCGCGGCGCGGATCTGCTGCTGTCGACACCGCGCCAGGTTTATCTGCAGAACTGTCTCGGTTACCCGATCCCCCGTTATGTGCATCTGCCGTTGGCCCTGGGTGATGACGGCCAGAAAATCAGCAAGCGGCACGGAGTGATCGAGTCGATTGCCGCCGGTTGTGAAGCAGAACTCCTGTGGCGCGCCCTCTTTTTTCTGGGACAGGAGCCTCCCAAAGAAGGCTGCGGAGGCACGCCTGAGGAGATTCTGGCATGGGCTGTTCCGCATTTTAATCTTTCGCGGGTTCCCCGTACGGATCGTCAGGTAGCGGATATACTGGAAAAAAAACGTAAAATAGCCATTGACAGCGCTGGGAAAACCCGGTAATTATGACCCAACGAAACGAAGGACCTTTCCTTGAATAATCTGGTGGCATACCCCCTTTTCGAAAATATAAATTGATCTGATACACGCTTGTATACTGACATTCCAAACCACAATACCCACTGAATAAATAAACTGAGTTTTCAAAATTTGAATCGCATTGACACTGTTATGACCTGACTGCCGGACCATTTATGTGGCGGCTCCTGCAAGGGAGAACCTCAAACCTGCCGTTTTTAAAGGCGCCTTTGCAAAAAGACCCTTACCTGATCTGAACAGAGACCATAAAGAATATCATCGACGAAGACCAAATATTGTGCATGAGACGCGAGAGGG
Source organism: Desulfuromonadales bacterium (assembly GCA_030145205.1). Classification (GTDB taxonomy): domain Bacteria; phylum Desulfobacterota; class Desulfuromonadia; order Desulfuromonadales; family BM103; genus JAQYVZ01. The sequence continues at coordinate 100,306 of JAQYVZ010000003.1, read as the reverse complement.
CTTCCCTGCGTTACTGTACAAGGAGACACGAATGAACCTGAAGGAACTGAAAGAAAAGAAGATTACCGAACTAGCCACCATGGCAAATGACCTTGGGGTCGAAGGTGCTTCGGGGATGCGCAAGCAGGACCTGATTTTTGGTATTCTGAATGCGACCTCTGCCAAGAACGGCGCGATCTCCGGTGAGGGTGTCCTGGAAATCCTGCCGGATGGTTTCGGCTTCTTGCGCGCTCCGGATGCCAACTATCTGCCCGGTCCTGATGATATCTATGTGTCACCGTCGCAGATCCGCCGGTTCAATCTGAAAACCGGTGATACGGTTTCCGGCCAGATCCGTCCGCCCAAAGAAGGGGAGCGTTACTTTGCTCTTCTCAAGGTGTCGGAGGTCAACTTTGAGAACCCGTCGGTTGCCAAAGACAAGACCTTGTTCGACAATCTGACGCCGCTCTATCCTGAAGAGCGTATTTTTCTGGAAACGACGCCGGATAACCTGGGCATGCGCGTGGTCGACATGGTCTCCCCGGTCGGCAAGGGGCAGAGAGCCCTGATTGTGGCGCCGCCCCGGACCGGCAAGACAATTCTGCTGCAGAACATTGCCAACTCGATTACGCAGAACCACCCGGAAGTCTACCTGATCGTTTTGCTGATCGATGAGCGACCGGAAGAAGTGACTGACATGCAGCGTACGGTCGATGGCGAAGTCATCTCGTCGACTTTTGATGAGCCGGCCACCCGCCACGTCCAGGTTGCCGAAATGGTCATTGAGAAAGCCCGCCGTCTGGTCGAGCATAAGCGCGATGTCGTCATCCTGCTTGATTCGATTACCCGTCTGGCACGCGCCTACAACACGGTGGTTCCGCCATCCGGCAAAATTCTTTCCGGCGGTGTCGACTCCAATGCCCTCCACAAGCCGAAGCGGTTTTTCGGCGCTGCCCGCAACATTGAGGAAGGCGGCAGCCTGACCATCATCGCCACGGCTCTGGTTGATACCGGCAGCAAGATGGATGAGGTCATCTTCGAGGAGTTCAAAGGCACCGGTAACATGGAGTTGCTGCTCGACCGTCGCCTGGTGGACAAGCGGACCTTCCCGGCCATCGACATCAACAAGTCGGGGACCCGGCGTGAAGAACTGCTGACCGGTGAAATCAACCTGCAGCGGATCTGGCTGCTGCGCAAGGTTCTCTCGTCGATGAATGTGGTCGACAGCATGGAATTCCTGCTCGACAAGCTCGGCGAAACCGAAACCAACCAGGAATTTTTGGATAGTATGAACCGTTAGCCGTACACCCTGCTGTGGTTCTTACCCCGAGAGCCGGGAAAAGGTTGCAATCAATCGTGAAAGGTGGTATTGATTCTTCCCTTTTGCACATCAGTAGTAATAGTAACTATTCAGGTCTGTACACCAGCCAGGCCATACAGGAGACAGAGCATGAAAGAAGGTATCCATCCCAAGTACGAAGATGCGACAGTCAAATGTCACTGTGGCAACACCTTCGAGACGCGGTCCACTAAAGGCAACGAGATCACAACGGAAATTTGCTCAGCATGTCATCCGTTCTTTACCGGCAAGCAGAAGCTGGTCGATACGGCCGGCCGGATCGAGCGCTTCCGCAAGAAATACGCGAAACAGGATTAGAAGGTCCCCGGACGGCCCTGCGGGGCCGTCCTTTTTTTTTGTTTTTTTCGGAGCGGTCCTCGCTCGATGATCCGTACCGTGTTCCGCTTCGGAGTGGCTGTTGTCCCCCGGGGTCGACATGTCGTTGTACCCCTTTCCCAGTCAAACGGTCCGGCGTTTACTTGATGCCGGAACCGACACGCTGTTTTGGTCGGATTCTCCATGATCACGAAACTTGAGGACATTGCTGATCGGTTCCGCGAAGTCGAAGGCCTCCTGGCCGACCCGCAGGTGATGCAGGACCAGGCCCGTTATCGTGCTCTGACCAAAGAGCATGCCGATCTGTCTGACGTGGTCGGGGTTTACACGCGTTTTCGCGATCTGGGCGAGGAAATCACCGGTAGCCGGGAGCTGCTTAAGGATCCCGATCCGGATGTGCGTGACATGGCGCGGAGCGAGCTCGAAGAACTGGAACAACAGCAGCAAACGCTCGAAGGGCAGTTGAAGCAGCTGCTAATCCCCAAAGATCCCAACGACGATAAAAATATCATCATGGAAGTGCGCGCCGGAACCGGCGGTGACGAGGCCGCTCTGTTCGCGGGCGACCTGTTTCGGATGTATACGCGTTTTGCGGAGCGCCAGGGTTGGAAGGTCGAGCTGCTGAGTGCGGCGGATTCGGAAGCTGGTGGGTTCAAGGAAGTGATTGCGCTGGTGAGCGGCAAAGGGGCGTTCTCCCGGTTCAAGTATGAGAGCGGCACCCACCGGGTGCAGCGCGTTCCGGAGACCGAGGCGCAGGGACGGATACATACCTCTGCCTGCACGGTCGCTGTGCTGCCGGAGGCGGAAGATGTTGATGTCGATATCGATCCCTCCGATCTGCGCATCGACCTCTTTCGAGCTTCCGGCGCGGGCGGTCAGCATGTCAACAAGACAGAATCTGCGGTCCGGATTACTCATGTCCCGACCGGGGTCGTGGTCTCCTGCCAGGATGAGAAATCCCAGCACAAGAACAAAGCGAAGGCGATGAAGGTTCTCCGCTCCCGCCTGCTCGACAGCATGCAGGAAGAGCAGGCGGCACAGCAGGCGGCCGAGCGCAAGAGTCAGGTTGGTAGTGGTGATCGTTCCGAACGAATTCGGACCTACAACTTCCCGCAGGGGCGCTGTACGGATCACCGGATTGGCTTGACCCTCTATAAGTTGGACGCCATCATGCAGGGTGAACTGGACGAGCTGCTCAACTCACTGGCAACCTATTTCCAGGCCGAGCAACTGGCTGGCCAGGAGGCTTGAGCTTGACCGAACGTTGGACGGTCCTCAAGATTTTGCGCTGGACGGCGGAATATTTCGAGTCAAAAGACCTGCCGTCCGGACGGCTCGATGCCGAATTGCTGTTGGCCGATACCTTGGAGCTCGACCGAGTTGGGCTCTATGTGCAGTTTGAACGGCCCCTGACGCCGGAGGAGCTGACGACTTATCGCTCCAGGGTGCAGCGCCGGGCAGCGCATGAGCCGGTCCAGTATATCCTGGGGGAGACCGAATTCTGGTCTCTGTCCCTGCGGGTCTGCCCGGATGTGCTGATCCCGAGAGCGGACACCGAAGTGTTGGTAGAGGAGACTCTGGCGCGGATCGGAGGCCCTGCAAGGCTTCTCGATGTCGGCACTGGCAGTGGCGCCATTGCTTTGGCTCTGGCCCAGGAAAAACCGCAGTTGCAGGTTACGGCGCTCGACTGCAGCGCTGCTGCACTGGCGATCGCCGCAGACAACGCGGCTCAGAATGGTTTGACGGAGCGGGTTCGGTTTCTGCAAGGTGACCTGGCAGACCTGCCGGAGGAACGTTACGACCTGGTGGTGAGCAACCCGCCCTATATCGCCGCAGGTGAGTGGGATGCTTTGATGCCGGAAGTTCGGGAGCATGAACCACGCCTGGCATTGTTTGGCGGGACAGACGGTCTTGACGCCTATCGGCATCTGGCCCGGCAAGCCCGGCAGATACTGAAACCGGGAGGCTGGTTGCTGGTCGAGATCGGCGCGACGCAGGCAGACGAAGTCAAAGCTCTCTTCGAAGCCGCCGGGCTGCGTGCCTGCGGGACCCGAAATGATTATGCAGGCCTTCCCCGCGTGGTGTTTGGGCAGGCCGAGACAAGTATGGAGTAAGTTGCTTGGACAAGATCGTTATTCATGGTGGACGGCCTCTGAACGGTTGCGTGTCAGCCAGCGGCGCCAAAAACGCCGCCCTGCCGTTGATGTTTGCAACCTTGCTTGCACCCGGACCACATCGGCTTGGGAATGTTCCTCGCCTGCGTGACATCCGCACTGCGGAGCAGTTGCTGACCGGTCTCGGTGCCAGTGTTCAGAACGAGAAGGGCATCCTGGAGGTGTTTGCCGAGGACCTGAACGGCAAGGAGGCACCGTATGACCTGGTGCGCACCATGCGGGCTTCGGTTCTGGTGCTCGGCCCATTGCTGGCACGTTGCGGACGGGCCCGGGTCAGCCTCCCTGGCGGGTGTGCCATCGGTGCCCGGCCAATCAACCTGCACCTGAAGGGGTTGGAGGCGATGGGTGCGGAGATCACCCTGGATCACGGCTATGTCGAGGCGCGGGCGGAACGTCTGCATGGCGCACGCATCTATCTGGATACGCCGACTGTCGGCGGTACGGAAAATCTGATGATGGCGGCGACGCTGGCCGAAGGGACGACGGTCATTGAGAATGCGGCCTGCGAACCTGAGATTGACGACCTGGCTGCCGCACTGCGCACCATGGGTGCCAAAATCGAAGGGGACGGCACTGCTACGATCACCATCGAAGGGGTCAAACAGCTGCATGGCATGGACTACCAGGTGATGCCGGATCGCATCGAGGCCGGGACCTATCTGATCGCCGCGGCGCTGACCGGTGGCTCGGTCCTGGTGCAAAATGCCCGAGCGGACCATATGGAGGCACTGCTCAGCAAACTTGAGGAGACGGGCGCCGCGTGCCAGGTGACGGAGGAGGGTGTTCGGGTCACCGGTCCCGCACAGTTGCGACCGGTCGATATCAAGACCCAGCCATATCCCGGGTTCCCGACCGACATGCAAGCGCAGTTCATGACTCTGATGACCTTGTGTGGCGGATCGAGTATGATCACGGAGACGGTTTTCGAAAACCGGTTTATGCATGTCTGCGAGTTGCAGCGGATGGGGGCGGACATCACCATTGAAGGGCACACTGCGACCATCAAAGGGGTATCCGAACTGCTCGGTGCGCCAGTGATGGCGACCGATCTGCGAGCCAGTGCCTGTCTGGTTCTGGCCGGGCTGGCGGCAGACAATACCACAGAGATTTCAAGAATTTATCACCTCGACCGGGGTTACGAATCCCTGGAAGAGAAGTTCCGTTGCCTGGGGGCGGACATCACGCGAGTCCCGGCCGAACAATGATTCCGTAAGCGAGTAGGGAACAATGAGCGATTTTCTGACTTTTGCCCTTCCCAAGGGGCGTATCATGCAGGACTCCATGAGCCTGTTCGGTAAGATCGGCATCACCTGCCCGGAGATGGCTGAGAGTAGCCGCAAGCTGGTGTTCGAGAACCGCGAGGACAAATTCCGCTTTATGGCGGTGCGTGCCCAGGATGTGCCGACCTATGTCGAGTATGGCAGTGCCGACATCGGTGTCGTTGGCAAGGACACCCTGCTGGAACAGAACCGGGACCTCTATGAGCCGCTTGACCTGCAGTTCGGTTATTGCCGGCTGGTGGTGGCTGAACCGGCGGAGTTGCGGCGCGATGACGACCCGGCGGGCTGGTCCAACATCCGGATCGCAACCAAATACCCGAATGTCACGGAGCGGTTTTTTGCTGAAAAAGGGGTTCAGGTCGAGCTGATCAAGCTGTATGGTTCGATTGAGCTGGCGCCGATCGTCGGCCTGGCTGAGCGGATCGTCGACCTGGTCTCGACCGGTGCCACCATGCGCGAGAACGGCCTGGTGGAGGTTGAAACCATCGCCGACGTAACCAGCCGCCTGATCGTCAACCGGGCCAGCCTGAAGACCAAGCACCGGCGGATCACCAAGCTGCTGGAAGACCTTGAGCAGGTGATTGAAGACGGCCCCCGTATTTCGGGTTGAGAGCGGCCCGACTGCGGCCGAAGGGTAAGACGATGATCCGATTTCTGCAATTCTCAGATCCCGATTTTGACGCCCTGTTTCAGCAGATTCTGGAACGCGCCGAGACGGTGCCGGCCGGGGTCGAACAGACGGTCAGCGATATCATCGCTGATGTGCGCCAGCGTGGCGATCAGGCGCTGTTCGACTACACGGCGCGTTTTGATCGTTTGTCGTTGAACACCGAGTCTCTCGAAGTCAGCCGCGCGGAAATTGACCAGGCCCTGACGCAGGTCGATCCGGAGGCTCTGGAGGCGTTGCGACTGGCTGCTGAGCGGATTGCGGCTTTTCACAGCAAGCAGAAAGAAGAAACCTGGCTCTCCGATGATGAGCCGGATCTTCAGCTTGGGCAGATGGTCACCCCACTCGACCGGGTTGGCATTTATGTGCCGGGCGGCAAGGCGACCTATCCCTCTTCGGTTTTGATGAATGCGGTGCCCGCCAAGGTGGCCGGAGTCGGCGAGATCATCATGGTGGTACCGATGCCGGACGGCGAGGTCAACCCCTATGTGCTGGCCGCTGCCGATCTGGCCGGAGTCGACCGGATCTTTAAAGTCGGCGGCGCCCAGGCGGTGGCTGCCCTGGCCTATGGGACAGCAACCGTACCGCGGGTCGACAAGATCACCGGGCCGGGCAATATCTACGTGGCGACCGCCAAGCGCATGGTCTTCGGCCGGGTCGACATCGACATGATTGCCGGACCGAGTGAAATTCTGGTTATCAACGATGGCAGCGGCAACCCGGCGCATATCGCTGCGGATCTTTTGTCACAGGCAGAGCATGACGAGTTGGCGTCGTCGATCCTGATCACTACCGACGCGGACTTTGGTCAGAAAGTGCAGGCGGCGATCGAAACGCAGCTGGCCCAGCTCAGCCGGGCCGCGATCGCCCGCCAGTCGATCGACAATTACGGCGCAATTATCCTGGCCCTTGATCTGGAAGCAGCGGCCGCCTTCAGCAACCGGATTGCTCCGGAGCACTTGGAGCTGGCCGTGGACGAGCCGTTCGAGTTGTTGAAACAGATTCGTCATGCCGGCGCGGTTTTCCTGGGCCATCACACTCCGGAGGCTGCCGGCGACTACCTGGCCGGACCGAACCACACCCTGCCGACCGGCGGCACTGCCCGCTTCTTCTCACCGCTCGGCACCGAGGATTTCGTCAAGAAATCGAGTCTGATTTCCCTGACACAGGCCGGGCTGGATCGGTTGGGACCCGCGGTTGTCACCATTGCAGAACTGGAAGGGTTGGACGCTCACGCCAAGTCGGTGTCGATCCGGTTGAAAGATAAGTCAAAAGCGTAAATTCTGGACGCTGATTTTCATGATTTACGCTGATAAAAGTCAAAAGCTAAAGCATTAAGCTCTGTTTTTTGTTTGAAAGACTTTAAACCATAAGCCTTTGGTTTTCGGGTTTTGATTGATCAGCGTAAATCATGAAAATCAGCGTCCAATAAAGCCTTTGATGTTTTTTAGATTTCCTTGTGGAGGATCGAATGGCTCGTACAGCGAACATCGAACGTACCACCAACGAAACAGCGATCACGCTGACCCTGAACCTGGATGGCAGCGGCAAACACCAGATCGAAACGGGTGTGCCGTTCTTCGATCACATGCTCACCCAGATTGCCCGGCACGGGTTCTTCGATCTCGACATCGCGGCCCACGGCGACCTGGAGATTGATGCTCACCACACGGTCGAGGACCTGGGAATCTGTCTGGGGGAGGCGTTTAAGCAGGCGTTGGGCGACAAGGCCGGCATCTGCCGCTTCGGTCGGGCCACCATGCCGATGCATGAATCTCTGGCGGCGGTGGTGCTCGATTTTTCCGGCCGGCCCTACCTTGTCTACAATGTGCCGCTGCCGAAAACCCAGGTCGGCAACTTCGACCTGGAACTGGTCGAGGAGTTTCTGACCGCCTTCTGCAACCATGGTGGCATCAACCTGCACGTCAACCTCGCTTATGGTGACAACCTGCATCACATCGTCGAAGCTGTGTTCAAGGCGTTGGCGCGTGCGCTGGACGAAGCAACCGGGTTCGATCCGCGCGTTGAAGGGGTTCTGTCTTCAAAGGGGACGTTGGAATAGCATGATCACGATTATCGATTATGAGATGGGAAACCTGCGTAGCGTCGAAAAAGCTTTCGAAAAGCTCGGTTTTGATGCGCGGGTCAGCAGCAATCCGGACGACCTTCTGGCGACGGATAAGGTTGTCCTGCCGGGTGTCGGTGCGTTCAGGGATTGCATCAGCAATCTGCGCGGTGGTGGCTTTGTCGAGCCGTTGCTGCAGCATGTCGAGGCGGGCAAGCCGCTGCTCGGTATCTGCGTCGGTATGCAGATGCTCTTCGATGAAAGCGAGGAGTTCGGTCGCCATCAGGGTCTTGGGTTGATCCCCGGTAAGGTGGTCCGTTTCCCGGCCGGTATGAAAGAGGGCGGTGAACGCCTCAAGGTTCCCCACATGGGCTGGAATAATATCAGCCTGAAAAAGGCCTCGCCGATCCTTTCCGGGATCGAGGATGACAGCTTCGTCTACTTTGTGCATTCCTACTACTGTGCGGCAAAGAATACCGATGACGTTGCGGCCAGTTGCCGCTACGGTGATGTCGAATTCTGTGCCTCGGTGTGGCGGGACAATGTCATGGCGACCCAGTTCCATCCGGAGAAGAGCCAGAATGTCGGCCTGAACATATTCAAGAATTTTGGGACGTTATAAGAAAGAAACAAGGCGTTTGCCGCGGATAAAATCTGATCAAATCGGATAAAGGCAAAGACAAAAGCTTGGGACGCTGATTAACGCAGAAAAAACGGATTTAAAGGCTTTTAAACCAAAAAGAATTTAAGCTTTGGTTTGACCAGCGTAAATCATGAAAATCAGCGTCCAAAGGTTTTGATCTTCAATCAGACTTTATCAGATTTTATCCGCGGCCAATAAAAGCCTCTGATTTTTGCTTCGGAAGGTAACAATGATCATTCTCCCCGCAATTGATTTGAAGGAAGGCAAATGTGTCCGGCTCGAACAGGGCCTGATGGACAAGGACACCGTCTATAACGACAACCCGGGTGCACAGGCGCGCATTTGGCAGGAGCAGGGTGGTGAGCTACTGCATATCGTCGATCTCGACGGGGCTTTTGCCGGGGTGCCGAAGAACAAGGAGGCAATCGAGGCGATCGTCAAGGCGATTGACATCCCCTCCGAGCTCGGTGGCGGCATCCGTGACATGCAGACGATCGAGGCCTACCTTGAACTCGGTATCGACCGGGTCATCCTCGGTACTATCGCCAAGGAGAATCCGGCTTTGGTCGCGGAAGCCTGCAAGGCCTTTCCAGGACAGATCGTCGTCGGTATCGATGCCAAGGACGGCTTGGTAGCCGTGCGCGGCTGGGCCGATGTCACTGAAAAGAAAGCCACCGAGATGGCCAAGGAGATGGAGGGCTTCGGTGTCGAGGCAATCATCTATACCGACATCGCCCGCGACGGCATGATGCAGGGACCGAATATCGAGGCAACCAGGGCGCTGGCCGAGTCGATCAATATCCCGGTCATCGCTTCCGGCGGCCTTTCGACCCTCGACGATATCCGTCGGTTGATGGCGATCGAATCCTCCGGTGTCGCCGGTGTGATTACCGGCAAGGCGATTTATTCCGGGGCGATCGACCTGCGCGAGGCCGTCGCCCTGACGAAAGGTGAGATCCGCTAACATGTTGACGAAACGCATCATCCCCTGTCTCGATGTCAAGGACGGCCGAGTCGTCAAGGGAGTCAACTTTGTCGGACTGCGAGACGCTGGCGACCCGGTCGAGGCGGCCGAAGCCTACTGCGCACAGGGCGCCGATGAGCTGACCTTTCTCGATATCACCGCATCCAGCGATAAGCGCAACATCATCCTTGATATCGTGCGTGCGACGGCCGATCGGGTCTTCATGCCACTAACCGTCGGAGGTGGTGTTCGTGAAGTAACCGATATCCGTAATCTGCTCAATGCCGGTGCCGACAAGGTGTCGATCAACACGGCAGCAGTGCATCGTCCGGAGTTTGTGCGTGAAGCGGCAGAGCGTTTCGGTTCGCAGTGCATCGTGGTGGCGATTGACGCCCGCCGCGTGCCTGGCTCCGACCCGCTGGCCTGGGAGGTTTACACCCACGGTGGCCGCAACCCCACCGGCATTGACGTGCTGGAGTGGGCTGAACGCATGGAAAGTTATGGCGCCGGGGAGATCTTGTTGACCTCGATGGACTGTGACGGCACCAAGGACGGTTACGATATTGCCCTGACCCGCTCTGTCAGCGACCGGGTTGGGATTCCGGTGATCGCCTCGGGTGGTGTCGGCAATCTGGAGCATATCCGCGAGGGTTTGATCGAGGGGGGCGCCAGCGCCGCCCTGGCGGCGAGCATCTTCCACTTTCGGGAATATACCATCTCGGAATGCAAGGAATACTTGGCGCAACACCAGGTGCCGGTCAGAATTCAAGTTTAAGGGAGAGTGGGATGTCGGAAATGAACCAGCAAATCCTTGATGCCATCTACCAGGTGGTACAGGAGCGCAAGGCCAGCTCGGCTGAAGAATCCTACGTGGCGTCTCTGTACGCCAAGGGACTCGACAAAATTCTTGGCAAGGTCGGTGAAGAAGCCACTGAAGTGGCGATTGCCGGCAAGGGCGGCAACCTGGACGAGGTCGTCTACGAAGTGGCCGATCTCTGGTTCCATACCTTGATCCTGCTGGCCCATTACGATCTGCCGCCGGAACGAATTTATGCGGAGCTCGCCCGACGTTTCGGTCTGTCGGGGCTTGTCGAGAAGGCCAGTCGCAGTTAAGTTGTCTTGAAGGGGAGAGCTCTTAGTATGACGATCCAGGAACGTTTGATGGATGAGATGAAATCGGCCATGAGAGCCAAGGATGCTCTGCGGCTCAGCACGATCCGCATGGCCCGGACAGCGATCAAAAATGCGGAAATCGAAACGCGCAGCGAACTTGATGGCGAGGCCGTGATCAAGGTGCTTTCCACCCTGGTCAAGCAGCGTCGCGAAGCCGCCGCCGCATATCGCGACAGCCGGCCCGAGCTTGCCGAGAAGGAAGAGCAGGAGCTCGCTGTTCTGCAGGAGTTCTTGCCGCAGCCCCTCACCGAAGAGGAAGTTCAGTCGATGATCGATGCGGCCATCACGGATCTCGGGGCCTCAAGCATGAAGGATATGGGCGCCGTGATGAAGCAGGTGATGGCCCAAACTGTCGGGCGTGCTGACGGCAAACTGGTCAGCACCCTGGTGCGTCAAAAACTGGGGAGTTAGTCACCGGCCGCCCCCGCTTTCCGAAAAGGATCGCCATCTCCATGAATGGCCTTGATATCGTCATCCTTGTTGTGTTGACCGGCTTTGTTGTCAAGGGCTTGCTGCGCGGTCTGCTCAAAGAGGTCTGCTCGCTGGCCGGTCTGTTTGTCGGAACCTTTCTGGCGTTTCAGTACCACGGGCTGCTCGCCGAGCAACTGCTGCAAAAAGTCGACTGGCCGGTTCCGGTTGTGATCGCCCTCACATTTACCCTGCTGTTTGTCTGCACCATGATTCTGTTCCTGGCGCTCGGTTTCCTGTTGTCCCGTTTCATCAAGCTCCTGTTCTTGGGGGGCTTTAACCGGGTTATCGGTGGTTTCTTCGGCCTGGCCCAGGGTCTCCTGTTGCTGGCTGTTGTCATTTTTGCCCTCTCTTTGCGGCCTCTCCCCTGGGTCAGCCCCCAGATCAAAACATCCCTCCTGGCGCCACCCTTCGTTGAACTCGGCAGCGCCATCCTTGAAGGCAGCCGACAGGTTCTGAAATGAAGGAAACCCGTGCTGCGGTGTTGACAGATCTGGCTGTTGAAAGCCTCAAGCTCCTGGAGTTCGATAAAGTGATTGCCGCCCTGGCCGGGAGGACGCAAACTGTGTATGGCAAGCAGGTTGCTGTGCAGCTGCGGCCGATGCGGGACCGGCAGGAGATCGAAGCGGCTCTGGCGGAGGCGGGCGAGGCGTTGTTCCTGCTTCAGCAGAAACGGTTGATCCCGGTTGGCCAGGGGGAAGATTTGTCCCTGCTGCTCGAGGGCCTGCGGATTGAAGGCCGTCGTCTTGAGCCGGAGGCGCTGTTTGAAGTGTTGAAGGCAATCGAGGCGGCGCAGGATTGCCGAAAGCTGTTGCTGACCCAGGAAGAGACGCCGCATTTGACCGAACTGGGCCGGGACCTGGTGTCGCTTCCCGACCTGGCCGACGAGATCCGCAGCTGTATCGGATCGCGCGGCGAAATTCTGGATTCCGCTTCGTTCCAGCTGGGGGACCTGCGCGGCCAGGTCCAGACGGAACGTGGTCGGATCAAGCGACAGTTGGCCGTATTGCTGGAAGATGATGCCCTGCAGGGAGTCTTCCAGGAACAGTTGATTACCGACCGAAACGGCCGCTACGTGTTGCCGGTCCGTGCCGACCATAGCGGCCGCATCAAGGGGTTTGTGCACGATGTGTCCTCCAGTGGTCAGACCCTCTATCTGGAACCGGCCGCTGTGCTCGACAGCAATAACCGGCTGCAGATGCTGCTGCGCGACATCCAGCGGGAGGAAGACCGGGTTCTGGCGCGACTGACCAAGGGGGTTCGGGAGTCACGCCGGGACCTCATGGACAACCAGCAGATTCTAGCCAGGCTGGATTTGCGGCAGGCGGTCGCTCGTTTGACCCGGGATCTGGATGGCAGTATCCCCCGCCTATCTGCCGAGCCGATGCTGGATCTGGCGCAGGTCAGGCACCCCTTGCTGGTGCTGGCCGGACAAGCGGACAATCGTCAGGAACCGGTGGTGCCGATTGACCTGCGTCTGTCGAAAGAACAGGAAAGCCTGATCGTCAGCGGCCCCAATACCGGTGGAAAAACCGTGGCCCTGAAGACGGCGGGGCTGCTGGTCCTGATGGCCAGGGCGGGTTTGCCACTACCCTGCGCACCGGACAGCCAGCTGTATCCGTTTCAGAGTGTCCTGGCTAATATCGGCGATGACCAGAGCCTCGAACATCACCTGTCGACCTTCTCCGGCCACTTGGTGCGGATGCGGACAATCCTCGAGCAGGCAGATGCTGCAACACTGGTGCTGCTGGATGAACTGGGTACCGGCACCGACCCCGGTGAAGGCTCTGCCCTCGCTCTGGCGATTCTCGATCATTTACGGCTGGTGGGGGCACGTACCATTGCCACCACCCATCTGCATGTGGTCAAGGGATACGCGCATCTGGAGCATTGCGTCGAAAATGTTGCTGTCGAATTTGACGAAGAGACCTTGCAACCGGCCTACCGCTTGCACTACGGGATTCCCGGGGCAAGTCACGCTTTTACGATTGCTCGGCGGCTTGGTTTGCCGGACGATCTGCTGGCGCGCGCCGAGGAATATCTCGGCGGTGACGAACGCGAAAGCCTGATGGTCGTTGAACGGCTGCAATCTTTGCGAGCCGCTCTCGAGGGAGAACTCGATGCTGCCGGCAGTTTGCGGCGCGAGGCCGAACAGGAAAAGACCCTGCGGCGTAAGCTCCATCAGGAGCTGCAGGAGCGGCAGCAGTCGATTCTTTCGGAAACGCGCCAGCAGGGGAACCGGATCCTGGTCGAGGCGGAAGCGCAGCTGCGTGATCTGTTCCGCCAGGCGCGTGGAGTGGAGGCTCAGCCCAAGGAACAGGCGCGTCTGACCCGGGCCGTGCGCGAGGTGCGTGAAAAACTGCCCGTCGTCAAGACTGAACCCCCTGGAGTGGTCCCGGAGACGGCAGCGCCGGGGGAACTGCTTTACGTGCCTTCACTGGCGGTTGATGCTGAAGTGGTTCGGGTCGATGGCCGCCGGGTCGAGCTGGTCGCGGGCGGCAAAACGCTGCGTCAGCCGATGGCGGCCCTACGGCAATACCAGCCGCGCCGATTTGCTCAAAAAAAAGTGAGTCCACCGAAAATTCGCGATCGCGTCGAGCGGAAGGCTTTTCTGCCCCGGCTGTTGCTGGTGGGGAAGCGGGTCGATGAGGCGATGCCCTTGCTGGAACAGTTTCTGGACGATGCCCATCTGTATGGACAGTTCAGTCTGGAGGTCGTTCACGGCGCTGGCCAGGGGGTGTTGCGGCGGGCGGTCAGGGAAGCTTTGGTCGGCCGCAGTGACGTTGCCAGCCTGCATGCTGCCGACCCTTCACAGGGAGGGGATAATGTGACCGTTGTGGAGTTGAGGGGATAATGGGACGAATTTCGGAAGAGGCCATCCAGGAAATCCGTAACCGAGTCGATATCGTTGAGGTGGTGTCGAGCTACCTGCCTCTAAAACGTTCTGGCGGCAATCATCAAGGGCTTTGTCCTTTCCATCAGGAGAAGACCCCGTCGTTTAACGTCAATGAACCACGGCAGATTTTTCACTGTTTCGGCTGCGGCGTCGGCGGGAATGTGTTCACCTTTCTGATGCGCATGGAGGGTCTGACCTTTCCGGAGGCGGTCAAGCGCCTCGGGGAGAGGGTTGGGATCGAGGTCGAAGAAACGCCGGACAGCCCGGAAGAGAACCGACGTCGCGAACGCAGCGAGCAGTTTCTGAAAATCAACGATGTGGCCTGTGCCTTCTATCACCAGATTCTGCTGGATGATCCGGCAGGAGCCCAAGCCAGACATTATCTGCGGCAGCGAGGATACGATGGCGAGACTGTGCGAGCATTCCGTCTCGGATTTGCGCCTGAGCGTTGGGAGGCTTTGACCGAGCACCTGGTCGCCAAGGGGTTTGGTCGTGACCTTTTACGCGATGTTGGTCTGGTCAGGGAGGGACAGAAAGGCCGCGGTGATTATGACCTGTTTCGAAATCGGCTGTTGTTTCCGATCTTCGACTTGCAGGAGCGGGTGGTCGCTTTCGGTGGTCGTGTGCTGGATGACAGCCTGCCCAAGTATATCAACTCGCCCGAGACAACGGTCTACCGGAAAAGCGGAACCCTCTACGGGCTTTGCCAGGCGCGTGATGCCATGCGGCATAGCCGGGATGTCCTGGTTGTCGAGGGCTACTTTGACCAGATGGCCTTGGCGAGAGCCGGTTTTGCTAACGCCGTGGCCACTTGTGGTACGGCTTTGACCAACGAACATGGACGTTTGCTGAAACGTTATGTTGAAACGGTCACCCTCGTTTTTGATGAAGACGCTGCGGGCCGCCAGGCCAGCTTCCGGGCCATGGATGTGCTGCTTCCTGAAGGGCTAACGGTCAAAATGGTCAGTCTGCCTGCCGGCGCCGACCCCGATTCCCTGTTGCATGATCAGGGGCCGGAGGCCTTTCAGGCGACCCTTGATCTTGCCCGTCCCGTCCTTGAGGTCTTTATGGAAGACCGCCTCGCCGCAGGGGATGGCAGTGTAGAGGGGCGGGCCAAGGCTGCTGAGGAGGTTCTGGAGAGGCTAAGGAAGCTGCCGAGCGATTTGCAGAAAGACCTCTATCGCAAGCAACTGGCCGCCCGGACGGGGCTGTCCGAAGACCTGCTGAAGAGCCGCGGCGTGGCTGTCTCGCCGCGCCGCCCGCCGGGAGTAAAGCCGGCGCCGAGGAAGCCGTCTGGACTGTCTGGTCCTGAAGACCGCACGCAGCGTTACCTGCTGAAGTTGATGCTGGTCGACACAGGGGTTCGACAGCGCGTGGCGGAAGCCGGACCGGAGAGCCTCTTTCTGAATGAAACCTATCGCCAGACCGGCGAACATCTGCTGGAACGGCAGTCTGACAAGGGAGCGCTGCCGGATAACCTGGTCGATACGACGCAAGATTCCGACCTCCAGGCCTTGCTGGCCAATTTGCTCATTGAGGAGGACGAGGCCTGGGCGGAAGGAGCCGAGCAGATCTTTGATGATTGTCACCGGGCGGTTCGCCGTGGCCTGTTGCGGCAACGCCTGAAAGAGCTTGATTTGCTTGAAGAAGATGCGCGACAGCGGGGTGACGAGGCCGCTTTGAATGAATGTTTGCGAGAAAGAACCGAAGTCAACCTTAAAATTAAAAAAAGTCCTTGAAAAATAGTATTTTAGGTTTATAATGCTCGGATTGTCCGAAATGTGTCCGGCATTGTCCGGCATGTCCGTACCCCGAGGGGATTTGAATGGCAAAGAAAACTAGTATTGAAGAAGTTCAGCAGCTGATCGACCTGGGCAAGGAAAAAGGTTTCCTGACCTACGACGAGGTTAACGACATTCTGCCCGCTGACATCGTTTCGTCCGAGCAACTTGATGACGTGATGAGCATGTTCGGGGAAATGGATATCGAGGTCGTTGAGGCAGAACAGAAAAGTGCAGCGCCGAAAAGCGACGACAGCGAAGAGTCCGGCAAGGGTAAGGGGGAGGGCGAGACGGAGTTCGAAGCCGATGTCTCAGGCCGAACCAGCGACCCGGTCCGGATGTACCTGCGTGAAATGGGACAAGTCTCCCTGCTGACCCGCGAGGGTGAAGTCGAGATCGCCAAGCGCATCGAAGAAGGTGAGGCTCTGGTCGCCCGGGTGATCGTCAAGACGCCGATTGCGTTTAAAGAGGTGATTGGTCTGGGTGATCGTCTTGCCAAGGGACATATCAGCGTTGCGGAGATTACTAAAGATTATGACGAGGAAGAAGGGTTTGAGGTCGAAGAGACTCACCACCAACGTGTCCTCGACCTGATCGAGCAGATTCGCGAGCGCTATGATCGCTTCATGGAGCAGCGGGAAAAGGCTCTGGCCGCTACCAAAACAGCCCGCAAGCCGATCGATAAGGAAATTACCTCCCTCAAGGCGGAAATCGGTGACCTGGTTAATCAGATCCGCCTGAAGGATTACCAGATTGCCAAAATTGTTGACCGGCTGAAAGAGTTGGCCCAGCAGGTCAAGCGCGCCAAGAAGGAAGTTGTCGCCTGCGAGCAGGAGCTGGATCGGCCTTATGCCGAGATCGGCAAGCTCTTGCGCAAGATGCGCAAGAGCGAAGACAGCGCCCGTAAGGTCGCTGAAGAGCTTGATCGCCCGATGGATGCTTTGCTGGTGGTCGAAAAGCGTCTGAAAAGCATTGACCGCAAGTTCAGCAAGGTGGAAGAAGAGTCGGGTTTTGCTCCTGAAGAGCTGCTCGAATCTCTCAAGGAAGTTAATCAGGGCGAATGGAGGGCGAAGCAAGCCAAGACCGAGCTGGTTGAAGCCAACCTGCGCCTCGTGGTTTCCATTGCCAAGAAATATACCAACCGCGGCCTGCAGTTTCTCGATCTGATCCAGGAAGGCAATATCGGCCTGATGAAGGCGGTTGACAAGTTTGAGTACCAGCGTGGCTATAAGTTTTCGACCTACGCAACTTGGTGGATTCGACAGGCGATCACCCGGGCAATTGCTGACCAGGCCCGGACCATCCGGATTCCGGTGCATATGATCGAAACCATCAACAAGCTGATTCGTACCAGCCGGCAGTTGGTGCAGGAGATCGGTCGTGAGCCGACGCCGGAAGAAATCTCCGAACGGATGGAGCTCCCCCTGGAAAAGGTGCGGCGTGTTCTGAAGATTGCCAAAGAGCCGATCAGCCTCGAAACGCCGATCGGCGAAGAGGAAGATTCCTCCCTCGGCGATTTCATCGAGGACAAAGGTGTCGTGTCGCCCCTGGAAGCAGTCATCAAAGGAAACCTGTCCGACCAGACGTCCAAGGTCCTGGCGACTCTGACGCCGCGTGAAGAGCGGGTTCTGCGGATGCGTTTCGGTATCGGTGAAAAATCGGATCATACTTTGGAAGAGGTCGGTCAGGACTTTGCCGTAACCCGAGAGCGGATTCGGCAGATTGAGGCCAAGGCGCTACGCAAACTACGTCACCCAAGTCGGGCCAAGCGGCTCAAGAGTTTTGTCGAAACGAGTTAAAGTGATTGACAGTCAGCTTTACCCTGAATACACTGGTTTTTTGATGTTTCGCGGGCCCATAGCTCAGCTGGCAGAGCCACCGGCTCATAACCGGTCGGTCCCAGGTTCGAATCCTGGTGGGCCCACCACCCACCAGTCCCGGATGGGCAGATGTCATCACCAGACGTAACACATTGATTATCCCACGAGTGCAACCTGATCCTAGAGTTGCACTCTTTTTTTCATAGGTGGCATGGGCAAGATAACCCCTCGCATACACGACCTGATCGGACTTTTGAACACATTCTTTCCGCCTGAACTGGCAGAAGAGTGGGACAATGTCGGGTTGCAGGTTGGGGACCCGTCAGCACGCTTCAGCCAGGGAATGGTTGCCCTCGATCCCGACATGGAAGCTGTTCAGGCGGCTCGCGAAGCCGGAGCCCAGGTACTGATCACGCATCACCCGCTGTTGTTTCGTGGCATCAAGCGCCTGACACCGGAGGACGAAACCGGTCGTATCCTGTTCCACGCCATTCAGAATGATCTCGTTATCCTCAGCGCTCACACCAATCTCGACTCCGCGCAGCCCGGTTTGAACAGCTGGCTGGGCGACCTTCTGGACATCCAGGATGCGGCACCTCTCGTACCGGCACCAGGACATTTCCTGAAATTGGTCGTGCACGTGCCGTCCGGCCACGAAGCTGAAGTTGCTGAAGCCCTGTTTGCCGCCGGTGCCGGACATGTCGGCCAGTACGACCAGTGCTCCTTTCGTCAGTCTGGAACCGGAACCTTCCGGCCGGGAGAAGGCAGCTCGCCATTTATCGGCCAGATCGGCAAACGCGAAGAAGTTGAAGAGGTGCGGTTGGAACTGATCGTGCCACGGCCGCGTTTGAGCAAGGTGCTGACCCGTTTGCTTAAGGTGCACCCGTATGAGGAAGTCGCTTACGATCTGATTCCGCTGGAGAACCAGCGCGCCGGAGCCGGCCTTGGCCGGATCGGCAAGTTGACGGAGGCGTGTTCGCTCCAGGCTTTTGCAGAACAGGTTCGTGGAGCCTTGGGGTGCGATAGTGTCCGGCTTGTCGGGTCGGCAGATCGTTCGGTGCGTAAAGTGGCTTTATGCGGCGGAAGTGGCGCCAGTCTGATTCAGGTCGCGCATCGCTTTGGTGCCGATGTCCTGGTGACGGGCGATGTTAAGTATCATGAGGCCAAGGCAGCGGAAGCACTCGGGATGGCTTTGGTGGATGCCGGCCACTTTGCAACCGAAGCGCTGATGGCACGGAACCTCAGCCGGCTTTTGAATCATGCCGCGGAGCAGAATGATTGGGACGCGAATTTTCAAGATTACGACGGTGCAGTAGACCCATTTCGAACAGTTTGAAAGGGTGCAACCGTTGTTTTTTTAGGTAATGATAACAAGCGCAGCAAAGAAACAGATAAGGGAGGCATCATCGTGCAGGAAAAATTGCAGTTGCTGAAAGATTTGCAGGCTCTGGATCGGGATCGGCACACTCTTCTTGAGCAACGCCAGAAATTTCTCGGAGAACAGGGCCTGTTGCAGGGCGAACTGGATCGCATCCAGGCCATGGTGGACAGTCTGACGACCGAGATGAACGGTCTTGACGAGCAACGCAGCGAACTGACGGAGGCTCTGACCATCGAGGAAGGGAATATTACCCGCTCCGAGGAGCGCCTGCCGCAGATCAAGACTCAGAAGGAGTATGTTGCGATCCTCAAGGAAGTCGATATGGCCAAGAAGCTTGTCAAGGAATTGACTGAGCAGATTGGCGCGAAGGACAGTGAACTCTCCGCTCTCGGTGCCGACAAGGACGAGAAAGATGGTGAGCTGGCCGGTCTGAGCGAGGCGGCAGACGCCAAGCGCGGTGAGATCGACACCGAACTGGCTGAGCTTGACGGACGCCTCGACACCATGGGCAGCCAGCGTGAAGAGCTGCTCGAGCAATTGCCGGTCAGTCTGCGCAAGCGCTACCAGCTGCTGTTGGAGCGTCGCAACGGTCTTGCGGTGGTTGAGGCGAAAGGCGGGGCTTGCCTCGGTTGCCACATGCATCTGCCTCCGCAGCAGTTCAATAGCCTGTATGTGGTCAAGGATGTGCAGTCCTGCCCGCATTGCAACCGTTTGCTGTATATCGAAAAACCGGACTAGTTCCGATTTCGTGGTCGGAGAAAATCGGGTGATCGCCGCCCGCCGTCGCCTCGGCGGTGGTGGGGGGAGGAAAGTCCGGGCTCCACAGGGCAGGATGGTCCTTAACGGGGACCGGGGGCGACCCCAGGGAAAGTGCCACAGAAAGCAGACCGCCCATCAAAGCTTCGGCGAAGGTGGGTAAGGGTGAAAGGGTGAGGTAAGAGCTCACCAGTGCCGGCGGTGACGCCGGCAGCTCGGTAAACCCCATCCGGTGCAAGACCAAATAGGGGGACGTTTGAGGGTTGCCCGCCCGAAGTCCCCGGGTCAGGTCGCTTGAGGCTGTCGGCAACGGCAGCCCTAGAGGAATGATCACCGCCCCTGCGGAGGCAACTTCGCCGGGGAACAGAACCCGGCTTACGATTTTCTTCGGCCACGTTTTTCTCCATGCCAGGAAAGAGTCCTTATCGCCTCGATGCCTCCTCATTTATGTGGATTTCATTCCCGCTCCTGGGATACCCTCCTGACGCGCTGCTCCGCCGAATTGACCGGTCTGCCAGAGGCCGAACGTAACTGGCTGACGGCTCGCCTGCAACTCATCGCCGACTACCAATGCGAACTGGATCAGTTGTTCCAGTTGGCCCGGGGGCCGCATGCCTGCACCAGCTGTCATGGGCAGTGCTGCGACTGCGGCCGCCATCATTTCACACTTACCAATCTGCTGGGTTACCTGCTGCAGGATCTGGCCCCTCCTCGTCCTGATGCGTCGCGGCCCTGTCCTTTTTTGGGCGAACAGGGCTGTACCCTCGACGCCCCATTCCGTCCGTTCAACTGTGTCACCTTTCTTTGTGATGAGGTTGAGGCCGGCCTGAATGCTGCCGATCAGCAGCGTTTTTACCAGCTTGAAAAACGCTTGCGTTGCGTGTACGAGGAGATCGCCGCGCGTTACCCCGTGGCCAGCTTGCGCGGTCTGCTGATCGCCCTGGAACGGAGCGACGGACAGTCCCTCTTGAAGTCGGCTGCCGGTCGGGAGTAAACTGAGACCCAACAACGTCTACTTGAAAGGTGCAATGTGATGAAAATCAGTTTTCAGCGTGACAACGGCGCCCTGGATGAACTCATCGATCAGATACTCGCCATGTGCGACATTCACCACCCTGAAATTATTCGGGAGATGGTGATCAGTGCCCTCAAGACCGGTCAGGAAAACGACTATCTTGCAGACCTCAAAATGCTGCGCACCACCATGAAGGAGATGCGTTATACCAGCAAGCTGTTTGGGCCTTACCGGGACCGCAAGAAAGTGACGATCTTCGGGTCTGCGCGCACGGAGCCGGAGGATCCCGTTTACCAGAAATGTGTCACCTTTTCTCGCCAGCTGGTTCGTCTCGGTTACATGGTGATTACCGGCGGCGGTCCTGGCATCATGCAGGCCGGCAACGAGGGCGCTGGTGCGGAGAACTCTTTTGCCGTCAATATCCGCCTGCCGTTTGAGCAGGAAACCAATCCGGTTATGCAGAACAGCCCGAATGTAATCACCTATAAATATTTCTTCAATCGCAAGGTTGCCTTTCTCAAGGAAGCTGAGGCCGTGGCGCTCTTCCCGGGTGGCTTCGGCACACTCGATGAGGCGATGGAAACCCTGACATTGATGCAGACCGGCAAGAACCCGCCAATCCCCCTGATCCTGATCGATGACGATGATGGCTCCTACTGGGGGCCATGGTTTGAACTCATTAAGGTCACTATGCTGCAACGCGGCATGATCTCCGGCCTGGACATGAGCCTGTTCACGATCACCCGCGACCCGTTTGAGGCCGCTCAGGTCATCCATGATTTCTACCGGGTCTATCATTCAAGTCGCTGGGTCGATTCCCAGCTGGTGATCCGTTTGAACAAGCAGCTGCATGCCGAGCAGGTGTCGATCCTCGCCTCGGAATTCAGCGAGATCATTGAAAAAGGCAGTCAATTACGTGTGACCGCAGCTCTGCCGGAAGAATATGATCAGCCCGACCTGCTCGACCTGCCCCGTCTGGTGTTTCGGTTCAACCGGAGTAACTATGGACTTTTGAAAGCTTTCCTCCGTAGACTCAACTCTTTTTGAGGGGATGCGTATATAATGGACGCTCAGGTTTTTTTATGGCGACTTGACGAACTGGGAGGCCTCCGTTAGAATAAAACACTGTTTGCAGCGTATTCATCTTTTATCATTCCCGATAGCCGACACTGCAAGGTCGGCCTACCTACTGCAAAGGAGAGAAAAGCATGAAAAAACTGATGGTATTTCTGTTCGCGGCACTCTTTGTCGTTGGCTCCATGGCTGATGTCATTGCGGCGACCCAGTACGTGACGATCGGTACTGGTGGAGTCACCGGCGTTTACTATCCGACCGGCGGCGCAATCAGCAAGATGGTCAATAAGAAGCGCAAAGAGTACAATCTGCGTGCTACGGTTGAGTCTACCGGTGGTTCGGTTTTCAACGTTAATGCCATCATGGTTGGCGACCTCGAGTTTGGCGTAGTTCAATCTGATCGTCAGTACCAGGCCTTTAATGGTACGGCTGACTGGGAAGGTAAGCCGCAAACGAAACTGCGGGCGGTCTTTTCGATCCACCCCGAGTCGGTGACGCTGGTTGCCGCCGCTGATGCAAACGTCAACAGTGTTGCCGATCTCAAGGGCAAGCGCGTTAATATCGGCAATCCCGGTTCCGGCCAGCGTGGTAACGCTCTTGATCTGCTGGCAGCCGCCGGCATCAATTACGAAACCGACCTGAAGGCTGAAGGCATCAAGGCCGCCGAGTCCGCAGGCATGCTGCAGGACGAGCGCATTGACGCATTCTTCTACACGGTTGGCCATCCTAACGGTTCGGTCAAAGAAGCCGTCGCTGGTGCCCGTAAGGTTAACTTCGTGCCGATCGACAAGGCGATCGTTGACAAGTTGGTAGCCCAGTTCCCCTACTATGCTCCTTCTGTGATTCCGGTTGCCATGTACCCCGGAGTTGCCAACAAGGCAGACGTGGCCTCCTTCGGCGTCAAGGCAACTTTCGTAACTTCTGCTGATGTTTCTGACGATATCGTTTATGCAATCACCAAAGAAGTTTTCGAGAACTTCGACGATTTCAAGAAGCTCCACCCAGCCTACAGCACCCTCTCCAAAGCAAGCATGCTGCAGGGCATGAGTGCCCCGATCCACCCGGGCGCCATGAAGTACTACAAAGAAGCAGGCCTGAAGTAATTTCTGCTGATATTCTCTGGGGGTACGGGCAACCGTGCCCCTTTTTTCTTTCGGCGCTATAACCAAAAAGAAGGTGAAGCAGGACAACTCTTTGTTTTGGTTATGGCTCTGTTTCCTTGCATGTTGCGCCGCAATCTGGCGATGTAATGGAGTTTGACGTATGACCGAAGAGCAGATCAAACAAGGCTTGGACGAAGAACAGAAGACTGAAGAGAACGAAGCCGAAGGTGTCGATCTTGCGCGTCAAATCCAGGAAGAGGAAGAGCTGGGCCTGCGCAGACCGCGGGATTGGACGCGTTTCGTTGTCCCGACTATCGGAGTGACCTGGTCACTGTTCCAGTTGTCACTGGCAAGTTGGTTGACCCTTAATTCGACCATCATTCGTTCAATCCATCTTGGTTTCGCCTTTCTGATCGTGTTTATGGCGTTCCCGACTTTCAAGCGTAATATCAAAACTCCCGGGCTGCGTTGGTTGAGCGAAAAGCACAAAATTCCCTGGGGAGATTTTGTGCTGGCGGCAATCGCATGTCTGGCGGCTTTGTATATTTCCCTTGATTACGAAGGTTTGTCGAGCCGGGTCGGTCTGCCAACCCAACGCGATATGATCTTTGGTGCTCTGCTGGTCATCTTCCTGCTCGAGGGTGCCAGGCGGGTGATCGGACCGGCTTTGCCGATTATTGCCATGATCTTTTCCCTGTATGCCTTTTTCGGCCCATACATGCCGGATGTGATAGCATTCAAGGGTGTCAGTATGACCCGCTATATCGGTCAGATCTCCCTGACTACGGAGGGGATCTTCGGTATTCCGCTCGATGTTTCGGCGCGGATCGTTTTTATGTTTGTCCTGTTCGGTTCGATGCTTGACCGGGCCGGTGGCGGTCGGTTCTTCATTGACCTTGCGATGAGCTTGCTGGGTCGCTACAAGGGAGGGCCTGGCAAAGCTGCGGTCTTGAGCAGTGGGCTGACCGGACTGGTGTCCGGATCAAGTATCGCCAATGTTGTAACCACGGGAACTTTTACCATCCCGTTGATGAAAAAGGTCGGTTATCCACCCAAAAAGGCGGCTGCAATAGAGGTTGCTGCCAGCACTGATGGTCAGATCATGCCGCCGATTATGGGTGCCGCTGCTTTTATTATCGCCGAGTATGTCAACATCCCTTATCTTGAAGTCTGCAAGGCGGCGGCGATCCCGGCTTTCGCGTCCTACGCCACGCTCTTTTATCTGACCCATATCGAGGCGTGCAAGCTCGGCTTGAGTGGCCTTCCGAAAGCCGAACTGCCGATTTTCGTCAAGACGCTGCTGAACGGGCTGCACTACCTGGTCCCCCTGTTCGTGCTGTTGTACGAACTGATCGTACCGCGACATTCACCCGACCTGGCCGCCTTCAGGGCGACGCTGATCCTGATCGTGATCATGCTGCTGCAGCACCCGGCCAGGCTGCTCCTCAAGAAGCGCGAGGGTAGTATGGCCGAAGCCTTCTACCAGGGAGGTAGTGACCTGCTCGCCGGATTGATCGCCGGTGCCCGCAACATGGTCAGCGTAGCTATCGCGACCGCCGCCGCTGGCATTATCGTCGGCGTGGTCACCCTCGGCCTGGGTGGTCTGATCACCGACATCATCGACCAACTCAGCCAGGGCAATATCTACATCATGCTGGCAATCACTGCCTTCGCCAGTTTGCTGTTGGGGATGGGCCTGCCTACAACGGCAACCTACATCGTCATGGCGTCACTGACCGCACCGGTTATCGTGACGCTCGCGGGATATCAGGGTTTTATCGTGCCTCTGATCGCTGCTCACCTGTTCTGCTTCTATTTCGGGATTCTGGCTGATGATACACCGCCGGTTGGGCTAGCCGCCTACGCGGCGGCGGCTATTGCCAAATCTGACCCGATCCAGACCGGCCTGCAGGGGTTTATGTACGATATCCGTACCGCAATTTTACCCTTCGTGTTTATCTTTAATCATGACCTGTTGCTCTGGGGGATTACCAGCTGGCCCAAGGCAATCATGATTTTTGCAATGACTTGTGTGGGCACCTGTGCCTTTGCATCCGCGACCCAGGGCTGGTTTGTTGCCCGCAATCGCTGGTACGATATCCCGTTGCTGCTCGGGGTTTCGTGTATTATGTTCCGCCCGGATTTCTTCGGCAGAATTGCCGGCCTGGGCAATTATTATTATATGTATCTGGCTGGACTGGCGCTCTGGGGAGTGGTCTTCATGATCCAGAAAGTCCGTGATCGCATCCAGCCAGCACCCGCAATTTAAAGTTGAGGTGAGTTATGAGTGCGCGTTATCGGACCATTTTGTATGCAACGGATTTAACGGAGAATGCTGCTCGGGCCTTCAGTCATGCGATGGACCTGGCGCAAACCTATGATGCGGAGCTGCATGTGTTGCACGTCATGCCAGAAATGGACGCCTCTGTTGTGAGTTATGTTGCATCAATTGTCGGTGAAGATCGTTTCTCGGATTTGGAACTGGAACATGAAGATGATATGCAGACGATAATCCGGGCCAAAGTTGATGCCTTTGTGCGTGCCAATATGGAGGATGTTGAATCCAGCCTGTCCCATGTAAAGAGCATCCAGGTTCATCATGGGGCCCCGGTTGCGGAAATCCTGCTGGCAGCCGACAAGTTGAATGCCGACCTGGTCGTGCTTGGCAGCCACGGCAAGGGGATGATGAATTACGCGTTCCTCGGCAGTGTTGCTGAGAAGGTTTTGCGTAAGTCACATCGCCCGATTCTGATTGTCCCGCTGGGGGACTAAGATCAAGGGGCGCCATCTTGGCGCCCCTTTTTTTGTCTCAAATTGTTGTTGGATAATCCAAACTCTGAAATATATTCTTCAAAAAACTCCCGGTGTTATAAAAAAAGGTTTGAAGATCCCACCTGTTGAGATAAAGTGGAAACGTTGTTTTATTTTAACAAGGAGGATGCAATGGCAGAGCAAGTTGTTTTGACGCGGAAAGAGAACCTCATCGGTTTTATCACCCTGAATCGTCCCGATGAGATGAACACGTTTACGCCTGAATTTGCCAAGCAATTGGATGATGCGTTGTGGGCAATGGAAAATGATGACGAGGTAAGGGTTGTCATCATCAACGCTAACGGCAAGAACTTTTGTACAGGAATTTCCCTGGACCAGTTTAATGACAAGAGCCACAGTGACTATCGAAAATTTCTTTATGGGATTGACGCTTTCTATCACACCCTCGGCAAGATGACCAAAACCACCATTGCTGCAGCGCATGGCTATACTCTAGCCAATGGGGCTGGCTTGGCTTTCGGCGCCGACTTGACGGTTGCCGCTGAATCGGCCACCTTCGGCACGACGGCGATTAACGTGGGCCTGATCTGTTTGGGACCGGCCGCACCAATGTCGAAAGTTATTGGTCGCAAGAAGTTACTCGAAATGGTGCTGACCGGGGATATGTTTGACGCCGCAGAGGCTGAAAGGCTCGGCTTGGTTAATCAGGTGGTTCCCGATGATGAACTGGAAGCAGCAACCCTCAAGTTGGCGGAGAAGCTTGTCAAGAAGAGCCCGATTGCGTTGCGGGTTGGTAAAGAAGGCCTGAACCGGTTGATGGAAGATTCCTACGACCGAAAGCTCGATATTATGGACGACCTGTTTGCCTCAATTTGCGCAGGCAATGAAGCTGAAGAAGGGGTCGCGGCCTTTCTGGAAAAACGCAAACCGGCTTGGCTTAAGAAGTAAACGGACGCATCCAGAAACTCTCAAAATATCAAAGGGGCGGCAATTCTGCCGCCCCCTCGTTTTTAAGTCTGGTGTGGTAGACGTGGGTCATCAGCAGCGCAGGGTTGCAATCAGACGCTTCGGATTGAGTAGTAGCCTAAGCGCGTTGACAATGCTGGTGCAGACAATATCCGCCGCCTGCACAGTCACTTGGGCAGCGCCTTCCCCCTGAATCAGCACAATACCGATCGCCGCATCCTGCAGCATCAGGCAGTCGTTGCGGCCATTGCCGATAGCGATTGTCATTTCATTGCCAAGCGTGTTCAGGTAGCCCTGCTTCGCTTCGTCTTGGCCAATGTCCGGCAGGATGGTCAGCTTAACAGGCAAGTCTTCCAATTGTTCGCTGGCATCGCCGAAGGTGTCTGCCGTGACCACATGAATGTCGATGTCCTTAGTCAGGCAGGCTAAAGCTTCTTTTACGCCGTCAATCAGTTTGCCGTCAAAGGCGATGGTGCCGTTGAAATCGAGCAGCAGGTGCTGGATCAGCAGGCTGTCGTGTCCGGGGATCTCGATCTGAAGCATTTGTTCCTCCCGTAAGGGTCGGGTTAGCGTTCGGCAGTTGCGAGCTTGAGTGCCAGGGCAACAAAGACGGTGCCAGCCAGTCGGTTCATGATGACCTGGATCTTTTCAGACCGGTTCAACCACTCACCCAGTGTCCCGGCGAGCAAGGCCACCGCGCCGAAGACCAGGATTGTTGACAGGATAAATACCAGCCCCAGCAACAGGATCTGGGGTGCAATCGGGCCGAGCGCAGGGTCGGCAAACTGCGGCAGAAAGGCCAGGAAGAAAATCGACACTTTCGGATTGGTGATGTTCATGATGATGCCGCGCCGATACAGCTTGCCGAACTCAGGAGTGTCGTTGCCGGTTGCGGTCAGCGGTACGGCCGGGGCGCGAAATGCTTGCCAGGCCAGGTAGACGAGGTAGGCGGCGCCGATCAGTTTGAGTATGGTGAAAGCGAGCGCAGATGTCTGGAAAATTACGGCGACGCCCAAAGCAACTGCCGCGCTGTGGCCAATCAGCCCGGTGCAGAGGCCGAACATGACTGACAATCCGGCGCGCTTGCCGCGTAGCGCCGACTGCGTCAGAACAAAGATGTTGTCCGGGCCGGGGGCCAGGCAAAGCAGAATGGCTGCGGCGGTAAACGGGATCAGGGTTTCAGTTGGAAGCATGGGAATCCTGAACTACAGCAGGCTCGGAGCTGGTTGCCGCCGGACCTGCCGGTTTTAAAAATCAACTCTGGTTGTTCTCCACCAGGAAGTCCACGAAAGCACGCACAGATTGCAGGAAGATGCCGAAGAACTCAGTGACATGTTTCTCGCTGAGGCCGCCATCCGCCAGGAGGTCGGCTTCGAGGACGGGATCATCGTCATCATCCAGGTAGGCACGCGAGAAGCGCTTTGACTTGTTCCATTCATTGATGTCGCGGTAGCTGATAACAGCATCGCTGATGGCAAAATATGCTTGCAGATCACCGTCTTCGTCGTTTAACAGCAGGTAAGTGCTGCCGTCAACCTTGACCTTGATGACGCCGTCTTTAAGTTTTTCGATGGCGCTGTAGCCGTCAGCAATCAGAATGCCAATCAACTCGGCGTCTGAATAGTTGTCTTTGAGCTGTGACGCGGCAAAAACCTGGGAGACGGGCAGAACCAGAGTGAGGAGCAGTAGTAAGGCAACAACACGTTTCATTGCAAAATTCCTTCTGGAAAGGGGATGATCAGCAGCCAAAGGCACGGCCAGACAAAAAGATGGCGGTAGATTAAAACATCAGCCGCAATGATGCAATCATTGATCACTCTCAGGCGTGAACAGCCTTGCCTGCCGCCGCCAGGGCGGCCTCCTTGAACGCTTCGCTCAGGGTCGGATGCGGGTGCATGATCAGCTCCACATCCTCAATACTGCCGCCAAATGCCATGATACTGACCGCTTCGGCAATCAGCTCAGAGGCTTTCGGACCCATGATGTGGACACCGAGAATGTGGCCGCTGTCCGGCGCTGCGAGTACCTTGACCATGCCCTCCGGTTCATCCATGCAGCGGGCTCGGCCGCTGGCCATGAATGGGAATTTGCCGACATTATAAACGACGCCGCGCTCCTTGAGTTGCTCCTCTGTGGCGCCGACGGCAGCCAGCTCCGGCATGGTGTACATGATGCCGGGGACCAGGTCGTAATCAACTTCTGGGAGCCTGCCAAGCAGACGCTCGACAAAAGTGATGCCTTCATCCATCGCCTTGTGGGCAAGCATCGGTCCGGCAACCAGGTCGCCGATGGCGTAGATTCCGGCTTTTGACGTTGCGTAGTTCTCATCCACCTCAATCTGCTTCTGGTCCGTGAGACGGATGCCGGCCTCTTCCAGACCAAGTCCTGCCGTTGCCGGTCTGCGGCCGGCGGCGACCAGCAACTTGTCGCAGACCAAGTCCCCCGGGCTGTCCCCTTCCAGGGTCACCGTCACCACTTCACCCGTAGCTGCGGCCGTAACCCGGGTACCGGTCAGGATGGTCATGCCTTGCTTTTCGAGGCTCCGTCGCAGCTGCACTGCGATCTCCAGGTCCGTGTTCGGCAAGATCTCTTCGAGCATCTCAACCACGGTGACCTTAGCGCCAAGGCGTAGCCAGACCGAGCCGAGCTCGAGGCCGATATAGCCGCCACCGAGCACGACCAGGTGTTCGGGGACCTCGCTATATTCCAGAGCATCACGTGCTTGACCGATCTGCTTGCCATCAAACGGCAGGTGAGGTAGTTCAATGGCTTCACTGCCGGCAGCCAGCAGGATGGTCTTGCCTTGAAGGGTCTGCTCACCGTCTGCTGTTGTGACCAGGACCTGACGGAGATCATCGATGTCAGGACCCAGACGGCCGGTACCGTTCACCAGAGCAATGCCGCCTTTTTTGAACAAGCTGGCGATACCGCGAGTCAAGCGCTGGATGATGTCCCGTTTGCGCTTGAGCATTTTTGCCAGGTCGAGTTGGGGGGCGTCGATCAGGATGCCGTGTCGATCGAAGCGGTCGCGTGCCAGGGCAAACAACTCGCTGGAATCAAGCAATGCCTTGCTCGGAATGCAACCCTCATTGAGGCAGGTTCCGCCTAGGGCGTCACGTTTTTCGACAACGGCCACTTTCAGGTCGAGTTGGGCAGCTCGTAATGCGGCCACATATCCGCCCGGGCCGCCGCCGATAATGATCAGATCGTAGTGCTCAGACATATTAACTCCAAAATCAAGGGTGTAGAGCGTATCAGAGTTCCAGAAGCAGCTCTTCCGGGTCCTCAATGTAGTCTTTGATCTTTTTCAGGAAACCGACTGCTTCCCGGCCGTCGATCAACTGGTGATCGTAGCTCAAGGCCAGGTACATCATCGGTCGGATAACGATTTCACCATCTTGCACCACGGCCCGGTCCTGGATGGCGTGCATGCCGAGAACACCGCACTGCGGTGTGTTCAGGATCGGCGTACTGAGCATCGAACCGTAGATACCGCCGTTAGAAATGGTGAAGGTGCCACCCTCCAGGTCGGCGAGGGTCAGCTTTTTGGCGCGGGCTTTTTCGCCGAGATCGGCGATGGTCTGTTCGATTTCGGCAAAGGTCAGGTCATCGGCGTTGCGCAACACCGGCACGACCAGGCCACGGTCGGTGCCAACGGCAATGCCGATGTCGTAGTAGTTGTGGTAAACGATGTCGTTGCCGTCGATGCGGGCGTTAACCGCCGGGTATTCCTTAAGGGCTTCGATGCAGGCTTTCACAAAAAACGACATCAGGCCGAGTTTAATGCCATGCTTTTTCTGGAACGGCGCCTGGTGCTTCTTGCGCAACGTCAGGACATGTTCCAGGTCCGCCTCGTTAAAGGTGGTCAGCATGGCGGTCTGCTGGCGTGCTTGCAGCAGGCGCTGGGCGATTTTCTGGCGGAGTGGCGACATCGGCTGGCGGGTCACCGGGCGACCGGCTTCCGGAGCAGCGGACGACGCGACAATCGGTTGGGATGTCGGGGCCTGTCCGACCGGTGTGGGTGGCTCGGCAGCCATGACATCCTGTACGCGGACGCGGCCGTCCCGGCCCTGGCCGGTGATTTCATGTGGATCAAGACCTTTTTCTTTCGCCAGGCGCGTTGCCGCCGGGTTGACTGGTGCGGCGGTCGTCTGGGCCTGTGGCGGTGGGATCGTCACCGGAGCTGCTTCGGTCGGCGCTGCCGTTTCTGCCTGCTCCGGCACCTCGCCTTCTTCGAGGGTGGCAATCAGTGTGCCGATCGGCAGGGTCTCCCCGGCCGGAACTTTGATGTGGAGAATGCCGGAGGCTTCGGCCGTGATCTCCACGTTGATCTTGTCGGTTTCCAGCTCACAGATGACGTCATCCTGACGAACCGTTGCGCCATCCTCTTTCAGCCAGCTGGAGACCAAGGCTTCATGAATTGATTCACCGACTTCAGGGATTTTGATATCCATTTAGGCATCCTTCTGCAGGGAAAGGGCGGTTTGAACCAGTTGCTTCTGCTCCTGCTGGTGGCGGCGGTGCGAGCCGACTGCAGTCGTCGCCGAAGCGGGGCGGCCGACATAGGTCGGTTCATGACCGAGTAAGCGGGTCAGCTGCGGGCGCACAAAACTCCAGGCACCCATGTTCTCCGGTTCTTCCTGAACCCAGGTGTAGTGTTCGACCCTGGAGAAGCGGGCCAGTTGCTCACGCAACAGATCCTCCCGGAACGGGTAGAGCTGTTCGACGCACAGCACTGCTATATCGGTGCGCTGCTCCTCGTCGATCTGGGCTTGCAGGTCGTAGACAATTTTGCCCGAGCAGAACAGAAGGGTTTTTGCCTCCTCAGATGGCGTCACAGCAGGGCGGAACACTTGGAAGCCTTCTTTGCAGAAAGCGTCCAGCTGACTGCTGCAACGCGGGTGGCGGAGCAGGCTTTTCGGGGTAAAAATGATCAGTGGTCGCCGGAAAGGCAAGAGCACTTGACGGCGGAGCAAGTGGAACAACTGGGCCGGTGTGCTTGGGTTGGCAACCAGCAGGTTGTGGTCGGCGCAGAGTTGCAGGTAGCGTTCGATCCGCGCACTGGAATGTTCTGGCCCTTGCCCTTCGTAGCCGTGCGGCAGGTAGAGGGTCAGGCCGCTAAAGCGGTCCCATTTGGTGCCGCTGCCGGCCAGAAACTGGTCGATAATCACTTGGGCGCCGTTCGCGAAGTCGCCGAACTGAGCTTCCCAGATGGTCAAGCCGTTTGGTTCTTCCAGGGAATAGCCATACTCAAAGCCGAGCACGGCAACTTCAGAAAGCATGCTGTCGTAAACCTGCATGAACGCCTGACCCGGCTCCAGGAACGCCAGCGGAACATGCAGCCGCCCATTGTTTTGGTCGACCAGGGTCGAATGGCGGTGATTGAACGTTCCGCGGCGGGAATCCTGGCCGGAGAGTCGTACCGGATGTCCCTCGGTCAGCAGGGAGGCAAACGCCAGGGCTTCTGCCGTCGCCCAGTTGATCTCATTGCCCTGTTCAACCGTCTCCTGGTGTTTTTGCAGCAGCTTGGCGATCTTCGGATGGGCGGCAAAGCCGGGGGGGATGGCAGCTAAGCGAGCCGACAGGGTCCGCAGCTTTTCTGCGGGCACCTGTGTGTCTGGCCCCTTCGGCGTATACTCGCGCTGAAAGCCGCTCCACTTCGCCTGGAATCCGATATCCTCCTGACCCTGTGGTTCGGAGGTGTAGGCCGTTTCCAGACGTTGCCGAATGGCGTCGAGCTGCTGCGCGATTGCCTGTGGGTCAAGACCCTCCTCCAATAATCTGGAGGCATAAACTTCATGCAGGGGTGGGCGCCGGCGGATCTTCTCATACATCAGCGGTTGGGTGAAGAAGGGTTCGTCTCCCTCGTTGTGGCCGTGGCGGCGATAGCAGATCACCTCGATGACAACATCCTTGCGGAACTTCTGTCGGTATTCCAGGGCCAGCTGGGTGGCGTGGACCGCCGCTTCCGGGTCCTCACCGTTGACGTGGAAGATCGGGATCATCAGCATTTTTGCCACATCGGTTGCGTACAGCGTCGAGCGGGCGTGGGCCGGGTCAGTGGTGAAGCCGATCTGGTTGTTGACGACAATATGGATAGTGCCGCCCGACTGGTAGCCATCCAGCTGTGACAGGTTGAGGACCTCGGGTATGATCCCCTGGCCGGCAAAGGCCGCATCACCATGGATCAGTACGGGCAGGACGCGCTGTCTGCCGCCGGGGCCGTAATTGCTGTGACGAGCCCGGCATTTGCCAATGACCACCGGGTCGATGGCTTCCAGGTGACTCGGGTTGGCGGCCAGGCTGAGATGGATCGTTTTGCCGGACGCCATGGTCCTGTCGACGGAATACCCCTTGTGGTACTTGACGTCCCCCTCACCGACAAAAGCCAGCTCCAGGTTATCCTTGAATTCGGCAAAAATGTTCTCAAAAGGCTTGGTGAAAATGTTGGCCAGCACGTTCAGGCGACCGCGATGCGACATGCCCATCACCAGGTCGGAAACGCCCAACTCCGCAGATTTTTCGACCAGCGATTCGAGCAGCGGGATCAGGACCTCGCCCCCTTCCAGAGAAAAGCGCTTCTGACCGAGGAATTTCTTGTGCAAAAAGGCTTCAAACTGAGTCCCTTCCTGCAGCTTGGCAAGGATGGCCAGCTTTTCGTCGCGGGTCAGGGCCGGTCGATTGCGGGTCGCCTCCATGCGGTCTTTCAGCCACTGACGATCCAGTGGGTTTTGAATATGCATGAATTCGACACCGACCGATCGGCAGTAGGTGTCTCGCAGCAGGGCGATAATCTCTTTGAGGGTCGCGCTCTGCTGCGGAAAACGCAGCGGAAAGAAGGTGGTGTCGAGATCTTGCTCGTCCAGGTCGAAGGCTTGCAGCGCAAGGAGTGGATTCTCTGCGGGACAGGGGGAGAGCGGATCGGTACAGGCCATCAGGTGACCGAGGTCGCGGTAGCGGTAGATCAGGGAATCGACGGCTGAGTTGCGCGCCGCCAGGTCGCGGTCACCAAACTCCGTTTCCTGGGCAAGATCGAATCCCTTGAAAAATGCCTGCCACTGTTCATCAAGTGCGTCGGGGTTTTCTTTCCACAGACGATACTGTTCATCCAGCCATTTCGGGCTGATGTTACTTTCTAGGCTCATGGCGGTCCTGTCAGATCGGAAGGGTCCCGTAAATCAGTAAAATTCCAACCAGATCAGTATAACAAGGTGGCGCGGCGCATGCAATTCTGAGCCGGTTGCTGAATGGAGCGTTGGCGTGACGTTTGTGTCGATGGGGGACTTGTCGCTCAGGATCCAGGCGGTTCGACCGCTGCTTCGACCGGCTTGGGTGCGGGTAGTAACTCGGCGATCACCATACCCAGTACGATCATGGCTCCACCCACCCAGGCGAGCGACGAAAGCTGCTCGGCGAGCAGTAGAATCGAGAAGATGGCAGCGAACACCGGTTCGAGGGTGTAAATCAGCGCAGCTCGGGTCGGGGTGGTCAGGCGCTGGAAGGAGGTCATCACCCAGAAGGCGTAGACGGTGGCAAACACAGCGGTGATCACCAGGGCGACGACCAGGTCGATGGGCCAGCTGCGTGGCCAGGTAACCGGCTCGTAGGCGAGGCTGCCAAGCAGACTCCATATCGCCATGGTTGCAACCTGGACAAAGGTCAGGGCGCGGCCGTCGAAGCCTTCGGTGAGAGCATCAAGGCCGAGGATGTGCAGGGCGACAAAGAAAGAGCAGACCAGTACCAGCAGGTCGCCGGGGTTGACCGATAGCGTGCCGGGTTGCCAGGTTAGCAGGAAGAGGCCACACAGGGCGAGACTGACGCCAATTTTTGCACCGAAGGCCGGTGATTTATGCAGGAGCGGTCCGGCCAGCAAGGGTACCCAGACAACGTTAAGCCCGGTCAGAAAGCCGGTGTTGGTTGATGTGGTCAGGGCCAGGCCCCAAGTCTGAAAGAGGTAACTGAGAAACAGCAGAGTGCCGAGCAGGACGCCGCGGCCAACGCCGCGCCAGCCGAGCGTGAGAATGCCGCGCCCGGCAAACAGCAGCAGGAGAATTGCCGCCAGCAGGAACCGCACCCAGAGGAAGGACATGACCGGCAGGTCAACAATCGCTTCCTTGACCAAGGGGAAGGTCCCCCCCCAGAAAACGGTGACGGTGACCAGCAGGAGTTCAGCCAGGGGGCGGCTTGGTTGACGATTCATAGGCAGTGGCGCGGTATTGTTGTGAAAACGAGAATTTATGATATTTTTTATCAGCTTGTCGAACGGCTCTCTCTTATGGTATAAGCGAGACTGTTTTGTCAAACAAAATTTTCACGTCACAACCCTTGCATGGTAGAGGCGCCACTTATGGAACGCGGCAGAAAAGAGCCTGTACAAGTCAAGTGCCCACGATGCAAATTCACAGAGATCATCTATCTTCCCGACCAGGATATTCCGAATTGCCCCGATTGCGACATCCCGATGGTGATTGAGGAATTGCTTGACGAAGGGAAGTCTTATTGACAGCCGTCTGGCTGTTGGACCTTGTTGTGAAGGCTGGACCCAACTGACATTGGAGGAGAACACATGAAACGTTTGATTGCTGTCCTGTCCGTACTGGTTGTTGTGTCGTTGGCCCTGAGTGTTCCTGCTTTCTCCGGAACTCTCGAAGACATTCAGAAGCGCGGTAGCCTGCGCGTTGGCATGGAGCCTGGCTACATGCCGTTCGAATTGACCAACAAGAAGGGTGAAATCGTTGGTTTCGATGTGGACATGGCCAAACGCATGGCCAAGGCGATGGATGTGAAACTTGAACTGGTCTCCACGGCATGGGACGGCATTATCCCGGCGCTGATCACCAAGAAGTTCGATGTCATCATGTCCGGCATGACCCTGACCCAGCAGCGCAACATGCAGATCAATTTTGCGTCGCCTTACATCGTTATCGGTCAGACTATTCTGCTGAAGAAAGACCTCGCCGGTACCGTCTCGACTTACAAAGACCTGAACGATCCCAAGTATACCGTGGCTTCCAAACTCGGCACGACTGGCGAGCAGGGAACCAAGCGCATGATCCCCAAGGCAAAGTACATCTCTTACGAGACCGAGCAGGAAGGTGTGCTGGAGCTGGTCAACGGTAAGATTGACGCCTTTATTTATGACCTGCCCTATAATGCTGCTGCTTATGTACAGCGTGGTCAGGGCAAGATGGTCCATCTCGACACACCCTTCACTTATGAGCCGCTGGCCTGGGCCGTCCGCAAGGGCGATCCTGATTTCATTAACTGGCTCGACAATTTTCTCAACCAGGTCAAGAACGACGGCACCTATGACAAGATCTACGCCAAGTGGTTCGAGGACGATGCCTGGATGAAGGCCCTGCAGTAATTCCAATAAGGATCTGAATATTGGTTTCCACACAACGCTTGTGGCTCTGGAAACTGTTGTTGGCGGTCATCCTGATCGGGATGGCCGCCGGCACATGGGGGGCCGTAAATCGCATCGACTACACCTGGCGCTGGAACCGGGTGCCGCAGTACTTCTTCTATCAGGCGGAAGAGTCTCACCAGATTCCCTTTGATGGTCAAGTCAGTCGCATTATCAATGCGGAAGGGACGAGTACGGTCACCCTGACCTCCGAGTCAGGAGAGGTGGTGCAGGTCGCGGTCGGCACCGACACTCTGCGGGTCAGCGAAGGCGAAGACCTGTTCGAGGACGATACCATCGGTTTTACCACCGAATGGAGTCTCGGTCCGCTGATGACCGGTCTCTGGACGACACTCTGGTTGTCGGCCGGGGCGAGCGTCCTTGCCCTGATCATCGGCCTGTTAACCGGGCTGGCCCGTATCTCCAAGAATTACACCCTGCGTGGGATGGCCGCTATTTACGTTGAATTTATTCGCGGCACGCCCCTGCTGGTCCAAATCTTCATTGCCTACTTCTTTATTGGCACTGTTTTCGATCTCAGCCGCAATGTCGCCGGTATGGGTGCTCTGGCCATTTTTGCCGGGGCCTATGTCGCAGAAATTGTCCGCGCCGGGATCCAGTCGATCTCCCGGGGGCAAATGGAGGCAGCCCGCTCACTGGGAATGAACCTGATCCAGGCGATGGTGTATATTATTCTGCCGCAGGCCTTTAAGCGGATCCTGCCGCCGCTGGCGGGACAGTTCATCAGCCTGATCAAGGATTCCTCGCTGGTCTCGGTTATCGCCATTACCGACCTGACCAAATCGGGACGCGAGATTATTACAAGCACCTTCGCCACCTTCGAAATCTGGCTGACGATTGCGGCGATGTACCTGATCATCACCTCAGTCCTGTCGCAGTTGGTGTTCTATATGGAACGGAGGCTTTCGATCAGTGATTGATGCACGCAACGTTGTCAAAGTGTTTACCGGTCGTGGCCAGGTGGTTCGTGCCGTGGATGATGTCTCGACCACCGTGGACAAAGGCGAAGTGGTTGTCATTATCGGCCCGTCCGGTTCTGGTAAGTCGACTTTCCTGCGCTGTCTGAACGGTCTGGAAATCTTCGACTCCGGGCATGTCGTTATTGACGGCAAAGACCTGGCGAATCGCAAGACCGACCTGAATAAAGTGCGGGCCGAGGTCGGCATGGTGTTCCAGCAGTTCAACCTGTTTCCGCACAAGAGCGTGCTGGAGAACATCGCGCTGGCGCAAAGGATCGTACGGCGCCGGGGCGGCGATGAGGCGACTGAAAAAGCGCGGTTACTGCTGCAGAAGGTTGGGATTCCTGAAAAGGAAAATGAGTATCCGTCCCGTTTGTCAGGTGGTCAGCAGCAGCGCGTTGCGATTGCCCGTGCTTTGGCCATGGATCCTAAAGTCATGCTTTTCGACGAACCGACCAGTGCGCTCGACCCGGAGATGGTCGGTGAGGTCCTGGATGTCATGAAGCAACTGGCCCGCGAAGGCATGACCATGGTGGTCGTCACTCACGAGATGGGCTTTGCCCGCGAAGTCGCCGACCGGGTGCTGTTTATGGATTACGGCAAGCTGGTCGAAGAGGGCACGCCTGAGCACTTTTTCACTGAGCCGCGCGAAGAACGCACCAAACTGTTCCTGAACCAGGTGCTCTAACTTAAAGCGTGTTTCCGGAATTTAAAAGGCGCCTTCCTGGCGCCTTTTTCTATGGTTCAAAAGCTTGTTGCATCACGGAGGACACGGAGAGTACAGAGACATCTTTAAGGATATTTTTGTCTTAACGGGTGGTGGCAGGTTGAGAAGCAAGCCCGCCCAGTTTTCTAAACTGTATCTGTGACTTACGATTAAGTGGCAGGCTGTGTCTGTCGCTTTTTGTAAAGGTTGCCTATATTAAGCTGCTTGCCACTGTTTGCGGCATGATGAGGTATTTTGTCGGGATGGAAACAGAAAAGCGACAATTGGGTAGCAGCGTGGTTTCCTCTTCAAAGCTCTGGCCTTTGTGTATGGCCTTGTTCTGCATCATCGTGTGGGGGTTGTCCTATGCCGTGATCCGGGCTTCTGTCCAGGAGATTCCGCCGATGAGCCTGGCGTGTTCTCGTTTTGTTCTGGCGTCGGCTCTGCTCTGGCCGTTTGTGCGCAGCCAATGGCGACCGATTGCCCGACAGGATTGGCTGCCTTTGCTGGCACTCGGTCTGACCGGTGTTACCATCTATTTCGCGTTTGAGAATTACGGCCTCAAATATACCACAGCATCGCATGGAGCCTTGATCATCGCCACCATTCCGCTCTGTACGGAGTTGGTTGCAGCCCGGCGTCGACGCCAGGGGCTGGCGTGGCAGACGGTTCTCGCAGCCTGCGTCGCTTTGGCGGGTGTTTTTGTCCTGGTTCGTCCCGGCGCCGATGCCGAAGCTTCTCTGCTTGGCGACCTGTTGATGCTCGGCGCCGTTGTCAGCTGGGTCTGTTACTCCTTCCTGGTTGAAAAAACGTCCGGACGCTACCCGAACCTGCAGGTTACTCAGATTATTATGCTGATCGGTCTGTTGACCTTTTTGCCGGGCGCAATCGGTGAGATGGTGTTCAGCCCGTATGATTGGCCTTCAGCGGCGGCCTGGGGCGGTGTTGTCTTCCTTGGTGTGCTCTGCTCGGCGCTCGGCTATCATTTCTGGAATCAGGCGATTCCTGCGCTCGGCGTTACGGTGACGTGTAATCTGCTCTATGCCCTGCCTCTGGTTGGTGTGGCTGGCGGCGTCCTGCTGCTGGGAGAGCAGCTGACCACGGGCATCGGTCTGGGTGCCGCCCTGATCCTGGGTGGTGTAATCTGGGGGCATCGCAGTTCCCGTAAAGCGAGGGTGACCTCATGACACCCATACGCTCTCAGGAATGCAAGCCGATTCTCTATGACGGCTTTGCTGCCGCCTGGCCGATTTGTCTCGGCTACTTTCCGATCGGCATGGCGCTCGGTGTGTTGGCGCGCCAGGCGGGGTTGACGCCGCTCGATATGGCCCTGATGTCGCTGCTGGTGTTCGCCGGCAGTGCCCAGTTCATAGCGGTGGCCATGCTGGCCGCCGGTTCGTCGCCCGGGGCAATCATTGCCACCACCTTCGTCGTCAACTTCCGGCATGTCTTGATGAGTTCCGCCCTGGCCGTCCACTTGCACGGGGTCAGTAAGCGTTTCCTGGTGCTGTTCGCCTACGGTGTCACCGACGAAAGTTTTGCCGTCAATATGGCTCGCTTTCGGGACGGTGGCTGGGATCGCTGGCGCGCCCTGGTGGTGCATCACAGCGCCAACGGCGTCTGGTTTATCGCGACGGTGACCGGCTGCCTGGTCGGCAGTTTGATTCCTGCCGGCGCCTTCGGCATCGACTTCGCCCTGCCGGCGATGTTCCTGGCGCTGCTGGTTCTTCAGTTTCAGAGCCGTATCCATGTGATTACGGCCATACTGGCCGCAGCGGTGAGTGTTCTCTGTGTCCTCTACCTGCCAGGTGACAGCCATGCCGTCATCGCGGCGGTTGTCGCCGCCAGCATCGGCTACATGCTGCAGCGCCGCAAGCCTTCTGACCGGGAGGGAGCGGCATGACTTATCCCGACTACCTGCTGCTGTTGATCGGCATGGGGCTGGTAACCTACCTGCCGCGCATGCTCCCCCTGGTGGCCCTGGCGCAACGCCGATTGCCGCAAGGGCTGATCGACTGGCTCGGGCAGATTCCTGTTGCCATCCTGGCGGCGCTGGTGGCTCCCGGTCTGTTCGTGACCGGCGAGCCCGCCGTTATTACCCTGACTCGCCTCGATCTCTGGGTGGCGATACCGACCCTGTTGTTCGCTCTGAAGACGCGTTCACTGGGGGGGACTGTGTTCGTCGGGATGGGGCTGTTTTGGATTGGCGGGATCTTTCTCCAGTAACACTTTTGGTGAAAACTCACATAAAAAACCCTAGTTAAGTACTTGACTTTAGGTAGTGTTTTTGTAAATATTACAAAGTAACTCTCCGATAAGAGCAAACCTGTAGTAATGCAGGGACGCAGAACCACCGGATCCCCCATGGGGATGGCCGAGGTCGCCGAAGAGAGAGGTTTATAAGTTTGTACCCGAGATCTGTTTCTAAAAACTTCAAACAGCCTTCTTTCAGAAAAGAAGACTGTTTTTTTTATTCCCGTTCTATCTACATATGTTGAGTTCTTGATGTTGATTGGCTGATTTTAGCTTCAGTTGCTTTCGTTCTCTTGTGTGAATGTTCATTTTCTGAAGAAGGAGTGCTGTAATGAGAAATCCTGTTGATGTGTTTCGTGGTTTCTGTTGTCTGCTGGGCCTGTCTCTGGCCTTTGTCCTTCCGGCCCAGGCTCAGCTTGATGGAGGGCTCGGTGGCGAATTATCGCTGTTCGAGGAAATTCCGTCAGTGTTTGGTGCCTCCAAGTATGAGCAGAAGGTCACGGAAGCACCATCCTCCATCAGCATTGTCACAGCGTCTGAGATTCGCAAGTATGGCTACCGGACCCTGGCAGAGGTCCTCAACAGTCTCCGCGGGTTTTACCTTACGAATGACCGGACCTACCATTATGCCGGGGTTCGCGGTTTTGGTCGTCCGGGCGACTACAATAGTCGTCTGTTGGTACTGGTCGACGGCCACACCATGAATGAGAATCTCTATCAGAGTGGTTTCCTCGGCAACGAGCTCGGGTTGGAAGTCGACCTGATCGATCGCGTCGAGGTCATCCGTGGTCCCAGTTCCTCTCTGTATGGCACCAGTGCTTTTTTCGGAGTCGTGAATGTCGTGACAAAGCGTGGTCGCGACCTGCAGGGCACCGAGGTCTCTGTCTCCGGCGAAACGGCCCGGGAGGTTGCAACGGGCCGACTCAGCTACGGCGACCGGTTTG
Organism: Desulfuromonadales bacterium; assembly: GCA_030145205.1. GTDB lineage: Bacteria > Desulfobacterota > Desulfuromonadia > Desulfuromonadales > BM103 > JAQYVZ01. Next base: position 59,365 of record JAQYVZ010000003.1, on the reverse strand, counting down.
CCAACGGCTTTGAAATGCTGGTCTCCGGAACGATCGGCGACGCCAAAGGTGATGAGTGGTATTACAAGGAGTTTGATGATCCTGAGAGCAACGACGGTGTTGCCAAAGACCTGGATGGTGAAGACTTCTACAATCTCTACATGAAGCTTTCTAAGGGTGATTGGACCCTCACCGGCCTTGCCTCAGATCGGACCAAGGAATACCCGACGGCGCCTTGGGAGACAGTCTTTAACTATTCCCCCTCAGAGATGACAGAAGAGCATTATTATGTCGATCTGAGCTATGATCATACCTTCGACAACGACCTGCAACTGAATGCTCGTACCTATTATGATGACTACCAGTACGAGGGACTTTTCCCTTACGACTGGTCTGAAGGGGATGAACCGGACATCTATGTCGGCAGAGATACCGCCGAAGGGAACTGGTGGGGGGCCGAACTGCAGTTGTCAAAACTCATTGCAGAGAAACACCTTGTCGTGTTGGGCAGTGAGTATCGTGACAATCTCAAACAGGATCAGTATTATTGGGATGATCGTGATGATGCTGAATCGATTCTGCTCGACTCCCAGGAAACCTCAGATTATTGGGCAGTCTACCTGCAGGATGAATTTCAGCTGAGTGACAACCTGATCCTGAATGCGGGTGTCCGTCACGACAATTATTCCAACTTCGGCGGGACGACCAACCCGCGGTTGGCCCTGATCTATTCCCCGACGGACAAAACCTCGGTGAAGCTGCTTTACGGAACCGCTTTCCGCGCTCCCAATAACTACGAGATGTTCTATCATGATGGTTATTACACTTCGGCGGATAACCCTGATCTGGACCCGGAAACGATCACCTCGTATGAGGTTGTTGTGGAACAGTACTTCAGCGACAATCTGCGCGGTGTTTTAACCGGTTTCTATAATGAAATTGAAGACCTGATCTCCCAGGTCGAGAGTGAAACCCTGGTGAATGAATATGACGAGCCCTTGTGGATTTTCGAGAATGCCGGTGAGGTAGAAGCTTGGGGCGTGGAGGCAGAACTTGAAGGAAAGCTGCCGGCGGGGCTGAAAGGTCGTCTCAGCTACACCTATCAGGAGACCGAGGACAAGGAGACCGGTCGGGTCCTCTCCAATTCTCCTGAGCACCTGGTCAAGGCCAACCTGACGATTCCTCTTTGGAATGAGCGCCTGTTCTGCGGCATTGAAGAGCAATACGTCAGCAGCGCCAAAACACTTTCCGGTGGCAAGGCTGATAGCTATGCCGTGACCAACCTCACCCTGTTCAGCAGCGGCCTGTATGACGGTCTGGAGCTGTCTGCCAGTGTGTACAACTTGTTTGATAAAGAGTATGGCAACCCTGGGAGCTCAGAACACTACCAGGACACTCTTGAGCAAGAAGGTCGGACTTTCCGTCTCAAGCTGACCTACGCGTTCTGATAGTCAGGGAGATTTTCATAATGATGCTGCCAAAATGGTTGCTGAAAAGTGTTCTGTTGCTAATGCTCTTTACCTGGCTGCAGCCTGTTGGTCACGTGGCTGCCGCCGGGCAACCGGTTGCCGTCTTGTTGGCGACTGAACAAGGCGCGTTTCTGAAGGCGGCCGACAGTCTGGAGGGGGTTCTGAAAGCCCAGGGTGGGGTCGACGTCCAAAGGTTTACCTTGACGAAAGACCCGGCAAAACACGCCGCGGTAATCGACCAGGTTTCCAAGTTGAACGCCGACCTGGTCGTCGCTCTTGGCTCTCAGGCCGTCGATAAGGCCACTGGTGCGATCAAGGGGACACCCATTATGGCTGGAATGGTGATGGACCTCAGTCCCTGGCAGGGACAAGTCACCGGGGTAATTCTGGATATTCCGTTTGAAGTCCAGCTCGAGTGGTTACAGCAATTCCTTCCTGAGGCAAAGCGCATCGGTGTCCTCTACAACCCGAAAGAAAATGAGGCCAAGGTTGAACAGTTGAAGACCGCTGCCAGTGCTAAAGGTCTCACGCTTGAAGGCCGAACGGTTTCGTCGCCTAAAGAGCTGGTGTCGGCACTGGACAGCTTGGCCAACAATGTCGATGTGTTGCTTGGCGTTGCTGATAAGGTGGTCCTGACCTCGAAAACCGCTCAAAAGATACTGCTCTTTTCCTTTCGCAACCGGATCCCGTTTGTGGGCCTGTCAGAGGCCTGGGTCAAGGCGGGCGCTCTCTATGCGCTTGACCGGGATTATGCCGATATCGGCACGCAGTGCGGTGAGGTTGCGCTGCGCTTGATCAAGGGGGACCAGGTCGCTCCGGCGGCTCCGCGAAAAATCGTTTACTCCGTCAACATGAAGGCCGCCGAACAAATGAAGGTGCAACTCGCGAAACCATTAGTTGATGGTGCGATCAAACTGTATTGAAAGGCTGTTGATACGATGAAAAAAGGGTTGGGTATCGCCGCGAAATTCAGTTTGTTCACGATCGTCCTGGTCCTCGTGACGGCTTTGATTATCACCATCTATCAGGTGCGGCGTGAAGCGGCTGCCAGTGGCGAAGACCTGGTCAGGCATGGGTCCTCCCTTGCCGAAATGGTTGCGAAAAACAGCGAATATGATCTCTATGTGGAAGATCGTGAAGCGTTGCAGCAGCTTGTTGACAGCGCATTTGCTGAAGAAGCCGTGGCCTATATGGTGATCCTGAACCAGGCCCAGGAAGAACTGGCCGTGAAAACGCGGGGGGAGGGTTTTGACATCCCGCCATTATCTGAGGAGTTTTCAGCGACTGCCGGCGATGAAGGATCCATGCAGTTCAAGACGCATTCTGGAGGTGTTGAATTTGATGAAATCGTTGTCCCGGTTTTCAGCCTGCCACAACAGGATGCCTTAAGTCTCTCGTTCGGTGAAGAGGAAAGCTCAGCTGTGCCGCAACAGCTTGGAGCTGTTCGCATGGGCCTGACCCGCAGTCTTTTAGAAAGGCGGATGCGCGAAGGGATGTTCTCAGCCCTTCTCTTTACCGCTCTGCTGGTTCTGGTTGGGGCCATCCTGACTCTGGTCGGAACCCGGAGGATGACCGCCCCGCTCAATGAGATGACCCGTATCTCCAAAGAGATTGCCGAAGGAGGGGGCGATTTAACGCGCACGTTTGAGGTGCAGTCCGGTGACGAGGTTGGTGCCTTGGCGGATGCGTTCAACCGGTTCGTCCAGCGCTTGCGGGAAATGGTTTTGCGAACACGTTCCGGAACCTCCGGGATTGTGGAAGGAGCTGACAAGATTCAGGTGTCTTCCCAAGGCGTCAGTAGTGGTGTTTCCCGGCAGACCCAGGCATTGAGCACCTCTTTTCAGGCGCTGCAGGAGATCGATGCCTCTTCGGGTAATGTTGCCGAAAGCACCAAGTCTCTGGTTTCTTCTGCGGAGGAAAGCGCTGCAGCAACCATGGAACTGGGTGCCACTATTGATGAAATTGTCGGGCAGGTAGATCGACTCTTTTCGACAGTTGAAGAGGTGTCCACATCCATCGTGGAGATGGCCGCAACCGGCCAGCAGATCACTGGCAACGTCGAAGCCTTGTCTGCCTCGGCAGATGAAACCGCTTCGGCGATCAGCCAGATGGATGTTTCCATTCAGGAAGTCAAAGCAAATGCGGCCCAGACCAACGAGTTGTCGGAAGCTGCCTCCAAAGATGCCGAGCAGGGGATGGCAGTTATCGGTGCGTCCATTGAAGGAATCAATGCCGTACGCGATATGGTCGATCATGCCAGCAGTGCCATTATGGATCTGGGCCAGAAGTCGGACGAGGTCGGCAAGATTCTGACTGTGATCGATAACGTGGCCGACCAGACCAGTCTGTTGGCGCTCAACGCGGCGATTATCGCCGCCCAGGCCGGCGAGCATGGCAAGGGGTTTGCGGTTGTCGCTGATGAAATTCGCGAGCTTGCTGACCGTACGGCCACGTCGACCAAGGAAATATCGGAGATTATCGGCAGTATCCAGATGGGTACAGAAACCGCTGTCAGCGCAATGCAGGCTGGTCGTGATCGGGTCCATGAAGAAGTGGGCCGTTCAGAAGGAGCCCGGGGGGCTTTAGAAAAGATACGTGGCAGTACGGTCGACGCCGCAGAGCAGGTGCGTGGCATCATGCGTGCGACTCAGGAACAATCGAAAGGCAGTCAACAGATCACGTCAGCCATCAACCAGATTACGACGATGCTTGAGCAGATCTTTGTTTCGGTGACTCAGCAATCCAAGGGGAATACCCAGCTCTCTGAGGCGGCTGAAGCGATGCGGGACATTGCGTCGATGGTTAAACACAGTACGGCTGAGCAGGCAAAAGGCAGTCGGCAAATCAGTAATCATATGGAAAATGTGCGCTCTATGATTGAGCAGATCAACGGGGCCACTCAAAGCCAGTCGGAGCGTAGTCGGCAAGTCCTTGACCTGTTTGCCGAGATACGTGAGATCGCCGAGGAAAATTCTGCCAGAACCGGAGAGCTTGACGCAGTCGTGGAAGCTTTAACCCGGCAGTCGGCAGCGCTGGAGGAAGAGGTCGGCGCGTTCAAAGTTTAGTACCCTCTTTTATGATGGGGGGGAAGAACCTGTGCTGGTATCACAAAAGCCCCCGCTTTGCAGCGGGGGCTTTTGTGTGGCGCGGAACACCGAGAGAGGAGAGGGGGGCATTCCGACCAAGTGTGACTCAGTAGCAGGGCCTAGCCGGCCTCCATCTCCATACCTTTGCGAATTGAATAGAAATAATCAGTCAATTTATCCAGATCGGCAGCTGGGATCTTTTCCATCCCGTTTTTGTGCATGATTTGAATGATCAGATGCCAGGTGTCGCGGGTGTGTCCCGCCTTCTCGGGGTCGGCCGTAGAATCGTGGCAGCTTGTGCAGTACTTCTTGTTCAGCGAGTAGCCTTTGATCTGCTCCTTGGCGCTGAGGGCAAAGCTGCTCGAGGCAAGCAAGAACAGCAGGCACAGGGTGAGGGCAACAACTCTTTTCATCGTGAACCTCCTTCTCCGTTTAGTGGCAACTGCATGTACCATTCACAGAACAACTGATATCCATGTGGGCACAGTGACGCCATGTGGCCAGATGCTCGGGGTCTTGCGGTTCGGCCAGGGCTGCTGCGTCCAGTCCGAAGGTGTTTTGAAAGGTTTTAAAAGCCTTTGCGTCATAAGCAAGCAGTAGAGAGCTGGTGGCTTCGTCATCCAGGTGACATGCCTCCAGGTGGTGCGTTTTTGCCTCAAAATTCAACGAGCTGACCAATAAATCAATAAACGCGAACACTGGATGAGTACGGTCCTGTCCGGTGCTGAACACCAGAACCTGAAGCTGGTTGTTAGCCCCGATCATCAAGCCGATTTCCGCTGTGATGAAATGGGGGAGGCAGGCTTCAAACTGCTCGTAACGGGGGGTGCAGGTTGGCTGATCAAAAACGGTGGCATCGTTACGTAGATCGGTTTCTCCTCGTGAAAGTGCCAGCGTCTCGACCTGTTCCAAGGCGGGGTAATAGTGCAACGCCAGGCTGACGTACTGGCTTTCGGCAACCGGCTCTTCGCCATGCAGGCGCAGCAAAAAAGCTCCTGGAGTTTTGCTTAGCCAGAAATACCACGCCGGCTCTTCCTTCCAGACCTGGCTGATCCCTTTGAAACCAAGATGCTTGCAGGCGTCTTCATGCCAGGTGAGGTGACTGAAGGCGTTCTCGATCAGCATTCGGGTGCCGGTCACCGCGTCAATTCGGTTCATATGACGCCCCTTCTGTTCAGTTCGCGGGCGAGTTCAATTGTCTCGATGCCATCATACGGCATCCCCTGATCGCGGGCCATTTGCTCAAACATTTCCCTAGGGTAGGCCAGGGTCAGGGAATAGCTCAATTCGTAGGAATCGAAAAATTCACCCGAGGCGGCCCCCGTGCCGTCCATGGCGTTTTGGAGCGTGTCGCTGACCCCGCTGAAGGTCTCCCTTAGGCTGTCAAACCCTTTATAGGCGCTCCGGACGGTTTCCCCGAGGGCCTCTCTGAAGAACTGGCGCCGTTTCATGCTTTTTTGCGAACCAGAACGGCATTGAAGAATTTGTCGTAAACGAAGATCAGGGCCAGAGACATTATTGTCCAGCACAAAGACGTGTCGTCGATGCTGCCGACACCAGGAACGCGATCAACGAATTTCGGGCCAAGCGTCTCGCTGTAATAGAAATAATAGAGGGCCATGCCGGTGGCTGGCACCACAACAAGGCGTGCCACATAGTTAAGCAGCCTGTTGGACGACTGAATGACGTTATTGAAAAAAGTCTTGATGATTGCCAGAGCGAGCATGAAGAAGGCCGCAATCTCTGCCGTGTGCAGGTGACGGAAGCGCGGATCATCGGTGTAGTTTCCGCCGGTAAATGGTTCGTACCAGTAATAATTCATGATTGCTTCGGCGGTGTACATGAAGAGGTAGCCGGTAACCACCGAGATTACCAAGGCGATCAGGCCGCCCCAGAGTGAGCCGCTTTTTTTACCGCGCACCAGGTTAAATGGAAAGCCGTCGAAGCAGTTGGTCAGAAACATGATGAAAAAGAGACCGCTGAACATCCAGCCGAGATGGTAAAAGGAGCTGGCAGTCATTGCAGTTTCTTCCCACCAGGGCAGGACGCCGGCAAAAATTTGCTTCGGGACGAATAGCGCAGTGACATTCGGATGGAAGAAAATTGCGTAGACAATGGTGCCGAAAAAAGCGGTGCCGAAAAATTTGCTAATGCCGATAGTCGAGCGTGGGATGCCCTCCCAGGGCGTGTCACCCATACCGGCATTCCAGATATCGGATACCCAGATAAATGCTGTAGCAACATAGAGAATTGCCAGCGACGAATTTTCCCGTGCGTTCCAGATTTCCAGGCCGGTGCCGCCGGAGTCGATCAGGGCCTGGGGGCTGAAATAGGTGATACCGAGTTTGCCCAGAATATTCCAGAAGAACAGGTAGTAGACAACATAAAAGAACGCCACAGCGCCAGCCAGCAGGGCGATGCCTTTGCCTATGCTGCTGTTGTGATTTTTGTAGCCAAACACATCGCTTAACAGGATGACGGCGTACAGGAATATGGCCGCCAAAGAGAGGCCGTAGAGCGGGGTGAATAGTTTAAAGACCCCGTTGGTAGGCGCAAAAAACAGGCGCCACAGGGCAAAATTGATGACAACCATTACCACAAACGCAATCAGCCCAAACAGGTAATTGTTTTTTGATGTGGTCATTACGAAACCTCGCAGATAAATGTCGAATGACAGGCAGGGCGCAATGCGGCGAACCGCATTGCGCCTTGATATCTACATCAGAAGACGACCGTGTCGCCATTGGTCAGAAAGACATTGCTGTCTTTCGCGACAGCCGACTGACGCGGATAGGTCTTGAAGGTGTCGGTGCCCTTAACGATCGGCAGGCCCGCCTTGGCGGCATTCTCCGCCCAAATCCAGCCGGTGCAATGGTTGCACCCCATTTTTACCGGGTTGAAGGCTTTGGCACCCTTGATGATATCGTCGAACTTCGGGTCCCAGTTTTCGAACAGGGAGATGTGCAGGCCGCCGTAGCAGCCGTAGATCTTGTCGCCGCCCTTGATCTGGCGCCGCGCTGTCGAGTAGAGGGTCAACAGGCCGGGGTGACAGCAGCCGGTTACGGTGACGATGCCCTTGTCCTTGACGTTGACGTAGATGATGTTTTCGCCGCGGACACGCAGCAGGATTGGTACATCAAATTCCTTGACTGCAACGCCGGGCATCAGTTTGTAGAATTCTTTCGGGTTGGTCTTGATCAGTTTGCCTTTATGAGGGTAGTCGTTTTTTGACAGCAGAACGCCCTTTGCCTCGACCTTGCCACCGGCGAGGATGGTTTCGTCCTCGGGGAACATAGTCTCAGGACCGTAGATAGTGATCTTGTCGTTGTGCTTGAGGGTCGACTCGATTCCCCAGAAGTGGTCAAGGTGCCAGTGGCTCATGACCATAGTGTCGATCTCGCCACTCTGGATCATCTTGTCGACGCCGTGGCGCTTGAAGACATAGTCCATCCACTCGTTGCTCCAACCAGTGTCCAGCAGCAGCTTGTTGACCGTGCCGTCGAGCTGCTCGATTTCGAGCAGGGTGGCGTAGCCGCCGGCATTTTTCGGGTCCCAGGGAATATCATACTGGCTGGTGCTGGCTCCGCCGTTATCGACGATGTCCTTTTTGAACTGGGCATTGTCGAACCAGCTGGTCTCGGTCAGGACCGTAATCTTCAGGCTTTTGCACTCGCCGATGTCTTCCTTGCCGCGAGCGAGGGCCGTCGTGGGGGTCCCCAGGGTGGCTGCGGCGCTAACTCCTGCTGCGGTTGCGCCAAGGGCTTTCAGGAAACTACGTCTTTTCATACCTGCCTCCTTCGTTGTGGTGGTTCGATGCATGTGTGACAATTCGAACTTTGCGAAAAGAGTCGAATTGTTATTGCAAGGCGCTTTCTGTGTGCGCCATGAAAATTAAGAAATCAATACATCTCGCCCTAGGCACCAGGCGGCTTGCTAGAAGTCAATCGTCTCTGCGTATTTATCAAACAATTCCATGGCCTGACGGTTGATGCGCAGGCAGGCCTCTTTAATTTGTTTGGTGTCATGGTGCTTGATGTGCTGAAACAGATTGACGTGGTCTGAAAAAATCGCGCTTCTTTCGTGGTCCTGGGCAGCCTCAAGGACCTTAACCGTATAGTTGTGTGGGATACGGACTTCGCTCAGTATGCGAATGAATTCACGGTTCGGGCAGTGGTTGTGGATAATTTTTAGAAAGGTGCGGTGTAGTTGTACGGCTGCGGAGATGTTGTGGCCGACGGTTGCCTCGCCCAGAGCAACGAGGCAGGCTTCAAGCTGTCCGATGCTGTCTTCAGTGATCTCGTTGGCACTGATGGCAATGACATGAGGTTCGACATGGCGTCGGGCCTCCATCGTGTCGTGGATGCGCCGAGCGTCCCAGTGGTCGTTCCGGCCAGCAACGGCTTGCTCCAGAGCGAATTTAGAGGCCATGAAGTAGCCGCTGCCCTGCTTGACTTTCAGGATCCTGCGGGACTGCAGATCTTTGAGCGCGTTGCGTATGCTCGTGCGACTGACGCCGCAGCTCTCGGCCAGGGATCTTTCCGAGGGGAGGCGTTCGCCCTCCTCAAGAGAGAGGGCTTCGATTCTTTCTAAAACACGATCAACGACTGGCATTTTCCCCCCTCGGACGATTTTGCCGATTGGTAGTACCAACTAATATCCGAAAAGGTTCTTAAAGGCAAGAACTTTTTAAAACTGCGTTTTATTGTATCAAATATCATAAATGATAAGGAGTTGGAGCAACCAATTATTCGATTTGGTGGTGCTGGTGACATGCTGAGGCCAGCCCAGCCGTCAAGCTTAACTCGGGTTTCGTAGGGGGGGCTGGGGGCTGTTTCCAGGAAATTCGCAACAGAAGGGGGGTAATATCAGAACCGAGGTTATGAAAACTCAGGAGGTCGAAGTTTTCAGGAATTCTTAATCTGCTTCAGCCGACGATGGAAAGTTGTTGCAATTTTAGAGACTTTGCCAACCTGGTCGTCATGAAAAGCTCTCTTTGTGGCCGAGCAGAAAATCAGGACTGTACGCATGGCACCGCGTGTGTACAGGGCTTTGGCAATGTAGGAGCGCACCCCGTGAGGAACAAACAACGCCCAGTCGATCGCCTTAATGCTGGCCTGGGTGTCGTCAACGATCAGGTATTCGAGCTCTTCCTTCTCAATGTTCTCGGCGATGGTGCCGCTGTAGGGATACTGGCTGCCAGGCTCGAGTGTTCCAAACAGGTTGCCGCGGGCATAGACGAAAACACTGTTTTTTCTGGCGTGAATGTCGGAGTACATGATGGCATCGAGTCCAGGCAGCAAGTCTTTGCGCGCATAGATGGCATCAAGCATCGCAACGATTGAGGAAGACTCTTTCAATTGATTGCAGAGGGCGTCCGTCTCCGTTTCGACGATCTTCTTTTGTCCAGACGGGTCTTCTTCGGAATCGACGACGGTGTTCAGAACATCAACAACACTGAAACGGATCAGGTCTGTGCCTTGAAAGATAAAGCACTCAAGCAGGCAGAGGGCTTGTGTCTTGCGGCCCTTGGTGGGTGTCAGGAAAAGTGTTTCGGACAGGCGGCGCTCCAGCAGCAGGCGTTCTTCCAGTAAGGGCAGCTTGATTTCGGCTGCAACTAGGTTGTCGAGTCGGTATTTCTTTTGTGAGGAGACCGAGATTCCGGCAAGTTCAGCAAAGGCATCATTGTAGCGTACCAGTTGCCGGTCTTTTTTGCGGAAAACCGCGACCGGATAGTCATCCTCGTCGGTCATGTAGAGTCGGCGGCCGTGCTGAGTAAAGATGTCCTGCAGTTGGCTCATATGCTCCGAAATCTCTTCAACAGTTCCTTCGTAATACCTGTGGCCACCGACCGGCCAGCCACTCAGTTTGAACCAGTGGATGACATTACCTGACTGGATTCGGAAAATTGCGCTGACCGGGACCCGGAATTTGACGTCGGATATGGCACTGTTGACGGCGACATGGTCCGGTGAAAGGATCATCTCTTCGCGGTACGCCTTGTCTTTAAAGAAGCGGTAATTGTCTTTGGCGAGAAGGCCTGGTCCGCTCTCATTGAGGGGTTCGAAGCTGCGTTTGAGCAAATCAATGCGCCAGAACAGAAGTGGGGCATCCTGTATGGAGGGATGAGGTGCGAAAGGTTCTGGACGGCTCATGTCTTCCCTCTAGCATAAAACAGACGACGGGTCGGTCGGGTCGGATCTTCAGGCGGACGAGGATGCGTTGTCGGGTCGGTCTCGCTCTGCCCACATTTCTAACAGCAGGAGGACAACACCAACCGTGATGGCAGAATCCGCAACATTGAATGCCGGCCAATGGTACTGGCGCCAGTAAACATCGATGAAGTCGATCACTTCGCCCATGCGGACCCGGTCAATCAAATTGCCGATCGCGCCCGAGAAAACCAGGGCCAGCGCGAAATTTCCCACACGCTGCACATCGTGTCTCTGTCTAAGAAACCAGAGAATCGCCAGAATGGCAAGGATGGAAACAAGAATAAAGAACGGGATGCGAAGGCTGCTGTCGGCTAGAATGCCGAAGGCTGCACCCTTGTTACGGATATACGTCAGCGAAAAAAGTCCGGGAATGAGCGGATACGATTCGTAGAGTTTGAAATGGTAGTCGATATGCAGCTTGGACGCTTGATCGAAGACCACGACGAGAATGCTGACAATGCTGAAGAGCTTGTATCGTGACATAAATACTCGAAACGTGAAAAAAAGCTATTAGCCGCTGATGCACGCAGATGCTCGCGGATAAGTCAAAATCAAAGGCAATAAGTCCTTTTGGATTTAGAAAGCTTTAAACCCTAAGCCTTTTTTGTCCGATTTTGTCAGCGCAAATCAGCGTGCACCAGCGGCAATTGAGCCTTTTGTTTTTAACCTTGCAGTGCCGGCAGGCAGCGTTCACACACTTCAGGATGCTCGCTGTTCTGACCAACGCTAGTGGCGTAGTTCCAGCAGCGGCTGCATTTCTCGCCACCGGCCTTGCTGACCCGGATCTTCAGCTCGGGCAGCTTCTCGCCGGTGGTTCCATCGAGATCTTCGGTTACTGTGACCTGGGACACGATGAGCAGGGCGGCGAGTTCATCCGCCATCTCGTTAAGCAGGATCGCCAAGTCGCCATCTGCTGACAGTTCGACGCATGCATCCAGGGAATGCCCGATCAGTTTTTCGACGCGGGCCTGTTCCAGAACCTTGGAGACATCGCTGCGCAGGGCCAGCAGTTTTTCGTACTTGGCTTCGAGAACAGGGTCTGCCAGGCCTTGTTCGAACTCCGGGAAGCCAGCCAGGTGAACGCTCTCTTCCCGCTCGCCCGGCAAAAAGCTCCAGATCTCCTCTGAGGTGAACGACAGCACCGGCGCCATGACCCGAGTCAGGGTATCCAGGATACGGTACATCGCGGTCTGTGCACTGCGCCGGGCTAAGCTGCCAGCCGGTGCGGTGTACAGACGGTCTTTCAGGACATCAAGGTAGAAAGCGCTCATGTCGACTCCACAGAAGTTGTGGACGGCATGATGGAGAACGTGAAATTCGTAAGCGTCGTAAGCTTTGAACACTCGTTGCGCCAGGCCTTCGAGTCGGGAGAGCGCCCATCGGTCGATCTCGAGCATATCGGCCGGGGCGACCATGTCGGTTGCCGGGTCGAAGTCGTTAATGTTGCCGAGGATGTAACGGGCCGTGTTGCGGATGCGACGGTACGCTTCGGAGACCTGCTTGAGGATCTGATCACCGACCCGGGTATCGTTGCGATAATCCTGGGTGGCGACCCAGAGCCGCAGGATTTCAGCGCCGTATTTTTTGATGACCTTCTCGGGCGCGACCACGTTGCCGACCGATTTCGACATGGGGCGGCCTTTTTCATCGAGCACGAAACCGTGGGTCAAAACGGCCTTGTAGGGTGCGGTGTCACGGGTGCCGACCGAGGCGAGCAGGCTGGAGTGAAACCAGCCGCGGTGCTGGTCGCTGCCTTCGAGATACAAGTCGGCCGGGGTCTGCAGATGATCCTGCTGTTCAAGAACTGCAGCGTGGGACACACCGGAATCGAACCAGACATCGAGGATGTCCATCTCTTTGCGGAAGTCATTGCCGTCACAGTGCGGGCAGACAGTGCCCTCCGGCAACAGCTCGGCCGCTTCTTTCTCGAACCAGAGGTCGCTGCCGGTCTCCTCAAACAGGTCGGCTACGTGATGCATCAGCTTGCCGTCCGCCAAAGATTCACCGCAGCTGGTGCAGTAAAAGACAGTAATCGGCACGCCCCAGCTGCGCTGGCGGCTGATGCACCAGTCGGGGCGGTTCTCGATCATGTTGTAGATGCGTTCCCGGCCCCAGTGCGGAATCCACTGGACGTCGTTGATATGCTCCAGCGCCTTCTTTCGCAGGTCGTTGGCTTCCATCGAGATGAACCACTGCTCAGTGGCGCGGAAGATGATCGGCTTCTTGCAGCGCCAGCAATGCGGGTAGCTATGGGAAATGGAGGACTCCTGCAGCAGCGCACCTCGCTCGGCCAACTCTGCAGTGACGGCAGCGTTAGCTTCTTTGAGTTTCATGCCGCCGAACAGTTCCAGATCCGAATGATATCGGCCGTAATCATCAACCGGGTTGTAAATTTCCAGGCCGTATCTGAGACCGGTCAGGTAGTCGTCCTGGCCATGGCCGGGGGCAGTGTGGACGCAGCCTGTGCCCGCTTCAAGGGTGACATAGTCGCCCAGCACGATCAGCGAAGGCCGGTCGTAAAAGGGGTGCTGGCAGTTGCGTTTTTCAAACAGGGAGCCCTGGAAGGTTGCGATGACTTCTGCGTCCTCGATGCCGAGTTCTGTCAGGACCTGCTGATAGAGGCCTTCAGCCAGGACCAGAATTTCCTCGCTGGTCTGCACCGCAACGTAATCGAGCTCCGGATGCAGGCAGACTGCCAGGTTGGCAGGAATCGTCCAGGGGGTCGTCGTCCAGATGACAAAAGAAACCGGCTTGCCGGCCATCGCCTCGCAGCCTTCCGGCAGGTCATCGACGTACGGAAACTTGACGTAGATGGAGGGCGAGGTGTGGTCGTCATACTCGACTTCCGCCTCGGCCAGGGCCGTCACGCAGGAGGAGCACCAGTGGACAGGTTTCTTGCCCTTGTAGAGACCGCCCCGCTCAGCGAAGCGAGCCAGCTCACGAGCCGTCGCGGCTTCGTAGGCGGTGTGCATGGTCAAGTAGGGATGCTTCCAGTCGCCGAAGATGCCGAGGCGCTGAAATTCCTCGCTCTGCGTGTTGACCCATGTCTCAGCGTAAACGCGGCATTCTTTGCGAATCTGTGCCTTGGTCATCTCACGTTTCTTCTTGCCCAGCTTTTGATCAACCTTCAGTTCGATCGGTAGGCCATGGCAGTCCCAGCCCGGCACGTAGGGGGCGTAATAACCCTGCATGCGCTTGCTCTTGACGACGATGTCCTTGAGAATCTTGTTGAGGGCGTGACCGATATGAATATTGCCGTTAGCATAGGGAGGGCCGTCGTGCAGGGTGAAGTTCGGTTTGTCACCGTCCGGTTCACTCAGCTTACGGTCGAGTTCCAGCTGCTGCCAGCGTTGCAGGATTTCCGGTTCGCGCTGCGGTAGGTTGCCGCGCATCGGAAAGTCGGTTTTGGGAAGGTTGAGTGTCTCTTTGTAGTCCATGGTCCTGCTCCGGTATGAAATGTTGTGAACACCGTAAGCTATCAGAACGGCTGAAGAAGTCAAGGTTAAACCTGAAGTGATGAGGTTGCTATTTCAGGTTTAAAGTGTGACCTCTTGCTGTCCATGAGGGCAGCTGGAGAGCAGTGGGCAGGTCTCACAGAGCGGTGCCAGCTTGCGGCAACAGGTCTTGGCGTGTTCGACGATCAGGGCGTGGTATTGGTTGAACAGGGTGGCGTCGGCAGGCAGGGTTGCCATGAAGCTCTGGCGGATGGTGTCGTACGATTCCCGCCCCTGCAGTATGCCGAGTCGGGTCAGGAGGCGGCGGGTGTAGGCGTCCACTACGAAGGAGGGGCGGTTGGCGGCATAGAGCAGGATGGAGTCGGCTGTTTCCGGGCCGACCCCTGTCAGGGTCAGCAGGCGTTTGCGGGCGTCTTCCACAGGGCCGTGGCAAAGGCGGGCGATGTCGCCATCGCAGTGGTCGAGCAGGTAGGCTGTGATGCCGTGCAGGTAGCGGGCCTTTTGACGAAAAAAGCCTGCGGGTGTGATGAGTGTTTCCAGTTTATCCCGCGACAGGGCCATGACGGCTTGTGGTGACAGTTTAGTCGCGGTTTTTAGATTGACCATGGCCATCTGCACATTGGTCCAGGCCGTGTTCTGGGTGAGAATTGCGCCGACAATCACCTCGTAGGCGCTGTCGGCAGGCCACCAGTCGAGATCGCCAAACGCCTGGTCAAGCTGATGGAACAGCCGCTGCAGGGGAGGCTCCGGACTGGAGAAGGTCACGGCAGCATATTGGTCTCGTGCAGTGAGACGGGATGATAGGGGAGGGCGAGGCAGAAGGTTGCGCCGCCGCCGGGGGTCCCTTCGACCCAGGCCTGGCCGTGACAGCGCATCGCGACCTTGCGGACGATCGCCAAGCCGACACCGGTGCCGCGCGTTCCTGCCGAAGTCGCGCCGCGGGCAAAGATTTCGAAAACGGTTTCACGATCTTTCGCGGCGATCCCCGGGCCATAGTCGCGCACGAAATAGACCAGCCGGGATTGCTCCTTGCGGCAGCCGATTTCAATCGGCTGGCTGGAGTCACCGGCGTAATTGATCGCATTGCCGATCAGGTTGGCGAACACCTGGTAGACCATCGCTTCGGGGACCCAGGTGCTCGGCAGCTCCGAGGTGATCTGGATATTATAGTCTGGCTGATGCGCTTCGAAGGAATGTTCCCGGGTGATCTCGTCGATGATCCCCGAAACGCTGGTCAGCTGATCTGCCGCCTCGACCCGGCCGACCTGGGCCAGATCAAGCAGATCGTCGAGCAGTGCGATGGCACGTTCGCTTTGACGCTCGACCTCGCCGAGGACCTTGTGGACTTCGCCATCGAGCACATCTCCATATTGCATGCGCAGAAAGTCCATGTAGGTGACGACGGGCGACAGGATGTTGCGGAGGTCGTGGGAGATGGAGTTGGCAAAGGCATCCAGCTCACGGTTGGCTTCGGCCAGCTCTTCAGTTGCCTGCTTGCGCTTGGTGATATCACGACAGACCGCAAGTTTCTGCGGCGAATCGGTGTCGCAGGAGAGACAGGAATGGATGATTTCGTAGATGCGGTTGCGTCTGCCGAAGGAGCGCTCCTCGCGAAAGGTCCCTTTTTGAATGACCTCTCCCATGGGACAGTCCTGACAGGGCGTCTTCCGTTCATGCAGGGCGGTGTGGCAGGCTTCGCCGACCCGGTCGCCGAATATCTCCATCATCGCCTTGTTCATGAAGGTGAGTCGATAGTCGCAGGAAGCGATGTAGGCGAAATCGTCCATATTGTCAAGCATCGCCCGGAAACGGGCCTCGCTCTTCTCAAGCTCTGCCGTACGTTCCTTGACTCTTCTCTCAAGGGCGAAGGCGTCATTGCGCAGGTTGCGTTCGAGATGGCGCATACGTGAGACATCGTGGAAGGATTCGATGCCGCCGATTGCTTCGCCGGTGTCGTCGTAGAGCATCTCGACGTTCTTCATGATGGTAATGCGTTCGCCCGATTTGGTTGTAATGGAGCAGAGCACGCCGATGACCGGCTTGGGTGTGTCAGGGTCGAGCAGGCCGCAACGTCTAGCGCAGGGGATGCCTTCCAGGAAGGAACAGTGCCTGCCGACAGCTTCTTCGGCGGAGAACCCCGTAATACGTTCCGCGGCAGGATTCCAGTAGAGGATGTTCAGGTCAAGATCAACGACAAAAAGACCGCTGGGGATGGTTTCCAGGGCCTGATCGAGGTGTAAATGCTGCATCAGGGGGTGCGAACTCAACATAAAAGGCTCTCTGGTGAAAACGACGGCTCTATAGTGTTATCAGACTTCCCTCTGCAGACCAAGGAATAATCCGTCGGTCAGGCGCGACCCAGGACAGCAATCTGGACATTTCCAGCGCCCTGTTCACGCAGCACTCGGGCACATTCACGCGCTGTTGTCGCCGTGGTCATGACATCATCAATCAAGAGAATCTGCTCGCCTGCAAGCGGGGCACCGGGCGCGAATGCATCGCGCAGGTTGCGTTGCCGGTCTGCAGCGTTCTGCCCCTGCTGCGGGGGGGTCGTTTTGACCCGTTGCAGCAGCTGAGCGGCGAGCGGTACGCGGAGCTGCCTGGCAATCGGTCGGGCCAGCTCCAGGGCCTGGTGGTAGCCTCTGCTTCTCAGGCGCCGGGGGTGTAGCGGTACCGGAGCCACCAGGTCAGGCTGAAACGGGCCAAGGGTTTGGGCCAGACTCGTGGTCATCAACCGCCCGAGCGAGATATTCAGGCCGGGGTTGTCCCGGTATTTGAAGCGGTGAACCGCTTCTTTGAGGCTGCCGGCATGCAGACCGACAGCATGCACTTTGCTGAAAGGTGGCGGACAGCGCAGACAGTCTTCGCAGTGGTGAGGGGTGTTTGAGCGGGTCGCATGAGGCTGCGCGCAGCATGGACAATGACTGGCTGGTAACGGCTGTATCCCCTGCTGACAGTCTGCGCAGATGTCGGCAGGGTCACTGCCGACAGTCAACAGTGCGCCGCACCAAGGGCAGGCTGCTGGCAGCAACAGGTTGACGCAGGTCCGCAGGTCATTGTGCAGACAAGATAACAGGGACATCCCCCTCCTCCCTGAAAACAGTCCGTGGATGGTGTCAGGCTACAACAGTCGCTCGTTGTAGCAGGCTCTGTCCCGTCATCTCTGTCGGGATGGGCAGGGCCATCAGGTCAAGCAGGGTCGGTGCAACATCCGCCAGAATGCCCGGTTTGAGACCGGCAGTCGCAGCCCCGACAAGGATCAACGGGACCAGATTCGTGGTATGTGCCGTATGTGGCGCTCCCGTATGGTCCAGCATTTGCTCGCAATTGCCGTGGTCAGCGGTAATCAGCGCGCAGCCGCCGACAGTCTCCAGAGCTTCAATGAGCCGCCCGACGCAGGCATCAACCGTCTCCATGGCGGTCACGGCGGCCGACAGGATGCCGGTATGGCCGACCATGTCCGGGTTGGCGTAATTCAGGATGATCAGGTCGTAGCTGCCACTCTCGATCCGGCGGATCACTTCGTCGGTGACGGCGACCGCACTCATTTCCGGTTTCAGGTCGTAAGTAGCGACGTCCTGTGGAGATGGGATCAGGACCCGCTCCTCGTTCGGAAAGGGTCTCTCGACACCGCCGTTGAAGAAAAACGTGACATGCGCATATTTTTCCGTTTCAGCAATGCGCAGCTGCTTCAGACCGGCGTTCGCCACAACCTCACCGAGAATGTTGGTATAGCTGTCCGGCGGATAGGCGACCGGCAGCGTGAAGGTCTCATCGTATTCGGTCAGGCAGACAAAGGTTGACAGGGTGGGAACGTGTGGCCTGGCAAACCCTGCAAAGTCGGGTTGCGTGAAGCTGCGAGTAATCTCCCGGGCGCGGTCGGCGCGAAAGTTGAAGAAGAAGATGCTGTCGCCATCAGCTATCCCGGAGTAGGTCTGGTCCGGTGCGCCGATGACCCGGGGGAGGACAAATTCGTCGGTCTGCCCGGCATCATAGGCTTCGCGGATTGCCGCGGCGCTGTTCGCGGCAGACTGCCCCTGCCCGAGGGTGATCGCCTGCCAGGCCTGTTCCACCCGATCCCAGCGGTTGTCGCGGTCCATGGCGTAGTAGCGGCCCATGACAGTCGCAACCCGCCCGATGCCCAAGGTGGCCAGTTTCTCTTCCAGCTCAGCCAGGTAATTGATGCCGCTCTGCGGTGGGGTGTCACGTCCGTCCAGAAACGCATGGATGCAGATCTGCTCGACCCCTTCCCGCTGGGCCAACTCGATCAGGGCATAGAGATGCGATTGATGTGAATGGATTCCGCCGTCTGAAAGCAGTCCCATCAGGTGGAGTGCGCCGCCGGATTGGCGAATCGTGCGGAGAGCTTCGAGAAAAACCGTGTTGCTGAAGAAACGGCCGGTTTTTATCTCCTGACCGATCCTGGTGAGTTCCTGATAGATGATGCGGCCGGCGCCGAGGTTGAGGTGCCCGACCTCGGAGTTGCCCATCTGACCTTCGGGGAGGCCGACATTCATCCCGGAGGTTTGCAGGGTGGTTGTCGGACAGGTGGTGCTCAGTTTGTCCAGTTGTGGCGTCTGTGCCTGACAGACCGCGTTGTTGCTACAATCGGGGTTAATCCCCCAGCCGTCCAGAATTACCAGGGCGACCGGGGATTTTACCTGTGACGTCATTTATCGTTCACCATGATGGACGACCATCGCCTCGACCGGCTTTGCCTCAAGGATGACTTTGCGGTCAACCAGAGCCACCGTTCCCCATGCTCCGCAGGAGGGGCAGCGGCTGTTCCATTCCTGCTGTTTGGTCTGACACTCTTCGCAGACATAGCTGAGCCGCAAACGGCTACCGACGCCAAGGGCCTTTTGGTATTCGCTGATCGCTTCGTCCGGGCGGCTCCTGCGGCGGTGTGCTTCGGCCAGCAATGTATGAACCTGCGGCGTTTCCAGGCCGGAACTTTCGATTGCCTGCAGCTGTTCCATGGCCTCATCAACCATTTCGAGGCGCAGACAGAGTTTGCCGTAGAACAGACGGAGCACCAGATCGTCACCGCGCTTCAGGACCGTGTCGCGGAAGAAGCTCAGCAGGGAAGAGGGATCTTCCCGCTCGAGATAGTAGTCTTCGAGACGCTCCAGGAAAACACCTTTGCTCAGCTTGAGAAAGCCTTCCTGCCATGTCTTTGCCGCTTCTTTGCCGCGCTCCTGAGAGACATAGGCATCTCCCAGAGTCACCCGTGCCGGAGCGAATTCAGGCATCTGGCGGATAATGTCTTTCAGCTCGGACTTGGCGCTGTCAAGGTCGTTCTCCGCGATTGACTGGCGCGCCATTTCGTAACGCAGGAAGAGGAGCTTCTCTTTTTCTTCGCTCATCCGGTTGGCGCCCGGGCCGGTTTTAAGGACTTTCCTCTGGGTCTCCAGGGCGTCTTGCCAGCGCTCATGCTTGATATACAGGTCGCGTAGGCTACGCAGTGCCTTGCGGTTGTCCTTTTCCAATGTAATCAGTTCCATATAGGCGTCCATGGCATCATCGTCGTGACCCATCTCCTCCTGGAGGGACGCGGTTTTAAATAGCACCTCGCGGCTTTTTGTGTCGATGTCCCTGGCTTTGCCGAGCAAGGTCAGCCCGTCAGCCGGGTTGCCTTCCTGGCTGTGCAGGCTTGCCATGGCGATGTAGGTTTCGACGTTGCGCGGGTCCTTGTCGAGGGCTCTTTGCAGCAGCATACGCGCCTTCTTCAGGTCACCCGAGAGCAGGCGCCCAACGCCTTCACGGTAGATGGCGTTGATTTCTTTCTGCTTTTTCTCGGAGCGGTCTTTGCTCCAGCGACTCCAGCGATTGGTCAGCGAGCCGTAAAGGTACGCGGCAACACCCAGGGTGAGACCGGCCACAGCACAGCCGATGACGATGAAGGCGACCGGGTAGGTGACACTCTGATCCGACAACAGGTAGACTGTTACCAGATGTGGGTTGAGTCCCCAGAAGTAAAGGAAGAACAGGATGAGAAAAATGCATAACAGCAACAAAGCCATGAGGGTCATGGTAATCCTCCTTGGGGCACGCGCAATGCCCTTTGGGTCGGTATATTATTGGCCAGATTTCTCGATATCAGTTTTACAGTCGATGCAGTAGCGGGAAAAGGGACGAACTTCCATGCGACGTGGTGAGATCTTTTCCTCGCATTCCAGGCAGACCCCGTACTCTCCCTTGTCAATCCGTTCCAGTGCGGCATCAATGTCATTGATCCGCTGTTTCTGGGTTGCACTTAGATTGAAGAGGACATCGCGGCTGTAGGTCACCGAGGACATGTCCCCAATGTCAGGGACGCCGTCCTGTCCCAGCTCGCGGCAGGTCTCATAAGAGGCCTGCACCTCTTTGAACAAGGCCTGACGCTCATCGAGCAGTTGTTTCTTTACCTCTGCAAAGTCTTTCGTCATGCTGTCGTCCCCTCGCCAGTATTATGACCTTCTTCTTGTGACAATTCTACAACGAAAACCATCTTCTGATGGAAAAAAACAGGCTTTTGCCGATCTTGCGATTGTGGTTAATAACCCGCATCCTCAATGATGATAGGGTTCATTCCGGATGATGGTGCAGCTTCGGTACAGTTGCTCCAGAAGCAGCAGTCTGGCCATCTGGTGTGTCAGGGTCAATTTCGATAGTGACAGCACCAGGTCGGCGCGTTGCCTGACCTTGTCGCTCAGTCCGTAAGGGCCACCGATGATGATCGCCCAGCAGTTGCGGCCTTCCAGCATGTGCCGATCCAGCCTTTCGGCCAGCTGGCGCGTGTCGATTGAGGCGCCCCGTTCATCGAGGGCGATGACATAAGCGCCATCTGGAATGCGTTGTAACTGCCGGCTCCCTTCATTCTCAAGAATGCGGGGGATGTCCGGCTTTTTGCCCGTTTTGTGTTCTTTCAGTTCATCGATAGTCAACGTCAGGTAATGTTTCAGCCGTTGCGCAAACTCTGCGCAGCCGTCTTTGAGATAGGCTTCACTCAAACGACCGACGCACAGAATGTGAAGTTTCACGGCAACTCCTGGGCTGCCGGCGAGACATCCTCCGGCAACGGGACCTCTTCAGCATCGCTCCACAGACCGTCCAAATCGTAATATTGTCGGGTCGGTTCATGGAAGACGTGCACCATGACATCACCATAGTCGATCAGGACCCAGCGGCCCTCTTTCATACCCTCAATACCGAGTGGCCGTGTGTCATGCTGTTTCTTCAGCTCTTGTTGGACTGCGTCCGCGGCGGCCTGGACCTGGCGGTCGGACCCGCCTGAGGCAAGGACCAGAAAATCCGTGAGTGATGAGAGGTTGCGAACATCGAGAATGCGAACGTTGATTGTCTTTTTATCAAGCACCTGCGAAGCGCAGAAAAGCGCTTTTTCCTTCGAATGCAAATTATCAGCTCCCTTGCTCTGTCTGTCGGTACAGGGCGTGTTGATCAATATAGTCAGCTACGGCAGAGGGCACGAGGTGACGGATGGACTGGCCGTCGGCGACTCTGCGACGAATGTTTGTCGATGAAATATCCTGTTGAGTTTCCTCAAGAAAAATCACGCAATTGCCTGACTTGTGGCGCATTTTTTTCAGGTTCTCATCATAACAGAACTCCGGGTGCATCGCAACGGGCAGCACCTGGAGCGGATTGCCGATCTCGATGCCAGGCCGGATCGCCACAACGAGGTTGGCCAGCTCGAACAGGCGTGGGTAATCCTTCCAGCTGGCGATGTCGCGATAGGAATCGAGGCCGATAATGAAGTAGCGCTCTCCGGTGGGATCCTCCTGTTTCAGCAGCTCGAGGGTTTCGACGGAAAAACTTTTCCCCTGACGCCGGGCTTCAAGGTCGCTCGATGCAAACGCCGGGTTGCCGGCGATGGCGGCATTGACCATCGTCAGGCGATGGTCAAACAGGATGTCGTTGGCCACAGGTTTGTGAGGCGGATCGGCTGCGGGGATGAACAGGACTCGGTCCAGGCGGCAAGACGTCAGGACATCCCGGGCAATCTGCAGGTGTGCCAGGTGGATCGGGTTGAAGGTGCCGCCGAGGATACCAAGTTTCATAAAATCAGCACTAAACTTAAGGTTCAGGTTCGAATCTGTCCGTCGCCGTAAATGATGAACTTGCGTGTCGTCAAATCTTCCAGACCCATGGGGCCGAAGGAGTGCAGCTTGGTGGTCGAGATGCCGATTTCCGCACCCAGGCCGAGCTGGTTGCCGTCCGAGAAACGGGAGGAGGCGTTAACCATGACAACGCTGGAGTTGACTTCACTCAGGAACCGCTGTGCATGATCATAATCCCTGGTGACGATCACCTCGGTGTGCAGGGAGCCGTACTGACGGATATGGGCAATTGCTTCATCAAGGTTCTCGACGACGCGCACCGCCAGCGTCAGGTCAAGATACTCGGCGTACCAGTCCTCTTCGGTCGCTTCAAGTGCTTCGGGAGCGAAGGCCCGGGTGGCAGCGCAACCGCGTAATTCAACACCCTGGGTGCGCATGGCTGCTGCTATGCGCGGGATGAACGTCGCTGCAATGTCTTTGTGGATCAGCAGGGTTTCCATGGCATTGCAGACCCCGGGGCGCTGGACCTTGGCGTTGAGACAAACTTTTTCCGCCAGATCAAAATCGGCCGAGGCATCGACGTAGGTGTGGCAGACACCTTTATAATGCTTGATCACCGGAATGCGGGAGTGCTCACTGACAAAGCGGATCAGGCCTTCGCCGCCGCGCGGGATAATCAGATCGATGTCGTCTTCACATTTCAGGAGTTCGAGGACGGCGTCCCGGTCCGTGGTTGCCATGACCTGCACGCAGGCCGCAGGTAGCCCCATGCGCTCCAACTCGTTGCGCAGAATGGCGCCGATGGCGAGATTGGAATGGATTGCCTCTTTGCCGCCGCGCAAAATTACCGCATTGCCGCTTTTCAGGCAAAGTCCGGCAGCATCGGCGGTTACGTTCGGGCGCGACTCGTAAATGATTCCGATCACGCCGAGGGGGATGCGCATGCGACCGACCTGGAGCCCGTTGGGGCGCCGACGCATGCCGGTGACTTCGCCGACCGGATCAGGTAGTTCCGCGACTTCGCGCAGGCCGTCAGCCATGGCCCGGACGCGAGGGCCGTCCAGCACCAGGCGGTCGATCATCGCCGGCGCTAGGCCTGCCTCACGCGCTGCGATCAGGTCTTTTTCATTCTCTGTGGCCAACTGTTCGCTGTTGTTGAGCAAACTGTCCGCCATTTTCTGCAGAAGCTCATTCTTGACCGCTGCGGAAAGGCTGCCCAGGACTTGTGCTGCGGAGCGGGCATCGGAAGCAATCTGCAGAATCTGTTCAGTTACGGTCATTGTTCATCTCCCCTGGGTAAAATCAGATCACCACACGCCTGAGAGGGTGTGTTCTGTCACGGACATTGGCTAGTTCTCGGTTCCCAGCTTGACCAGGTTGTCCCGATGGATGATTTCATCACCATACTGGTAGCCCAGAATAGTGCTGATATCGCTGGTGCGCTTTCCTTGGATGCGCAACAGCTCGGAGGAGGTGTAGTTGGTGACGCCTTTGGCGAATTCGACGCCGTCAAGATCACAAAGACGGACGGCGTCCCCTCGTTCAAAGCTGCCCTCGATACGACTGATACCGGATGGCAGCAGGCTCTTGCCCTTTTCAGCTACTGCTTTATGAGCACCGTCATCGAGGAAGAGTTTGCCGCGAGGCTTCTTGGTAAAGGCAATCCAGTGCTTGCGGGCGGCCATCGGGTCGCGCGCCGGCAGGAAATAGGTCCCCAGCTCGTGTCCGTCAAACAGGTGCAGCAGGTTGTGAGAATTCCTGCCGTTGATGATCGCCGTGCCGGCGCCATACAGGGTCGCGCGCTTGGCGGCTTTGAGTTTGGTGAACATGCCGCCGGTGCCGAGCGAACTGCCTTCATCGCCGGCCATTTTTTCAATCTCCGGCGTGATGCGGACAACATTGGAAATAAGCTGTGCATCGGGATTCTGGCGGGGATCCTGATCGTAAAGACCGTCGACATCGGACAGAATGACGAGCAAGTGCGCCTCAACCAGGTTGGTGACCATGGAAGACAGGTTGTCGTTGTCGCCGAAGCGGAGTTCGTCAACGACCACGGTGTCATTCTCATTGATAATCGGAATGACGCCGTATTCGAGCAGGGTCATCAAGGTGTTGCGGGCGTTCAGATAGCGGCGGCGATTGGCCAGGTCGTCCCGGGTGAGCAGGACCTGAGCCGCCTGCAGATTATGTTGATGGAACCCGTCCTTGAACTCGCGCATCAGGCGGCTTTGACCAATGGCCGCGGCCGCTTGTTTCAGGGGAATTGTCTGGGGGCGCCCCTTGATGCCGAGCACATGTTTGCCGGCGGCAATGGCGGCGGACGAAACCAGTACTACCTCGAAGCCGCGCTGGCGGAGCTGCTCGACGTCGTCGCAAATGTTGGTAATCTTGTCGGTATCGAGGCCGTGTTCGTCCGAAATGACCCCGCTGCCGATCTTGATGACCACTCGTTTTACATGTGCCAGAAGTTTGGTTCGCATTTTACTGAAAAATGTCAGAAAGGGTTGAAATAATTAGAAAACTTTACTCTTCCCAGTGTGGGCTGTCAAGTGCTTCTGTGCTGCGGATTCGGGCCAGCTCCCGGCCTGTCGCCTGGACCAGTTCTGGTAGACCGTCACCAGTTACGGCTGAAATGGCAAAGGTTTTGTAGCCCTTGCTCTCGAAGAAGGGCCGCAGTGTCTCAATCTCCTCCCGGACCTCCGTAATGTCGGACTTGGTGAAAACGACCAACATCGGGCGTTCCAACAGGGCAGGGTTGTAGGTTTCAAGCTCCGCATTGATGGTCGCAAAATTGTCGCACGGTTCGCCCTCCTGCATGCCGGACAGATCGACCAGGTGAAGGAACAGGTCGGTGCGTTCAATGTGGCGCAGAAAGCGGGTTCCCAAACCCTGGCCTGAGCTAGCGCCGGCAATCAGTCCCGGAATGTCGGCCATCACAAAGGAACCAAAGTCGCCATAGCGGACCACACCCAGGTTCGGCACCAGGGTTGTAAACGGGTAGTCGGCGATCTTCGGCCTGGCGGCAGAAACGCTGGAGATCAGAGTTGACTTGCCGGCATTCGGCAAGCCGACCAGACCGACATCTGCCAGCAGCTTCAGCTGCAAACGCAAGATCCGTTCTTCGCCGGGTATGCCAGGTTGAGTGTGGCGTGGAGCCCGGTTGGTTGACGTGGTGAAGCGGGCGTTACCGCGGCCGCCCTGGCCGCCGCGCAGCAGACAGGTCTGGGTGCCGGTTTCAGTCAAGTCCCCCAGAAGTTCGTCCGTCTCGTCATCGTAAACCAGGGTTCCGGGCGGGACCTTGATCACCAGATGGTCGCCATTTTTGCCATGCCGGGTTTTCCCCATGCCGGGCGCGCCGTTGCCGGCTTTGTAATGGGCTCGGTAGCGCAGGTCGAGCAGGGTGTTGACCCCGGAATCAACCTCGAACAGGACATCGCCGCCGTGGCCACCGTCGCCGCCGTCCGGACCGCCGCGCGGGACAAACTTCTCCCTGCGGAACGACAGACAACCCTTGCCGCCGTCACCGGCTTTGATGTGGAATTTGACTTCATCGACAAACTTCATAAGTTCTTTACCAAAAAAAGCCCGAAGCTCCTAGGAACCTCGGGCTTTTGACATATTAATGTCGTGGCCGGGAATCAGGCAGCGTAAACGCTGACTTTCTTCCTGGTTTTGTCCAGACGTTCAAACTTGACGACACCGTCGATCAGGGCGAACAGGGTATAGTCCTTGCCGCAGCCGACGTTATTACCTGCATGGATCGTAGTACCACGCTGCCGTACGAGAATCGAGCCGGCAGAGACCTCCTGCCCGGCATAACGCTTGACGCCGAGGCGCTTGCCGATGCTGTCGCGGCCGTTGCGTGTACTACCAACACCTTTTTTATGAGCCATGGATCTGCCTCCTTAACCTTAAACTTAAGCTTGTATCGCCGTAACTTGCAGGCGGGTGATAGGCTGTCGGTGTCCGTTTTTTTTGCGATAGTTCTTACGACGCTTCGATTTGAAGACCAGGATCTTTTTGTCTTTACCCTGCTCTACAATCTTCGCCGTGACTTTCGCTTCGGGCAAGAGAGGTGTGCCGATCTTTACCTCTTCTCCGCCAACCATGAGGACTTCATCCAGTTCGATGGTATCACCCACCTCGCCGGCCAGTTTCTCGACCTTTACCAGGTCACCCTCGGACACTTTGTATTGTTTTCCTCCGGTTCTGATCACCGCGTACATACCAGATCACCTCACTTTCAACCTTGAGCCGATTTGACCCTCGAAGGGCCGCTCAGGAACTCTACCTTATATGTTGTTCAATATGTGTATGTCAAGGGAAAATCGTATTTTTTCAGGGGACAGCAGAAAGCCCCCCCCCTCTCCCTCTGAGGGAGAGGGGGGCTCGTAGCTCAGAACTCAGCCGACAATAATGTTGAACTGTTCAATATGAAAGCCGGGCCGGGCATGAATAGTGACCTGCTTTTCGTAACGCTCCTCGAGTTCCTCGATGCCGGGGCGCTCCTCATCGTAGAGCAGGTCGGCAATGTCCGGGTGAACGTTGAGGGTCATGCGGTAGCCCGGGGCGTTGTGCATCTCCTTTTGTAACTCTCTGAAAATCTCGTAAACCGTTGTGGTTTTGCTCTTGATGTACCCTTTGCCTTCGCAGTAGGGACAAGGCTCGCACAAGGTCCGGCCGATGCTTTCCCGAACCCGCTTGCGGGTCATTTCGACCAGGCCGAGTTCGGAAATCTTCAGAATGTTGGTCTTCGACTTGTCGATCTTCAGAGTTTCTTCGAGCGCGGCGTGAACCTTTTCACGATGCGCCTCTTTCTCCATGTCGATGAAGTCGATGATGATCAGCCCGCCGATGTTGCGCAGCCGCAGTTGGAACGCCACCTCCTTGACCGCTTCCAGGTTGGTCTTGAGGATGGTGTCCTCGAGGTTGTGCTTGCCGACAAACCGGCCGGTGTTGACGTCGATGGCAGTGAGTGCTTCTGTCTGCTCGATGATGATATAGCCACCGCTCTTCAGCCAGACTTTGCGTCCCAGAGCTCGAGAGATTTCCACCTCCAGGCCGAAAGCGTCAAAGACGGGTTCGTCCTCTTTGTAGAGTTCCGTCTGGAAGGTGTGGCCGGGCATGAAGGTGTCGAGAAAGTCAACGATCTGACGATGTCCTTCGGCGGAATCGACAATAATTCTGGCGACATCTTCGGTCAGGATGTCACGAAGCACCTTGCTGGTGACGTCCAGGTCGGAGTGGATCAGACAAGGCGCTCCCTTGTCAGTATTGCGGTGGCTGATCTGTTCCCAGAGCGCGACCAGGTAGTCCATGTCGGCCTTGAACTCGTCGGCCTGCTTGCTTTCTGCTGCAGTCCGGACAATAAAGCCGGTGCCGGCCGGGCGCATGATGTCGACCAGATGACGTAGGCGGGTGCGTTCGTCCTCATTTTCGATGCGGCGCGAAATTCCCACATGGTCGACGGTGGGCATGTAGACCAGGTTGCGCCCCGGCAGGGAGATATGGGAGGTGATGCGGGCACCCTTGGTGCCGATCGGCTCCTTGGAAACCTGCACCAGAATCTCCTGACCTTCCTGCAATAAATCTTCAATTGGTGGCAGCGGCGGGCGTTCTTCCGGTTCTTCGCCCGGCTCATGGTGTCCGTTGCTGCCTTCGATAAAGCGTTCGACCGCCTCAATTTCGTCGAGGACATCAGCAACGTAGAGGAAGGCCGCTTTCTCGAGACCGATATCGACAAATGCCGCCTGCATCCCCGGCAGAACCCGGATGACCTTGCCGCGGTACATGTTGCCGACGATGCCCATCTCCCGACTGCGTTCAATGTAGAGCTCGGCGATATGGCCGCTCTCCAGCAGGGCCACACGGGTTTCGTGTGACGTGATGTTGATGACCAGTTCTTTGGTCATAATGGTTCTCCTTCGCAATATATATATGAAAAATAACGATATTTTTAGTGAGTTTTAAAATATAACGCAAAGACTCCAAGGATTAAAGAAAGAGGCCAAGAAAATTTAAAAATAAATATCTATAACTCTTTCAATGTCACATGTGTTTTGCAGACTTCCAGGCTACGAACTGATTCCGGGTCGATGTCCAGCAGATAGCTTGAGAGGACAATCGGGCTGCCCGAGCGCATCGTCAGCAGCAGAGCCGTGTCATCGCAGGCGAGAGTCTCAACCCATGGCCGCAGGTCGACTTCAGTTGGCCGGTTTTTCTTCAGCCGTGTCGTGGTTACTTTCTCTGCTGCCAGAAATTCTGTCAGCCGTTGTTCGAGGTCCGCGGGCCGGTTGTCCGGCAGAGGAACCCGGTAGGTTGCAGTCGCCAGACTCGCGCCGGGCGAGGGGCCTTTCAGCGGCCAGTCTTCGGCGGACAATATCCGGATGTCTTCAGGCATCTCCAGATTGAGTTTATCCAGGAGCACGGCGGGGGACTGTGGCGACGTCAACTCCAGGTCGACCAGCTCGACTTCGCTGGCGACACCGATCGGCAGGGCGTCACCGAAGCTGATGCGCGGCGCTGGGTGAAACCCTGCGGAAAACCGGATGGGCAGTTTGGCCCTCTGGACCGCACGATGCAGCAAAGTCATGAATTCGAGATGACTGATGGCTGTGGTGCGGCCGCTTTTGCGTAGCGTCAAGCGGATTTTACAGAACTCCTGAGGCGCCTTACTCTGCTCCGGTTCAACTTCTTCGACCGGAGACTTTGCCTCGAGAGGAATCTGTGCCTTGCGTGGGCGGACTGTGTCAAAGTCGCACAGACCGCAGGCTGAACAGGAGCCGTTGCGGCAATCGGGGGTCTCTTTCTGCAGGAGAGCCGCTTGTCGTTCCCGTAGCAGGAAATCTTTCGAAACCCCGGCATCGATATGTTCCCAGGGGAAGATTTCGCTGGGCCGGCGTTGGCGCAAGTACCATTGTGGGTCCAGGCCAACGCTGTCAAAGGCGGCCATCCATAAGTCCCAGTTGAAATGTTCCCGCCAGCCGTCGAAACGGCAGCCTTGCTTGACCGCTTCTGCGAGAACCGCGCCGAGGCGGCGATCGCCGCGGGCCAGTACGCCCTCCATGAAGGAGGTGCGGGCGTCATGCCACTTCAGCTTGAGTTTCTTCCGGGTCAGGGCGTCGCGCAGTTTGTTCTGGCGACGTACGGTTTCCTCGATGCTGAGCTGCTCTTCCCACTGGAACGGGGTATGTGCCTTGGGGACAAAGGTTGACGCCGAGACATTGACAGCGCCGCCGCCCTCAGTCCCTTTTCCAGAGCGTTTGACACGAGCCGACAGGTCGACCAGGGCGTCCAGGTCCTCGTCGGTTTCCGTCGGCAGGCCGATCATGAAGTAGAGCTTGATGATGCGCCAACCCAGTGAAAAGGCCTGATGGGCGCCGTCAATCAAGTCTTGCTCGGTGATACCTTTATTAATCACCTGGCGCAGCCGTTCGCTGCCTGCTTCCGGGGCCAGGGTGAAACCGGTTTTGCGAACCTTGCGGATCTCTTCCATCAGCTCCTGAGTCAGGGAACCGACTCGCAGGCTGGGCAGTGATACGGCTACCCGCTGTGCGGCGTAGCAGCTCATCAGGTGTTGAACCAGCGATTCGATGTACGTGTAGTCGCCGGTCGAGAGCGACAACAGAGAGACTTCGTCATAGCCGGAATGGCGCAGGCTTTCAGCGATCAGGTTGCTAATGGTTTCCGGTTGACGTTCACGCACCGGCCGGTAGATGTAGCCGGCCTGGCAGAAACGGCAGCCGCGGGTGCAGCCGCGGGCAACTTCAACGGCGACGCGGTCGTGGATGGTCGTCAGGAAGGGAACGATCGGGCGGGTCGGAAAGGGTGCTGTGTCGAGGTCGGCCAGCACGCGGCGTCGCACTTGCGGGCGCTCGGGGTTGAGCGCTGTGATGCCGGCAATGCGGCCGTCGTTCTGGTAGTCCACTGCAAAATGGGCCGGAACGTAGATCCCCTCGATCCTGGCCAGGCGCAGCAACAGTTCCTGACGGTCTTCTCCGGCGGCCTTGCTGTCCCGCACGGCGGCACAAAGCTCAATCACGGCTTCTTCCGCATCACCGATCAGGGCACAGTCAATGAAGTCGGCCAATGGTTCAGGGTTGAAGGCGCAGGGGCCGCCTACCACGATCAGCGGGTCGTCCAGGCTGCGCTCACTGGCGTGCCATGGGATCCCGGCCAGCGTCAGCATGGTCAGCACGTTGGTGCAGCTCAGCTCGTACTGCAGGGAAAACCCGACCAGGTCGAAGTCGGCCAGGGAGCGGCCCGATTCCAGAGTTGTCAGAGGCGTGCTGCTGGCGAGCAGTTGCTCCTCCCGATCAGGCCAGGGGGCATAGCTGCGTTCCGCCGCAATCCAGTCAACATCATTCAGGGTCTGATAGAGGATGGCCGAGCCGAGATGGCTCATGCCGACTTCATACACATCTGGAAAGGCCAGGGCGAAGGTGATGTCGACTTTATTCCAGTCTTTTCGAATGCTGCCCAGTTCGCCACCCAGGTAGCGGGCCGGTTTGTCGAGCTGGAGCAGGTCGGAAATCTGGGGTGTGTATTGTGATTGTTGATTTCTTTGCATAACAAAGTAAAATAGCATGTCTGCACTTAGAGAACAAACAATTGAATTGCGAGCGGAAGAATCAATTTAACGCTGAGGCGCCGGGACGCTGAGAACCCCTCTTCTAGACAGAAAGACTGCCACCGCCATCGTTGGAGAGCCAGTAGCTTCTGATTTAAGGTTTTTACGCTCAACGTCCGGGTATCTCAGCGCTAAGAAATAAAAAATGCCCGGCTGGAAACAGCCGGGCAAGTGTTAATAAAAGAGGCAAGTCTTGATTGACGTTGGGATCAGAAGCGATACCCGAAGCCGAGGTAGCCGTAGTAGGCGCTACCGTCTTCGTCACCGTAGACATACTGCTCATCACTCTCAAACACATCGTAAGTCAGCTGTGCGGTGGTGTAGCAGGTCGGGGTGAAGTTGTAGGTACCGCCGACGGTGAACTGATACTCCTCGTAAGACAGGTCGGAGTAGGTGTCGATGTCGTCGTTAATATCCCAAGTGTCAAAATTAGTCTTGTCGGCGCCGCCCCAGGTGAGGCTCGGACGCTCTTCAAAATCCCAATCCCAGGAGTAGTCTGCCTTGTTGTAGACCACGCTGGCTTCAAGTTGTAGTTTTTCGGTTGCCTGATAATCTGCGCTCAGGGAAAGAGTGTGGACGTCGGTTTCGGTTTCAGCAACACTGCAGATCGATCCAAACTGGACCGACGAGACCGTGTTCGCTCAGCCATGGTACCAACCAACGCACATCTGGTTTTCGGTTTCCTGCTTGTTAAAGTTGTACGCCATGACTAGGTTCATCTTGCCGTTCGGTGCATACCAGAAGGTGATGCCAGGCACGTAGGTGTTCTCTTCGTACTTGACGTCGCTGTTCTCTTCGAAGCGGGCACGTATGTAGGCAGTCACGGACATGTTGGCAGCTGGGGACCAAGTGGTGCTGGCTTTAAGCTCCTGAACTTCGTCCGGTTGGTCGGTGGCAGTGAGGCCACGCGCAGGATAGACTGTGTTCCAGTAATAAGCTGCAACAGTGTTGCCTTCTGCCAGCGGATCGTCATCGACATTGACAAAATCAGGTGCCGACAGTTTGTAGTCATTCGTCAGCAGGTAGGACAGGGTGCCGTCCACGATGGCATCCTCGTGACCCTGGGCGATGCCGGTAGCATGGTCAGCGCCGAAAGGATCGTCAATGTCCTGATAGGTATAGCTGAAGCGGGCATTGAGACCCTTGGCCAGGCGGCTGTGCAACGACAGCTTGTAGGTTGAGGTCTCGGTTTCGCCAAGCTCTTCATGCTCACGCTCGACATCTTCGTAGTCATAGCCGAGGCGCAGGGTGGTGCCACGAGCGAGGCGGTAAACAGCATCCAGACCGAACTCGGTCACGTCGCGGCTCTCCGCCGACTCGTAGTGTGCCGGGTTGTCGTAGGTGTTGTTGCTGGCTTCCATGACACCGTCATGGTCCCAATCAACATTGTCGACGCGGTCCGGGAAGGACAGGGTGTAGTCCGGGCCGTCGATCTCGTAGGACGAACCGTGCATCGAGAGACGCAGGCCGCCGATGCGGGTTGCACCTTTCAAGGCAAACGACTCGAAGGCGCTGGTGAGCGTGTCACTGCCGACAAACGTGTAGGTGCCTTCTTCGCCTTCCTTGGCGCTGTCGATGTCGGCGTTGACGTAGCTACCAGAGAGGACCGTGTTGTTCGGCAGGTCGAGACGGGCCGTCAGCAGGTGGCTGTCTTTTTCAGACTCGGGAGTCTGGTTGTACTCCAGCTCTTCGTTGATGTAGAGCAGTTGGTCAGGGTCAGTGCTGCCGAAGCGAATCTTGCCGCTGTTCCAGTATTGGTAAGTCGGCAGCTCGCCGCGATCTTCGAAATCACGCGACAGGTACTCGTATTCAACCGTCAACAGGCCGAATTTGCCGGTGGCGCCGAGGGTGAATTCCTCGGTGCGCTCGTCAATCACCTTCGGGTTGGCTTCGACATGGCAGGCCGAGCACTTGCTCAGGGCAATCGCTTGCTCCATGCCTTCACGCTCTTCGATGCGGACGCCAGCGTGGAAGGTCACGTTCGGCAGGGCAGGCAGCTGCAGCTCAGCACCGGCTTCGCTCTCTTTGCGAGTCACAAAGTAGTCCTGGCTCTGTTCCCACGCAAACTGTTCCTTGTCGCCTTTGGCCCACGTCTGGTTGGTGAAGATACGTGGCTGGTCGCCGTCGATGTCACCCTGCATCGTGGCACCGAGGTGCTCGAGGGTGTCCTGATCTTTCCAGTGATTGAACTTGCTGGTCTCGAAGTCGAACTTGAAGACTCGATTGAAATCGAGTTCGAGAGCATGCTGTTGATCATCAGCACCGTTGATATCACTCTCGAGTTCCATCATGAACCCCTTGTTGATGTACTCAAGGTTCACTTCGGTCGCAAGGTTTACACCGTCCTTGTCGGTCCGGTTGGTTCCATATTCGTTGACACGTGCAGGATTGTCCTCAAGGTCCACACCCGTAACGCCAACCTCCCAGTTACCACTGAGATGCGCGGAATCTTCTTCCGCCATCACCAGCGTGGAGGTCGCCGCCAGGATCAGGATGGACAATACTGCAACTAGAAAATAACGTTGCTTCATTGTAATTGCCTCCTAAGTTAACGGGTCAGGCCGCCACCGCCGAGCGGTTGAGACGGGAGATCACTGCCATGGACAACCTGGTGACAGGTCGTACACTTGGTGCCGAACGACATCTGCCAGCCTTCCTCCCCGTGGGGGTTGGCTGCTGTCGCGCTAGCTTCGCTGGTGGAGCGCTGCCACACCGTGTACTGGTCATCGTATTCAGTGTTGACAAAGTAACGGTGACCATCGGTGTTGGTGTTGAGGTAGCTTGCGAAGTCTTTCGCGTCCTTTGCAGTGTCGAAGTAGCCGGTAGCTCCGTGCGTGCCCTTGACGATGATGTCGCCGGAGATGCCCGAAGCCGCCAGGAGGGCGTCCATTTCACCTTCGGTCAGGTCGGCAGCAGAGTTGAATTTTGCTCCATCTGCATACGGATCGAAGCCCTTGCGCAGCATGTGGAAGTGACCTTCATGACACTGCAGGCAGAGGAACGGCTCGTTCTGGGCCAGCAGGTTGTTGGCAACGGAGCCGTGAGGATTGTGACAGATGGTGCAGTCATCCTCGACCGGAGCATGGCCGAACACGAACGGACCCTGATAACGGGAGTGGCAATCGAGGCACAGGTCGTTAGTGCGCTCGTGGGTGTTCAATTCACCGTGCGGGTTGTGGCAGTCGCTGCAGGTCATCTTGCCTTCCTTGATCGGGTGATGGGAAGGGAAGTTGGCCTGAGCCATCTGCTCCTGGTGACAGGAGTAGCAAAGCTCGGGGTCGTCCTGCTTGAGCGCAGCTTTGCCGCCACCATGGACGGAGTGACAGTCAGTACAGGACACGTCAGCCAGCGCGTGCTCGCCGTGTGTCCAATCCATCAGGCTGCCGTCGGAGTGACATTTGGCGCAGACGGCTGCGGATTCTTCCGGCAGCATCTCACCAAATTGCAAAATTTTGTCGGTGTCGCCTTCATCAGCGTGAAGACCACCGTTACCGTGACAGGCCTCACAGCCGCCGGCTGCGCCCATCAGTTCGAAATCAGCGATGCGACCATGAGCGCTGGCGGCGAAACTCTCCGCGTAGTCCTCATGGCACTCCAGACAGGTTTCCTGTCCGACTGCTTCCGCACCTTCGATTGTTGGCAGAGTCAACTGCTTCTCCCTGATAGCTCCTGTGGCGCATGCGCCCAGGATCAGTGCCAGGGGAAGGAGCTTGACCAACCAAGGTGCTTTGGTTAGCGATACCTTCCTTAACATGGGTTCTCCTTTCAGTACGAAATGCCTCGACAAATAAAAACAAACAGTGTGTTAACGGTTCTTGAGGCTCTGGTGCTTTCCTCCTCTCCTCTCTCTACGGATTTGCTTATTAATTCTATCTATGAGTCATCGGGTTTTCTATCCCAAGCGGTTGTATACTAATAGGCAATAATGATAGGGTAAAACGAAAGTTATTTATGACGATATAAGCCTTGGTTATAATTTTTCAGCCAAATATATGGAAATATAGATGGAGCGCGATGGAAACTCGCTACTTAAAAACACTGGTTGAAGTGCTCGAGAGGGGGTCTTTCTCCAAGGCGGCAGAGACTTTGCACATTACGCAGTCGGCTGTGTCGCAGCGGGTCAAGTTCCTCGAAGAGCAGTATGGCCATCAATTGGTCGATCGCTCCGGTGCGATTCTGGAACCGACGCCAGCGGGATTGCTGGTCTTGACCAAGTCTCGGGAAATCCTTGAGAAAGAGCGTGAGCTGCTCGATCGTTTGAAGCGGGTAACCGATGAAAAACGCTTGTCTTTATGCTGTACGCCGACGTTCGGAATGGCTTACTTGCCGCAAATTCTCAGTGACTTTATTCGCGGCAATTCCGATCTCAATGATCTGAAATTTGTTTTTCTGCAGCCTGAGGAGGGTTTGCAAGGGCTACGTAGCGAGGACTTCGATCTTGCCGTCATTGAACATTGCGTTGATCAGTCGTTCGAGGGTTTTGAGCGTTTTCCGTTGCCGGATGACGAATTGCTGTTTGTGCTGCCGCCCCAGTCCGGGTTGAAAGTGGTCGACGGCTATGCTGATATGCAGGATTTACTGAAATACCGTCTGTTCGCTCGACGCGATGGTTGCAGTTCCAAGGAGATGCTACGGCGCAACCTGGTCAACCGGGGTACTGATTTTGAGGAATTCGAGGGGATGGTGGTCTCGGATGACCTGCATTTCACGATTAACTCGGTCCTTGACGGTGGTGGTATTGCTTATGTTTCAACGGCCATCGTCAACAGCTATCTCGAGTCAGGCCGTCTGGTCGGGGTTCGGGTCAAGGATTTCGTGCATTCCCGTGGGCGCTGTGTCGCTGTACTGCCGCACCGGCGTGAAGACCCGCTTCTGACAGAACTGCTTGAGTGTATCTTCCGGGTGGTTTCTCCGCTCTGGAGGCCTCAGCTGATTACGGCCCTTGCTTGACAGCCACATATTCCTGCGGCATTAATTTCCAACTATCCATAATTTAAGCTGTTGGACAGAGGGTGTCGGCTTCAAAATTTCGTTAATGTGTGACGGAGTGA
This sequence comes from Desulfuromonadales bacterium, assembly GCA_030145205.1. Classification (GTDB taxonomy): domain Bacteria; phylum Desulfobacterota; class Desulfuromonadia; order Desulfuromonadales; family BM103; genus JAQYVZ01. The sequence goes on along the minus strand of JAQYVZ010000003.1, from coordinate 23,424 downwards.
TCTTTCGAAGTAACAGGAGTTAGATATGAAGAAACTATTTACGGGCGTGGCGAGGTTTCGCCGGGAAGATTTCGAGTCCCACCGTGAACTTTTTCAGGAGTTGGGGCGCCAGCAGAAGCCGCATACCTTGTTCATCTCCTGTTCCGATTCCCGCATTGACCCGAACCTGATCACCGGCAGCCTGCCGGGCGAACTTTTTATTGTCCGCAATGTTGCCAATATTGTTCCGCCTTACCGGGTGACCGAGGAATATGTCGGGACCACCTCCGCCATCGAATATGCTGTTCAGGAGCTTGAGGTCGGCACGATCGTTGTCTGCGGGCACTCCAATTGTGGTGGGTGTGCCGCAATCAATCAGCCGGCCGAAGCGTTTGTCAACACCCCGAACGTCCGGCGTTGGCTGGATATCTCAAGTGAAGTGCAGGGGCGTGTTGAGCGACAAATGGTGGAGGGGACGCCGGAAGAGCGCGAATGGTTGACGGAGCAGATCAATATTCTGGTGCAGATGCGCAACCTGCTCAGCTATCCCTACATCCGGGAGCGCTTCGATAACGGTAAACTGAGTCTGTTGGGCTGGTATTACATCATCGAAACGGGGGAAGTCTTCAACTTTAACGACCAGACCAAGCTGTTTGAATTGGTGGAAGGGTAAGGGTTCATTCGTAAGCATTCACCACAGGGGCATAGAGAAAGTAACGGGCCTGAAGTTTAAACCATAACAAAAAAGCTTTCTCCGTGGTCTCCGTATCTCCAGCGAGCATTGCGAGCGGGTGGTAAAGGTTCTCACGAAGCCCGGTTTCAAGTACTATTCCTCTTTCTCTCCACTCCACACCGGATCCCAGCCGAACTGGCGCTTGATCCGTTCCTCGGGCTGCTGCTCCAGAAATTCCTCCTCAGAGAAACTGAACCGGTAGTTTTCACAGTAATCCATAAGGATTTCATGGGCCGCGTTGATGCGTGCGATCAGCGCCGGGTCCTGACTGTCACCCCGGTCCGGGTGGTGGGCTTTGACCAGTTGGCGATGCCGGCTTTTGATCTGGCGCAAGGTGGCGCGCTCGCCCAATCCAAAGACTTCAAGGGCTTTCTTGAGCGCCCGGTATGTCATCTTCTGCTCCTTGGTGGCGGTTGGCTGATTATGTGAAAGGTGTGAGACAAGTTCCCCCGAAGACCTCAGTAAACCAGAAAAGGAAGGCGTTGTTCAAGGAAAAGACGGGGCCGATGAAAATACCACATCGTGTAATTTGTACCTTGATTCTCTGACGGAAAGTGCTATGCTGTGATCTGTTGTCGTGAACCGGCCCGCTGTCTGTATATTACGCGGGTGGAGAGAGGAGTTGGCCGTGCAGGATTTATGGCGTGTGAGTGATTCAGGTGTACCTTTGCAGGATCTGGACGATCTGGTCGAGTATCATCGTTTTCTGTCCAGGTTTAACGAGAATGAAGCGGCTCGCCGGGAGAAGGACCTGCTGTACGACGGAAAACAGTTTGGGACGTCTGGTGAGAAAGAGAAAAAGTGACGTTCAGAGATCTTTCCGGTAGCTTCATTTCTAGATTTCTTGCGCCCTCTGCGGACTTTATGCTAATAAAGCTGAATCAGTGAACCCAGCTTAGGCAGAAAGTGCAAGCCGCAGCCCCCCTGAGTCTTATGGAAAACACCGTCCGGTTTGTTGGTCCGGTTCAGTTTTTCCGAAAGATCATTCAGATTAAGAGCTTGGATTGGATGCCTGCTATTGTGGGGGACGTGAGTCCTTTTGCGCTCAGGTTGTGTTTTCTGATTCGAGGAACAATCTGTCTCGTGCAGAATAATGACACCCAAGGGGAGAGCGAGTCGTATGAAACTTGAAATCCAACCGATTGAACATCTGAAGCCGCGGATCGAAGATGAGACGCAACTGGTTTTCGGCAAGCAGTTCTCGGACCGCATGTTTGTCATGGACTATCAGCGCGGTCAGGGCTGGCATTCAGCGCGTATTCAGCCTTACCAGCCTTTTGTCCTCGATCCGGCGGCAATGGTTCTACATTACGCTCAGGAAATTTTTGAGGGGATGAAGGCGTTCCGTCGCCCTGACGGTCAGATCGCCCTGTTCCGTCCCCTGGACAATATGCACCGCTTCAACCGCAGTGCCGAGCGGATGTGTATGCCGGAGATTGATGCGGAGTTTATGCTCGAATCGATCAAGGAGCTGGTTCGGCTTGAGGCAGATTGGGTGCCGCACACGGAAGGGACCAGCCTGTATATTCGGCCGGCGATGATTGCCAGCGAGCCGATGCTCGGGGTTCGCCCGGCTGACGAATATCTCTGTTACGTAATTGTCTGCCCGGTTGGAGCCTATTACAAAGGTGGCCTGGCGCCGGTCAAGATCTGGATGTCTGATCACTATGTGCGCGCCGCGCACGGCGGCACCGGAGAAGTCAAGACCGGCGGTAACTATGCTGCCAGCCTGTATGCTGCCCGCCAGGCGGCTGAGCAGGGGTATGACCAGGTCCTGTGGCTTGACGCCGAGGAGAAGCGGTTTATCGAAGAGGTCGGTAGTATGAATGTCTGTTTCGTTCTTGATGGTCGACTGGTGACCTCGCCGCTCAGCGGAACGATTCTGGACGGCATTACCCGGCGGTCGATCTTGACCCTGGCACAGGAGCAGGGGCTTGAGATCGAAGAGCGTGCCTTGGCGGTCGACGAAATTTTCGCGGCGGCGGATGATGGTCGCCTGACCGAAGCTTTTGGTGTCGGGACGGCGGTGGTTGTTTCGCCTATCGGCCAGTTGACCTACAAAGACCGGACCGCCAAGATCGGTGACGGTCAGACAACCGGCCCCTGGACGCAGAAGTTCTATGATACGCTGACCGGGATTCAGTATGGTCGGCTGCCTGATACGCACGGCTGGGTGGAACTGCTCTAGGGAGAGCACGCTTCGCTTTAAATAGGTAGTGGATCGGATGGCGCCCCAGAGTTTCTCTGGGGCGTTTTCGTGTTTATAAAGTGCTCAGTTCGTGTTTATTTTTTAGTCTATCTCCTGCCTGTCCTGTCGGCGGCCAACCCTGAGTGTCGCTTTATTGTTCAGTTCTCTACCTTAAGATTCGTTTTATTCCCAGTGGTTACCGAAGTTGAAAGGGTTTTTTTAATCCTTGCTGTGATTCTGGTACGTAATTTGCCATTTATACTGAGCTCGCCATTGTGCGAGTACAATTGCAACATTACGACTGGAGGTTCCCATGTGCCGAATTGGCGCGATCAAAAGCCTGAACTATACGCATCCCAGCCAGGCCCTATTGTTAATGCAGTCTCAGCAGAAAGGGCATGACAATTCCGGGTTCGCCATGATCATGCATGACCTAGGCGGCATTTTCGAAAGCTATAAGCATTTGCCGACCCTGTCCATGGCTTGCACTGATGAAGGGCTCAAACTGGCCGAAGATATCCTGCATGCAGCCGGTTTCCAGCGTGTCATGCAGTGGGTCCCCGAGACCAATCCACAGCCTGGCCTGGACATCATTGCCATGCCTAACTACGTCTTCGAGACCTTCGATTACCCCAAGGCCTATAAACGGAGTGCAGACCAGAAAGAGAAGGAAGAGTTGCTGCTCGATATCCGTCTCCAGCTGCGCGCGGCTCTAGAAAAGGACGAGCAGGGCTTCGTCTACTCTTTCTGGCCCGATGTGGTGACCCTCAAGGAGATCGGCGACCCGCGCGACATCGGTACTTACTTCAATCTCTGGGAAGCGGACGATCGCTTTACCGCAAAAGTGATTACTGCGCAGTGTCGCCAGAACACCAACTACGACATCGTGCGCTATGCAGCGCATCCCTTTTTCTTACAGGGTTATACGGCTTTGGCCAACGGCGAGAATACCTTCTACCTGAAGAACGTCGAGTTCCAGAGCAAGCTGCATCGCGGCTATATCGGTTTCGAGTCGGACTCGCAATGCTTTCTTTACAGCCTGCATTATGTCCACCGCGAGCTGAACTGGCCGCTCTCTTACTTCAAGCACGTGATCACACCACTGCCGTTTCAGGATATCGAGCGCCACAGTGACCGGGAGCAACTGCTGGCGATTCGTCAGTCGCTGGCGCATTTGGAGATCAACGGTCCCAATACGATTATTGGCGTCCTGCCTGACAACTCCATGTTTACCTGCTGCGATGCCAAGAAACTGCGTCCGGTGGTGATCGGTCGGTCCGAAGACACCGTTGTGATCTCTTCCGAAGTCTGCGGGATCAATGAGATCCTGCCCGATCGCAACTGGGAAACGGATATCTATCCAAATGAACGGGAAGTTGTGGCGATTTCCAACGATCTGGAGGTGCAGAGATGGAAGCAATAAAAGTCCAGAGTGTTACGCCGAACGACATGCCCTGGAAGATTCGCTACGATGCGAGTCGTTGCACGCTGTGCGGTTCCTGCGTATCGGCCTGCTCCTTTGGTGCCATCTCGCCAAAGATCGAACGGCGCCGCATGGTGTTTTCCGAAGGGGAATTCCCTGAACCAAAGCAACGCTTCTCTGCCGTGCCGGTGATTCGCCAAGTCCAGTCGGTGACCCATTACTGCCGTGGCTGTGGCATTTGCGAAAAAGTCTGCCCCAATGACGCGATCGGCCCGGATCGGAATATGGATACCCGGCACCCGATCCTGACCCGCTGCCTCGGCGGCGAGTCGATCAAGCGGGGCGGCCGCAAGAATTTGGAATCGACCGCACGAACCCTGGACAAAATCCGGGTGGGCCGCATCTCGCAGATGACCGACCCGAGCCTGGATGCACAGCGCCACACCTTTGACCTGCTGGCACCGTTCGGCCGGATTCTGCCGGCTCAGAAACTGCCGATCAGCGTCGATCCCCAGGGTAAGTTGCAGAGCGATACAAAAATGCCGCCGGTACAATGGATATACCCGGTGGTGATTGGCGATATGTCGATCGGCGCGCTCTCCTGGCGGATGTGGGAAGCGGTCGCTATGGCGGTCGCCTATCTGAACGAACAGTGTGGCATGCCGGTGCGGATGTGCTCCGGCGAAGGCGGGGTGCCGTCGCGCCTGCTGCGCAGCAGGTACCTCAAGTACATGATCCTTCAGATTGCTTCCGGTCATTTTGGCTGGAATCGGATCGTCAAGGCGATGCCTGACATGGTGGAGGACCCGGCCGGGGTCTTGATCAAGATCGGTCAGGGCGCCAAACCTGGCGACGGCGGCTTGCTGCAGGCGGGCAAGGTGGCCGACCATATCCAGGCGATCCGCGGTGTACCGAAAGCGGATCTGCTCTCCCCGCCGAACCATCAGGGCCTCTACTCAATCGAAGAGAGCGTGCAGAAGATGTTTCTCTCCTTCAACGCGGCCTTCAAGTTCCGGGTGCCGGTTGCCATCAAGGTGGCCGCTTCGGCGACCAGCGTTTCGGTGTTCAATAACCTGGTTCGCGACCCCTACAACATCGTCGGTGGGTTTTTCCTGGACGGCATTGACGGTGGTACTGGTGCGGCCCACGAGGTTTCGCTTGACCACACCGGTCACCCGATTGTGTCCAAGCTGCGTGATTGCTACATGGCAGCAGTGGCCCAGGGCCGGCAGGGTCAGATTCCGCTCTGGGCGGCCGGCGGCCTCGGCAAGACCGGCGACCTGGCGGCTGACGCCTTCAAGATGATGGCTTTGGGAGCCAACGGGGTGTTCACCGGTAAACTGATCCTGCAGATGGCGGGGTGTGTCGGCAACGACATGGGCCGCTGCAATGCCTGCAACACGGGTAAGTGCCCGGTCGGTATCACCACTCAAGAGCCGCAGCTGGTACACCGGCTGGATGTGGACCGAGTGGCCCAGAATATCGTCAACTACTACCTGGCGATGGACACTGAACTGAAAAAACTGATGGCACCGATCGGCAACTCGTCGCTGCCAGTCGGTCGCTCCGATGCCTTGGTTGCAACTGATCGAGGTGTCGCCGAGAAATTGCAGATTCAGTACGTCTGTTAACTTCAGGAACGAGGAACGCGTTCCGTTTTTTGAGGTTTAAAATATGTCCGCGAAAATTTCAGCATTTGACCAGAACAACCAGCGCGTGTCCACGCAGCAGCTTTTGCAGCAGATCTATGCAGAGTTGGAAAATGGGCAGACGTCTTTCGAAATTCTTTCTTCGGGACATCACAACATCGGTGGGCCGCTCTGGACCGAAGATGGCAAGCCGTTGCGTTTCGATGTTCGCAACCCTGGCCAGCGGGTCGGTTCATTCGGACTGGACGGCACCGAGATCGTGGTGCACGGTTCGGCCCCGGCCGATGCTGGCTGGCTGAATGCCGGTGCGACTCTGACTATCCTTGGCGATGGCGGCGATACCACGGCCCATTGCGCGGCGAGCGGCCAGATCTACGTGGCCGGGCGGGTCGGCACACGCTCCGGGTCGCTGATGAAGCATGACCCGAAGTATGAGGCCCCACAGTTCTGGGTATTGAAGAACACCGGCTCCTTCCCCTTCGAGTTCATGGGGGGCGGCATCGGTGTTGTCTGCGGCTACGACAGCGAAGAATTCGAATCGGTTCTTGGCGACCGCGCCTGCGTCGGAATGGTCGGTGGCACCATTTACGTGCGCGGCCCGGTCAGAAACCTCTCCGAGGAAGTCTGGCTGCTCGATCTGGATGAAGCCGATCAGCAGTTCTTGACCGAGAACATGCCGGTGTTTCTGGAGAAGGTTGAACGCACGAACCTGCTCGAGAAACTGACTGATTTTTCGCAGTGGAAGAAGGTCGTCGCGAAAAGCTACGAGGAGCGTAACGTTCATTCCCGGATCACCATGCGGGAATTTCGCAATGACCACTGGGTCGCCGATGGCGGTATTTTTGGCGGTCTGGTCACGGATGATTACAATCATGTGGCTGGACTGGTCAATACCGGTGACGATCGGCTGCAGATCCCGCATTGGCAGGACAAGCGCTTCGGCGCGCCCTGTCAGGTCGCCTGCCCCTCCAACATTCCGACCCAGGACCGCATCAATCTGCTGCGGCAAGGTAAGTATGAAGAGGCGCTGGCGCTGGTCCTGAAATATTCGCCGTTCCCGGCCAGCGTCTGTGGAGAGGTCTGCCCGAATCCCTGTATGGATGCCTGCAGCCGACGCTTTGTCGACAAGCCGGTGACCATGAAGGAGTTGGGACGTCTGTCGCGTGATGTGCCGGCGCCGAAATGCAAGCCTGACACAGGCAAACAGGTTGTCGTGATCGGTGGTGGCCCCGGTGGTCTGTCCGCTGCCTGGCAGCTGCGTCTGCTCGGTCACCAGGTGACGGTATATGAAGCGGATAAAGAGGTCGGCGGCAAGTTGCGCCAGGTCATTCCGACTGAACGGTTGCCTGAAAACTCCCTGACTTCTGAAATTCAGCGCATCAAGGATGTCGGCATCGACGTCAAGAGCGGCACCAAAGTAGACGCGAAACTGTTCGAGACCTTGCACCAACAGAGTGATGCTGTGGTGATCGCGTCCGGTGCTCACAACGCGGTCGTGATTCCTTTCCCGGGACATGAACGCTTGATCAAGGGTCTTGATTTCCTGAAGCAGATCAATGACGGCGGCCGGCCGAAGGTCGGTGAGCGCGTCGTGGTCCTCGGCGCCGGCAACGCCGGTATGGACGTCTGCCTCGGGGCCTACGCCATGGGCGCCAAATCAGTGCTGGCGATCGATATCCAGCGGCCGGCGGCCTACAAGCACGAGATCGACGGCGTCAAGGCGCTCGGCGGCGAGATCCGTTGGCCGGTGTTTACCGAAAAGGTCACGGAAGAAGGCGTGTGGACCAAGGATGGTGAACTGCTTGAAGCCGATACAGTGATCATTTCAGTCGGGGAGCGCCCTGACCTCTCTTTCGTCCCGCGTGACTGGTTGACGGTGCGTGGCATGATGGATGTTGACGCCTGCGGCCAGGTGGCCAATGCGCCAGGCGTGTTTGCCATCGGTGACACGGTCGAGCCGGGTCTGTTGACGCACGCCATCGGTGCCGGCCAGGAAGCGGCTTTACAGATTGATGATCTCCTGGCAGGCAAGGAACTGGTACCGATCATCAAGCCGGAGATGATCAACCAGAGCTGTCTCTCCAAAGAGCTGTTCAAGCCGCGTAACCGTGGCAAGTTCTGCATCACTGACGCCAAGGACGAAACTATCCGCTGCATCTCCTGCGGCACCTGTCGGGACTGCACCATGTGTCTCGAAGCCTGCCCGGAAGGAGCGATCCAGCGCATCGAGAACGAGGACGGCAGTTTCGATTACGTCTCGGATGATGCGGATTGTATCGGCTGCGGCGTGTGCGCCGGGATCTGCCCCTGCGGGGTCTGGGCAATGGAACTCAAGGTTTAGGAGATTCAGAGCGCATGATTGTTGGCGGGATGACAGCGTTCATGCCGTGCCGTTCACGACACAGATTGATGTTGGACTGAAATGCTGGAAAATTGGAAGAAAAGAGCTGATGGGTGCCATCAGCTCTTTTTGTTTGTTTGGCGTGTTCAGAGACAGCCACCCTCGAAGGGCAATCCCGGGGAGAGATGCTAAGGGCAAGGGGGAAGTAGCCATCCATCGGCACAGCAGGGAGGCAGCATGCCATCAACAAAGAAGGTATTGCTGAATCCATTATACTTCTTGTCTTCGGTAGAAACTTTGATGACCCAATCCTGACCGGTCATGGATTGGGTCGGCCTGAATTCGCTGTAGGCCCCGGCATTTCTGACTGGAAAACCTCCACCACAGATTTTCTTATCCGGTTTGCAGACGCTGAGCCAGACTGTCCCGTAAGTTTTTGGAGCCCCATACCATCTTATCTCTGCCCTGCAATTTACCCGAAACTGTATTTCAATTTTGTCTTTGAGGATATTGTTGATTTGAACTGTAAGCGGGGCCGTAACCGGCTTCCTGAACTGTTTGATATTCAGCCCTTGAGCAGATACCAAAACCGGCAGGCACAATAACAATGCCAACAGCAAACAGGTGCATTTTTTAAAACGCATAGGGCAATCCCTTCAAGATTGAAATCTGTGCGGTAGAATACCCACGTTTCCCGTAATGGCTTGTTCTGGAAACGCCGGTTAAGCAGTGCTTGAGAAAATAGCGATCAATCAAGTTCCTCGGCAGTTATTGCTGCAGGGGGCTTGTGGTCGGCAAAAACTTTTTGCCATCTTCTCCAGGATCAATCATTTTCCTTGCCCCTGGCAGACGTTGAAGCTTGTCACCTTTCGTCTGAACAGGAGGATCTTCTTCATCATCCATTTTTTCAGCACCAGGTGCGACCTGCTGTTGCAGGCTCATGGGCGCTTGTTTGTCGAGTGGTTCCTGCGCGGTCGGGTTTACCTGTTGCTGGGGGTTAGCGAGTGCCCCAGGTGGTTCGGGCTGGGGATTGAATCCAAATGTCGTATTTGCAAAACAGAGCAGGAATAAAAGGATCGAAAGAAGGGCCGTGGTTTGCTTGAGAATTCTCATATTTTCCTCCTTCTGTCCGACGATCTTTTCAGGGCGACATAGCCTGACCCGTGGCTTTCTCAATTTCAACAGATTAGCTTCTCTGAACATATGCGCAGTAACGTTAAGAACACCTTATCTCATAAAGCCAGGATGTCAATTTCCTACGATAATTCAACGCTCTGCCTCTCCTTTGGTAACCGTAGGCAGGCTGTGTGGACTTCACGCTATGGGTCCGCAAGAGGGAGAAGAGCCCGCCATCTGTTGAGACGGAATCCGCGTATAAAGGTGAAGGCGTGACATTTGGTGGGAATGTTTCGATAAAGAAAATCGTACGAGAGAAACCATTAAAAAAGCGGGCCAGATTCTGGCCCGCTTTGGTTTTAATTTTTACTTGTTCTCAAAGCTGAACTCGAAGGTTCGCTTCTTACCATCCGGCAGTTTGGTCCCCATGATAAAGGTGTTGACACCTTTCTGGGCAAGGGTGACGTCTGCACCGAACTGGCCGCTCATCGGCATCATTTTAACGGCATCGCTACTTTCGCCATCAGGTCCCTTGATTTTAACGGCGGCAGCACCCGTCTCGATCGGTTCGCCGGTTTTCTCATCGACCAGCTTGACCATGATGTGGTGAGTGATTTCCATGCCCATCTTTGCCATTGCGGCACTGACATCCTTCACGTGAACCATGCCGGTTACGCCATCGACTGTCGCGTTCTCCAGCATCATCATGACACCTTTGGCCGCCATGCCGTCGTGGCTCTTGTTCATGTCGCCATGTTTTCCGCTCTCCATCTTGTGGTCTTTATGGGCATCGTCCGTGGCACTCATATCGTGCCCTTTAGGCTCATCATGGCAGTTCGAGGCGAGGGCCATGCTACCTGCAGCGACCAACATGACCGCCATCAATCCTGTCTTAATAATCCGTTTCATGGTGTACTCCTTTCGATGGCCGCTTCCAGGCGACCGGTTGGGTTGGTTCCGACCTCTTCTGGTTCCGAGGTTGCTGTGGGTTCGTCAGTGTTCTTGAGGTGTCTGCCCCGCCAGAGGAAGAAAATGACGGGATAGACTAAAAGTTCCATGATGCCCGAAGTGACCACACCGCCGACCATCGGGGCGGCAATCCGCTTCATGACGTCGGCCCCGGCGCCGTGGCTCCACATGATCGGCAGCAGGCCGGCAATGATCACGGCGATGGTCATCACCTTCGGGCGGATGCGTTTGACCGCACCGTGGTGGATCGCCTGCACCAGGTCACCGCGGGTCAGCATGCGGCCGCTGTTGCGCCACTTGTCGTAGGCCAGGTCGAGGTAGAGCAGCATGACCACGCCGGTCTCGGCATCCAGTCCGGCCAGGGCGATCACCCCGACCCAGACCGCCACCGAGGTGTTGTAGCCGAGCCAGTAGATCAGCCAGAAGGCGCCGACCAGTGAGAAAGGCACGGCCAGCAGCACGATGCCGGTCTTGATCATCGACCGGGTGTTCAGGTAGATGATCAGCAGGATGATCAGCAGAGTCAGCGGAATGATCAGCGTAAACCGCTTGCGGGCGGATTCCATGTACTCGTACTGACCGCTCCAGGCAATGCTGTAGCCGATCGGAATGTCGATCTGTTCGGCGACGGCCGCGCGGGCCTGTTTAACGTAGGTGCCGACATCGATGTCCTTGATGTCCACGTAAACCCAAGCTGTCTGCCGGGCGTTCTCGCTCTTGATGCCGGGCGGCCCTTTGCTGAAGCTGATGTCGGCCACTTGCGAGACCGGGATGTGTTTGCCGTTCGGCAGCGGCACCAGAACGCGGCCGAGGGCCTCCAGGTTATTGCGGTAGTCGCGCATGTAGCGGATGTTGATCGGGTAGCGCTCCAGCCCTTCTACCGTCTGACTGACGTTCATCCCGCCGATGGCGGACTGGATCACGTCCTGAATGTCGCCGACAGTCAGGCCGTAACGGGCCGCTTCGTTCCGCTTGACCTTAAAGTCGAGATAGTTGCCGCCGGTGACCCGCTCGGAGAAGGCGCTCAATGTGCCGGGCAGGGTGCGGATCAGGGCTTCGATCCGTTCGCCGATGTCGCTGAGGGTTTCGAGGTCATCGCCCATCACCTTGATGCCGACCGGCGTCTTGATGCCGGTCGAAAGCATGTCGATGCGGGTCTTGATCGGCATCGTCCAGGCGTTGGTTAGCCCCGGAAACTGGATTGCCTGATCGAGCTCGGTGATCAGCTCATCCGGCGAGATCACTTTTTCTTCCGGAATGACTTTGCGCAGCAGCCCTTTGGCCCATTCCAGCGAATCCGGCCAGTCGGAATAGAAGCGGCTGGCCGGGACCTTACGCCACTCATCCTCCGGTTTCAGCATGATGGTGGTTTCCAGCATGGAGAGCGGCGCCGGGTCAGTGGCCGTTTCAGCGCGGCCTGCTTTGCCGAAGACTCGCTCCACTTCCGGGAAAGTGGCAATGATGCGGTCGGTCTGCTGCAGCAGTTCTTTCGCTTTGGTGACCGAGATGCCGGGCAGAGTGGTCGGCATGTAGAGCAGGTCCCCTTCGTAGAGGGGCGGCATGAATTCAGAGCCCATCTTCGACAGTGGCCAGGCGGCCGACAGAACCAGCAACAGGGCGACCAGCAGGGTGGTCTTGCGCCAGCGCAGTACCATATCGACCAGCGGATGGTAGGCGCGGATCAGGATGCGGTTGATTGGATTGGCGTGCTCTGGTTTGATCCTGCCGCGTACGAACCAGCCCATCAGTACCGGCACCAGGGTGATCGACAGCAGGGCGGCGGCGGCCATGGAGTAGGTCTTAGTGTAGGCCAGCGGCTTGAACAGCCGGCCGGACTGCTCCTGCAGGGCGAACACCGGTACAAATGAGATGGTGATCACCAGCAGCGAATAAAACAGGGTCGGACCGACTTCCTTTGATGCGTCGCGGATGATATCCCAGTGCGGTTTTTTGCCGCCGTCCCGTTCGATATGTTTGTGGGCGTTCTCGATCATGATGATGGCGGCGTCGATCATCGCACCGATGGCGATGGCAATGCCGCCCAGGCTCATGATGTTGGCGTTGATCCCCTGGGCCGCCATGATCACAAAGGCCATCAGGATCGCTACCGGCAGGGTCAAAATTGCCACCAGTGAGCTCGGCAGGTGGAACAGGAAGAGGGCAGTCACCAGTGCCACCACCAAGCTCTCTTCGAGTAACTTCTCCTTCAGGGTAGACACGGCGCGGTGGATCAGGCCAGAGCGGTCGTAGACCGGCGTGATGCTGACCCCTTCAGGCAGGCCGGTTTGCAGTTCCGCCAGTTTGGTTTTGACGTTCTCGATTGTCTCCAGGGCGTTCTCACCGAAGCGCATGACGATGATACCGCCGGCCGCTTCACCGCGGCCGTCCAGGTCTGCCAAACCACGCCGCAGTTCCGGACCGATCGAGACCCGGCCGATGTCGCGCAGCAAGATCGGCGTGCCGCGGCCGTCAGTGCCGACCACGACCTGTTCCAGATCGGCCGTCGATTGGATGTAGCCGAGGCCACGCACCATGTACTCGGTTTCCGCCAGTTCGATCAGACGGCCGCCGACGTCACTGTTGCTGCGCTGCACCGCCTTTTTGACCGCAGAGAGCGGCAGGTGGTAGGCGAGCAGCCGGTCCGGATCAATCTCGATCTGGTACTGCTTGACGTAGCCGCCGATGCTGGCGACTTCAGACACACCGTCCACGGCGGTCAGCTCGTACTTGAGGTACCAGTCCTGGATGGAGCGCAGCTGCTGCAAGTCATGACGATCGCTCTCCAGCACATATTCGTAGATCCAGCCGACGCCGGTGGCATCGGGACCAAGGCTTGGCGAGACGCCTGGCGGCAGGCTGCGCGAGGCGTAGTTGAGATATTCGAGTACGCGCGAACGCGCCCAGTAGAGGTCGGTGCCGTCTTCGAAGATGATGTAGACGAAGGACATGCCGAAGAAGGAGTAGCCCCGCACCACCTTGGCATGGGGGACCGCCAGCATCTGCGTGGTCAGCGGGTAGGTGACCTGGTCTTCAACCACCTGCGGCGCCTGCCCTGGGTAGTCGGTGAAGATGATCACCTGGACATCGGACAGGTCGGGAATCGCATCGATCGGCGTACGCTCGAGGGCATAGAGCCCCAGCGCAATGGCGACGGCCGTCAGGGCGATCACCAGGTATCGATTTTTGATCGACCAGCTGATGATTTTTTCAAGCATGTTGTGTCCCTTCAGAGGCGTGCGTCATTAGAACAGGTCCTCGAGATCTTTTTCGTCGGCAGCGTCAGGATTATCAACCGCCATCATCTTGCGGATCACTTCCTGCAGCTGGCTTTCGGAATCGAGCATAAACTGCGCCGAAACCACCACCTGCTCATCAGCACTCAGCCCCTCGCGAATTTCGACATAACCGTCGTCGCTGTAGAGGCCGGTCTGCACCCGGCGCGGTTCGAATTTGCCCTCGCCGAGGCTGACAAACACGGACTGTACTTCCCCGGAATTCAGAATGGCTTCCGCCGGAATCGCCAGGACGTCGCGGGCCGGTTCGGTCTTCAGGCGGACATTGACGTACATGTCCGGCTTGAGTTCCAGGTCGGGGTTATCAAGATTGATACGGGCCTTGACCGTGCGAGTTTTTGGCTCGACGTAGGGGTAGATCAGCGAAATAGTGCCCTGCACGGTCTTACCATCAACAAACGGCAGGATGATGTCGGCGGTCTGTCCGATCTTGACGAGCCCCAGTTCCGATTCATAGATGTCGGCAAGCACCCAGACCTTGCGCAGGTCGGCGATCTGAAACAGCTCCATACCGCTCTTCACGAACATGCCCTCGGTGGCGCTTTTATGTGTGATGACGCCAGCATAGGGAGAGAACAGCGTCAGACTCTTCCGAACCTTGCGGGTCTGTTCCAGGCTGGCGATCTGGCGATCGGAAATATCCCAGAGCTTGAGACGGCGTTGTGATGCCTGCAGCATCCGCTCCGCGCCGTCCCGAATCTCCGGGTAGGAACTGTTTGCTAAAGTTTCGCGATTGTCCAGGGCGAGCAGGTATTCTTCCTGGGCGGCGACCAGCGCCGGGCTGTAAATCTCCAGTAGCGGCTGGTGCTTCTTGACGAAGATGCCGGTCTCGTTGATGTGTAGACGCTCAATCCAGCCATCGGTTTTGGCGTTGACGGAGTATTGGGTCGGTTCTTCATAGTCAACCAGGCCGACAGTGCGAATGCTTTTAACCAGGTCGCGTTGCTCGACCGGGGCGATGCGCACGCCCATGTTCTGTGCTGTGACCGGGTCGATCGAAATTGCAGATTCGGAAGAATCGTTTTCGTAAACCGGAACCAGGTCCATACCCATGGGTGACTTGCCCGGTTCATCGCGAATATAGGTTGGGTCCATTGGGGCAACCCAGTGCTTGATCCGCTTTTCTCCGGAGCTGGTTGTTTTGCTCAACGGGGTCAGGTCCATCTGGCAGATCGGACAGATGCCCGGTTCATCAAGGATGACCCAGGGGTGCATGCCGCAGGTGTACTGGAGCAGCTCGTCATCCGCGTGCGCTGCGTGCTCTGCGGCTGCGGAAGATGTGTCGGCCGGCGCCCCGGACGAGGGCTGATGACCGAGCAGCCAACCACCGTAGAAGGTGCCTGCCAACAGAATCAGCATCAAAATCCGCAACATCATGGTCCGTTTCATCAGTTGACCTTCTCCTTTTGATCCGGCAGCGGCCATTGCCCGGTTTCATACTCATACCAGGCTTGGTTGCGCAAATAGTCGGTCTTCAGCGTGGCGTAGGCCAGTTCGTAGTCCGTGAGTTGCAGCAGCAGATCCAGGGTGGTGCGATAATCTCCCTGGCCGACCTGGAGGTCATTGATTGCGGCTTGCCAGGTCTGGCGGGACTGGGGAAGCAGTGTCGTTGCGTACAATTGCTGCTGTTGCTGTGAGCGCGTCATGCGGCGCAAGGCTTCGCCGAGATTGAAGCGCAACTGATTGAGATAATTGTCTCGAGCGCTGGTCGCCTGGCGAAGACCGGCGTCGGCTACGGCCTGACCGGCCCGACGTTTCTTCTGATTGAATGGCAGATTGAAGCTGACGCCGGCGCTGATAAAGTCGGCACCATCGACAGCATCCATATCGCCGCCATCGCGGAAGCGGTAACCGGCCCAGAGAGTGAAATCCGATTTCTCGTCCAGAACCGCCAGCTGTTTTTCGTGGTGGTTCTGTTGGATCAAGGCCTGATAGGCCGTGAGCATGGGCCGGTTTTTTTCGACCAGCTGGTGAGCGGTCTCGGCATCGGGCAGTTCCGACAGGAGACTGGGCAGGGGCGCCGCCTCCTCGAGCGGCAGCGTCGCCGAAGCGGTCAAGGTTTCAAGTTCGGCAGAAAGGCTGGCCTGCTTCTGCTGTTCCACTAGGATGCGGTCCAGCAGCCGGGTCAACTGCTGCTGAGCCTGCAGGACCTGGCGTTGTGAGGCGCGTCCTGTTGCATATTGCGCCTCAAGGGTTTTGACCAAGGCATTCAAAAGGTTACGGTTCTCGGCCAGGATCTTCAGAGTCTCCAACTGCAGCTGGTAGCGGTAGTAGGCATCCTTTACCTGACGAGCGACCTGCAACTGTTTCTCGCCATACAGACCTTTCTGCCAGACGGCCTTCTGCTCCTGGACCTTGCCGCGCAACGCCAGTTTGCCGGGGAAGGGCAGCTTCTGGGAGAGACGGATCTCGACGCCGGTCATTGGGGTTCGGTCGAAACGTGGAGAATCGACGGGGAGGTTGAGCAGAGCGAGGGAGAGGACTGGATCGTCCAGACTGTTTGCCGGCAAAATGCTGTGGGTCGAGCGTTGCCACTCGGCCTCAGCGGCCAGCAGGGATGGATTGTTCTGGAGGGCCGTCTGGATCAGACGCTGCAACTCGGTTGTTTCCGCCAGACTTGCAGACGGCAACAAACTGTTGAGGCAGAGCAACAGACCCAGCAGGGCCATACACAGGTGCTTCATTCCCACGTCGATCTCCACGTTGTAGATTGACGCCCCGTTCGGGGCCAGAATCGTGTTCTGGTCTATTTAGTAATCACGAGTTATGCCAAGGTTGGAAATGTTTTTATTTCAAGAGGTTAGGTGTGTGATGTGATGTGCAGGTGAGGAGATTCTGTCGATTATTCTTCAAGGGCTGTAGAATAGTCGACAGTTTGGGTACACACTGGTACATGCTCAGATTTTTAACCGGGGTTGCGTCGCAACGGGAGGAGAGTCAAAAATCAAAGATAATCATGGTTGGTCACCCTCACCCTGACCCTCTCCCGTCAAGGGAGAGGGAGTAAACCACAAAGTATGCGAAGCAAGTTCCCTCTCCCCTGGCGGGAGAGGGTCAGGGTGAGGGGGGCTTTCTACCGTTTTTATATTGCACAACAAATAGGGACTTTCAGGATTCTCGTGATTATCTTCGAATAAACCCTCTCGCAACCGTTTCTTAAATCACCTACAGACTTGTAGTAACAATCTCAAACTATATTCTCAACGTTATTTTTCTTTTGCCTCTGTCTCCGGCTTCTTGCGTGGGATATCGTATTTCTCCATCCGGTAGATCAGGGTGTGGCGGGGAATATGCAGAAAAGCCGCGGCCCGTGACTGGTTCCAGTTGTTTTTCTGCAAAGCATCGACGACCGCCTGTTTCTCCAGTTCAGCCAGTGAGTAGCCCTGTTGCGGCAAGCGGATGGAGGTGTCGAATTTCTCCTGGCGGTTCTGGAGAATCTTGGCCGGCAGATCGTCGACGCCGATCTGCTCCCCGGTGTGCAGCACGGTCATCCGTTCAACGGCGTTGGCCAATTCCCGGATGTTGCCTGGCCAGGGGTAGCGCATCAGCAGAGGCATGACATCCTCCGCCAGGGTTACGCCGGTCGCGTCGAAGTTTTTAAGGAAGTGGTCGACAAACAGTGGGATATCCTCCTGCCGTTCGCGCAGGGTGGGCAGATCGAGCGTCACCACGGCCAGGCGGTAGTAAAGGTCCTCTCGAAAGCTCTGGTCGCGCAAGGCCTGTTCCAGGTCACGGTTGGTTGCCGCGACGACCCGGACATCAACATCCTGGGTAATGCCGCCCACCGGCTCGATCTGTTTCTCCTGCAGGGCGCGCAACAGCTTCGGCTGCAGTGCCAGAGGGAGTTCGCCGATTTCATCGAGAAAAAGGGTGCCGCCATGTGCCTGCTGAAAGTGGCCTTCACGGTTCCGTACCGCGCCGGTAAAAGCACCCTTGATATGGCCGAACAGCTCACTTTCCAGAAGTTCAGACGGAATGGCGGCGCAATTGACGGCGACGAAAGGCTTGTCTTGGCGTGTGCTGAGGCGGTGGATCTCCCGGGCGAAGACCTCCTTGCCCGTTCCGCTTTCGCCGGTCAACAGAACCGTGGCATCGGTTGCGGCGACGCGTGTCACCATCTCCAGCAGGTTCTTGATCTGCGGGCTCTGGCCAACGATCAGATTGTCACTACTGGTTTCCCGAACACCGCTGCTGCGGGTGGTCCGTCGGTCGCGATACTCCAGGGCTTTGCCGAGCACCAGACGCAGCACGTCCCGGCCGAACGGCTTGGTGATATAGTCGTAGGCACCCAATTTCATCGCTTTGACCGCTTTGTCAATGGAGCCAAAGGCGGTGATGACGATCACCAGGGTCTCCGGTTTCTTCTGCTTGATCTGTTCCAGAACTTCATAGCCGGTGAGCTCCGGCATCTGTACATCGGTAACGACCACGTCGGGGTTGAGCTGTTCGAAGAGCTCCAGCCCCTGCCGGCCGTTTTCGGCCGTGGCCACGCTGTAGCCGGCACCGAGCAGGCTTAGTTCCATCACACGCCGCAAAGAATCATCATCATCAATAATCAGGATCAAAGGATGTGTCATGAAAGGTTGTCCTCACAGGGGATCTGGATCGAAAAGGTGGTCCCTGCCGGTTCGGCGGCGAGGGCGTGGATGGTCCCGGAGTGGGATTCGATAATGCGCCGGGTGATCGCCAGGCCGAGCCCGGTGCCTTTCTCCCGCGTGGTGTAAAAAGGCGTGAAAATCTGTTCGGGGTCGATCTCCTGCAGCCCGGGGCCGGTGTCGGTGAAGGTGATAAGCAGACAGCTCTGGTCAATTGCAGTGACAATCTGCAGTGCGCCGCCATCGGGCATCGCCTGGATCGCATTCAAAGCGAGGTTCAAAAAGGCCTGCTGCAGTTGGACTTGCTCACCCTCGATCAGTGGGATCTCGCCAGCGTCGAACTCGAGGGAAACCTGCTGTTTCTGCGCCGGCTGACGTACCAGCAGCAGCATATCGCGGATCGCCTGGTTGACATCGACATCCTTGTGTCGGGTTCTTTGCGACCGGGCCATCGAAAGGTACTGTTCCACAACCTGGTTCAGGCGGTCCACTTCTTTGCGCAGGATGTCAAGATACTCCCCGCCGTCCTTGCATTCCTCCATGATGTCCCTCAGGTTGTCGGACACCAGGCGGATCGAGGCGAGCGGGTTGCGGATTTCGTGTGCCAGGCCGGCGGACAGTTCGCCCAGGGTCGCCAGGCGGGCGGCGCTCTGGATGCGTTCTTCGGTTTTCAGCAGCAGGTCGGTCTGCTGGTGCAGCTTGGCGTAGCTTTCTTCCAGGTCGCGGGCGGTCTCCTGGTACTTGCGGCGCTGGTGCTGTTCTTTGCCGGAGAGGAAGCCTGTCAGGCAGCCGATGACATTGTAGAGGATCATTTCCAGGTACTGTTCCAGAGGCACGCCGACGTGGTGCCCCCACTGCAACAGGACATGTGGCGCGTACAGCAGCGATACGCCGACGGCAGTAGCAATGCCACCGCGCAGGCCGTACCAGAGGCCGCCCAGCACGATCGGGATGTAGTAGAGACGCCGGTAGATGTCGTGGTAATGGTCGGCGTGGACGGTCGTGGAGTAGTGCAGGGTGGTGATCCCTGCCGTCAACAGCAGAATGGTGATGATCCGACGCTTGCGACCGGTCTGCATGTCAAACTCCTCAGGGACTGGCGTGCTCCAAGGCACAAGCGACGCAGATTCGTTTCAGGAGATAAAGGCCGCTCTGAGTGTCGCGAAGCGACACCGGGGTCAGGTGTTCGGCACAGGTGGTGCGATAGCAGAGTTCGCACGCCGTACTTTTACCCCGGCTTTTTTTATCACACACATGGCAAAGCCATGGTGATTGTTCAGGATCGTTGCTTGTACAGTTCATGACGTTCCTGTCAGGAGAGACTGTTTCTGCTCAGGTGCCAGCTGATCGGCATACTCCTGCATGCCGCGCAGGGTGTTGCCGAAAAAGTGCCGCTCCCTCGCCTGGATGTCGGTTGCCAGCTGATCGAAATTGGCAAAGTTCGGGTCACGCTTCAGTAGCCAGTCGAACAGCACCTGCTTTCTGGCGTCACCTTCATCTCCGGAAGTCTCAAGCACGCCGCGAACCCAGAGCGGCAGTTGGCGTCGGGCAATTTGCAGATACTCAACGGCCGGTTCAACCAACCCATGGTGAGCGATGATCAGAAAATGGGGGGCCAGAGCGATCATCCGGTCGAGCGAGTCGAGGGCGACCTCCAGCATGAAGCGCGGTGGCGTGGCTGGCCGCATGTAGATGCCACGGGCAATGTCAGCCCGCACACCGGCAACCTCACCGCCGACCAGCAGGTCATCCAGCCGGTAGCAGACATGGTGCGGAGCGTGGCCGGGCGTCAGGAACAGGTCGATGCCGGAGCCTGTCAGGCGTTCGCCGGCGCCGATCCGGTTCGCAGGGACCGGGATGATCTCGCCGAAGGTTTCCGCCAGGCTGCCGAGCACTTTAAGGGAGCCCAGCCAGAGCTTCTCCGGGGCAATCATGTGACGGACCCCCTCCGGGTGGCAGATGACCTGTGCCTTGGGAAAGTGTTCAAGCAGCGCGCCGGTGCCGCCGGCATGATCGATGTGAATGTGGGTCAGCAGGATAAAATCGAGCCGCTCGACACCACAGGTTGTTAACTCCTGCAGCAGGTGCGGGATGGTTGAGAGCGGACCGGGGTCGACGATAAAACAGAGATCGTCATCGCGATACAGCCAGCAGCTGATGAATTCTCGAAAGCCCTCATGGCCGGGCTGGTCCAGATCAATACAGGTCAGGTTGTTGCGGTTCATACTCAGTCCTTTTGGGTGGTCATCTTTTTTTCATCATAACAGCTTTTGCTGTGTGTCAAAAGTGCTCCGCCGTTTTGAAAAAATGTGTGATTGCGTTGCCATTGGCCGATCATCGTCTACCCTTAAAACAGTGAAACTATGATTTGCACCAACAATCAGGAGGAAGAGATATGGCGAAATCAAAAGGAACCATCGGCATCCTGACCGGGGGCGGCGATGTTCCGGGGCTGAACCCGGCGATCCGTGCCGTCACAGTACGCGCCCTGCGCGAAGGCTACAACGTTCTGGGGCTGCGGCGGGGATGGGCTGGTCTGGTGGAGCTGGTCAGGGACGTCAAGGCGGACAACAGCAACTGCGTACAGATCCTCACCGAGGAGATCGTCAACCGGGCCGGGCGGACCGGCGGGACTTTCCTGCACACCTCGCGGACCCGACCGAGTCATCTGCCGATCACCAACGTGCCGATTCATCTGCGCGATACCTACACCGACCAGATCAACGACATGACACCCGAGGTGCTCAAGAACCTGGCCTGGCTCGGCATCGACTATTTGATTCCGATCGGCGGTGACGACACCCTCAGCTATGGTCAGCGTCTGCACGAGGAGGGAGTCAACGTGGTGGCGATCCCGAAAACCATGGACAACG
The DNA here is from genome assembly GCA_030145205.1 of Desulfuromonadales bacterium. Classification (GTDB taxonomy): domain Bacteria; phylum Desulfobacterota; class Desulfuromonadia; order Desulfuromonadales; family BM103; genus JAQYVZ01. The sequence continues at coordinate 2,265 of JAQYVZ010000003.1, read as the reverse complement.
ATGTACCAGGGACCGACTACTGTATCGGCTTCTCCACCTGCGTCACCCGAACCATCGAGCTGACCCATCGGTTGCGCACCAGCGCCGGTTCGCACGAGCGTTTCCTGGTTCTGGAGGTCTTTGGTCGTTACGCGGGTTTTTCAGCCCTGCTGCCAGCCATGGCCGGCGCAGCCGATCGTTGCGTGATTCCGGAGCACCCGTTTGAACTGGAGAGCCTGGCCGAACTGCTCAGCTACGATCGGCGCAAGCATCCGAGCAACTACTCGGTGGTGTTGATTTCGGAAGGGGCCACCATGACCCACCACAACGACATGCTGTTCGAGGGTGAAGAGACGGACCAGTACGGCCACAAGAAGCTGGGCGGCATCGGCGATCAGGTGGCCCAGGGGTTGAAAGACATCTCACCGAAGTTCAACAGCGGCCGGCGGGTCAACGTGCTCAGTCAGAGGCTCGGCTACCTGGTGCGCAGCGGCGACCCGGACGCACTGGATTCCATCGTCCCGATGGCGTTCGGCAACCTGGCTCTCGACCTGGTAATCGACAAGAGCTTCGGTCGCCTGGTCAGCCTGCACAACGGCTGCTACGACAGCGTGCCAATCGATGTGGTCACCGGCCATCAGAAGGTGGTGGATGTCGATAAGTATTACTCGGTTGAGCGGTTGCGGCCGAAGTACGAGTCGTTCCAGCGTCAGCCGTTGTTTATTATGACAAGTGATTTGTAGAAAGCTTGGGATCTTTCCAGGGCGGATAGAAAAAGGGAGCGACGCCGTTGCTTAGGGGCGCTCCTTTTTTTATGGGGCTTTTTTGGGGGGGGGGGCGGTCAAAGCGATAGATTGATAGTGTCCCAAAAGTCCTTAGGTCATCTGAGAAACACTTTTGGAACAACATTTAAGACACGCTTACGATCTTTAAGGAAGTGTCTTTAATAGGGTGACATATGAGAAAAAGGCCCCAGAGGTTCTAAAGGCATCCAATGAAGTTGGCTCCCCGCCCGTCGCTGTTTGACCAGCAAACAAAACTAATGTAATCTTCTTTGCTTAACAGTACAAATCAATACAAAGACAAGAAAGGGCTCTAGAATGAGAATAAGCAAACTGTTTTGCGCAGTCTTGATAAGCGTGTTGGTAGCTACAGCAGCGACTGCATCCTTTGCAGCGGAATACGGGTGGATGGACACTTTCAACGCTACTGCTCAAGCTGACCCAACAGGCTACCAGAAAAGACTCGCTGATCGTTTCAACGTTGAGCAGGCTACAATCAATGATGTTCTTAATGTTGCGAAAAATCCAGCTGAGGCATACATGTTATTTCGTATGGGAGAGATGTCTTCCACACCAACTGATCAAGTTATTGAGAAATACAATTCTGAAAAGGACAAAGGTTGGGGAGCTCTTGCCAAAAGCATGGGGATCAAGCCTGGATCAGCAGAATTCCATGCGTTGAAAAACGGCGAAGACTTATATGGCAACACAGGAAGCAGCAAAGACAAAGGCAAGAAAAAAAACAAAGGTAAGGGTAAGGGCAAAAACAAATAGCAGAAATACTTGATGATAAAGTTTAATTTGTTTAAAAGGAGGATACAAATGGTGAGAACAAAGTTCATATGCTTAATTGCAGCAATCTCTGTACTTTCGATAGTAACGGCTTGTTCTCCTGAAGTTGGTAGCAAGGAATGGTGCGAAGACATGAAAGAAAAACCTAAAGGGGATTGGACCGCTAGCGAAGCGGCTGACTATACCAAACACTGTGTCTTTAAATAATTTAGTAAAGGAGGGGTCAGATGGAGATTGTGAAAATTATTTGTGCTATTCTTTTGCCGCCCTTGGGAGTATTTCTTCAAGTTGGTATTGGTAAGCACTTCTGGGTCAACATTCTATTAACGATTCTTGGATATATTCCTGGGATAGTACATGCGGTGTGGGTCATTGCAAAAAGCAAGTAATATCACCAAGGAACGTTGACAGGTTTTTGATAGTCAGCCCCAGCCGCTATTGGTTGGGGCTTTTCTTATAACTCCTGACATTTAAGATCAGCCGACCCCGACGGCGCATCTTAGCAGACGCATCTCAAAAATTTCTCACAATTGCTCTCACATTGTTTGATCAGGTCGAATTTGGCTTAAATGCGAGATTATCACTACCCCTGACCTATAAGAAATGGCCGCCCGGAATTTATCCAGGTGGCCATCATTTTGTATGTCAATCATATTTATATTCTTACATTGCTTCGGGACGCTATTCTTGGCCAAAATGCGAAATTCTTACA
>JAQYVZ010000251.1 GCA_030145205.1 Desulfuromonadales bacterium | reverse complement strand
TATCTCCCTCGGCCTGACCGACAATCTTATTGCCCAGCGGCGTTATCTTTCCCGTCGCGGTGTGCAGAGCCGGCTCAATTCCCTGTATAATAAACTTGGACTTGACCTGGAGCAGTTCAACAGCGAGAAGATCGGTGACGCCTTTAACCTGCGTAACCGGGCGGTCGCCGTGGCCTTTCGCCGGGGCCTGCTCAACGCCTTTGAGCTGGAGCACGAGGAAGACGAGTTCCAGGGCTGGCTTAAGCAGTTCAAAAATGGAAGGCGCTAGCGGAACGCTCAATCCCTCGCCGGTGCTGCTCGACAATTACGATGATACCGCTATCGCCGGCCTCTGCCGCAGCCTGCACCTCAAGGTTCTGGCCGAGGGGGTCGAAACCGCCGGTCAACGGAATTTTCTCCACACGCTCGGCTGTCGTGAAATGCAGGGATATCTCTTCGGGCGGCCGATGGATGCAGCGGATTTAGAGGAAATCCTGAGTACGCAGTTTGCTGCGGATTGATAGCCGGCAAACAACAGATTGCAAAGGAGTTTCTTATGAATGTGTTTCTGATGCGGCACGGACAGGCGATGGCAGAAACCGAGGACCCTCTGCAGGGGCTGAGCGCCGAGGGGGTAACGCAGATCCGGGCGTCGGCATGCGCTATGAAAAAGTTGGGGATTGTTCCCGGACTGGTTCTCTGCAGTCCGAAGAAACGGGCGAAGCAGACCGCTGCCCTGGTATCCGAGATTGTCAATTATCCATATAGCGATATCGTTGAAAGCGAAATTCTGCTGCCCAAGGCCGATCCCGAAACGGTTGTGGAATTGCTCGAGAAGTACCGGGACCGTCAGAGCCTGCTGCTGGTCGGCCACCTGCCGTCGCTCAACAGAATTCTATCGTTTCTGCTGGGAGGTGGCGAGGTCCCCGTTTCGTTTGAAAACGGGGGGCTCTGCTGTGTTGCCAGCGATGATGGTGAAGGTCGCCGCACTGAGTTGTGTTTTTGTCTGACCGCGGAGCAGTTGCGGCTGCTGGCTTGACATCCTGTGTAAAAAGAACCTGATTAGCACTGATCTTCCGCCGAGTCATTGGAGTGACATATCCTGACACAGGCGGCGCGTAACTTCATGGCACTGTCCCCAAGGAGGTGTGCCGTGAAGATGAATCGAATCCAGTTCCAAGCCGGGATGAGCCTGAACCAGTTTCTTGCCACTTATGGCACTGAATCTCAGTGCGAGGCCGTCCTTGAAAAATCTCGTTGGCCCCAGGGGTTTCAGTGCCC
>JAQYVZ010000250.1 GCA_030145205.1 Desulfuromonadales bacterium | reverse complement strand
ACGGTGAAATTCGGCACATTCCTCGTGCACCAGACGCTCGACCGACACCCCCAACACTTCGCGTTTGCTGTAGCCGAAAATCCGCTCGGCCTGTCGGTTGAACAGGATGATCTGGCCGTTACCGAGGAAGGAAATGATCCCGTCACGGGCCGTCTCGGTCAGCACCCGGAAGCGTTTTTCCGATTCTTCCAGATGCTCGGCCTTCTCTCCAAGACGCACGATCATTTCATTGAAACCTTCTATCAAGGTGCCGATCTCGTCTCGTCCGCGGCGGGGAATCGGTTTTTCAAAGCGGCCCGTGCGGACAATGTCCCGGATCACCATCCCGAGCCGACCCAGCGGTGCGGTAACCGCCACCCGGATCAACAAGCCGAGACAGAACACCAGCGCCAACAGGACGCCGCCCGAGTAGAGCAGATCGGTATGAACCTTTTTCTGGATCTGCGCCTGCAGTTTGTCCATGGGGATCGATACCGATACCGCTCCGATCACCTCACCGATCCGGTAATGAAACGATTGCTCGGTCTCATCGGGAAACATTTCGCGGATAAACTTAGGGGCCGCCGCCGGCTCGCCATGGCAAGGCAGACAGCTCTCGTCGACGATAAAAGGCTGCAGATAGCGGAACAAAGGCGCTTTATCGAGATAAGTGACCCGATAGGTCTCTTCGAGCGATGGATTCTGATAAAACTGCTGGAGCATCACCGACTCGGAAGGGTCGGGAGCGTTTTGGGGATTGCGATAGCGATCGGATACCTGGCGGATCGCGTAACCGAGGTCTTCGGCCACCATCCCACCGAGCCGGGTCGAAACCACCTGAGGGATCAGGCCGTAACGCTTCCGGGTCAACTCGACCCCACCGGCCTGCAACTGACTGGACACGTACTGGCGGCTGCGAATGGCTGTGGAAGCGATTATCCGCGCCCTTTCCACCGCCTCCTCGACAATGTAGCCCTTCTGCTGCCTGAAGCTGACAAAAGAAAAGAGCCCGAAAAATACCAGCAGAACAGCCAGAATAATCAGGTTGATCTTAGTCTGCAGCCCGCGATTACGGAACAAGTCCATGACAGTCCTCTCCTCTTGTGGGCTGAAATGGCCGACGGTCGACAACGCCGGCCCGAACCTCAGTCGGGAAACACCCGCTGCAGAAACTGGCGGAGGATTTCGGCGGTCAGGCCCCATATCGGGTGCCGGCCAACCGTGTAGAAACCGACCGGATAAATCCGGCCCTTGTGCCGCCAGTCTTCTTCGTGATAGATGGCGG
>JAQYVZ010000249.1 GCA_030145205.1 Desulfuromonadales bacterium | reverse complement strand
TGCGGTTCAATCACCCGCAAGGCGGCCGCTCGATGAAAATTCGCGCGACCGTGCCGTTTTAAACTACGTGTCATACCAACGGCCTGATCAACTGACTGTTATCCAATTTCTGCTGGTGATTGAGGTTATACGTTCAGGATCATTTGCGAAGAAGTTCCAGGCGTCCTGGCATTTGTTGAGGATGTCGCCATAGCTGTCGAACACGGAGATGGCGAGTTTGTTGGCACGCAAGTAGGCCCAGACGTTTTCCATCGGGTTGAGTTCGGGCGCATAAGGCGGCAGTTTCAGGAGGGTGATGTTGTCGGGCACCTCAAGAGCTTTTGCACAATGCCAGCCAGCCCCGTCCACGATCAACAGCGCATGGGCCCCGGGCACGACCGCCTTTGCGATCTCTTCGAGATGTAATCCCATTGCTTCTGCGTTGACATAAGGCAGGATCAGCCCGGCGGCGGTACCGCGTGCCGGGCAGGCTGCGCCAAAAATATAGCTCCATTTGTAGCGTGTATCACGAGGCGCGCGTGGTCGGGAGCCACGCCGCGCCCAAATGCGGGTCAGCGTACCCTGCTGCCCCACGCGGGCTTCGTCTTGGAACCAAACCTCCAGCGGCTTGCTCTGGGCCGGTTCGGGTAGGATGCCCGCTACGATACTGGCAAAGTTTTTTTGAACGCAGCCTGTGCCGCCGGGTCGGCATTGGGATGTTCTGGGCGTACCGACAGTCTGCGAAAGCCCAGTCTGGCCAAATAAGTACCGACCGTGCGCTCATGGAGTTTGACATTGAACTCCGCCTCAAGGCGCCGTGCTAGATCGGCGCGCCGCCAGCGAACCACGCCATCTCGCGCTGGGTCGGGCCCGGCTTCAACCCAACGTGAGAGGTGCGCCATCTGGTCTTCAGACAGGAGGGGCTTCACCCCACCTCCACCACGGTTGCACAGTCCCTCGATACCTTCGGCATTGTAACGGTGAACCCAGTCCCGAAGGGTCTGGCGATCCATTCCGCAGCTTTCAGCCGCGACCTTTCGCGACGCCCCCTCAAGCACCAAAGCGATCGCCAAGAGCCGCCGCGATATGCGTCCGTCCTTCACGCGCCCCGATTGTCTGCGCAAATCCGAAGCCGTCGCGTCATCGCGTGTAATCCTCACCGTCATTCCAACCTCCTAATCAGTTGGAGCGATTGAGTCAGACTTTCACGAAATTGGGAATCCCAAAAGAGGCAGACCGTCGAGCCGGTGGTATCATCTGTAGTGTCCCTTCTAAAAAATAATACGGCCGGTGAAT
>JAQYVZ010000248.1 GCA_030145205.1 Desulfuromonadales bacterium | reverse complement strand
CCAGACACGCTGAGCGCAACCCGGATGCAGACATTGTCTACATTCCAGGATTAAGCCGCACTGGTAGAGGCAGAAAGCTGATTGTTGTCGACGCAGACACTCCTGAGGACGTCAGTAGGGCTGAGGAGATATTCGGCAAGACACCCGGCAAGGTGAAGACGCGTCGTGGCGCCCACCTGCTCTACGGCCTCGCCAAGAACATCCAGATCTCAGACAAAATTACTGGGCTCAGAGCGCAAGGTTTCGATATCGACCTGAAGCACGGCCAACGCGGTTGCGGTATCGTCGTCGCTCCGCCGTCTCGGTGGCCTGCCCCCAATCACGGTGCCAGTATCTAAGTTAGAATCCGGCCGCCATGGGCCAGCATCTGGGCTGGCCGGAGCGTAGCGTAGGTTAGTTCAGATGCTGTCGGCAAGATCGCTTCCGGTGCTGGGGGCTGATAGCCGAGCGAAGAGTGCGGCCGGACCGCATTGTAATGGCGTCGCCATTGCTCGATCAGTACCTGGGCTTCTCGCAGCGTTGTGAAGATTTCCATGTTCAGCAGCTCGTCTCTGAGTTTCGAGTTGAAGCTCTCGCAATAGCCGTTTTCCCACGGACTGCCTGGCTCGATGTAAAGCGTCTTGACGCCGATCCGAGCAAGCCAGCCTCGCACGTTCTTCGCGATGAACTCAGGCCCATTGTCGGAACGAATATGTTCCGGCGTGCCGTGTTCGACGAAGAGATCAGCAAGGCAATGCAGCACGTCGTCCGAACGTAGACGTCGTGCGACGACAATCGCCATTGAACGGCGCGTGAACTCGTCGATGACCGTGAGCATCCGGAAGGGACGGCCGTCCTGTGTGCGATCGTGAACGAAGTCGTAGCTCCACACGTGGTTTTGCCGCTCAGGCCGCAAACGCACGCACGAACCGTCGTTCAGCCAAAGCCGACCGCGCTTGGGTTGCTTCATGGGAACTCTGAGCCCTTCCCGCCGCCAGATGCGATGCACCCGCTTGACGTTCACCTTCCAGCCTTCCGCGTGCAGCAGCGCCGTCACACGCCGGTAGCCATAGCGGCCGTACCGCTTGGCAAGACGGAGGATTGCGGCAGTCAGCCTTTTCTCGTCGCTGCGTGTCTTAGGCTGACGTCTCTGCGTTGTGCGAGACTGTCCCACAACCCGGCAGGCGCGCCGCTCGGAGACCGACAACCGCGAGCGCACGTGAACCACGCACGCTTGCTTTCGGGAAGGGCTCAGTATTTTCCCTCAAGAGCTTCCTTAAGGATCAACTTGTCGAG
>JAQYVZ010000069.1 GCA_030145205.1 Desulfuromonadales bacterium | reverse complement strand
TGCAACGACCAGGAAGAAGTGAACCACGATGTGCCAAACGGCGCCCCAAAAATTACCAGAGAATGACTGCGCCAAGGCATGAAATGAAAGTGATCCCGCACCGGAGTAAATATTATGCTGCGAACCCTTAAGCTAGCGCCATTCATGGTAGACCCCATTACCTTCTTGGTCATGTCGTAGATCCCGTACGTTACCAGTCCAAACAGCCCCCCCCAGCCCAGTGATGACAGGATCGGCGCACCTGGATCAACCCGCGGCAGGGCAAACAGCACGACCCCCAGCGGCAGCAGCAGGTAAACGATAGCCGCCGCCCAGTAAACCGGCACAATAGAGTCGCCCCGACGGCGGGCGTAGGGGCCCAGTTCGGACAGATAGAAACCCTGCATCAGCTTGGCCAGCCAGAGGTAATCCAACAGCAGGGTAACTGGCAGGCAGAACAGAAAAATCTTTAAAATGTCCGACATGTAAGACTCCTAACTCCTGGGTGGCATTGGAAAGAAGGCGCTGGTGCGGCGCTTGTATTCCTGGAAATCGGCCCGCTCTTCGTAGGTTTTTTCCAGCATCGGTATGCCCGAGACCTTCAGGATAAGGATCGTAATGGTCAGCGGGCCAATGATCGTCATCCAAGCTCCTAGGGTGGCCAACACGATCAGCCAGATCCCCCACCAGAGCGTGACCTCACCGAAGTAGTTAGGGTGGCGGGTGTAGCGCCAGAGTCCCGAAGTCATCAGCTTTCCTTTGTTAGCCGGATTGCGGATGAAGCGCAGCAGCTGCAGGTCGCCGATAGCTTCGAAGCAGAAACCGGTCAGCCAGACAGCAACCCCCAAGCCATCGAGCCAGGTGTAGGGCGTGGGTGGTGCGGCATTTATGTAGATTACCGGTACTGAAACCAACACCAGCAGCAGACCCTGCAGCATGAATACCTGCAGGAAGGAGCGCAGTACGAACCAGCGCCCCCATTCCTCACGCCACTTTTTGTAACGAGGATCTTCGCCCCTGCCTCGGTTACGGCTGTGGATGTGCAGCGCCAGCCGGGTTCCCCACGCCAACACCAGCCCGGAGACCAGCAGGCCGCGCAGGGGATAGGTTCCAGCGGCAATCAGCGAGACCACCGCCGCCAGGATAAAACCAAGTCCCCAGGCCACGTCGGCAATGTCGTTACGACCCCGTATTTGGGCGGCAATGAACCAGCAGGTCATGTAGAGCAACACGGCGCCGGTTGTGATGAGATATAAACTAGTCATGTGATCCGCCTTGCAGGTGTGCTGCTGATATAATAACCAATCCCAGGAAGCCATCAACCGTCAACCGGTCGCCGGTGCGAATCAGCTGCGTGGCCTCGGGCACTCCGGTAACACAGGGAATACCATATTCGCGGGCAATGATGGCGCCGTGGATCAGCATGCCGCCGCGGCGTTCCACAATGCCGCTGGCCAAGGGCACGACGAAAGTCATGTTCGGATCGACTGCATCGCAGACGAGTATTTCAGCGGCCTTGAAGGATGCCAGGTCGGACGGGCTGCTGATGACCCGGGCAAGGCCTTGTCCCAGCCCCGGCCCGGCGGACTGGCCTACCAGCTGGCGTGCCTGCAGTCGCGCGCCGGCTGAACGCCGATTTCCGGCAGTCGCGGCGACCGGGGTCAAGCGCTTGGCAACCCGTTCCCTTACCGGCACCGGGAGACCCGCCAGTTCATTATTTTTCTGCACGGTCAGCCGGCGAGCGGCTTCATCGCGAGCCTCCTGCAGGCGTTCGGTCAAGTGTCCGATGAACAGATTGTCGTTGTCGCGCAACCGATAACTTGCCCGGCCAATCTCCAGCAACTCACGGGCGAACTCCTGCTCAGCAGGAGCAAAGGCGTTCAAAAAGATTCCTTCGTCTGGCCTGTGCCGACTGGTTTGAGTGGTGTGTTGTGCCGCTGCCATTTCCAATAGCAGGGTTGTCACCCCCTCTAGCCCTCCCGTTGCTCCACCCATGACCCAGGCAAGGTCGCCGAAACGGGCCGTGAAACCTGCCAGGGCTGCAGCAAAAGCGGAGCCTGGATCAGGCTTGACTCCGTCTCGCAACCTGGCGGCCAGGGTCGAATCGTCCCGCAGCAGTCCTGCAAGTTCCAGCAGTTCCCGGTTGCGCTGAACCGCCAACAAGCCGGCATCTCCGGCCAGCAGATCCAGAAAGGCAAAGGGGTCGTCAGGCCGCAAGCGATCGTTGTACACCTGGCCGAAGAGGCGGATGCCGTGGGCCATGGGGATACAGACCTCCCGGTAGCGCGTCTCCCAGCCATCCAGAACCTGCTGCCGTTCCCGGATTGCCTCTGCCAGTGCCTCATCGTCAAGGGCCACAAGGTTGACTGCCGCCAGCCGGTCGGCATCGCCGGCCATCTGCGGTAGCAGCTCTTCTTCGATGGTCTGCCGCAAACCCTTCAGCGATGCAATGCTTCGGTGCAGGCTCAGATACCAGACCCGTTCGCCACATTCCTTCGGGGTCTCCGAAGTAGTAATCGGTCGGGACTGCAGGGCAAAGAGTGTTTCATCACGCAGCGTCCACTCGAGATCCTGTGCTACACCGAACAGATCCTCGGCCTGGTGCAACAGGTCCAGCACCCGGGCGGCTGCCATGTCAGAGAGTGGTGTAGCTTCCCGTTCCGTCGGCGGGAGAGGTGCCAGATGAACGCCTCCGTCAGTCGCTCGACAGGCATGCACTCGTGGCGGGGAGTGACGCTCGATGACCTTGCCGGAGGCGGGCTCCAGCAGCAGTCGGTCGGGTTCCACGTCGCCATCCACCAACCCCTGGTTCAGGCCCCAGACCGTTTCGATTACCGCTAGCTCCTCTCGGCCTGGGCAACGGCTGAAGGCAACACCGGAACAGTCACCGACAACCAGTTCTTGAACAACCACTGCCATGGCGCTGGTTTCCGGGTCAAGCCCCAACTCCTGGCGATAGAGCAAAGCCCGGTCAGACCAGAGCGAGGCCCAGACCAGCCGCAAATGGTCAAGAATCGCGGGCAGGCCGCGGACGTTGACGAATGAATCGTGCAGTCCGGCAAATGAAGCGCTCGCTGAATCTTCCGCCGGCGCTGACGAGCGAACCGTAACCGGCAGTTCGTCAAAGAGCGGGGTCAATACGACGGTCAGTTCGGCGGCCAGACCGAGGGGAAGTGGCGTATTGAGGAATAGGGCGCGTACTCTGAGCCCCAGATCCCACAGCTCCTCCCAACGCATCTCGCTGAAGGGCTTGCGCTCCAGCAGCAGCGGCAGGCGCTGTCTCAGTCCGGTACCGTCAAGATACTGCTGATAGACGTCTGTGGTGATGCAGACCCCTGGCGGTACCGGCAGACCGGCACGAGCCAATCGGCCGAGCGCCACCCCCTTGCCCCCGGCTCGGGACAGGTCATTGGCAGTGAGATCGGCAAGATTTATGATCAGTCCGGAGGGTTGTCTCATGGCGTAAAATGGAATTCCATGACGTTCTGGAAGCGGGTCACCAGATAGATGCTGGAAACCTGAACCCGGAACAGTGCACAACTGGGCGACGCCGTAAATTCGGCCAGATGCGGGTGGCGGGCCAGGTACAGTTCCAGCCCCTCTTCGCGCTCGGCCCCGGTCAATTCCTCGGCGGTTCCGAGAATCGTGGCGGCAGCCGCCCGGCTGAAATCGGTTATCTGGTTGCTGCGATTGTCGATGAGCAGCGAAACCTGATGGTTGCCAGCCAGATTGGCCCATTTACGGGTGGCGCGGGGGGTGGCGAAATAAAGCTGGCGCAGGTTCGCGGTCATGGCAACGGCTACCAGGCTGGCGTAAGGGTCGCACCCGGCGGCGGTGGCCAGTACTGCCAGCGGCTGGCCGGTGCAGAGCTCATGCAGGATATCTTTTTTTCCGGTCATATCAGTCATTGACGTTGTTGCTCCTCCTCCAGAATGCGCCTGATCCGCTGTGCTGCCAGTTGGCAGACCGCCGTGTACGGGGATGCCAGCAGCGGTACTTCGAACACCACCCTGCAGCGGTCAGGCCCGAGGGCTTCCACCCGGTGACCGGTGGCCGGAATGCCAGCCACGTCCCAGCACCAGCGCTTGTCAGCACAGAATTCCGTAATCCTGAACGGCAGCCAGAGGCCAATGACGGTCTGCACCCGACCCGTGGAACCGGGGCCAATATACCGTTCGGCACATTCAACGCTGACAACCGATGGACCCCATTGCCCCCAGCGCGTGGTGTCGGTCAGGAGCTTCCAGGCAGCGGACGGCGTGGCCAGTATCTCTACTGAGGTTTCCATACGTGGCATCGTTGCGTCCGTCTACTCAGACATGGTTACGCAGCATCAGTTGTGCCGGGTGCGGTGAAAGATAAACCTGCTCTTTCAGGTACTGCTGGTCATACTTGCGGACATAGTGTCTGAGCAGTGTCAGCGGTACAAGCAGCGGTGTCAAACCATCATGATACTGGCCGATGACCTCCAACAATTCCGATTTTTCCTCGGCGGAAAGCTGCTTTTTGAAATAGCCCATCATATGCTGCAGTACGTTGGTATTCTTTTTTGTTGTGGCATGCAGAGCCAACCCTTTCATAAATAATTCTTCGTAAGCCCGGAGCATCTCCGGCAGCGGCAGTTCCCTTCCGTGGGCCACCAGGGTACCCATGGTGCGATAGATCTCAGGGCTGTGGGCCATCATCAGCAACTTGTGTATGGTGTGGAATTCCACCAGCCGGCCCAGAGCAGGCCCAGAGGATAGAAAGTCTTTCCAGCGACGGTAGCTGAAGACGCGTTCGATGAAATTCTCCCGGAGGAACGGATCATTCAGGCGTCCTTCTTCCTCCATCGGCAACAACGGGAAATTCCGGGCCACCGCAGCGGCGAACAGGCCACTGCCGCTTTTGGCTGCAGCGCCGTTATTGTAGACCTTGACCCGGAACAGGCCGGAACTGGGAGAGTCCTTTTTGAAGATGAAGCCGCACAGATCCTCTCCTTCCAGCTCTTGTACCTTTGCCGTGCAGAAAGCCAGCATCTGTTCCGTCAGGTCAATGCGGCTCCTGCCGGTCATCAAGCGGGGATTGGCGGGATCGCCTTCCAGACGCATGGCTTCGCGAGGAATCGGCAATCCGCAGCCTACCTCGGGGCAGACCGGCACAAAACTGAAATAATGCCCCAGAGTGTCAGTGATGTAGCGATCATGTTTATGGCCGCCGTCGTAGCGGACATGCTCTCCCAAAAGGCAGGAGCTGACACCTATTTTTATGGAATCTGTCATGGGGATACCGTCCGGGAAAATAGGCGATGAAGATCTTCGCCTTTACGGATATGCCGCAATTGCAAAAGCAGGTAGCAGGCCATGGCTATGTTGCCCAGAGTCATTATCAGCACGAACCAAAGTGCACCCCGAACCACCGATTGTTCTCGCCAGGCAACCCAGAGCCAGAAAAAAAGAAAGCCACAGTAGGCATCGGCCAAGGTGGCGCGGAACCAGGGGTCCGGCCAAAGTTGGCGCGTGGCGCTGATAATGTCCTGATGCAGAGATGCGCTGATTGTGGCATACAACATAATGACCAGAACAAGACAGCAGACGGCGATCAGGGCGGTTTTCATATCAGCGTCCTTTCAGCAGGTCGCGCTTGAGTTTGTCGTCGATCGACTCCCGTCCCAACCAAATGCCAAAGTAGGCTGCAGCGAAATCGGCTCCTTCGATGACGATCAACGGTATGCCGTTCAGGGCAAGTTCCGTCCCCCGACCCGGCAGATAGGTCAGGGCGTAGCGGTCGCCCGGCTTGACATCCTTGTAGGTGGAGTTGATGCGGTCGATACGGCCCTGCAGTTTCGCCAACTCCGCCGGGGTCTGGTTGCGCTCCAGGGTCGGTGCGGCACCTTTGCCGAAATCCGGCCCCTTGATCGACACCAGGTAATTAATCTCCAGGCGTTTGGGCACATTGGACAGGACCTCTTCCGCCTTGACCCAATCCGGCAGGTACAGGGCCGCCACATAGGCCTTGATGAGTTTCAGGTAGCGCAACAGGGCCGCATTCCTCAGGGGCATCGGCTTGCCCCCAATGACGGTGCTGTCGGTAAAGGTTACGTTTTCGACCGTCAGGGCATTCGACGGAGACGGAAGAAACAACAGCAATGCCAGCAACGGGGGGAAAACGGTGCTGACAAGGGGAAGGTAGATATTTTTCAAGTTTGCGATGCTGCCCGATGGTAAACGCACTGGTCATTCCCCCTTCAAGGCGCTAAGTACAGCTTCATCGTATGGTTCAAGTAAGCCGCTTCGCGGCAGTCTAAAATCCTACTCTCTGAATCTTCACTCTTCTCTCAACGATAAAGCTTTCGTACCAGTCGGCCCCTGGTTTTTCCTATTCTGGAGTCATCACCCTTCAGAAAAGGAGATATACC
>JAQYVZ010000247.1 GCA_030145205.1 Desulfuromonadales bacterium | reverse complement strand
ATGCGGATCAATACGCACCACGGAAAGCATCGCGTTCTCACCGGGAAAAATCGTCGTGGTCATGCCGTCTGCAAGCCGGCGAACAATGCCACCTTGAATTCCAGAACGAAGTGCAACACCCCAGACTTGATATGATATCAGGTCGGTTGGAAGAACCAGAGGAGTGTTGCAGTGGAAACATACCGTCATTTGAGCTGTGAAGACAGGGATCAGATTGCCGTTTTACTGGTGGCCGGACATAATAATACATCCATCGCCCGCATTCTCGGGCGGTCCCCTTCAACGATCAGCCGGGAATTGAAACGCAACTCACTGCAAAGCGGCCGATACTCGGCCCGGATTGCCGATGGGGGCTATATGCAGCGCCGTCAGCGCAATGCAGTGATCGAACGCGATGAACGGCTTGCACTGTTCGTACGTGACCGGCTTGCCGAAGGCTGGTCCCCACAACAGATATCCGGTTGGCTTCGTTCCGGCGTCGAGACAGGTTTGCGCGCTGTGGCCATGGAGACCATCTATGGCTTCATCTACCGTGCCGACCAGAAGGCCGATGAGCTGTGGCGTTATCTCACACGCCGCCGCAGGACGCGCCGTGCACTGCGTACCAGGCCTTCTCGTGACACCATCAAAAACCGCACTTCCATCCACGAACGCCCGGAAAACGTGAATAACCGCTCACAGATCGGCAACTGGGAAGCTGATCTGATCATCTGCCAGCGCACCAGGCCTGTGCTGGTGCTGCACGAACGCAAGTCCCGTGTAACCCTTGCCACCAAGCTCACCGGCAAGTCTGCTGCAGAGACAGCCGGTGCAATCATGGCCATCTTCAAAAGACTTGATCCGATATTGCGTCAATCGATCACCTTCGACAACGACACCTGTTTTGCCCGCCACACTGTACTGCGCGATGCACTCAGCATGACAACATGGTTCTGTGATGCCTATGCCTCCTGGCAGAAGGGCGGCATTGAGAATGCCAATGGCAGGTTGCGGCGCTGGCTGCCTCGAAAAACCAATCTCGATGAGGTCTCGGACGAGGACATCCAGGAAATCGTCATGACGTATAATCTCACGCCGAGAAAGTGCCTTGGCTACATCACACCAATCCAGGCGCTCTTTCAAAACCTTGGCAGAGATGTCAGATTGAAGTTCGCTTGAAAACGTTGCACTTCGCGTTGGAACTCAGGCGGGAGTCAATTTCAGTGACTTAATTCGCTCAGGTGTCAACAGCGGGCAGTATCCGGACGCCATTGGCAATGAAGAAGAGTGGATTGCTCAAAGAA
>JAQYVZ010000029.1 GCA_030145205.1 Desulfuromonadales bacterium | reverse complement strand
GACATCCCGATTTTCGTCGCCTATGACTCCGCCGATGTCTGGGCTCACCAGGAGCTGTTTCAGCTTGACCAGGATGGCCGACCCATCGCTGTCGCCGGCGTCCCCCCCGACTATTTCAGCAAAACCGGGCAGCTCTGGGGCAACCCCCTCTACAATTGGGAGCGCATGGAACAAGACGGATTCCACTGGTGGCTCAAGCGGTTTCGCCGGGACCTGTTCTGTGCCGATCTGGTCAGGCTCGACCATTTTCGTGGCTTCCAGGCCTGCTGGTCCATCCCTGCAGGTGAAGATACCGCCATCAACGGTCATTGGGAGAAGGTTCCCGGCGCCAAACTATTCTCACGATTGCAGGCCGAATTCGGACCTCTGCCGATCATTGCCGAAGACTTGGGTATTATTACTCCGGAGGTTGAAACCTTGCGGCGGAACGCCGGCTTCCCCGGCATGAAAATCCTGCAGTTTGCCTTCGACTCGGGACCGGACAACCCCTATCTGCCTGCAAACTTCACCCCGGAGTGCGTGGTCTACACCGGCACCCACGACAACGCCACCACACTCGGCTGGTGGCGGGAAGCCTCTGCCACGCAACGCCGTGCCGTTGCAAAGGTTCTCGGCAAAACAGAGCCTGACATGCCTTGGGACCTGATCAAACTTGCCGAAGAGAGTGTGGCCCAGCTCTGTGTTCTGCCGTGTCAGGACATTCTTGCCCTCGATGAAACAGCTCGCTTCAACACCCCTGGAACGGTTGGCGGGAACTGGAACTGGCGCCTGAAACCCGGCCAGCTGACACCGAACATTACTGCCAGACTGCACCAGATTTGCAGTCAAGCCGGGCGCTGCGGATGACACCCAGGGGCCTCTTGTAGCAATTGGCCAGGGTATGCTATAAGTTGAGTTTGGGAGAAACATTTTGATGTCGCCAACGAAAAGATCAGGCGGCATCGTTAACACCATAACACCCGGGGCACACGCCCTGCTCACTCTGGAGGAACTTTTCGTGAAAAAACTGCTTACATGTCTTCTCGTTGCCCTTTGCGGCATTGCTTTTCTTTCCGCCTGCAGCCAGGAGCCCCCGGCTCCGGTACCCCAGAAAGTTGTTGAACAACCCCAGCCGGCCGCGCCGGCCAAGGTGGCAGCAGAAGAGGCCGCGGCCCCCGGTAAGAGCGGCACGGTCGTTGAAACCATGGACGCCTTGAACTACACCTATCTCCAAGTAGACACCGGTAGCGAGACTTTCTGGGTCGCCACGACCAAGATGCCGGTCAAGGTTGGTGACACCGTCCTCGTTCCCGATGGTACCCTGATGACCAACTTCCCGAGCAAGGAGCTTGACCGAACCTTCGATTCCATCCTGTTCGTCTCGGCGGTGATGGTCGGTGGCGCTTCAGCGGAAGCGGCTCCGGGTGGAATGCCGGCCGGACATCCGCCCATGACTGGTGGCAGCACCAAGGTTGGCAAAACCGAGGTTGACCTGACCGGCATCACACCTGCCGCAGAAGGCCTGACAGTCGCAGACGTCTTCGCTCAGCAAGAAGAGCTTTCGGGCAAGACAATCAAAATCCGCGCCAAGGTGGTCAAATACAGCACCCAGATCATGAAGAAAAACTGGCTGCACATTCAGGATGGCACCGGCGCCGAAGGCAGCAACGACCTGACGGTCACGACCACGGCTGAAGCCGCCGTCGGCGACACCGTTCTGGTCACGGGCACCCTCTCCACCGCCGTCGACTTCGGTTCCGGCTACTACTACGACCTGATTATCCAGGACGCAGAAATCGTCAAGGAATAAGTCTGGCAAAAACACTCAGGCCCCCGGTTTCCCCGGGGGCCTTTTTGATTCCGGCAAGGTTGTTTTCTCCGAGACTCTACACCTGATCAAGCCTGCCCATCCAGGGGAACCGGATGCCACTGTTCATTATTATTTTTTTAAGCATCTACAGCCTCATGCACCTGATGGTCTGGTGGGGGCTGCGGCCCCTGCTACCACAAGGCAAATGGGTCCGTGCCAGCCTGCTGATCTGGACTACCGGCATGATTTTCGCGCCGATTATTATCCGGGTTCTGGAAAGGTTCGATCTGTTTTTCGCCGCGCGCATCTGGGCCTGGGCCGGCTACCTCTGGATGGGATTTCTCTGGCTGGCGTTCGCCCTGTTCGTTGCTCAGGCTTTATGGAACGGCACAATCTTCCTCGCCGGTCGCAGCTGTACACCGGTCAAACGTTGGGCTCTCCGCGGCCAGCGGGTCACCTTGTTCATTGTTCTGATCGTCCTCTGCACCGGCACTTACGCTTTTTTCGAAGCGCGCTGGCTACAAACAGAACACATCACCCTAAAAAGCTCACTGTTGCCGACCGACCGTCAGAGGCTACGGATTGTCCAAATTTCAGACGTACACCTTGGCTTGCTGAACCGGGATGCAGAGTTGAATGCAATTATTCGGGAAATCGACACGCTTCAACCCGACCTGTTGGCTGCCACCGGCGACATTCTGGATGCAGGCGCCAGCCATCTTCAAGGGCTGACCGAGGCCTGGCACATCCTGAACCCGCCGCTCGGGAAGTTCGCCGTTATCGGTAATCATGAGATCTACTCCGGCATGGACCAATCCATCGCATTCCTGGAGAAGGCCGGTTTCAATATCCTCACCAACCGCCTGGTCGAGACTGGCGGCATTCAGGTTGCCGGCGTCACCGACCCGACCAGAGGGGTCTCTTCAAGCGACAAGCTTGCGCTCACCGGGGCGCGCCGCGACCGCTTCACACTCTTCCTGAAGCACCGGCCCTGGATCACTGACGACAGCTTGGATCGGTTCAACCTGCAGCTGTCCGGGCACGCCCACCGCGGCCAGATTTTCCCCTTCAACCTGATCACTGGCCTGGTCTATCCACTGCAGGATGGCCTTTATCAGCTCGACAGCGACAGTCATCTCTATACCAACCGGGGAACCGGTTGCTGGGGGCCGCCGATGCGCCTGTTCTCAGCCCCTGAGATCACTGTGATCGATATCGTCGCTCAATGACCTACCCGCTGGCCGACTCCGCAAAAGGGTTTACTTCTCTTCACCCTGTTGTATCCTGTTCCTGATACACTATGTCCTGACCTACATGACATTTTTTTACAACCTTTTACCGGCTCATGACGACTTCCGCCATGCAAAGTGGTCCAATCGGCACAACACCTCAAGACATCACCCGGACCCGCTTTGACACGGAAAGGACACTGCCATGACCCCGATGAAACTCTGTATCAACCTACTGTTTGGCCTGCTGTTAGCCAGTCCCGCACTCGCGACACCGCTGGTCAACTGCACCGTTGACCTCGACCGCTCGGTTCTGCCGGCCGGCCAGACCCAGACCGCTGTCATCAAAATCAACCTTGATGCCCTCCCGTTCCAGGACCGCAACGAGCGGCCACCGGTCAACCTGGCCCTGGTCCTTGACCGCTCCGGCTCCATGCAAGGCAGCAAAATCGCCAAAGCGCGCGAAGCCGCCATTGAAGCCTTGCGCCGCCTGAACAGCGCCGACCGCTTCGCCCTGGTCGCCTACGACCACCGGGTCGACACCCTGGTCCCTTCGCAAAGTCCGCGCAACAGCACCTGGATCGAATCGCGCATCCGACAAATCCAGGCTGACGGCAACACCGCCCTGTTCGGAGCCGTCAGTCAGGGCGCCGCGGAAGCACGCAAACACCTTGGTACCGATTATATTCACCGTGTTATCCTGTTATCGGATGGCCTGGCCAACGTCGGCCCGAGCAACCCCGCCGACCTGGCGCGGCTGGGTGCCGCCCTGCTCAAAGAGGGCATTTCCGTCACCACCGTTGGCGTCGGCACGGACTACAACGAAGACCTGATGGTTCAGCTGGCGGACCGCAGCGACGGCAACCACTACTTCGTCGCCGAAAGCCGCGAGTTGCCGCGCATCTTCGCCAGTGAGCTGGGAGACGTTCTCAACACCGTGGCCCGCCGCGTGGTGATCGAGATCGAATGTCCCGCAGGCGTCAAGCCGGTCCGGATTATCGGTCGGGACGGCCGCATCCGCGGCGACCGGGTGGAGCTGCGCATGAACCAGCTTTACGGTGGCCAGAACAAGTACGCCCTGGTGGAGGTGGAAATCCCGGCGGGGCACCCTGACCAGGAGATTGAACTGGCCCGCGTCCACTGCCGTTATGAAAATGTCCTGACGGCACAGCAGGAGCAGAGCTCTGTTCAGGTTGTGGCCCGCTACAGCGGCAGCACCGAAGAAGTCCGCAAGTCGGTCAAACCCGCGGTGCAGAAATCGGTGGTCGCCAATGAAATTGCCGAGTCGCGCGACAAAGCGCTTGACCTCTATAATGCCGGGCGTAAGGATGAAGCGGTGCGTGAACTGGAGCAGCGCCGCCAGCTGATCGAACAGAAGAGCCAGGCTCTCGGCCTGCCGGCCCTGGCCGCCCCGGCCGCGACGTTGGCGGATGAAGCCGAGGAATATGAGGCCGATGATCTCGACAGCGCCCGCAAGAAAGAAATCCGTTCGGAGAGCTACCGGATCCGTAAACAGCAGAAGGACTATTGACCTGAAATGCCCGTCGCCTGCAGTCAGCAGGTGACGGGCCTGGACCGCTATGATGCACACCCGCAACCTGATTCTCGGCTGGCTATTGCTGCTGATCGCATCCTTGCTGATCGGCAGCATGGCCTTCTACCTGCTCGACAAGCAGCAGGACAACTTCGCCATGGCCGCACGGGAAGCCGACCGTGAGCGCCTGGCAGCGGTCGCAGAGACCATTCATCTGACCGTAAGCGAATCCCGCGACGCCCTGGCAACCTCGCTGCGCGAACTTCCCGGAGAGAACTATATCGACGCCCTGGAAAACTGGCGACTGGGCAACCCTTTGATCCGCAATGTGTTTGTCTGGCGGCCAGGCCCCGGCGTCATTTTCCCCGACCCGGACCGCCCGACAAGCAGTGAAGAGCGGGCCTTCCTGCAGCGTTACGCCGCCCTGTTTGACCTGTCGACCGCCTGGGCGCTCCCTGCTGCAGACAGCCCGGCGGCGCCGGCGCCGGTCCAGGCCCGCCGGGAGCTGACCGAACTGGCAAAATCACGCCCCCTGGCGGCAAGCAGCCCGCGCCCGCTCGCAGATGAAATCCGCACACGACACCGCAGTGACTGGCGTCCCTGGTTCTGGGAAGAGGGCCTGCATATCCTGATCTGGGCAACCGATCCTGACCAGACCCGCTTCGGCATTGAGCTGGAGATGGCCGCCCTGCTGTCGCGCCTGGTCACACTTCTGCCCGAGCCCGCCAACCCTCAAGAAGCCTGGGCTTTGCTGGATGACCGCGGCCAGGTCGTTCAACAAAGAGGACAACTTGATCTGTCCGGCAATCCGGTTCCGGCGCTGAGCCTGCCGGTCGGACCCAGCCTGCCCCACTGGCAGGTCGGCCTGTACAGCAGGGCCACAGCAGCCTCGACGCAGCAGGGACTTTGGTGGCTCGGCAGCATCCTGACCCTGATCCTGGTCGCGGCGATTCTGTTGGGCGGCTCACTCCTGCTCTGGCAGGCCCGCCGCAACCAGTTGGACGCCCGCCGCAAGACGGGATTTGTCTCCAACGTCAGCCATGAGCTGAAAACGCCGCTGACAACCATCCGCATGTACGCTGAGATGCTTGAAGAGCAGGAGCAGCTGCCCACTGACCGACGGCGCCGCTACCTGGATGTCATCGGCAGCGAAGCCCGCCGGCTTACCCGCCTGGTCAATAACCTGCTCGATTTCAGCCGACTCGAGCAGGGCCGCAAGCAGTATCATTTCCAGGAGGTTGACCTTAACGCTCTGCTGACCAGAACCCTCGCCAGCCATGCAACACTGCAGGCCGACGCGCCGCTGGAATTGTCGAGTGATCTGCCCGACACCCCCGTCCGGGTAACAACCGATGGCGACGCGGTCGAACAGGTGCTACTCAATCTGGTGGACAACGCTCTGAAATATGCCGGCGACGGGCAGGAATTGTCGCTCCGACTGGTTGCTGACCAACAGCAGGTCTGCATCGAAGTAGCCGACCGCGGCCCGGGCATCGCGCCACAACAGGCCGAAAAGGTCTTTGACATGTTCCAACGTGGCGACGACTCCCTGACGACGCGCACGCAGGGCTGCGGCCTCGGCCTGAGCATCGCCCGCCAGTTGATGCGCGACTTGGGCGGCGACCTGCACTATCACCCCCGTACCGGAGGTGGCAGTGTCTTCACGATGACCTTGCCGGGAGCGACACCCTCTGGAGAATAAGTATGGCTTCTATCAAAATCCTGATCGCCGAAGATGACCTCAACCTGCGGCTGGGCCTGTCAGATCTCCTGACGGATGAAGGCTACCGGGTCGAAGCCGCAGTCGATGGACAGCAGGCCCTGCAATGCTTTCAGGCGGATCGGCCGGATCTGGTCCTGCTCGATGTGATGATGCCGGAGCTGAGCGGCTACGATGTCTGTCGACACATCCGGCAACAGGATACAACCGTCCCGATCATCATGCTGACAGCCAAGAATGAAGAGATTGACAAAGTAATCGGTCTGGAATTGGGTGCGGATGACTACATCACCAAGCCCTTTGGATTGCACGAATTACGCGCCCGCGTCAAGGCGATGCTGCGCCGCAGCAGACGTTCCGATAATGACCCCACTCCGCAGCCGGACGAATTCCGCTTCGGAGATGCATTGGTCAATCGCAAGCGCCTCGAAGTCTTGCTTGACGACAGGATCTGCCGCCTGACCCTGCGGGAGCTGACCCTGCTGACTTTTTTTCATCAGCACCCCGGAGAAATTCTCAGCAGAGATGTCCTGCTGAATCATGCCTGGGGAATTGATTACCAGGGGACGACCCGAACGCTTGACCAGCATATTGCTCAATTACGCAAAAAGGTGGAGCCCCGCCCCGAAAACCCCACCGTCATCCTGACCGCTCATGGCGTCGGATATCAGTATGTTGGCGCATCTGAAGATTAATCTGACTCGTGAAAATGCTGATAAATACTGACCGCTAATGATGAAGGTAGCCCAGGAACTTTCATTAAGGCCTCAAGGTTTGCCGCCCGAAGTCGTTTAAGACTACCGAAATGTCTGAGCAACGCTTGTTGGCGTTTTGTCCCAACGCCTTTGATATTTGACAGTTCGGAGGCCAGGCTGCGCCGCCCCCGCACCTTCCGATGGTGTGTGATGGCGAAACGATGGGCCTCATCGCGCAGCCGCTCCAGCAAAAACAACTCAGCGGACCCCCGCTTGAGGATGACCGGGTTCTTCCGCCCCGGCAGAAAAAACCGCTCTTCACTGCGCTCCACGACCTTGCCGCGTGCATTGGCCTTGACCCGGCTCTTGGCGATACCCGCGATCGAAACCTGATCGAGCAGGTTCATTTCATCCAGCAAAACTTTTAGAACGCCCAGTTGCCCCTTGCCACCATCGATCAGGATAAAATCAGGCAAACAGTCCTCGCGGAGTCCTCGCTCCAGACGACGCCGCAAAACTTCGCGCAAGGCCGCATAATCATCGGTGCCGACAACCGACTTGATCTTGTAGTGCCGGTATTCACGCGAGGCCGGTTCCCCGTCCAGCACAACCGCCATGCTGCCAACCATCGCGTCACCCTGGATGGTTGAAATGTCAAAGCATTCCATCCGCACCGGCCGCCGCGCCAGCTGCAGTTTTTCCTGGATCGCCGTCAGCACAGCCTGGCGTGCTTCTCTGCGGCTGCCGCGTTCCTGCCATGATTCCCGCGCGTTCCGGTTCGCCATTTCCACCAGAGAGCGGCGCTCGCCGCGTTGCGGCGCCAGCAGCTGCGCTTTTTTGCCGCGCCGTTCCGTCAGCCAATCTGCCAGAGTATCCATGCCCTCCACGGCAACGGGCAGCAGGACCTCGGCAGGGACCGGCACATCCCGGTCGTAAAAACGCCCCAGGAACTCTTCGAGCAGCTCCGCTTCGTCCGCACGCCAGTCCAGGTTGTAGCTGCGTCGATCCATCAGGCGACCGTTCCTGAAGAACATGACCACCACCTCAACCTCGCCACCTTCCCGGTAGAAACCGACCACATCCTGATCCTCGGCCTGGTGGCGAACCGCTTTTTGGTGCTCCACCGTCTGCTCGATAGACTGGATCTGGTCGCGCATCCGGGCCGCATCTTCGTAGCGCAGCTCAGCCGCAGCAGCAGTCATCCGGGTCTGCAGGCTGGCAATGGCATCAGCCTGGCGCCCGCTCAACAGGGCGACCACGCCATCGACCAGCCGATGATAGTCCGCTGCGGAGATTTTGCCATGGCAAGGGGCGCTGCACTGACCAATCTGGTGAAACAGGCAGGGGCGTCCCCGGCGCTGACAGGTCTCGAGCGGGTAATGTCTGAGCGGGAAAAGCCGGTAAATTTCCTTGAGCGTCTGCCTGACTGCAGACGCAGAGGCAAAAGGTCCGAAATAGCGTGCTCCATCCGGCTTAACATTGCGCACAATCTGAATGGCCGGAAAGGTCTCACGCAGATCCAGCCGGAGGGACACAAAGGTCTTGTCGTCGCGCAGGTGGATATTGTAGCGGGGGCGGTGCTTTTTAATCAGGGTGTTTTCGAGGATCAGAGCTTCTTTTTCCGTATCCGTAACAATGGTCTCAACCGCAACGGTCCGATCGAGCAGAAAGCGAATTTGCGGGCGGCTGTCGCGGCCAGCATTCAGGTAGCTGCGCAAACGGTTGCGCAGATTTTTCGCCTTGCCGACATACAGCACTTCACCATCCGAACCCTTCATCAGGTAAACCCCGGGGGAAGCAGGTTGTCTGGATGGATTAAAAACAGGCACAGAAGCTCCTTGCAACCGGCTAAATTATCGATTATCCTTCGTTAACGTCTTAAATTAACAATGCGCTTCCGGGGTGTCAACAACCCCCGTTTAAAGGATTATACATGCTCGTGCGTCTTTTCTTCTGTCTTTTCCTGTTGTTGCCGGGGTTGGCCATCGGCGACGACCGGATTGCGGTTCTGGAAGAAACCGCGCTGCAACGCAGCTCCCTGCAGCCTGAACTGGAGCAATACTCCAGCCGAATTTCCCTGAACAACCTTGAAGCACTGGCTCGTACCGCCAGCATGCCTGCCGACCAGCCGCTGCCGACCTCTCCCCTGCTGGTCAGGTACTGGCAACAACAGCGGCAGGGATTGGTTACGACCATGAGCCCACAGCCCACCCCGTCGGAGCAATCTTTGGCGGGTGCCCTGGCAAGGATTCTCACGACCAGTCTGGAAGGCGCACTGATTCCTGAGGGACAGGCCGTGCAACGACGCACTCTGGCCGGCAAGGCCACGGTTAAAACTGCGGACACACAGCTCGGCGAGACCCTCTTGAAACGGGTCGAGCTGACCTTCAACACGCCGACGACACTGCAGGAGGCCTTCTATACACGCAAACTGCCTTTACCTCAGGACAAGATTACCAGCCTGTATTTCGACATCAACGCTGGCAACCTGA
The DNA here is from genome assembly GCA_030145205.1 of Desulfuromonadales bacterium. Taxonomy (GTDB): domain Bacteria; phylum Desulfobacterota; class Desulfuromonadia; order Desulfuromonadales; family BM103; genus JAQYVZ01. The sequence goes on along the minus strand of JAQYVZ010000029.1, from coordinate 26,652 downwards.
CGATCCAGGAGATCGGGCTGCTGACCGCTGATGGCCTGAAACTCACTCTGGAAATGCGTTACCATGAAGTCCCCGGCGGGCACCTGCCTGCCCGCATGAAAATCACCAGCCCTGACGGACAAATTGACGACCTGATTGAAGTCACCTACGAACAGGTCGACGGCTTCGACCTGCCGGTCAAACTGTCCCAGGTCACCAATCGTCCCCAGCTCCAAGAGACCTTGGTGATTATTTTTGATGACTATCGAATTAACCAGCCTTTTCCTGCAACCATCCAGAACCACTTCGGGCAGTTGCAATAAATCTGTTTAAACGAGGCCGCCATGGACCCGATCTGGAGCAATATTTTTCGCAAGACCCCCGAGCAGGACTCCCTGGCTTATTTTCTGAGCAACCTGCCGCTTTTCTCGGAGCTGTCTGCCAAAGAGATCTCTCTGCTCGAGAACCTGGTTCATCTGCGCAACTACCGCGCGCATGAAATTATTTTTGAAGACGGCGACCCCGGCTCCGGCATGTACATGATCCGCAGCGGTTCGATCCAGATCTTCTCCCGGACCCCACAGGGGGAAGAGGAAGACCTCGCCCGACTGGGCCCGGGAGACTTTTTCGGCGAAACCACCTTGACGGCACCGGTACAACGCTCAGCTTCGGCACGCACCCTGGAGGCCACCGAACTGGTCGGCCTGTTCCGTTCGGACCTGCAGGAGGCTGCAGAAGAAAATCCTCGAGCGGCCAGTCACATCCTGTTCGGCCTGACTCGCGTCGTCAGTGAGCGACTGCAAGCCGCCAGCATCGAGATCCGTCGCTTGCAAAGAATGTTGGGTGAAGATGCCGCCCCGGAGACAATCGAAACATGAATGTGGCCCCTCCACAACGTCGTGGCTGGACCCGGGGACAGATCCTGCTCGCGTTCCTGGTGTTGACGACCGCGATCGCCAGTGGGCTGGCACTCTTTTCTTCGGCCTCCTCGCTGACCAATCTCTCCAGAACCGCCTTTTCGGTTCTGTTCATGCCGCTGTTTTTGGCATTTGTACTCTCGTTTCTCCTCTCCCCCCTGGTGCGTTTCATTGAGAAATCTGGGCTCGGCCGAACCAACAGTATTTTTTTGGTCTATCTGCTGATTGTCGGCATTGGCACCATTCTGGCCCTCCGCTTCCTGCCGAACTGGGAGGCCCTCTGGACCAACCTGGGCGTTGACCTGCCCCGCTACGCCGACAAGTTCACCGGCTATGCCAAAGAGGTCCTCGATACTATTCATGAGCACTTTCCGCAGATCAAAAGTTACGATCTAAACACCAAAATCAATCTCTGGACGCAGCAAATCCTGTCGGCGACCCTGGCGCGCACCCCGGTCTCTGCCCTCAAAATCGGCGGATTGATGGTGCTGGTACCACTGTTCACTTTCTTTTTCCTTCGTGACGGCCGGACCATCCTGCGCGCTTTCGTCTCACTCACGCCTAATCGGCATTTTGAGATGATCCACGACCTCTCCTACTTGGTCAGCCGCCAATTGGCGCAGTTTATTCGCGGTCGGATTCTCGAAGCCTTTATTGTCGGACTAGTCGTCTGGCTGGGTCTCTCCCTGACGGATATCCGCTACGCCCTGGTTCTGGGTATTTTTGCCGGCATCACGAATCTGATCCCCTACATCGGGCCGATTGTCGGCATGGTGCCCGGCATCCTGATGGCCTTCGTCGACTTCGGTCTGGGGGGACAATTCTGGTGGACGGTCATCCTCTATGTCCTGATCGCCCAGGTTCTGATCGATAATTTTATTCTCATCCCGGTACTGATCTCCAGGGTCTCCAATCTGCATCCCCTCCTGGTTTTCTTTGCGATCATCGTTGGCGGCAAACTTTACGGCATCATCGGTATGATTATCGGCGTACCGATCGTCAGCATCATCAAGATGACAATCCTCGAAGTCCGCATGTACCGAAGGACATTCCGACTGCCGGAAAGCGCCCTCGACCTGGAACGCGGACCCTGAACGACTGATCTGACCATGACATCGACATCCTACTTTGCAACCACGGCGAAAGGCCTCGAGGAGGCCCTGTCCCGGGAGTTGACTGACCTCGGACTCACGGTTCTTGAGAGCGTTACCGGCGGTGTGGCCTTCACCGGCTCACGCCGCGACGCCTACCGGGCCTGTCTCTGGCTGCGCACCGCCAATCGCATTCTGCAACCGGTTAGCACCTTTCCCTGTCCTTCGGCTGAGATGCTCTATGCCAGGGTCCGTGAACTTCCCTGGCTGGATTATCTCACCCCGGACATGACCATCGCAGTCGATGCCAAAGTCCGCAACTCCCAGCTCAATCACTCGAAATACGTTGCGCTTAAAACCAAAGACGCCATTGTCGATATGCTGCGGGACAGGACCGGACAACGACCGAATGTCGATCCGGGGAGCCCCGACCTGCGCATCAACGTTCACCTTGCCAACGACCGCTGTACCGTCAGCCTGGACCTCGCCGGCGACGGCCTGCACCGTCGCGGCTACCGCCAGGATCTGACCGTCGCGCCCCTCCGTGAAACCCTGGCCGCCGGGCTGATCGGACTAAGCGGCTGGGAGGGCACCACCCCGTTCGTCGACCCCATGTGCGGGTCGGGAACCCTGCCCCTGGAAGCCTGCCTGCTGGCCACGCGGCGTGCTCCGGGGCTGTTCGGCCGCAGCTACGGTTTCGAGCGCTGGCCGGACCTGGACCGCAAGGCGTGGCAGGAGTTGAAAGAGGCCGCACAGGCGGAAGTTCACGCAACCTCACCCGTTACAATCCTGGGCGCGGACAAAGACCAACGCGCGCTGAAAACAGCCCGTAGCAACGCCACCCGCAGCGGTATGCAGGACGCAATCCACTGGCAACACTGCGCTTTTGCCGATCTGCAGCCCCCTGCTGAACCGGGAACTCTGCTGCTCAACCCGCCCTATGGTGAACGCCTGGGGGACTGTCACGCTCTAGAGCCCCTCTACCGCAGCATCGGCGACACCCTCAAACAACGTTGGACCGGCTGGACGGCCTGGGTGCTGACCGGCAACCTGCAACTGGCCAAAAAAGTTGGCCTGAAAGCCTCCCGTCGACTGGTTCTTTACAACGGCCCGATTGAATGTCGCCTGCTCAAGTACGAGCTCTATTAGCCACCTTACCCTACGAATAAAAAGCCGTTTTGCCACCTTGCTTTTTCTCTCCATATCCAGCATAATTTGTTGATTTTTTTTAAACAGGTAGGGAAAACAATGGGTCGGCATCTTTTCACATTTGTCAACAAACTGAATATCCGCTGGAAGATGGTGGTGGTCGTCCTGCCACTGGTCCTGGTGCCGATTTTTGTGGTCGGCACCGTGGTCGGCTGGATCGGCTACCGGCAGGCACACCTGGGAATCACCCAGACCAGCATGGATGACCTGGACCATCTCGCCGGCTTCACCGTCGATCTGCTCGATTCCCACCATCGCCAGTTTCAGGTCTACCAGGAAGACAAGAAATTAACGGTTCGGGAAGACCTCGAATCCCTGGTGCTGTTAACCTGCGGCATGGTGAACGCGCAACAGCAGCAAATCCTGGCAGGGAAAATCGATCTGGAGAGTGCTCAGGATGCAGTGCGCCGCGCTATGAAAATCGTTCAAGTTGGCGAATCCGGTTATCTCTACGCCATGACCTCCAAGGGAGACCTGGCCGTACATATCGCCAGCGAAGGCGAGAATGTCTATGACAGGCAGGACGAAAACGGCCGCTACTTTATTCGCAGCATGAGCGAAGCGGCCAGAAACTCTGCTCCGGGAGAAACCCTGACCATCGTCTACCCCTGGCGCAACGAAGCCCTTGGCGACGCGCGGCCCCGTCAGAAGATGGTCGTCTATAAATATTTCGAACCCTGGGACTGGATCATCGCTGCAGGCGGCTACCTGGAAGAAACCTATAAGGATCCGGTCGCCGAGCAGAAGGCGTTTACTGAGCTGAAGGAGAGGATCAAGGCGAAAAAGGTCGGACAGACCGGCTACATCTACTGCATGGATCGCAAGGGAAAGCTGACCATCCATCCGGAAAGCGAAGGAGACAACATCTTCGCGGCACGGGATTCGATCGGCACGCCGTTTATCCAGCAGATGTGCAGAGAACGCGAGGGCTGGATCCGCTACCCCTGGCAGAACCCGGGGGACAAAAATCCCCGCCGCAAAATCGTCCGTTATCTTTATTACCAGCCTTGGGACTGGATCATCGCCGTCGGTTCTTACGAAGATGAATTCTATCAGGAAGCGACTCTGATCAAAGGCAGGATCATGTCGAGTTTGACGGTCATTTCTCTGGCGGCCGGCCTGATTTCGGTTTTCCTGGTATTTCTGGCCGCCAAAATCCTCAGCGACCCGATCAAGCATATGACGGAAGTGATCCGCGACATCAAGGCGGGGCAGTTCAAACGACAGATGCAGGTCGAGAGCCGAGATGAACTCGGCGAGCTGGCAACGACCTTCAATCGCCTGACCCGGGTCCTGCGGCGCAACCGCGAACTGGAAACGAACCTTGCCCAGCAGGGGAAAATGGCCTCACTTGGCGTCCTGTCGTCTGGCGTCGCCCATGAAATCAACAACCCGCTCGGGGTCATCATGGGGTATGCCGGCTACCTCGAGAAAAAACTCGACCCTGAGGATCCGAACTTTACGTACATTCACGAGATCAAACGGGAAAGCAAGCGCTGCAAGAAAATTGTCCAGGATCTGCTGAATTACGCCCGCACGCCACAGCCGAAGTTCACGGAGACCAACCTCCATCAGCTGCTGGACCAGATTCTCGACTTTGCCGCCAACCACACCGACCTGCATGGTGTCGAGATCATCCGAGATTACCAGGCCCCGGCAGCCAAGCTTCCTGCGGACGGCGATCAGATCCGGCAGGTAGCAATCAATGTTGTCCTGAATGCCGGTGCCGCCATGCCGAACGGCGGCACCCTGACGGTCACGACCCGGGCGCAGGACACCTTCCTGGCCATTGACTTCCGCGATTCAGGCAACGGTATCGAAGAAGAGGACCTGGGAAGGATTTTCGAGCCCTTCTACACCACCCGTGAAAGAGGAACCGGCCTGGGGTTGGCAATCACCAAGCAGATTATTGAACAACACCAGGGGAATATCAGCATTGACAGTGAATTGGGCAAAGGCACGACGGTCACGATTTGCCTACCTCTAGTCAGGGAGGAAATCTGATGAACGACAGCCGTATCCTGTTAATTGATAACGAGGTCGGGCTGTGTCGCATGATGGAAGCCGTACTCAAAGACCAAGGTTACCAAGTCAAGGCGCACACCAACCCCGTTCAGGCCGTGGCGGAATTTTCCGCCGACGATTACGATTTGGTCATCACCGACATAAAAATGCCGGAAATGGATGGCCTCGAGGTTCTCAAGCATATCCGCAACCGTGACCCGGAAGTCCCGGTCATCATGATCACGGCATACGCGACAGTCGAAATGTCGATCCAGGCCCTCCGCCAAGGCGCCTACGACATGTTGACCAAGCCCTTTGAGCCGGAAGAGCTGCTGTTCCGGGTTAAAAACGCCTTGACGCATCACGAGTTGACCGAAGAGAATCGTGAGCTGAAGGAAGAGCTCTCCGGCAAATTTCAGTTCGACAGTATCATCGGCACCTCGGCTGTGATCAAACGCTTGCTCGAACGGGTCGCCAAGGTTGCCGTTCGCGACACCTCCGCCCTGATCACAGGTGAATCCGGAACTGGCAAAGAGCTGATCGCCCAGGCCATTCACCACAACTCGCCCCGCAAGCATCACAAATTTGTTGCACTCAATTGCGGCGGCATGCCTGAGAACATCCTGGAGAGTGAGCTGTTCGGCTATCGCAAAGGGGCATTCACCGGCGCAACGGAAAATCGCAAGGGGCTACTGGAAACAGCGAATGGCGGCACCCTGTTCCTCGATGAAGTCGGCAACCTGCCAATGAACATGCAAAAAACCTTGCTGCGCTTTTTACAGGAACGGGAATTTCGCCGCCTGGGTGAAACCACCTCGACCAAAGTCGACGTCCGCCTCATCTCTGCGACCAACTCCGACCTGATGGCCGAAGTTGAGAAAGGAACGTTCCGGGAGGACTTGTTCTACCGCTTCAACGTGATTAACCTGCATCTCCCTCCCCTGCGCGAACGGCAGGAAGACATCCCTTTGTTGATCAATCATTTCATTCGCCTGCAAAACGACAAGTTCGGAACCAACTTCAAGGGGATGACGCCGGAAGCTCTGGAGGCCTCCAGAAAATACAGCTGGCCCGGCAACATTCGCCAACTGCTGAATGTGATTGAAGCTGCCATGACGATCTCAAGCGGCAATTATATCGGCCTGCCGGAACTGGCTCAGCTTATCGAAACCGACCATGTCGGCAGCAGCCCCGACCAGGTTGACTACTCCTCGGCGCTGGCGGGCTTTGAGACCGATTACCTGACGCACTTGCTCAGCAAACACAATGGCAACGTAGAGGAAGCCTCGGCTGAAGCGGGGATGAATATGGCCACAATTTACCGCAAGCTCAAGAAATACGGGATCAAAAAGAAGTAGCTCCCTTGACTCAATCAAGGGCTCTCAACACCTGTTTGCAAAAATGCAAAAATGCCTGATTGAGCGATTGCAAATTGGCAAAAACTATAATTGCCTGCGTAACCCTTTGTATTTACATAAGGATAATCAACTGCACTGATGGGCTTGCTGGTACGAGCTGCCTGCAACGTCAATCCCGTCAGCATTCTTTGCATTTCTGCGAATTATTGGAAAATCTCCGTAAAATCACACGATTCTCCAAATTCCCGTAAGTTCTTGATATTTAACACTTCCGCCACTTCTTTCAAAAATATTTATTTTGGTATGAAGCTTGCTGTTTCTTAAGAGCGTGTGACTCCGATGCAGGGCCCGGCCTGGCGACATAAGCCAGCCTGGCCGGGCCCAATTTTTCTTCCAGGCGGGAGGCGATAATGCATAAATCAGTTGTATGTCCCCACTACGGTCGTGATGAAGATGCTTGTGATGTCGGCTGCGGTTACATCTCTTCGCATGATGCCAATATGATTATCCGCTACTGCTCGTCGGATTACAGCGCGTGCAACAAGTATCGCGAACTGGATGCCCGCAATCGCCAGGATGAACTTCCTGGCAGCCAGCTGCCGATTGCAGCCAGCACAACCCCGGCACCACCCGTTCTCGGGTTGTTCAGTTATGGTGTCGCAGCAACCGTATTCGCACTGGGCCAAATTCCGGCACTGAATATCAATCTCCGCTTTCTCTGCGCGATTGTCTTTGTCGCCGCCTTATGCCAAGTGATTGCCGGTCTGTCTGCCCTTAAAAAGAATCCATTGCAGGGCATCGCACTGAGCGGCATTGGTCTCTTCTGGATCTCAATGCTGGCATTCAACATCCTGCCTCAGGCCGGATACGGTTTTGTACCAGGAACCTTGCCGATGGTTGGCTACCTGGCTGTCTGGGGCTTATTCAGTCTGATCATCTCACAGGGCATAGGCGACCTGAGCCGCGTCTGCCGAATCGTCTTCTCCCTGTTCATGGCCTTTTTGCTGCTGTTGGCAGTTGCCCACGCAATCAGCAACCCGGCTTTGATGCAAATTGCTGCCCTGGTCGGCATCACCAGCGGCCTGCCTGGCCTGCTGCTCGGCCTGCAGCATTTGTATCGTGAATCCCTCAAAGATGTTATGCCGGAGCTTTCCGATACGGGGAAAACACGGTAGTTTAAACTGCCCCCTCTTGACAGCGGAGCCGTTTCTCGCTAGATTCTAGAGTAATAGGCGTGTCTTGAACTGGGAAATGTGACAGATGAACACGAAGCTCAGCTTACAAATGACCCTGCTTGGACTTGGCGTACTGGCCTTTTATGCCGGCCTGCTCGCCACCGGTCAGGTCTCTATCGAGGTTCTCCCCCAGTTTGCGGTTTCTGCTGTAATCTTCCTTTGTTCTGGGCGTTTCATGCGCCAGATCGCCGCCAAGCTTCCCGGCCGCGAAAAAGAAGAGGAAGAAGAGCTGAAGCCTGAGCCTGATTGGGAGCTGCGTACCCTGGTTCTGAACTGGGTCGCTGCGGCAACGATCGTCAGTGTCGTCGCTGTTTTTCTGGCGAAGCCGGCGGGCATGAGTTTCCCGGAACTGGGAAATTTCATCCTGTACACCGATTTCGCTCCGGAAATGAGCGTTCCGATTTCACCTTAGTTTACCCCCGAACAAAACAGCTTTCAAGTCGGCCGTTTAGCTTTAAACGGCCGTTTTTTATGGCACGGTTGCTCCCAGTTGAGCCCTGCCATTTCACCTTCGAAAAGCAATACAATAGCGTTTTACTAAAAATAGTAAAAATGTCTTTACTTGGTTATTTATGGGTCTATAGTGGTTATAAATTAACCACCTTGGAGGAAACTATGAATTGCCCGTATTGCAACCAGAAAGACCATCTCGAAATCGACATGCACGCTGACGGGTTCAGCGGCAACCTGGTCGAATGCAGCGACTGCGGATCCCTGCTTCACCTGAACAATGAGGTCCTGGAAACGATCCACACACCTCAGTACGTACCACAGAAGAACGCCTGAGCCTCACGGCCTAACTATTCAGTCTGCGTATGGACAACTCGGACGCGGTGATTCATTAAGTCTCCGGCAATAGTCGCCAGACGGACCTACTGCCTGTTTCATCGTATCGCAGTTTCTGCCAAACGTAACATCGAAGACTCTTTTTCACGCTGTCAGTCATTGAAAGAAAATCTTTTTTTCCATGGCTGATTTTTTTATTGACATATATAACCGATTTAGTTATATATAGATCAACCTTTTCGTTTGGCAGGCGAAAAGGAGTAAACAGACCAAAAGCTTTCTTCAAACGATATACCTCCTGAGACCTTGCCCCATGATCCCCTCTCCTGGATCATGGGGTTTTTTTTATTTCAAATTATGTAGAGCAATCGCATTTCAGCACGCACTGTTTTGCCCCCTGAGCCTTGAGAGTTAAGTCGAGTAGGGCATCCCCCTCACCCCAACCCTCACCCCAACCCTCTCCCGCCAGGGGAGAGGAAGTCATTGCCACTCCATTTTACTAAATAAATAGTCAATTCATAAGATAGATTCCCTTGCTCCCTTCTTTCGGGTAGGAGCATTAATCGCGAAAGAGTTAACCCCTCTCCCGTCAATAGAGGCAACAATGACGAAGCCTTGCCTATCCCCTATCCCCTATCCCCCCTCTCCCCTCTCCCCTGGCGGGAGAGGGCTGGGGTGAGAGAGACCAACTGATACCTTTAACGACAACCAGGTCAGAAAGTTGAATGCGCAAGAAGAGAAATATGCTGAAAACGGCAGACAAACAAAAAAAGCCCCGCCGAAAGGCGGGGCATTACAAGAGGTGTAACTGTATAACTTTCGTTCTTAATCAACGGCCTTTTGCAGTTCGAGTTCTTCTTCCTCGAATGCCGGGGCAACAGCCGGAGCCTCAGACTTGCGGGTCCGCAACGAACCGGCCAGCATCGCGCCAACCATCAGCAGCACGCCGGCAGCGGCGAAGGACATGGTGAACCCACCCGTTTTGACCCGCAGCATCTCGGAGACACGCACCAGGGCGAAAGCTCCAACGCCCCAGGCGGAGAAGAGAATGCCGTAGTTCATGCCGAAGTTCTTGGCGCCCCAAAGGTCCTTGGTGAAGGAGGGGAACAGGGCCAGGTTGGTGCCGTAGTTGAAGACCATGAAGGTGACCAGCAGAGGCATCGCGAAGGCGCTGGTGTAGACACCATCGATGACCGGGATGGCCAGGAACATCAGGACGGCCTGGAAAACCAGCATAATGACCAGGGTGTTAGCGCGACCGATTTTGTCGGACACCACGCCAGCAGTGATCCGGCCACCGGCGTTGCCGACTGCCATGATTGCCACGACCAGGAAGGCCATCTCGCCCATGCTGGCCTTGGCCAGGCCCTTGGCGCTGCCGATAACCATCAGGCCGGCACCGGCGCCGATGAAGTAGCAGGTCCAGAGGACGTAAAACTTGGCGGTTTTCAAGATTTCAGAAGGCTTCTTATCTTCAACCACTGCGGCCTTGGCAGCAGCTGTGTTCGCGGAAGGATCAGCAATATAGCCTTCCGGCGGATTCTTCAGGAACAGGGCAAAGAAGCTGACGATGGCGGTGAAACCGATACCGAAGTAAAGCATCGACTGCTGCAGGCCAAAGTTGGCCAGCAGGTACTGAGCCAGCGGTGCGATGTAAACCGAAGCCAGTCCGAAACCGGCGACCACGATACCAGCAATCAGACCGGTTTTCTTCGGCGGGAACCACTTCAGTGCCGGCGGGGTTGCCGCCGAATAACCAAAGCCGATACCCATACCGGCCATGACGCCGAAACCGACAATCCAGCCCCAGTAGCTGGTCGTCTGGGAAATCACGACAAAACCGGCGCCGGTCAGCAGACCGCCGATGATTGCGGTGATCCGAGGGCCGAATTTATCCTGAACCTTGCCGGCAAGGATCATGGCAACCGCGAAAACCAAGCATGCCGTTGCGTAAGGATCATTGATGGACGCTTTGTCCCAATTGAAAGCACCAAGCCCACCCGCTGCGATGGAATCGGTGATGGCGCCTTTAAAGATACTCCAAGTGTACAGAATGCCCAGAGCGAGGTTGATACCTGTTCCGGCCAATGCGACGATCCAGCCGCTACGATAAGATTGTTTTGCGTCACTCATGCTTGCCTCCTTGGCTATCGTTAAGGGATGTTCTAAACCACGCTGCATCATTTGTTGAACCTGGAGCCTGAGGGGCCAATTCGCCTTGATCTCTCCGATCAACGGTTTATCTGAGCGGCTTTTACGGTCAGACGTTTTTTGACTCATGGCTCTGGCCTCCAGGTAATCGACAGAAAAACAACCATCGTTTTGCTCACTGTTAATTACAACCCTCGTACCAAGCTTGCCATTCTTTCAAAAAAAAATGTTTTCCTTTAATTTCAATATCTTACCTAACACATTCAGAAATATAACAAGACGGAGACAACACCCCCTATTTGCAAAAATGCAAATCAACAAAAAACCCTGACCTGAATGGTTTCGGACATTAAAAATTGTGGGGGCAGGCAAAAAACACATGCAAAACCGGCAACATACCTGTATTTCACCAGAAGATCAGCTCACGTCAAACGAGGTTTTGCAAAGATGCGAGGAGAGAAATGGCCCTTTTGCAAAAGTGCAAAAAAAATGACAACGTCACAGGGGTTCGAGCACACGGTTCGGAAAGAAGGGGAGAAACAGGGCAGGACAGGTGGAGGTGTGCCACAGCCATCGTTCAGTCAGGCTGCGGCATGCACCACCAGAGAGTGAGATCAGGCGCGAGAGACGAACCGGCCTTCGCGGGTATCGACTTTAACCTTTTCTCCGGTCGCCAGATATGCAGGGACCTGAATCTTGAGGCCGGTTTCGAGCACAGCATCCTTAGCCTGAGCCTGGGCTGTCGCGTTTTTGATCACCGGGTCGGTTTCGATCACTTCCAGTTCAACGGTCATCGGCGGCTCGATACTGATCGCCTGCCCCTGGTAAAGCCCCAGAACGACTTCCGTCCCATCCAGCAGGTAACCCTTTACCGCGCCGAACAGCTCGTCACCGATCTCGAACTGCTCGTAACTCTCCAGTTCCATGAATACGCCCTGGTCGCCATCGGCATACAGGAACTGCCCTTTGCGCTTTTCAAAGTCGGCCTCATCGACCCGCTCTCCTGCTTTGAAGGTCTTTTCAAGAACCTGGCTGGTCAGCAGGTTGCGGTACTTGGTCTTGATCAGCGTACTGCCACCGCGCGCCGAAGGGCTCTGGCTGCTGATATCGAGAACCACGCAGGGTGCCTGGTCAAGCTGAATGATCTGGCCGCGTTTCAAATCGTTTGATGTCATCTCTATTCTCCAGTGTGAAAAGGGTGTGACAGAATACAGGAGAGCGGGAACAAAATTCAAGCGCTTCATCTCCCATTTAAAAAACTCTCCGGGCCGAAGGGGCCTGTTTCATCGGGAGATTTTCGATGACATCCCCAGGCCTTTTGTGTATAAAGGCACTGCCGGAGGACCGGCGAACTGCTGACAACAAGGAGTCGCATCATGTCTTACAGCTGTTCTGACCTAAAAAAAGGTCTGAAACTGATGATCGACGGCGAGCCGCATGTCATCGCCCAATTTGATTTCACCAAGCCGGGCAAGGGCCAGGCTCTTTATAAATGCAAACTGCGCAACATGATCACCGGCGCTTTGTTTGACCGGACCTACCGTTCCGGCGAGAGTTTCGATCCGGCCAGTCTCGAAGAGCGCGACATGCAGTACCTTTACCAGGACGAGACCGGCTACGTCTTTATGGACAACAAGACTTATGAGCAGGTGGTCCTGGACGCGGACACCCTCGCTGATGACCGCTACTTCCTGGTGGATAACATGGAAGTCAAAATCCTGCTGTTCGGTGAACGCGGTATCGGCGTCACTCTGCCGAACTTCGTCAACCTGCGAGTCACCCAATCCGACCCCTGGGTCAAGGGCGACACCGCCGCCGGCAACAATAAACCGGCCACCGTCGAAACCGGCTACACCCTGCAGGTCCCGTCCTTTGTCGAGCCTGGCACTCTGATCCAGATCGACACCCGCACCGGGGATTACGTCACCCGGGTTAAGGAATAACCTTTGTGACACGTAACGAGTGACGAGTGACACGTGATGTAAACTGGGCTCTGGCCCACAAACAGCAGACTCTTTTCAAAAGAGCCCGGATCATCCAGGATATCCGGGCTTTTTTCATTGCGGATGACTTTCTCGAAGTCGAAACGCCCCACCGCATCCCGGCCAACGCCCCCGAACAGCACATTGACGCCGTTGCCAGCGACGGCTGGTTTCTGCACACCTCACCGGAACTGGCGATGAAGCGGCTGCTCGCAGCAGGCTACGCCAGACTGTTCCAGGTTTGTCGGGTCTGGCGGGCTGCCGAGAGGGGCTCCCGGCATCTCCCCGAATTCAGTCTTCTGGAATGGTACCGTGCAGAGATCGATTATCACGTACTGATGCACGACTGCGAAAGACTGCTGACCCACCTCGTCCCGGAGCAGCGTATCTCCTGGCAGGGACACACCTTTGATCTCACGCCCCCCTGGGAACGACTGACTCTGCATGACGCCTTTGTCCAACATGCCGGGATCTCCCTGCAAGAGGCTTTGCAAGAGAACCGTTTTGAAGAGATCCTGGTCAACCAGGTCGAACCGCAGCTCGGCCAAGGCAAACCGACCTTTCTGATCGAATATCCTGCCGAAATGGCCGCTCTCGCCCGGACAAAACCGGGAGAACCGACCATTGCCGAGCGCTTCGAACTCTATATCGGCGGCTTTGAACTGGCGAATGCCTTTTCAGAGTTGAATGACCCTGCGGAACAACGGGACCGTTTCCAGCGGGAAGAAAAGCAGAGGCGCGACGCTGGCAAGCCCCCGGCCCCGCTGCCGGAAGCCTTCCTGAATGAGCTTGGCCGCATGCCGGAGGCTGCAGGAATCGCTTTTGGCATCGATCGTCTGATCATGTTACTCACAGATCAGGCCGAGATCGCCGAGGTCGTCGCCTTCGCACCAGAGCAGCTCTAGACGGCAATCCTCACTTGTCTTGTGGCAAGGGACAGATTACAATGTCGTAAAAATGAGACCATGACACCGGTGACACGACCCATGCAGCATTCACACAATAACCTTCTGCTCCAGGCCTGCCGAACCCTGTTCGGTCAGGATATCGTGCTCTCACAAAATTTTCTGGCCTACCTGCAGCCTGACGGGGCAAAGATCGCTTATCGCTCCCAGGTCAAAGCTCACCACCCTGACCGCTTCACAAACGCCCCCCCGCAGGTACGCGAGCAACAGACCGAACGCTTCCGGGATATTCACCAGGCCTACACGCTGCTCAAGGACTTTCTCGACAACCGTCAGAAAATCCGCTTCCCCAAGGCACCGACAGCCAGGCCACGGACAGCGCAACCCTATCGGAGTCCCCACCCTCAGCACAGACAAGCCACACAGCCCTCCACGCGGAGTCAGTCACTCATCCCAAATATTCCGCTTGAATACGGCATGTTCGTCTATTATTCGGGGAAAATCGCCTACCATGACCTTATCCGGGGACTGATCTGGCAGCGCAAGCAACGCCCCTCCATTGGGACCATTGCCCGACATTGGGGCTGGCTGAACGAACAACAGGTCAACACCATTCTGAAGCAACGCGGGCCTTCCCAGCGCTTTGGGAAAAAAGCGGTGGAGCTGAAACATCTGCGCCCCCACCAGGTCGAGTCCCTGCTTACCCATCAAAGGTCGCGCCAGCGACGGCTCGGACATTATTTTGTCAATGAGGGTCTGATGAGCCAAAGGGAAGCGGACGAACTGGCGCGCAAGCTGAAACAGCACAATGCCAGGTTAAGGCGCTGACGGGCTTCGTCTCTTCACGCAACCATCAACAACCAGGCAGAAGAATGACGTCTCCCTGCGCACTCCGGACCTGAATGGTCCCCTCTCCGGCCGCAAGGCAATCACGCGTCAGCATCACCTTCCCCTCGCCTCCAGGCGGATCAACCATGTAGGCAGGAATCCCCAAACCGGACACCCGGCCGCGCAACGATTCGATAATCTCCAGGCCACGCTCCACCGGTACCCGGAAATGGGTCGTACCACGCGCCAGGTCCATCTGATGCAGATAGTAGGGGCGGACCCGCATGGCCAGCAGACCGCGGCACAGACAGGCCATCACCTCCGGGTCATCGTTCACGCCACGCAACAGCACCGTCTGATTGCCGAGCGGGATGCCGGCATCGGCCAGCCGGGCGCAGGCGGCCCTGGCCGCCGGTGTCAACTCCCGCGGATGGTTGAAGTGGGTATTGATATAGAGCGGGTGACAGCGTGCCAGCAGCGTACAGAGCTGCGGCGTGACCCGCTCCGGCAAAGTCACCGGCACGCGGGTACCGATCCGCAGGATTTCCAGGTGACGGATGCGCCTGAGCCGCTCGAGTCGCTCGGCCAGGCGGTCATCTTCAAGCAGCAAGGGGTCCCCGCCGGTTAGAATCACATCCCGGATCTCCGGCTGTGCCGCAATGTAAGCGATCCCTTCGTCGACCTGCTGTTCGGAGAGACAGAGTGCGGGCCGACCCACCCGGCTTTTGCGCGTACAGAAGCGGCAGTAGCCGGCGCAGGTTCCGGATACCAGCAGCAGCGCCCGGTCCGGGTAGCGGTGGACCACCGCCGGCACCGGCGCAAATGCGGCTTCGTTGAGCGGATCCTCGTACAGCTGGTCCGGCAGCAACTCGGCCGGATCGGGAACGGCTTGTCGCCAGATCGGATCGCCCGGCTGCTCGATCAGGCTCAAGGTCAGCGGCGTGATCTGCATCGGGTAGCGTTCCGCGACAGCGCGTAGCGGCACCGGATCGATATCGAACCGTTCCGCCAGCTGCTCCGGTCTGGTCAGGCTCGCCGCCAGTTGTTGTTGCCAGGAATTCAAGAGGACACGCTCATACAGATCAAGGGGAAGAAAGATATCTTAAGCCGGGGACAGGCCCATCACAACACTTATCGCTCAGCACTCCGCGCTGATTTAAACCGCCAGGTCATCACAATCAGCCCCATCAGGACCAGATCGCGCAGCAGAGCGGCGCCGGCACTGGTGCCAGAGCTCCCCGTGGGGTCGAAACAGCCGCAGTCGATCTCCAGACCGCGCCAGGCCACCGACAGCAGCGCACCGATGAACACCAGGTTCATCCCGGCCAGAAGCAGTAGCGCCGGTCGCACGTGGCGCTTGAACAGCAGCAACACTCCACAGGCGATTTCAACATAGGGCAGCGTCGCCGCCACCAGGTAGTTGAACGCGTAAGGCAGCAGCTGATATGCCGCCACCTGGCCGGCAAAACCGGCCACATCAGCCGCCTTGATGAGACCGGCATAAAGAAAGACAACCCCCAGGACGAGACGTCCCGTCAGGAAGAAGCTGTTTCTGGAGAGCTTCATAGGCCCTCTCCTGCCACAGGACGACCTGCCGCCTGCCATTCCGGGAAGCCACCTTCGTAGATATAGACGTTCTGATACCCTTCAAGGATCAGGTGCATCGCCAGATCGAAGGAGTCCTGGCAGCCGTAGCCACTACAGTAGGTGATGATCTTCCGGTCCAGGGGGGTCTGTTCGCGAAACCGTGGAAAGGTTTCATCCAGTCCGAGCATCGGCAAAGAGACCGCACCGGTGATATGCTCCAAAGCATAGATATCCTGCGGACGGGCATCAACCAGCAGCCCCCCCTGCTCGAGCAAAGAGTCGATATCTGCCAGCAGTGCCGGCACCGGAAATGTGGTCAGGTCGGCTACCGGGGTCGCGGCTTCAACGGACGTTGTCAGTCGACCGGCAAAGGCATCGAACACCAGCTGGTGATTGACCGCCAGACCAGCCAAGCTGCTGCAGATCAGCAACAGGACCGCCTGAACGAGCGACCACCACCAGGCCGGCCCGGAACTATTCATCCGGCGAAACCTCCATCTGCGGCGCCAGAGAACCCATCATCTCGCGCAGCATACCGATCTCTTTGACCAGCTTATCAATCCGTGCTGTCGCTTTGGTCAGCTCGTCATTCAGTTCATCGACCAAATGGGCCTGGTGGGAATAACGTACCTCCAGGTCGGTCAGGCGGTCATTCAAGTCACTCATAGTCTCCTCCTCGGGAGCCTCATGCTAGCAGAAGAGGGAGCCCCGTGCAATCGCTTCAAGGGTACAGACTCATTGCAAAATTCCGAAAAATTGCTATCATGAGTGAACAGGTCAAGATTTAATCTTCCGCCCATTGAGATGACTCTATGCTGATCTTCTCCGGATGTTGGCCCACCGCCCTGACCCGTCGGATTCTTCCGGCCGGTCTCTGCCTGCTCTGGCTGCTGGCGCAGCCGGCCTGGAGCGAAGTCCCGCGGCACAAGCATGACAATCATACCGACATAGCACCGGCAGCCACTACGGAAGCGGTATCGCCCATGCAGGAGCATGCCGGTCACGCCGACATGCAACATGGCGACCACGACATGGAGCAGGCAGAGCCAGCAGCCCAAGCGGATGTGCAGCACAAGGGTCACGACATGGCTCACGAGGGGCATACCATGCCGCAGGAGGATGCTGCTCCGGCGGAGCATGTCCACCCGGTCGTTGACGAAGTCGATCCGGCAGCGGTCGGCCTCGACGAGAAGCTTGGCGACAGCCTACCCCTACAGCTGACCTTCCGCGATGAAACCGGCCAACCGATCGCCCTGTCGAGCCTGGTCACCAAACCGACCGTGATCGCACCAATCTACTACCGCTGTCCGAATGTCTGTCACTTTCTGCAGGGTGACCTGGCACGGGTCCTGCCGCAGCTCAAGCTGAAGCCTGGCGAGGATTTCCAGGTCGTCTCGATCAGCTTCGATGAAACCGAAACACCTGAACTGGCGACACGCAGCCGCAGCACTTACATGGCGGCGATGAACAACGTAATCGATGAGCAGGGCTGGCGTTTCCTCACCGGCGACATCGACCAGATCAAGGCGCTGACCGGATCGGTCGGCTTCCGTTTTCAAAAAGTCGGCGCCGACTTCCTGCATCCGGTGGTGCTGGTAATCGTCTCGCCGGAAGGGAAGATCGTCCGTTACCTGCACGGCACCCACATCGTCCCGAAGGACCTGACCCTCGCCCTCTACGAAGCACAGGCCGGCCGGGTCGGCACCACCATCCGCAAGGTGATTCAGTATTGCTTCAGCTTCGACCCGGAGCAAAAGACCTACGTGCTCAACCTGTTGCGCATCTCGGCGACCGTGATCCTGTTGACCTTGGGCGCATTCCTCGCATTCCTGGTTCTGACCGGCAAAAAGAAGGGCAAGACGGCCAAGCATGAGTGAAACGACACCGACAGCGGTTGACCGCGGCTTCTTCGGCGAAGCCAACTATCCGGGCATTCTGGGCTGGATCTTCTCCACTGACCACAAGCGCATCGGTCTGCTCTACTTCTGGTGCATCGTCGTCTTCTTCAGCGTCGGTGTGCTGCTCGGCCTGCTGATCCGGCTGGAGCTGTTCGCTCCCGGCGAGACCATCATGACGGCACAGACCTACAACGCCGCCTTCACCCTGCACGGGGTGATCATGATCTTCCTGTTTATTATCCCCGGCATCCCGGCGGCCTTCGGCAACCTGATTATGCCGATCCAGCTCGGCGCGCGCGACGTCGCTTTTCCCAAATTAAATCTGATGTCCTGGTGGCTGTACGTGATCGGCGCAGCCCTGGCGCTCACCTCGCTGTTTACCGGTGGCGGCCCACCCGACACCGGCTGGACCTTCTACGTGCCCTTTTCTGCACAGACCAGCACCAACGTCTCGCTGGCGGCCGTTGCCGTGTTTATCCTCGGTTTCTCGTCGATCCTGACCGGCCTGAACTTTGTGACCACAATTCACCGCCTGCGCGCCGAGGGCATGACCTGGATGCGCATCCCGCTGTTCACCTGGTCGCTCTACGCTACCGCCTGGATCCAGATTCTGGCCACGCCGGTGATCGGCATTACCGTCGCGTTACTGTTCGTTGAGCGCATCGTCGGCACCGGTCTGTTCGACCCGACTCAGGGCGGCGACCCGATCATGTTCCAGCACCTCTTCTGGATCTACTCCCACCCGGCGGTCTATATCATGATCCTGCCCGGCATGGGCGTGGTCTCCGACATCATCCCAGTGTTCGCCCGCAAACCCGCCTTCGGCTACAAGGCGATCGTGGTCTCCAGCCTGGCAATTGCCTTCGCCGGCTCACTGGTCTGGGCGCACCACATGTACACCAGCGGCATGAGTGACATGGCCGTACTGGTCTTCTCCTTTTTGACCTTTATCGTCGCGATTCCCTCGGCGATCAAGGTGTTCAACTGGCTGGCAACCCTCTACCAGGGCTCGATTCTGCTCGACCCGCCGCTGCTCTACGCGCTGTCGTTCATCCTGCTGTTCACCATCGGCGGGCTGACCGGTCTGGTCCTCGGCGCGGCAGCCACCGACGTGCATGTCCACGACACATACTTCGTCGTCGGTCACTTCCACTTCGTGATGTTCGGCGGCACCGGCATGGCCTTCTTTGCCGCCATGCACTACTGGCTGCCGAAGATCTATGGCCGGATGTACGACAAAGTCGTCGCCACCGTCGCCTGGGGCGTGATTCTCATCGGCTTCTGCGTACTTTACATCTCAATGAAGGTGGTTGGCATGCAAGGCATGCCACGCCGCTATTATGACTATATCCCCGAGTTCACCGGCATCAACCAGTTGGCCACGGTCGGCTCCTGGATCCTCGCCTTCGGTCTGCTGCTGATGTTCGTCAACCTGTTCCGCGGCATCTTCAAAGGGGAACCGTTCGGCAGCAACCCCTGGGGCGGCGCCACCCTCGAATGGCAAGTGCCCTCACCGCCGCCAACCGAGAATTTTGACGACGATCCGGTGGTCACCCACGGCCCCTACGATTACAAGAAAGCGGGGATCTTGTGAGCGGCCACGTCCACAAAGACTACACTGGCGCCAAGTTCGGCATGTGGTTGTTCCTGTTCACCGAGCTGATCCTGTTCGGTGGCCTGTTCATCCTCTATGCCGTCTACCTGGCGCGCTACCCGCAGGAGTTCGTCAGCGCCGGGACGGAGCTGGACGTACGCTTCGGCGCCGGCAACACCCTGGTGCTGCTTACCAGCAGCCTGTTCGTCGCCATGTCGATCACCGCCCTGCGCCGTGGCGCCAAGGGGCTGACCCAGTGTCTGCTGGCCGGCACCATCGTCAGCGCCGCCATCTTCATGATCAACAAGTACTTCGAGTGGAGCGCCAAGATTAACCACGGCATCTACCCCGGCTCGGAGCATCTCAAGGAGCTGGCGCCGGGCGAAATGGTTTTTTTTAACATCTACTATGTGACCACCGGCCTGCACGGCCTGCACGTGGTCATTGGCGCCCTGCTGATCCTCTGGACCATGCTTATGATCGCTCGCGGCAAGGTTACCGGCGAAGACTGGGTGCTACTCGAGAATGCGGGCCTCTACTGGCACCTGGTCGACCTGATCTGGATTTTCATCTTCCCGCTCTACTACCTGATCCTGCATTAACTGTGTAGAGCACTGAAGGCTACGATCAATACATTATGGCTTCCTCTCCCCTGGCGGACCCGCAGGGCCTAAAGGAGAGGATTGAGGTGATGGGGTCGATTGAATGAATTGGTCACCCTCACCCTGACCCTCTCCCGTCAAGGGAGAGGGGAACTAGAGGCAATGAGGTCATTATGACTGAAGAACACGCACATCTGGTCCCCTACAAGACCTTCCTGCTGATCTGGGTCGCCCTGCTGGTACTGACCGTGATCACCGTCGCCGCGGCGCAGTTCGACTTTGGCGCGCTCAATATCTGGATCGCCCTCGGCATCGCCACGCTCAAGTCGAGCCTGGTGGTGGCGATCTTCATGCACATGAAGTACGAGCAATGGCTGTTCAAGCTGGCGTTGCTGGCCGCGCTGGCCATTCTCGCCATTTTTATCGGCTTAACCTTTTTTGACGTGTTGTACCGTTAGGAGCGCTTGTGAACCCTCAACCCCTGGTCTCCACGACGCAAACGGTCGATACCGCCTTTTACGTGATCTTCGGTATTGGCGGCCTCGCCCTGGTCGGCATTATCATCGCGATGATCGCGCTGATCTGGCGTTACAACCGCAAGCGCCAACCGCAGCCGATCAGTCAGAAGGATCACAACCTCTGGCTGGAAATCACCTGGACGGTGATCCCGTCGATTCTGGTGATGGTGATGTTCTGGTACGGCTGGGAGGGGTATCTCTCGCTGCGACGCATTCCTGATAATGCCATGCCGGTCACCGGTACGGCTCGGATGTGGTCCTGGCTGTTCAGTTATGAAAATGGCAAGACCGCCGACAAACTTTTTGTTCCGGTCGGCCAGCCGGTGCGGGTCAAGCTGATCGCCGAGGATGTGCTGCACAGCTTTTACGTGCCCGCCTTCCGGGTGAAACGCGACTGCGTGCCGGGCATGGACACCTACGCCTGGTTCGTCGCCGAGAAACCGGGCAGCTACGACCTGTTCTGCGCCGAGTACTGCGGCGTCGGCCACGCCGATATGACGACCACCGTCGAAGCCCTCTCCCGCGAAGAGTTCGATGCCTGGCTGACCGCCAGCCCGGACGCGGCGTCAGCAGGACTCGCCCTGCTGCAGAAGCATGGCTGCCTCGGCTGCCACTCGCTGGACGGCAGCCGCGCCGTCGGCCCGAGCTTCCAGGGGCTCGGCGGCCGCGAGGTGATCGTGGTCACCGCGGGCGCACAACGCACGCTCCAGACGGACCGTGCCTACCTGAAAGCCGCCATCCTCGAACCAGGTGCTGACATCGTCGACGGCTATCCGCCAGCCATGCCACCTTACGCCGGGCGCATTCCGGAAGACGAGTTGGAAGAGCTGCTTGACCACCTGGAGAGCTTAACTGAAACAGCTCCTGCTCAGACACAAGAACCGGCGGCGACACCACCCGACAAAACTCCGACTCCGGCAGCAGCCATTGTCCCCGAACCTGTCGCCTCCTCACCGGAGAGCGCGCCGGCTGAGCAGGTCGCAGAAAAAGAGATCGCCGCAGTGGTCGAACCCACTACTGACGAGCCGGCCATTGAAGCAAAATCAGTGGCGGAAGCAGTCGTGGTAGACCCACCCCAAGCAGCTGAACCGATCGACGCGAAGCCTGAGCCAGCCGCACCACCGTCCGCCGACCTGATTGCTGCCGGTGAAGCGCTCGCCAACCAGAGCGGCTGTCTTGGCTGCCACAGCCTCGACGGCAGCCGCCGGGTCGGACCGAGCCTGTTGGGGCTGGCCGGCAGCGACCGCAGCGTGACACGCGACGGTCAGGACGTGACTGTAACGGCAGGCGTTGACTACCTGGCGCGTGCGTTACGCGAACCGTCCGCCGAAATCGCCCAGGGTTATCCGCCAGCCATGCCGCCTTACGCGCATCTGACGGCTGATGACATCAAAGCACTGATTGCCTGGATGGAGAACCTTGAATAAACCATGTCGACCCGAAGCCTTTCGACCATGAACCTGCTTGCCTTGGCGCAACTACTCCGCCTGCCGCTGGCCGTGATGGTAGCGTTGACCGCTCTCGCTGCCTGTCTGGCCACGCGACGGCCGGTCTCAGCCTTCACCTTGCAGGCGCTGACCTGGGGTGTCTTCCTGCTGGCCGCCGCCAGCTCGGTACTCAACCAGGTCCAGGAACGCTTCGCAGACGGCCTGATGCGTCGCACTTGCCAGCGCCCACTCGCCTGTGGCCTGCTCTCGGCCGGGGTCGGTACCGCCATCGGTCTGCTGCTTGCCAGCGGTGGCCTGGCTGTACTCATGGTCGGCACCAACCTGCCGACCGCCCTGCTCGGTCTGGCGGCACTCGCCTGGTACCTGGCGGTCTACACTCCACTGAAGCGGATCACCTCTTTTGCTGTTCTGGCCGGCACCCCCTGCGGTGTGCTGCCGCTGCTGATGGGCTGGCTGGCCGCCGGCGGCGACCTCACGGCACCGCAGCCGCTGGCACTGGCGCTGCTCTTGCTGCTTTGGCAGGTCCCTCATTACTGGCTGCTCGCCCTGCCCGACCGAGCCGAACTGAATGCCGCCGGCTTCCTGGTTCTGCCGCAGGGCCTCAGCGACCGGCAACTACTGCTTACGTCGCATCAGTGGATTCTGGCCGTCGCCGCCGCAACCACGCTGCTGCCCCTGCTCGACCTGGTGCACCACCCAATCCTCAGCGGTCTGCTGTACGGTCTGGCCACCGCTCTGGCATTGATCGCCAGCTGGCTGACCAAACGCGCCCTGTTTGCCAACCGAACCGCACGCACGCTGCGGATCATCCTGCACCTGTACCTGGCGCTGATTCTTGCAACTCTGCTGCTTGATCCGATCCTGAGTCGTTTCAGCGGATAAGATTCTCCCTTTTTTGTTCGGCCCAAGGCTCCATAATTGGTTGTTTTTCACGAAGATCGGGTATACCATAACCACGTTTAACTTTATTTGAACATCTTTGAGGAGGATATCGATGATTAAAAACGTTGGCTTTGTGGGTCTTGGCACCGTCGGCAAGCATATGGCCATCAACGTGATGGGCGGCAATTACAACCTGACGGTTTATGATAAGAACCCTGACACCGTCGCCGAGCTGGTTAAACGTGGCGCCAAAGGGTCCAGCAGCGCCCTGGAAGCAGCCAAGGGCCAGGACATGGTGATCCTCATCCTCCCTGAGAAGGAGGAGCTGGAAGCCGCCCTGTCCACTGAAGATGGCCTGTTTGTCGGCATCGATCCCGGCACCATTCTGGTTGACATGGGCACCCACTCTCTTGAGACCACTCTGGAGCTGGCAGAAGAAGCGACCAAGAAGCGGATCCTCTTCGTCGAGGCACCGGTCTGGGGCACCAAGGAGCACGCCGCCAACGGCCTGCTGACGGTCCTCGCCGGCGGCGACCAGACACTAATCAGCCGCTGCCGCGAGCTATTCTCCTTCTTCGCTCTCAACATCATTCATGTCGGTGAAGTCGGCAACGCCACCCGCATGAAGTACGTGGTCAACCTGATTCAGGGTCAACTGGTGGAAGGTCTGGCCGAAGCGCTGGTCTTCGGCGAGAAACTCGGCTTCACCGCCGACCGCATCCTCGAAGTGCTCGACTCCGGCGGCGTCGCCTCGCCGCTGCTGCACTCCAAGGGCCGTCGTATCTCCCGTGGAGACTTCTCCCGCAACCTGGCCCTCAAGTACGTGTTGGAAGGTTTGCAAACCGCCAAGGAGCTCGCCGACGAAAACGGACTTGATCTGCCGGTGAATAATGCAGTGATCAAGGTTTATGAGCAGGCCGTTGAAGATGGTCGCGGAGAAGAGGATTTCTCGGCGGTTATCAAGGTGTTGCGGCGCTAGGTTTTTGATGATGAAAACTTTAAAGCGGACAGGGTTGATGCCCTGTCCGCTTTTTTTGTTTTAGTTCCGGCCCCAGGTAACATTGTTCAGAACTGAACTTTCCCTGGTTTCTAACCGGGGTTGCGTCCCCGGACGACGCCTTACTCTCTTTGCTCGCCCAAAGCGAGTAAGCAGAGAAAAGGCGCCCGACAGGGTGATCTTGCCGGGGGGAGTCAAAAGCATCATGATCCCCCTCACCCTGACCCTCTCCCTCCAGGGGAGAGGGGACTTGCTACGCAGCGTTTCTTGTTAACTCCCTCTCCCTTGACGGGAGAGGGCGGGGGTGAGGGTGACCACCCATAAATCAGGTTTTGATTGTGACTTCCCTCCCGTAGCGACGCAGCCTGCGCCGGATGGATTAACGCCGAAAAAGCAGGACAATCTGTCTGAGGCGAAGCCGAGTTTTTGTCCTGCCGGCGTTCATCTTTTCGGCGGAGGGAACCCGCCTGAAAGGCGGGCAAGGAGCTCGGGCGTGTTTCTTAGCTTACTTTCTTTTGCACGAGCAAAGAAAGTAAGGCGTAGTCCGGGGGCGCAACCCCGGATAGAAACCTGAAAAACCCCAATCATCAACATGCCCAAGGGGAGCTCCTTAAATACTCCCTAGCCCTACTGCCCAACCTCCACCGCCTCAATCACCAGGCTTATCGTCACCTCATCACCGACCACAAGCCCACCGGTCTCTAATGTCTTGTTCCACTGCAAACCATAATCAAACCGGTTGATTACCGTACTGGCGGCGAAGCCGGCGCGGTTATTCCCCCAGGGCCCCTTGATTGCTCCCCGGAAGCTGCCTTTCAGAGCGACCTCCCTAGTTGTGCCGCGAAGGGTTAAATCACCATACAGGGTGATGTCGTCCCCCGCCCCCTCAACCCGCTTGCTCACAAAGCTCATCTCCGGGTGGTTGGCGGCATCAAAGAAATCGGGACTGCGCAAATGATCATCCCGCTTCTTTTCGTTGGTATCGACCGAACCAATCTTGATAACTGCCTTGGCTGATTGAATGGTTTTGTTAACCGGATCCGCCTCGATCTCGGCCTCGTAATCAGTAAAGACACCGCTCACGTCAAAAAACACCAGGTGCTTCACTGTAAACTCTACCTTGGAATGTGGCGCATCAACCTTGTAGGTCGCTGCAACGGCCAGCTGTGCAATCAGCAGCAGCCCGAACGTTAATATAGAAATTTTACGGTACATAATGACTCTCCTTAATACGTTGGCGCCCTGCCTAAACGTAATTCCATACTATCATAGTCATATATACAAATGGTAATCCCCCGCTTTTGCCCTTATTCTCAAAGAGAAGTCTTCACGCCGACACACGACACTCTTTTTCAGAAAATAAGCCCCAACAAGAGCATCTCCCTCTCCCCTGGCGAGAGAGGGCTGGGGTGAGAGGGACCACCCATCCCCTGGATCATCTGTTTTCACCCACCCCCATCCAATGGGCTACGCACACCCTGCCCTCCCTTGTTCAGCACATGGGTATAAATCATAGTCGTCTTCACGTTCGCGTGTCCAAGCAGCTCTTGCACCGTACGGATATCATAACCATCCTCCAGCAAGTGAGTGGCGAAGCAGTGGCGAAACGTGTGCGGACCAACCTTCTTGGAGATACCGGCCTTGTGCGCCGCCCGCTTAACCGCCTTCTGGATCACGGATTCGTGCAGATGATGTCGCCGCCACTCTTCCCTCTCCGAGTCATGCCAACGTCTTGCCGCGGGGAACACATACTGCCAACGCCAGTCACGGTTGGCGTTCGGAAACTTTCGAACCAGCGCGTTGGGAAGCAGCGTTGCACCGTACCCTTGCGCCAGATCGTTGACATGTTGCTGGCGGACATGTTCCAGGTGATTGCGCAAAACCGGCATCAGACTCTGCGGCAGCATGGTCCGACGGTCTTTACCACCTTTCCCATCCCGAATCAGTAACTCGCTCGCATCGAAATCAACATCTTGAATCCGAAGCCGCAAGCCGTCGAGCAATCGCAGACCGGAACCATACAGAAGGCTCGCCACCAGACGCGGCACCCCCTCCATGCTGTCGAGCACACTTTTCACCTCGCTGCGCGTCAAGACCACGGGCAATCGTTTTGGCTTTTTCGCACGTGTCACGTTCTCAAGAATCCCCATGTCGATCTGCAAGACATTCCTGTAGAGAAACAGGATCGCGTTAAGGGCCTGGTCCTGGGTCGAAGCCGCCACATTGCGTTTTTCGGCAAGCCACGTCAAATAATCGCCAACCTCTTTCGCTCCCAATTCCGAAGGATGACGCTTGTTATGAAAGAGGATGAACTGCTTGATCCAGTAGGTATAAGCTTCTTCGGTGCGGCGGCTGTAATGTAAAGTGCGGATTGCGGACCTGACCCGGTCCAGCAGACGAGGCTTGCTCATGATTCCCTCCAGATAGTTCAAGTACAAGAAAACACAACAAAAGATTGCATAAGGAAACCTTAACCTGATATAAAAATCAAGGGGGAAAACGGCACGTCAACGCTTTGACGAATTGTCCGGCACGAAGCTAGGACAACAATCGGGATCAGCGCTGGCACCTTACGGGAGGGGGAACTTCCAAACTCTCGAAAACATTCCCAAAACAAACGAATTCTACGGTAGTCTGCCTGTACATATTAGGCCGCTACTTTTCCGTCTATTTACTAGTTA
>JAQYVZ010000246.1 GCA_030145205.1 Desulfuromonadales bacterium | reverse complement strand
GCTTTCTGCACCAGCATGCGCCACTCTGGCGGCAGGTCGGAAGGGTCTGTTTCCATCTGGCCGAAAACCGGCAGGACCCTGAATTCCCCTTTGCCTTCATGGCGACCTATATCCCGCGCCTCGGCAAGAACGCCCGCGCCCAGCCCCTCCCCTTGAATCAGGCGTTGCGCGAGTACGCCGGAGCCGACAATCGGGAAGCGCTGCTGCGTCTGCTGGAACCGGTCTACGACGCAAGTACCCGTTGCCCCTGGGTGCAGGAGCTGCTTGAGAGCAACGATATCTATCATCCGCTGGCATGGAGTCCTGACGAAGCCTACCAGTTCTTGCAGGATGTTCCGCCCCTTGAAGAAAGCGGACTGATCGTCCGTCTGCCCGATTGGTGGAAAAAGCGTCCCCGTCCCCGCGTGCAGATTGCCGTCGATTCCAAGGGCGTAAACACCCTTTCGGCCCAGGCCCTACTCGATTTTCAGGTGCAACTGACCCTGGACGGCGCCCCGCTGACGGCGGAAGAAATCGCGACCCTGACCGCGGCCGGGGAAGGACTGGCGATGATTCGCGGCCAGTGGGTCGAGGTGGACGGCGAAAAACTCCAACAGGCCCTCGAACAGTGGCGGAAGACGGAGGCCGAGGCCGGGGAGGACGGGCTTTCGTTTATTGAAGGGATGCGCCTGTTGGCCGGCGCAGGGCGGGATCTTTCCGGCCATGATCTGATGCTGGAGGAAACGGGCTGGGCCTATGTGGAAGCCGGTGAACAGTTGCGTGAACTGCTGGCCGGGCTGCGAGATCCGACCCGGCTGGCCACGGTCCGGAACCTTTCCGGTTTGCGGGCGAATCTGCGCCCCTATCAGCAAACCGGGCTGAACTGGCTCTGGTTTCTGTCGGAACTCGGGCTCGGTGCCTGCCTGGCCGACGACATGGGCCTGGGCAAGACCATCCAGGTCATCTCCCTGCTCTTGGCACAGCAGGGGCGCGCGAGCAAGAAGGTCCCCAGCCTGCTGGTGTTGCCGGCCTCGCTCCTTGGCAACTGGAAGAGTGAGTTGGAGCGCTTTGCCCCCTCCCTCAAAACCCTTTGCCTGCATGCTTCAGAAATGGAACGCCGCGAACTTGAACGCATCGCCGCCGATCCCGAAAATGCCCTGGCCGGCACCGATGCGGTACTGACGACCTACGGCATGCTGCAACGCCAGGAATGGCTCAGAAAGCCGACCTGGAACCTGATCGTTCTCGACGAGGCGCAGGCGATCAAAAATCCCGGCACCCAACAGACCAAGGCGGTCAAAACCCTGTCGG
>JAQYVZ010000245.1 GCA_030145205.1 Desulfuromonadales bacterium | reverse complement strand
CCGACAGGGTTTTGACCGCCTTGGTCTGTTGGGTGCCGGGATTTTTGATCGCCTGCGCCTCGTCGAGAACGATCAGGTTCCAGGTCGGCTTTCTGAGCCATTCCTGGCGTTGCAGCATGCCGTAGGTCGTCAGTACCGCATCGGCTCCGGCCAGGGCATTTTCAGGATCGGCGGCGATGCGTTCGAGTTCGCGGCGCTCCATTTCTGAAGCATGTAGGCAAAGGGTTTTGAGGGAGGGGGCAAAGCGCTCCAACTCACTTTTCCAGTTGCCAAGGAGCGAGGCCGGCAACACCAGCAGGCTGGGGACCTTCTTTCCCGCGCGCCCTTGCTGTGCCAGCAACAGGGAGATGACCTGGATGGTCTTGCCCAGGCCCATGTCGTCGGCCAGGCAGGCTCCGAGCCCGAGCTCCGACAGAAACCAGAGCCAGTTCAGCCCGGTCTGCTGATAGGGGCGCAGATCCGCCTGCAAACCGGAAGGGTTGCGGACCGCGGCCAATCTGGTCGGATCTCGCAGCCCGGCCAGCAGTTCACGCAACTGCTCGCCGGCTTCCACATAGGCCCAGCCCGTTTCCTCCAGCATCAGATCATGGCCGGAAAGATCCCGCCCTGCACCGGCCAACAGGCGCATCCCTTCAATAAACGAAAGCCCGTCCTCCCCGGCCTCGGCCTGCGTCTTTCGCCACTGTTCGAGGGCTTGTTGGAGTTTTTCGCCGTCCACCTCGACCCACTGGCCGCGAATCATCGCCAGTCCTTTCCCGGCCGCGGTCAGGGTCGCGATTTCTTCCGCCGTCAGCGGGGCGCTGTCCAGGGTCAGTTGCACCTGGAAATCGAGTAGGGCCTGGGCCGAAAGGGTGTTTCCGCCCTTGGAATCGACGGCAATCTGCACGCGGGGACGGGGACGCTTTTTCCACCAATCGGGTAGCCGGACGATCAGTCCGCTTTCTTCAAGGGGCGGAACATCCTTCAAGAGTTGGTAGGCTTCCTCAGGACTCCATGCCAGCGGATGATAGATATCGTTGCTCTCGAGCAGCTCCTGCACCCAGGGGCAACGGGTACTTGCGTCGTAGACCGGTTCCAGCAGATGCAGCAGCGCTTCCCGATTGTCGGCTCCGGCGTACTCGCGCAACGCTTGATTCAGGGGGAGGTGCTGGGCGCGGGCGTTCTTGCCGAGGCGCGGGATATAGGTCGCCATGAAGGCAAAGGGGAATTCAGGGTCCTGCCGGTTTTCGGCCAGATGGAAACAGACCCTTCCGACCTGCCGCCAGAGTGGCGCATGCTGGTGCAGAAAGC
>JAQYVZ010000244.1 GCA_030145205.1 Desulfuromonadales bacterium | reverse complement strand
CGCTCTGCGGACTGCTGTGCCGGAGGCTGGGGAACAGGCGCTTGGCATGCTCCAGTCGCCCCAGCCGCCGCCGACGGAAGCCGTGCTGACGGCTCTGCTCAACGAGATCACGACTCTCCCGCACGGCATCGTCCTCGTCCTTGACGACTACCATGTTCTCGACTCTGAGCTGGTGGACAATGCTCTCGCGTTCCTTCTGGAGCATATGCCGCCACAGATGCACCTGATCATCGCCACTCGCGAGGACCCGCATCTGCCCCTGGCCCGGTTGCGCGCACGAGGACAGATGACCGAGCTGCGCGCGGCCGATCTGCGTTTCACCCCTGCAGAGGCCGCCGAGTTCCTCAACCGAGCCATGGGCCTCGACCTCTCGGCACATGACATAGCCGCCCTGGAATCCCGCACCGAAGGATGGATCGCCGGCCTGCAACTGGCGGCGCTCTCCCTGCAGGGGCGGTCAGATGCCGCCAGCTTCATTCAAACCTTCACCGGCAGCAATCGTTTCGTGCTGGACTATTTGGTTCAGGAGGTTCTTGAGCGCCAGCCACAGCCCGCGCGCGACTTCCTTCTGCAGACCTCCATTCTCGACAGGCTGTGCGGTGCCCTGTGCGATGCGGTCACCGGACAAAAGGATGGCAAGGCGATGCTCGAGCGTTTGGAGCGCGACAACCTGTTCGTGGTTCCGCTCGACGATGGGCGTGAGTGGTATCGCTATCACCACCTCTTTGCCGATGTCCTGCAAGCGCACCTGCTCCAGGAGCAGCCCGATCAGCTGCCCGCTCTGCACAAGAAGGCGAGCGAGTGGTACGAGGAGAACGGTTCGCGACCAGACGCGATTCGTCACGCTCTGCGCGCCAGCGACGACGGGTGGGCGGCAGACCTGATCGAGCGGGCGGGCCATCTGGTGGAGGACAGCTCCCAGGCCGCCACGTGGATGAAGTGGGCGCGCGCGCTGCCAGAAGACTCGATCCGCGACCGACCGGTGCTCAGCGTCTGGTACGCCTACGGATTGCTCGGCACCGGTGAGATCGAGTCTGCCGAGGCCTGGCTGACGGAAGCCGAGCGCTGGCTAGAGCCTGGTCGAATCGAGCAGACCGCTGCTGCGGACCAAGATCAAATTCGGTCTCTGCTGGCGACCATAGCAGTGGCTCGTGCCTACTACGCCCATTCTGTTGGTGATGTGCCCGGCACCGTGAAGCACGCAGAGCGGGTGCTCGAGCTTCTGCCCGAAGGTGACCAGACTAGGCGGCAACAGGCGATCGCGCTCATGGGAATGACGTACTGGGCAAGCGGC
>JAQYVZ010000243.1 GCA_030145205.1 Desulfuromonadales bacterium | reverse complement strand
GGCTGCAGATCTGCAGCACAATGGGGGCATTGCGAGACCGGGCGGTGAGTTAGTCAAGAGGTGTCGCCTTTTTTGCGGGGGCAGTTTTCGGCCCCATCCACGAGTAACACGGATAATCGGACACGTCAGGCAGATGATTGGCAATAAGCTCCTCCATTGTGAATGTGCGCGCGCCGGGATTGGCGCGGCGGGCCGCAAGGGTCGCGGCCTTCAGTGCAGCTCGTTCAGCCAGCAAGCGCGGACCTTGCCCCGAGTGAACCTGATGGGGAGTCAGCATGTTGAGGCGAGTATGCGGATGCACGTCGTTGTACCACGGATAGAATTGGTCGAAATAGTCTTCGGCTTCGGTCTGGCCTGCGAAGTAGCCCGGGAAGGCAGGATGGGTCTTGATGGTAGCAAAGTGCGACTCGATGTACGGGTTGTCATTGGGCGTGCGCGGTCGGCTGAACAGTTGTGGGATGCCGAGTTTTCGGAAGTAGATGGTCGTCGAGTGCGAGCGCATCTGGGAACCCCGGTCGCTGAGCGACTTGGGCCAGACGCGAGCGGGTTGATCCAGCAAGCCTTCGTCGATCAAACCGTGATCCCACAAGGTCTGCACCTCATCACTGATCAACCGGGGGCTGATGTGCCAGGCGATGTTCTTGCGGCTCCAATGGTCGAGCAGGCTGTACAGGTACAAGAAGACGTATGGCTCCCCGGTATGAAGATAGGTGATGTCCCAGTCCCACAGTTGATTGGGGCCGTTGACCCAGTCCGTATCCGGTGCAGTCCGACCCTGAAAGACTTGCCGCCCGCGTGGACCATTGCAGTTCAACGCCCGTTCGTACTGCCAAATGGTCACATGCGAGACATAAGTAGGTGTGGGACCTGCTTGCAAGGCCAAAGCCAGGTCCCGGCAACTGGCGTCGGCGTGTCTGGGCGACCGGATCAGCGCGACGACGGCCGCCGCTTCGCTGGCCATGAGGGCATTATACGGGCGGGGCCGCGTCACTGCCGGTGGCGTGGCGGCCAGGCTCGGAAGAGGTTGAACTGGAGCCTTCCAACGCTGAACGGTGCGCGGCGACAGGTCCAGCACTTTACAGGCCCGCTTGATCGGCAGTCCATCCGCTTTGGCTTCGGCAACCAGATCCAGAATCACTTGGCGTTCCTCCGGCGGGAGCCTTTGGCCTGGGAGCGGGAGCGTGACTCCGCACGATCTTTTTTTTCGAGCAAGGCAAACGACACACCCAGCTCTGCCAAGGCACGCGTCTTTTCGGCCAACTCTTGTTCCAGTTGCTGGGCCCGTTCCGGCGAGA
>JAQYVZ010000242.1 GCA_030145205.1 Desulfuromonadales bacterium | reverse complement strand
TTATGCCGGTGGGGAGATCGTGGTGGAAGAGAAGGAGCTGGAGGACGCCCGCTGGTTCGCCGTAACTGACTTGCCTACATTGCCACCCAAACGCAGCATTGCCCGCTATCTGATCGATACCTTTGCGGTCGCCATGTAGGGCCGAGGCGCAAAAAAAACCCGGGCGGGGACCCGGGGATCGCAAAAATATCTCTTTTTTTGGGAATCAGCCTGCTCTGGAGGAGGTTTGATGGCTGGAAAAGAGATATCGCGGAAAATGTGTGTTTAATCAATCCGGTGGCTGTCGAACTATCCCTGGTCGCAGCTACAGCGGGCAGGTCTGCCAAGGAAGATCCTGGGCCTCGGCCACCGGCTGGTTGCAGAGCATGCCGCCAAAGGTGTTGATGCCCTTGCGGAGCGCCTCGTCTTCCCTGGCCGCATCCGTCAATCCCCGGGCGGCGATCTTGCGCACATAGGGAAGGGTGACGTTGGTCAGGGCGTAGGTGCTGGTGCGGCTGACCGCCCCCGGAATGTTGGCTACGCCGTAGTGTAATACGCCGTCCACCGTGTAGACCGGGTTGTCGTGGGTCGTCGGGTGAATGGTTTCTACACATCCTCCCTGGTCGACTGCCACGTCGACGATCACGGTTCCCGGTTCCATCTGTTTGAGCATGTCGCGTTTCACCAGGATCGGCGCCCGCGCCCCGGTCACCAGCACTGCGCCGACCAGCAGATCGGCCCGACGGACTTCATCTTCGATGTTCTGCGAGTTGCTCATCAGGGTATGGATGCGGTTGCCGTAGTGGTCGTCGAGAAAGCCGAGTCGCCGCGAGTCGAGATCGATAACCGTGACATCGGCACCCATGCCGACCGCGATGCGCAGAGCGTTGCTGCCGACCGTGCCGCCGCCGAGAATGACCACCTTGGCGGGATGAACTCCCGGCGCGCCGCCGAGCAGCACCCCTTTGCCGCCGTTTTCCTTCTGCAGGAAATGGGCTCCCACCTGTACCGACATCCGCCCCGCCACTTCACTCATCGGGTGCAACAGCGGCAGTGAACCGTCTTCGAGCTGCACCGTTTCGTAGGCGACCCCGGTGACCTGGCGCTTAAGAAGCATGCGGGTCAGTTCTGGGGCCGGGGCCAGATGCAGGTAGGTGAACAGGATCTGCTCCTGGCGCAGCAGCTCATATTCTGCAGGCAGCGGCTCTTTGACCTTGACGATCATCTCCGCCCTGGCATAAAGTTCAGCTGCCGAGTCGAGCAGTTCGGCACCCACCGCCCGGTATTGCTCGTCGGTGATCCCGCTGCCGGCTCCGCAGGAGGTTTCGACC
>JAQYVZ010000241.1 GCA_030145205.1 Desulfuromonadales bacterium | reverse complement strand
CCTATTGATAGTCTTGGAGGGCAGAATGGTCAACATCGGCTACGCCAGAGTCTCAACCGACGGACAATCCCTCGATATCCAGCTCGAACAACTCCAAAAGGGCGGATGCAGTAAAATCTTCCAGGAAAAAATCTCCGGCGCCAAACAAGACCGCCCACAGCTTGGCGCCTTGCTCGACTATGTACGGGAGGGAGATATCGTCACGGTGTGCAAATTGGACCGGATCGCCCGATCCACCAAGCACCTTTTAGAGATCGTGGATCACCTGGAAATAAATGGCGTCGCCTTCAAAGTCCTCAATATCAACCTGGACACCTCAACCCCCACCGGAAAACTCATGCTTACCATGCTGGGCGCTATCGCTGAGTTCGAACGGTCCTTGATGTTGGAAAGGCAAAAAGAAGGGATCGAAAAAGCCAAAAAAGCCGGCCGCTACAAAGGCCGCAAGGCAACCGCCAAAGAAAAAGCCCCCTTGGTCCAGGAACTCATCCAGAAAAACCCGAAAATCACCAAACAGGCCATAGCTGATGAATTGGAAATAGGCGTAGCAAGCGTTTATCGGATACTCCAAGAGGTCAACAACTAAACGCGGATACATATTCTGATAAAATCCGCCGGTGAATAAGATCACAAAACAGCCATCTGTTTTTATTTAGACTTCTGCGCTTACCGTACAATTTTTTCCGAATTCTGCGGGCGCCCCTTTATCACCCTGGCCAGGAGGATAACCCATGTCCATCAAGGATATCTCGGTAACCCTGTCGGAAAGCCTGCCTGCCTTTCCCGGCGACCCCGCCATCCGCGTTGAATGTGCCAGCGAGGCAGCCAACCCCTTCCACCTGACCCGCATCCACTTGGGCAGCCACGCCGGCACCCACATCGACGCCCCGGCTCATCTGCTGAAAAGCGGCACCACGGTCGACGCCATTCCTCTTTCGACCCTGATCGGACCCTGCCGGGTCGTCGATTTACGTGACCGGACGCAGCCGATCTCGGCCAGCGACTTGGAGGGGTTCAACCTGGAAGGGGTCCGTCGGTTGCTGCTGCGAACCAGCAATTCGGAACTCTGGCAGCAAGCCGGGTTTGACGAAAACTACCTTGGACTGAGCCCTTCTGCCGCCGCGCACCTGGTAAAACTCGGCATTCAACTGATCGGTATCGACTACCTCTCGATCGAACCCTTTGCCGGCGAGGGCGAGGTGCACCGCACCCTGCTCGAAGCGGGCATGGTCATCCTCGAAGGGCTCGACCTGACCGGCGTAGAGGCGGGGGATTTCGAACTGATCTGCCTCCCCCTCAAGCTGGCCGGCGTCGACGGC
>JAQYVZ010000240.1 GCA_030145205.1 Desulfuromonadales bacterium | reverse complement strand
CGGCATCTCCTATCAGTACGCCAAAGAAGTGCTCCCTAAGGCTCACGTTCTCAAGCTCGGCATGGTTTACCCTCTGCCCGAAAAACTGATCCGCGACTTTGCCGGCCGCTGCAAAACCCTCTATGTGATTGAAGAACTTGACCCATTTATCGAAGATCAAATCAGGGCTATGGGGATCACCGTCAAGGGCAAGGACGTCTTTCCGATCTGCGGTGAATTCACCCCGGGACGAGTCGCATCGTCTCTCGGCATGTCGTTGCCCGAGGGAATCGAAGTCGCTGCCGAACCCCTGCCCAACCGGCCGCCGAATATGTGTCCCGGCTGTTCCCATCGCGGTGTCTTTTTTACCTTGAAGCGGCTTGGGGCCTTTGTCACCGGGGATATCGGCTGCTACACCCTCGGTGCGCTGCCGCCACTGTCGGCCCTCGACACCTGCGTCTGCATGGGCGCCGGCATCAGCAACGCTACCGGCATGAGCAAGGCCCTCGGTGACCAGGAACGCAGCAAAGTGGTCGGCGTCATGGGCGACTCGACGTTCCTGCACTCAGGCATCACCAGCCTGATGGACATGGCTTACAGCAACACCCCGGCCACGGTGATCATTCTCGATAACCGCATCACCGCGATGACCGGTCGTCAGGACAATCCCGGATCGGGCCATACTCTGGCCGGCATAGAAACTCCGCCGGTCGACCTCGAACAAATCTGTCGCGCGATCGGCGTACGTAACGTGCAGGTGGTCGATCCTTACAATCTGGATAAAACCCGTGAGATCATCAAGACCGAAATGGCGCGCCCGGAAACCTCGGTCGTTATCACCCGTCGCTCCTGTATGCTCGATCGGCACGGTCGCGGTGAACGCAGCACTCCTCTGTTCGTCAAGGCCGATAAATGTACCGGCTGCAAGGCCTGTTTGAAAATCGGTTGTCCCGCCATCGAGTGGCAGGGTGGAGCAGGTGCCGACAAGGGGAGGGCCGTGATCAATCAGGCGCTCTGTGTTGGCTGTGGTGTGTGCAAGCAGGTCTGTAAATTCGATGCTTTCGGAGTCGGTCATGAATAACGATGTGAAAAATATCTTTCTCGCCGGGGTTGGCGGCCAGGGGACCCTGCTGGCCAGTGAAATCCTTTCAGAAACCCTGATGACTGCCGGCTACGACGTGAAGAAAAGCGAGGTTCACGGGATGTCCCAGCGTGGCGGCAGTGTTACTTCCCATGTTCGTTACGGCAAACGGGTGTTCAGTCCCCTGATTCCTGAAGGGATGGCCGACGTGCTGTTCGGCTTCGAACTTCTTGAGGCCTACCGTTATCTGCCGATGTTGCGTCCTGG
>JAQYVZ010000239.1 GCA_030145205.1 Desulfuromonadales bacterium | reverse complement strand
GGGAGACGCATCGCCCGAAGTGGCCGCCCGCGAACTGTCGCTGCTGTTCAACCGCCGCAAGCCCTTCCCGCAGGGACGGGTGCTGACCGTGGCCGGTTCCGACTCCGGCGGCGGCGCCGGCATCCAGGCCGACATCAAGACCATCACCCTGCTCGGCGGCTACGCTACCAGCGCTATCACTGCCCTGACCGCCCAGAACACCACGGGAGTGAGCGGCATCCACCCGGTCGCCGCCGATTTCGTCGGCGAACAGATCCGGGCCGTACTCACCGACATCGGCAGCGACACCATCAAGACCGGGATGCTCTATGCTCCCGAAATCGTCGCCATGGTCGCCCAGGCGATCCGGCGCCACTCGCTGATCGCCGTTGTCGATCCGGTCATGATTGCCAAGGGGGGAGCCCCGCTGCTGCAGCAGGAGGCGGTCGAAATATTCAAGGTCGAACTGATCCCCGAAACCTATCTGCTCACCCCCAACCTGCCGGAAGCCGAGGCCCTCTCCGGCCTGTCGGTGGAGACCGAAGCGGATATGGAGCAGGCGGCCCGCAAGCTGCAGGAGATGGGAGCGCGCAACGTACTGATCAAGGGGGGGCACCTCAAGGGCGACGCGGTCGATCTGCTGCTGGCCGGCGACAAGCTGCACCGGCTACCGGCCGAACGGGTACCCACTGGAAATACCCACGGCACCGGCTGCACCTTTTCCGCCGCCATCGCCACCTTTTTGGCCCAGGGGCAACCGCTGGTCGCCGCCGTCCACGCAGCCAAAACCTATATCACCGACGCCATCAGCACCGCTCCCGCCATCGGCTCCGGTCACGGCCCGGTGAACCATTACCAAGCCGCCAAAAACCAGCCGGACCAGAAACCATAACCGCGCCAATGATCCACTGCCGAAAACCGAAGACAGGGTTTGCGGCTACGGAATCCCGATTTCAGAGGTAAACAAATGACTCAGCTCGAACTCGCCCGCAAGGGCATTATTTCAGACAAGATGAAACAGGCCGCCGCCATCGAGGGAATCGACGCGGAGATCCTGCGTCAGCGCATCGCCGAGGGAACCGCCATCGTCTGCCACAACAACAAGCACACCAACGGCATCCCGCTGGCGGTTGGCAAAGGCCTGCGCACCAAGGTCAACGCCAACATCGGAACCAGCAAAGACGACAAGAGCATCGATAAAGAGATGGAAAAGGCCCGGGTTGCCGTCGCCGCCGGTGCCGACGCCATCATGGACCTTTCCACCGGCGGGCCGATCGACGAAATCCGCGCCGCCATCATCTCCGAAACCAACGCCTGCATCGGCTCGGTCCCGTTGTACCAGGCCGCCGTCGACACCGTGA
>JAQYVZ010000238.1 GCA_030145205.1 Desulfuromonadales bacterium | reverse complement strand
GATGGTGTGGATGTCGAAATTCGAGCCGCTGTGCCCGTAACCGGTGACGATGATGTCGTCGTTGCCGTCGACCACCACCGCGGTCGCCACGTCCTCGCCGGAAGCCAGGCTGAAGGTCGCCGGCCAGGCCCCGGCCGCGACACCTGAACCATCTGCCTTGATCTTGGTCGTATAATAGTCGCTGGCCGTCACCTTGCTGGCGCCGACCACAATCGTGTTCCCCACGGAGTCGACCGCCGAGGCCTTCGCTAACTGCATTTCGAGAACCGCCACGTTGTAGCTCCAGGTGACGTCGCCTCCGGCGGCCAGCACCACCGGGCAGTGCACCAGGCTCAAAGTCAGCCCGAACAGCAGGATCAGGATCATTTCTCGACAGTTTTTATGTAAGGTCGCCATCAGCGTATCTCCCAGGCGTTGCAGTCGGTTTCTTGCCATCCCCATCGAGCTCCCCCTTACCATGGCGTTATGTCGTTCCACTTCTGATTCGTCCAGGTCCCGGTCATCGTCTCGTGACAGGCCGGCCAGGTTTCATACATATGTGGAAAGCCATATGTTGGGCTGCTCCACGTTCGGTGTTCAGGCAACCCCCCTGACACCCCCCTGACACCCCCCTGACTCAACCTTGTCGCGGTGATTAAAGTCGAGGCAGTTGGTCCGCATCAACCGGCCGAGGCCCGAGCTGTGGGGCTGATGGCACTTGGAGCAGGAAAAATTGTGCTCGGCGTTGTTGCCCCACCCCTTGACCGTTTCGTGAATGCGGTCGACACTTTTAAAGGCGGTGTTCTTGTCGATGCCGTCGGTCAGGCTCTCCTTGGGGTGACAACGCAGACAGAGCCCACTGGAGGTTTCGACCTCCTCGCCCATGGCCAGAGAGGGGCCACTAGTCACTCCATTGGATGTGCCGAACGTCTTGCGGTCAAGCTGAATGTAACTAATAGTTCTTTTGGCTCTCGTGCCGTTATCGCCCTACAGCAACGAGGAGCCGGTGACTACTCCAGGATTCTCAACAGGAGACAATACCTGCCCGCCTTGATACTATCGTGCGGACCGCCCTCGGGGAGGTTAATTCTCCGGGGGCTTTTTTTTTCGGGCACCTTTTTTGCTGTAATGTAAGGTTCGTAGCGTGATTCCCCTTTAGTTCCTGTCAATTGCTCCTTTTGGACGGTTTAATGAAGTATTGTTTCGTCAAATGGCTGTTTGTCCTCGGCTTTTTTCTGCAGGTACTGTATCCGAATGCCAGCCAGGCGCTGGTTCTGGAAAAGGACACGGTCTGGCAGGGGACGGTACAGGTCGAAGAAGAAGTGGTGGTCGCTTTCGGCGCCACCCTGCTGATTCAGCCCG
>JAQYVZ010000237.1 GCA_030145205.1 Desulfuromonadales bacterium | reverse complement strand
TTTGGTTTTGTTTTAAAGCCTGATCCGTGAAAATCAGATTTGATCCGTGTCCAGAAGATTGAGCCGTTGCTCCTGGAGTTTCGCCAGGGCGGCGCGGATGAAGGCGGGAAGATCCGCCGGTTTCCGGCTGCAGACCAGGTTGCCGTCCTCTACCACCTCGGCGTTGATAAACCGGGCCCCGGCCCTTTCCAGTTCTCCGGCAATAGCGCTGTAAGCTGTGACCCGGCGCCCCTGCAGCACCCCGGCTGCCGCCAGGAGCTGCGGGCCATGGCAGATGGCGAACACCGGCCTGCCGCTCTCCACAAAACCCCGCACAAACCGGACGGCATCGGCACTTTTTTGCAGGTGGCCAGGCGAATGCCCTCCGGGGATCAGCAGGGCGTCAAAATCCAACGGGGAAACCTCCCCCACGCCCCGCTCGACAACGGCCCTGGCCGCGCCCTTTTTGCCGCGCACCCTTTTGCCGGACTGCAGGCCGACATGGACAATTTCGTGTCCTTCCCGGCTGAACACCGCTACCGGCCGGGTGTACTCCGAATCCTCGAAATCATCGGCAATCAGAACAGCAATTCTGGCCATCTCTTTCCTCCTGATTACTGACCCTTCAGCGCCGGTCCCGGGGCCAGTGGGGAATGAAGCGGGGGGCGTGACTCCCTCTCCTGTTTTAGTTGCCGCAACCTTCGATACCATCTCGTCCTGGCATTATACCAGCTGCCGGGGTACGTTCCGCCGGTGGGGGACATTGCGCTGATAAACAGGCTTTGATTTGGATAGTTGTATGGTTAAACCGCGCTTTGTGGCGTCACGTCCAGATTTGATCCGTGTCCAGAAGGTAGGGTCTTTGCTCCTGGGTAGCTGAAAGGCAGGCAATACATGGCTAAGCAGGAATTCTCTTTTGCCGAACCTCCTGATTTTTCTCTGCGTCTTTGCGCCATTGCGTTACTTAATAGTCTTTAAGTCTAGATCTTTTTGTTTAACGCAGAGCCGCAGAGTCGCAAGGGAAGGCTAAGGTCATTCTTGAACAACCAAAATGAGAGGTTTCTGGTTCTGCTTTCTTTGCGACTCTGCGTCATTGCGTTACCAAGTAGCCTTTGCCCCTGAAGTTCTTCTGGTTTTCTCCGCGACCTCTGCGTCTCGAGAGAGCGTAGCGAACGGGCGTGAGGCAAGGTTTCAGTTTCTGCTTTAAATCTTGATCCGTGAAAATCATGAGGCGGCGCCTGTTTTCTTGGACACTGATTTGGGGTAAAATCCCTGTGCCCAAGGAGATTGAATATGACAACAAAGAACCAGAACGAAACCGTTTCCGGCCCGTTGGCCGAAGGTCAGCGCTGGAGTGCTGCCCGCAAG
>JAQYVZ010000236.1 GCA_030145205.1 Desulfuromonadales bacterium | reverse complement strand
GATGGCGGAGGGCAGATGGCGGAGGGCAGATGGCGGAGGGCGGAGGACGGAGGGCGGCCAGGTGCCTAAGGCCGAAAAACTGATAACTGGTTAATCATTACTTGGTAAAGCTTCGGCAAAAGTCTTCGGGCTTTTCCAGCATTCGACCCAGCATACGTCCTATCGCCTCGCACATCTCCAAAAGGCGCCGGTGATCTTCTGCCGAGAGATATCCGCAGGACAAAGCGGTATCGAGCCAGTGCCGCGTTTCGGCCTATTCGCCATCTGCATCGGACAACTTACTTACAAAATGAGCGGGATAGCGTCTTTTCTGCCAGGCCTCGGCGATATTTGCGCCAACGGAACGAGAAGCGCGCCGGATTTGATCCGTGAGGGAATAGACCTCCTCACGAGGGAAGGCCTTGGTCATTTCGTAGATCTCCTGCTGCAGCTCAAAAGCCTTTGCATAAACATTGATGGCGTCGCAAAAAGTCCGCCCTACGGCGTTACGGCGCTTTTTCAGGACCTCGACCTACCTGATGTAGGCCTTCGCCCCCGAAAAACCACCAGGCCTTGTACGTCGAAATTTTTGCTTAGCCATCCGATGAGTATTTGCGAAGGCATCAAACATTGAGATCACGAAAACTATCAATCCTCGTCCCCATCATTCCACCGCCTTCCGCCCTCGCCTTCGCTTTCAGCAGTCCTCCGTCCTCGCCTTTGCTTTCAGCCGCCCTCCGTCCTCTGCCTTCCGCCTTCCGCCCTCTGTCCTCGCTTTCAGTCAAACAACCGCCGCAACGGCTTGATCCCCCACCGCCAGGCAAACCGTACAGGTCGAATCAGGTAGTAGACAAAAAACAGTTGCCGTGGCAGAGCGATGAGCTGCCATTCAGCCGGCTTGGTCCTGCGAATCAGACTGATCCAGATCCGCGCCTTATCGGCGAATCGTTCGCGGATCGCTGTCTGCAATTTCATGCGAGCTAAATTGGACAACGGCGGCTCAGCATCCACAAACGCATGCCGAACCACCTGTCCGGCCAACCCGATAAGCTGCGGATCCGCTTCAATCTGCGCCTGCACCCTTTGCGGCAGGGGAGCTCCAAGCAGATCACCAGCGAGCAGCAAACCGATCAGCACCATCCGTGGGCAGTTATATTTACGGGTGAAATCAAAAAAGAGGTCCCAATCAAGGGGCTTTTCCGCCTTGAGGATTTCCGCCACGTCACAGAGCCATTTGAGGTTGTCCCAAAGGTGCTTGGTGCCGTGGACGCAGAGGATAAAAAGCATCTCCTCAAGCGGAATATCAGGATGGCCGAGTCCTTCTCCCGCCCTCCCCCCATGCCACCAGTGGGAGATATCATAAGGCAGGG
>JAQYVZ010000235.1 GCA_030145205.1 Desulfuromonadales bacterium | reverse complement strand
GGTACTAATGGCCATGCTGGGGTTGTCGCTGAAGCATAAGGTTCAGCTTTTTACCGTGCTGACCGCGTTGCTGACTGCCACAGTCTGCGTGGGCTATATCTCATACCGGGAATGGCAGGAGTTTCGCAGTTCGAGTGTGGCCAGGCTTTGTGAACTCTCGCAGATGCTCGCCGATCACAGCGGATCGGCATTGGCTGCGGAGGATGCCCTCTTGGTCCGGCGCGATCTTCGACTGCTACGTGCCCATCCCGAAATCGCTACCGCCAGAATGCATTCAGCCGATGGTCGACTGCTGGCCAACTACCCTGAGGGTTCTGCCGGCGGAGCGGCTTTCGCCTCGCAGGAACCGGGTGCCGGGGAGGCGGCCGCCCTGTCAGAGGAGATGACGGTCGACTGGTCTTCCCGCACCGTTGAAATTGTCCAACCGGTTGTTTTCGAAGGACGGACGATTGGTTTTCTGGGGCTGACCGCCGACCTGTCCAGCGGGTATGCGGCGATGGTCGAGGATATCGCTTTCGCGGGAGTTGTCATCGGTTCCATGCTGATCTTGTCCCTGCTGGTGGCCCTGCGGCTGCAGGCGCACCTGGCCAGGCCGCTTGGCAATCTCGCTCGAACCATGGAAGAGGTATCATCCTGCCAGGATTACTCCTTGCGGGTTCCCGTTGCCGGCAATGATGAACTGGCCATGCTGGCGCGGATGTTCAACGACATCCTCTGCCAGTTGGACTTACGGGATCGGCGCCTCGCCGAGCAGACGTTGCTCCTTGAAAAAGAGGTTGTTCAGCGCACCAGCGATCTCAAGGAAATGGCTG
The DNA here is from genome assembly GCA_030145205.1 of Desulfuromonadales bacterium. Lineage (GTDB taxonomy): Bacteria > Desulfobacterota > Desulfuromonadia > Desulfuromonadales > BM103 > JAQYVZ01. The sequence goes on along the minus strand of JAQYVZ010000235.1, from coordinate 538 downwards.
ACGAGGCCCATCGACTGGCCTATTTCGACACCCTGACCGGGTTGCCGAACCGACGCAAGCTGATCGATCAGTTCGATGTCGCTGTAAAGGAGGCCTCCCGTGCCGATTCGGCGGTGGCCCTGCTGTTTCTCGACCTGGATCGCTTCAAGCGCATCAACGATACCCTCGGGCACCATATCGGCGATGAACTGCTCATTGCTGTTGCTGAACGGATCAAGCACTGTCTGCGTACCTGCGACACGGTGTCGCGGCTCAACAACAGCGAGCCGACCTGCATCTCGCGCCTGGGGGGCGACGAATTCGTGGTCTTTCTCACCGGCTTGACCTATACCCAGCAGTCGGGCCGCGTTGCCCATCGGCTCATCCAGGCGATCCGCCAGCCGATATTGGTGCAGGGATATACCCTCACCGTCACGACCAGCATCGGTATCAGCCTTTTTCCTGAAGACGGCAGCGACGTGGGGAGCCTGCTCAAACACGCCGATACGGCGATGTATCAAGCCAAGGAAAAAGGAAAAAACACCTTTCAGTTTTACCA
>JAQYVZ010000234.1 GCA_030145205.1 Desulfuromonadales bacterium | reverse complement strand
TGTTGAGTGCCAGCACATCGATTACAAAAAAATGTGCCAACACATCGATAACAAAAGTTCTCTGACAATCGAATAGCCACTACGTCATTCTGTGAACACCAAACTCATTTCGGAGGTGTTCATGGAAGAGAGAATCAAGCGACTCAGGGTGTTGGCGGTTCAGCGTTTCAAGGCTGGAGAGAGTCCCGAGTCGATCTGCTGTTCACTCGGCAAATCCAGATTCTGGTTGTACAAGTGGGTCAAGAGGTTTGCCGAAGGCGACACCTCATGGTTTGAGAATCGTCCGCGCCGTCCTCTGGTGAGCCCGAATCGTACATCTACTGAGATCGAGGAGATCGTAAAGATGATCCGTCTCAATCTCTATAACAAAGATCTGTTCTGCGGTGCCCAAGCCATCTTGTGGGAGATGGAAGATCTGGGGATTGAGTCATTGCCATCAATCAGGACAATCAACCGGATTCTCGCCAGAAATGACCTGACACACCGAAGAACTGGTCGTTATGAGCCCAAAGGGACAGCTTATCCTGCGCTTCCGTCACTATTGCCGAATCAGACCCATCAGGCTGATTTTGTAGGCCCATGCTATCTGAAAGGCCCGATTCGTTTCTACAGTCTGAACATTGTTGACACGGCAACGGTCAGGTGCGGTCTCCACCCTTCGCTTTCCATGGTATCGCAAACGGTCCTTGATGGATTCTGGGCCGCATGGAAGCGCATCGGTATCCCAGAGCGTGTGCAGATTGACAATGCCCTGTCCTTCTTCGGCAGCCGAAGACATCCCCGTGGGATGGGGTCGTTGATCAGGCTTTGCCTGCATAACGGTGTTGAGCCTTGGTTCATACCCATGGCTGAGCCGTGGAGAAACGGGATAGTCGAAAACTTCAACGAGCGTTATCAGCAAAGGTTTCTCGGCAAAGTTGTTATGGCATCCGTCGAGGATCTGCACACTGGATCACTTGAATTCGAACAACGCCATAACAGCAGATATCGCTACAGCAAACTCAAAGGTGACACACCGCTGAAGGCCCTTACGGCATCAAAGGTCACGCTAAGGTTTCCAGTAGAAGAGAGACCGCCCAAACATCCACTGGTAAAACCAGAGGTCGGGAAATATCACTTTGTGCGACTCATTCGCAGCGACCTGAAGCTGGATGTTTTTGGAGAACGCTTCACCGTTCCGCCAGAGACGATGCTCGAATACGTGGTGGCTACTATCGATGTCAAAGAGCAGAAACTAAAACTCTTCCTGGACAAAAACCAGGTCGATGAATTTGAGTATAAACTACGTTAAATTCGTTGGGTGTCAGCGATGTCGTGGCACAAAAAACTGTAATCGATGTGCTGGCACTCAACA
>JAQYVZ010000233.1 GCA_030145205.1 Desulfuromonadales bacterium | reverse complement strand
GGTAAAAAGTTCTACCATCAAGGTAGCGAAAAGTCCGCTTGATTTTTAATTGATGCTTTTTCGAAACCGAATGCTCTGCCGGTGTGACTAAAAATGGCCATGTCGTTTCTGGGTTAGGTCATTTTATGTGGTCCGGCAAAAAAACCAGGGGGGGAGCCGTGAATATACTGTTGAGGGTGATGGAGAGAGTCTTCGGGTCGTTTGCCTATAGCGCCCCGCCCTGGTTGGTGACGCTCGGCCACTGTCGCAAGGAGCGACCCCAAAAATTCTGGGGTTGGCTGCTGCTGGTGCTGCTTCTGGTGGCCGGGGGCGTGGCTGGCACCCTCTACTATCTGAGCTTGCCCGGGCAGGTAGAGATCACGGCATCGATCGAGGCGCCGGGACTTACCCCCAATGTTGAAAATGCCAAGCCGCGCAATCTGACGATCCAGTTTGAATATGATTTGAGCGGGCTGAAGCCCGAGCAGGAGCGCCCCGCAGGTGTTCCTTCGGTGGCCCGCATCGACCTGGTCGACAAGGAGGTCAATGCCGGGATCAACCTGTCCCCGGCCCTGCCCGGGGTGTGGCGCTGGCAGGGGGACCGCACCCTGGTTTTTACCCCCCAGCAGGAATGGCCGGCGGGGACCGATTTTACCGTCAAATTCGACAAGACCCTCTTTGTCGAAGAAGCCCGCCTGAAAAGTCTCTCCTATTCCTTCGTCACCCCGGCGTTTACGGTTGCCCTCGGCGAACTCGATTTTTACCAGGATCCGCGCGACAGGCCGGTGCGCAAGGTGGTCTCGACCCTGGTTTTTTCCCATCCGGTCGATAAGGGAAGCCTGGAAAAGCGCTTGGCCATGACCATGCGTCCCACGGGCGCCGAAATCACTGTGGCACCGAAAAACTACAGCTTCACCGTCTCCTTCGACCAGAACCAGCGTGAGGCCTATGTGCACTCCGAGCCGCTGACCCTGCCGGAACAGCCTAACTACATGGCGCTTGCCGTCGGCAAGGGGATCGAGCCGGCCGTTGGCGGCAAGGCCTCGCAAGAGGAAATCTCCAAACAGCTCCTGATCCCGGATATCTACAGCTTTCTCAAGGTGGAGCGGGCCCGCACCGAGATCGTCCGCAACGAGAAGGAGGAGCCGCAGCAGCTCCTCTCCCTGCAGTTCACCGATGATATTGCCGAGCAGGAACTTTTGGACAAGTTGTCGGTCTACCTGCTGCCGAAAAAAAATCCCAAACGAAACAACAGGGACGACTGGCGAAGTCCGCGCGAAGTCACCGAAGCGGTCTTGCGGGAGGCGGGCCGACTCGATCTCAAGCTGGTGCCGAACGAGCACGACTTCTCGCAAATCTATAACTTTATTTTCGAT
>JAQYVZ010000232.1 GCA_030145205.1 Desulfuromonadales bacterium | reverse complement strand
TGGATGGCTTCATTGGATGCTGATGCCACTTATCTCCTGGAGCAGAGCAAGGATGACGGTTGCTGGGATGAAATCTCCGGCTACGATAACCTGGATAATACTCCGGCCGTGACCAACCTTCTGCCGGGCGATTACCAGTACCGGGTGCGTTATGCCCGCCCCGGTTACGCTCCCAGCAGCTGGACGTATTCTGAAATCGCCACGATTTCGAGCAACAGTGCTGCGCCGTTGCGGCTTTCAGCAACGCTGCTGGACAGTGAGGGCAACATCAGTCTCAACTGGCTGCGTTCGCAGACTGGCGCTGCGACCTATCAGTTGGAACAGAGCGTTGCCGGGGTCAATGACGGTAACTGGACTTCGGTTGGGCAATACACGGATCCGACCGCGTTGATGGCAAAAGTGACCGCAGAGGTGGTAGGTGCACATCAGTACCGGGTGCGGAGTCTGTCTGGCGGGCTTGACCCGAGTCCTTGGGCTTATAGCAATATTCTGATGGTCAGCAGCATGGCCTGTGCACCTTCGGCGCGGGTAACTGCCTCGGAGCCGGATGCGAATGGCAACCTGGTTGTCAATTGGAACCGTTCAAACACCTCGGGGGTTACGTATACGCTGCAGGTCCGTGTTGATGGCGGAGAATGGGGTCTGATGACCGAAACGACGGAAACCTCTTACCGGGTGTACGGTGCCCCGAAAGGCTTCTTCCAGTTCCGTGTTAAGGCTGGGGGTCTGTTGGGAACCTTTGATGACAGTGCGTGGACAGAATCAGGCACGGTCGAAGTGAAGGAGGTTTGTGCCAACCCGGCCCGGTTTACCGTTCCGGTAAGCAGCGCGGTAGAGAACCTTGTCCTCTACTGGCAGCGCTCGGCAACACAGGGCGTAACCTATGAGTTGGAAAGTAATTTCAACAACACCGGTTGGACACCGCTCGCCGGTTACAGCAACACCGGGGCGGTTTCGGCCAGGCTGTTTGGTCTGGTCAGCGGGGACTATCAGTTCCAAATCCGGACGCACAAAGCTGGATTCACTTCAAGTGACTGGCTGGTCAGTAACGTGTGCAAGGTGGAGCTGGTCTGTGCCGCGCCGGGTTCCATGTACGTTTCTACTCCTGACAGCAGCGGTTACATCTATGTTTCATGGAATCGCTCAACAACGGCGGGTGTGACTTACGTTCTGGAACACAAGGTCGGTGCCGGGGCCTGGGCCGTTGTTCCTGGCTACAATGGCACAACGGGCACAACTCTACGCCTGTATGGTCAGGCGGTTGGCAGCCACCAGTTCCGGGTTAAGGCGATCCGTGAGGGCTTCACCGACAGTGCCCTGAAGACGTCCGGAATTGTAACAGTGCCTGCGCCTTG
>JAQYVZ010000231.1 GCA_030145205.1 Desulfuromonadales bacterium | reverse complement strand
ATCGAAAATAAAGTTATAGATTTGCGAGAAGTCGTGCTCGTTCGGCACCAGCTTGAGATCGAGTCGGCCCGCCTCCCGCAAGACCGCTTCGGTGACTTCGCGCGGACTTCGCCAGTCGTCCCTGTTGTTTCGTTTGGGATTTTTCTTCGGCAACAGGTAGACCGACAGCTTGCCCAAAAGTTCCTTCTCGGCAATATCATCGGTAAACTGCAGGGAGAGGAGCTGCTGCGGCTCCTCCTTCTCGTTGCGGACGATCTCGGTGCGGGCCCGCTCCACCTTGAGAAAGCTGTAGATATCGGGGATCAGGATCTGTTTGGAAATCTCTTCGTCCGAGACCCGGCCGCCGATAGCCGGCGCAATCCCCTTACCGACGGCAAGCGCCATGTAGTTCGGCTGCTCCGGCAGGGTCAGCGGTTCGGAATGGACATAGGCTTCGCGCTGGTTCTGGTCGTAGGAGACGGTGAAACTGTAGTTCTTCGGTGCCACGGTGATCTCGGCGCCGGAAGGGCGCATGGTCATGGCCAGGTGTTTTTCCAGGCTGACCTTATCAACCGGGTGGGAAAAAACCAGGGTCGACACCACCTTGCGCACCGTCCTGTCGCGAGGGTCCTGGTAAAATTCGAGTTCGCCGAGGGCAACCGTAAAAGCCGGGGTGACGAAGGAATAGGAGAGACTCTTGAGGCGGGCTTCTTCGACAAAGAGGGTCTTGTCGAATCTGACCTTAAAATCGGTCCCAGCCGGCCATTCCTGCTGGGGGGTGAAGATCAGGGTACGGTCCCCCTGCCAGCGCCATTGTCCGGGCAGGGCCGGGGACAGGTTGATGCCGGCCTTGACCTCCTTGTCGACCAGGTCGATGCGGGCCACCGAAGGAACATCTGCGGGCCGCTCCTGCTCGGGCTTCAGCCCGCTCAAATCATATTCAAACTGGATTGTCAGATTGCGCGGCTTGGCATTTTCGACGTTGGGGGTGAGCCCCGGAGCCTCGACCGATGCCGTGATCTCTACCTGCCCGGGTAGACTCCGATAGTAGAGGGTGACAGCCACGCCCCCGGCCACCAGAAGCAGCACCAGCAACAGCCAACCCCAGAATTTTTTGGGCCGCTCCTTGCGACAGCGGCCGAGCGTCACCAACCAGGGCGGGGCGCTATAGGCAAACGACCCGAAGACTCTCTCCATCACCCTCAACAGTATATTCACGGCTCCCCCCCTGGTTTTTTTTGCCGGACCACATAAAATGACCTAACCCAGAAACGACATGGCCATTTTTAGTCACACCGGCAGAGCATTCGGTTTCGAAAAAGCATCAATTAAAAATCAAGCGGACTTTTCGCTACCTTGATGGTAGAACTTTTTACC
>JAQYVZ010000230.1 GCA_030145205.1 Desulfuromonadales bacterium | reverse complement strand
GCCCGCGAAGGCCTGTTCCGGCCAGGGCAGTTCTGCAATGCCCATCACCTGGGGGTGGTCCGGGTCGCTCAGGTCGACGATCAGTACCCCCTGCCTCTTGACCGCCAGATACGCTCGATCCTCTCGTATCCTCATTCTCAAAATAAAGTCGCTGGTTTCGACGAACCCCCTGGCCCGGGGATTGGTCGGGTCGCTGACGTCGAAGACCTGCAAGCCGGGGTTGGCCTCTTGGCCGTCGGGTTTCTTTCCATTGGGAACGGGTGGTCGTTTGCCGCCGCTTATGTAGGCGGTGGTTCCGGCCAGTTCGATCTGGGTGGTAAATGCCAGCGGCTGCTGCAATACCTCAATATGCGCGGGTCCATTCCGGTTAATGATGATCAGCCCGCACTCGGACGCCAGGTAGGTTGTCGAGCCGATTTCGGCGACGTCGGATTTATAGCATTTAGGGGGAATCTGGGATGTCGTTTGCGTCACGATCTCCCCGGGGAGATTTTGACCATAAAGTTGCAGGGCGCTGGTGACTCTTGTCCATGATGTCGGAGAAACCATGGGCCTCGGCCGCCAATCCGGGTGATAATTCAGCCGCTTCAGATCGACCACCAGCAGCCCGGCGTTTAGAGTGCCGAGATAGGCCCGGTCGCCATTGACGGCCAGGCAGCGGATCACGCCTCCTGGAGTCAGGTGCCCGGCAAGGGAAGGCTTGGCAGGATCGGTAATGTCGACGGCCACCAGGCCCGAACTGCCGGCCGCAAGCAGTACCAGGTTCTCATGGATGAACATGTCGTAAATCCTGGGCATTCTCAGTTTGGCCAGCACGCGGGGCTGTTGCGGGTTCTGAACGTCGATGACTACGAACTGACCGGCGCTGCTGAGGAATACCAGGTTCCCTTTCAGGGCGAGACTTTGGTTGGAGCCGGGCCAGGGCAGGGTCGAAATCAGTCGAGGGTTTCCAGGGTCTGAAATATCGCAGATATGCAGGCCCGCTTGGCTGCTCGATACATAGGCCCGGTGATCGCCGACGACAATCGACAGGGCGGACCCGGGCAGGTCGAGTGAAGCGATCTTTCGCGGGGACTTGCTGCCGCCTTGGGGACGAAAAATGACCAGTCCCTGTTTTGCCGCCGCCGCATATACGATTCCTGCGGCATCCGTGGCCAGGTCGGCTATCGTGTCGACCGGACGCTTTGAATGCATTCCCAGTGGGCCAATCTCGCCGTATCCGGACGCCGCCAAGAGGGTGCCGTTGGCCAACACCAGGGCGGTGGGTTTGCCGACCATGGAACAGTTGCGTTGAAATTTCGGCCGTTCCGGTTGGCTGATATCGTACTGTTGCACTTCTCGGTTTCGACTGCCCAGGTAGAG
>JAQYVZ010000229.1 GCA_030145205.1 Desulfuromonadales bacterium | reverse complement strand
CCGCGAGGTAGGCGATGTGTTCGTGGAAATGCCTCACTGGCGCTGCTGCTCAGTTGTTGATGCGCTACTTTTTTTTTTTTATTTTTTTTATTTTTATGGTGACTGCAGGGCAACTGGGATCTGCTGGGCAACAACTTCCCGGTGTTCTTCATCCGTGACGGAATCAAGTTCCCGGACGTGATCCATGCCTTCAAGCCGAACCCGAAATCCCATATCCAGGAGTACTGGCGGGTGTTCGACTTCCTGTCGCACCACCCGGAGAGCCTGCACACCTTCTTCTTCCTGTACGACGACGTGGGCGTGCCATCCGACTACCGGCACATGGAAGGGTTCGGGGTGAACACCTACACCTTCGTGAACAAGGAAGGGAAGACGAACTACGTCAAGTTCCACTGGAAGCCGACCTGCGGCATGAAGTGCTTGCTGGAGGACGAGGCCATCGTGGTCGGCGGCAAGAACCACAGCCACGCCACGCAGGATCTGTACGACTCCATCGCCGCCGGAAACTACCCGGAGTGGAAGCTCTACGTGCAGGTGATGGATCCGGACACGGAGGACAAGTACGACTTCGACCCGCTGGACGACACCAAGACGTGGCCGGAGGACATCCTCCCACTGCAGCCGGTGGGGCGGCTTGTGCTGAACCGCAACATCGACAACTTCTTCAACGAGAACGAGCAACTGGCCTTCGGGCCCGGCCTGGTCGTGCCGGGCATCTACTACTCCGACGACAAGATGCTTCAGTGCCGCGTGTTCGCCTACGCCGACACCCAGCGCTACCGCCTGGGCCCCAACTACCTCATGCTGCCTGTCAACGCCCCTAAGTGCGCCCACCACAACAACCACTACGACGGCCTCATGAACTTTATGCACAGAGAAGAAGAGGTGGATTACTACCCGTCGAGGCATGCTCCGCTGCGGCATGCTGAGAGGTTCCCGATCCCGAATCGCATCCTCAGTGGCAGACGCGAGAAGACCATAATTCCAAAGCAAAACGATTTCAAGCAACCCGGAGAGCGTTACCGCACATGGGCACCTGACAGGCAAGAGCGTTTCATCATGCGATGGGCTGAGGCTTTAGCCCACCCCAAGGTCAGCTACGAGCTCCGCAGCATCTGGATCAACTATCTGTCAAAGTGTGATGCATCACTTGGGCAGAAGGTGGCCAATCGCCTTAACATGAGACCAAACATGTGAAAAGAATAGGAGTTGTACGTACAAGGCTCAGAGATAATGCTGAAAGAGAGGGCTGTTCTTCCATTGCTGGAGTATGGTTATCTATGTCATGAATAAAAGTTGATGTTAAGTATGTTAAAAGTTCTGTAATTTTATCTTCCTTATAAGCGTTGAACTTGAAAACAGATGCTCAAA
>JAQYVZ010000068.1 GCA_030145205.1 Desulfuromonadales bacterium | reverse complement strand
AAAAAAATCAACGGAATCCTAAGGGGTTCCGTTTTTCTTTACCCCGGCTTTCACTAAAACTTTCACCAGGAAGTTTTTAAGGAAAGATTCGGGGTTTTGTTTTTTTGCGGATGCGCCAACGGGGGGAGCTGGTAGGGAACGACAGCAGCCTGCCCGTTCTGATACTCCAGCAGCGTGGCCGATCCCGCCTTGTTTTGATTTCTCTTGAATGCCCGGTATGCCCGCCTGCATTTTCCAATAATGATGATCTCGCAAAAAGCATTGCGATGCCATCAGTCTTGACTTACGCAAAACTTACGCATACTCTTAATCCAACCAGACAGAGAGGTATGCCATGAGTCCTCTGACCCCCAAACAAAAAAATATTCTGGATTTCATCGAGTCGTTCTCCAGCCGCGAGGGCTATCCGCCATCCCAGCAGGAGATTGCCCAGGCGTTCGGTTTTCGCTCCCTGGGCACCGTGCAGAACTATCTGGTGCGACTGGAGCGGGAAGGGCTGCTGTCGCGGGACTGGAACGCCCGCCGGGGGATGAAGGTGATCCGGCCGAAGGAGAGTCGGCTGGAGCTGCCGCTGGTCGGCATGGTTGCGGCCGGCAAGCCGATCGAGGCGATTGAAACCCCGGACACCATTGAAGTACCCGCTTCCATGATCGGCCCCGGGGAGAATTTCGTGCTCAAGGTGCAGGGTGACTCGATGGTCGGTGACGGCATTCTCGATGGGGATTATGTGGTGGTGCGCAAGCAGGCCACCGCTGAGAACAACCAGACTGTGGCCGCCCTGATCCGGGGTGAAGCGACGGTCAAACGCTTCTACCGCAAAGGATCGACCATCGAACTGCATCCGGCCAACCCGACTATGCAACCGCTGATCCTTTCCAGCGAGGAGAGTTTTCGTATCGAAGGAGTGGTGGTGGGCGTTATCCGTCACTGCGTCTAAGACATGATTTTGCTTAGCCATCTCAAGAGTTTTTGCGAGTGCATCAACCATGGAACGCGACATTCTGCATCTGTCCATCCCGGCCTTCGCCATCGCCCTGGCCCGGGTCGATGATCCGTCACTGCGGCAGCGGCCAGTGGCCATGGCCCCGGTTCATTCCGAACGAGCCCTGCTTCAATGTGTTTCCAGCGAAGCCCGGCGTGAAGGGCTTTTTGAAGGGATGCCGGCCAGCCATGCTAGGCGGCTTTGTCCTTCGCTCAAGATTCTGCCTCCCGATCCGCAACGCCTTGCCAAAGGAACCCGCTCCCTGCTGGACGTTGCCGGCAACTACAGCCCCCTCACCGAACCGGCGTCCCAGGGAACTCTTTTTCTCGACCTGACCGGTTGCTGTCGCCTGCTCGGTCCCGCCCGGGATGCCGCAGCCCGCATGGAGCGGGAAATCTCGGCCCGCCTCCGGCTCAAGGGAACCGTTGGGGTCGCCGGCAACAAACTCGTCTCAGCCATCGCCTCGGGCTTTCTGGATAAGCCCGGTGTCTGCGACGTCCTGCGCGGCTCCGAACGCAGCTTTCTCGGCCCCTTGCCGGTCTCGGCTCTTCCCGGCATCGGTCGGCGGCGGGAAATGACTCTGCTGCAGGATCTCAACCTGCGCCAAATCGGTGAACTCTCCCTGCTTCCCGTCTCTCGCTTGCGCCTGGTCTTCGGACCCTTTGCCCCGCTGTTGTCGCAACGCGCCCTGGGCATCGACCCTTCACCGGTCCGTCCTCCCAAGCTTGCGGAAGGCGTTGGCGAAGAAACCTTTCTGAGCCGTGAAGACAATGATGATCGGGTGCTGTTGGCTGAACTTTGCCGCCTGGTGGAGGGCTGCGGTCTGCGCTTGCGCCGCCTGGGGAAAACGGCCGGGCAACTGGCCCTGCATATCACCTATGCCGACGGCATCAGTGAGCAACGGACCCAAACCCTTTCCCTTCCACTTGATCACGACCTCCTGCTCTACGGAGTCGCCGAAGAACTCTTCCTCAAGGCCTGCCAGCGGCGGGTTCGCATCCGAGGAATGCGCCTGAACTGCACTCGCCTTTCCGGATCCGGCCGGCAGCTTGATCTGTTCGCTTCCTCCTCCGTATCGCCGCAACTGGAATCGCTGCAATCTGCCCTGGATGGCCTGCGGCAGCGCCACGGCATGCAGGCGGTTCGCTGGGGACGAAGCATCGCGTCATGAAGGATTTCGCAGCCCTGCACGTTCATTCGGCCTCTTCTCCCCAGTGGGGTGTGCACTCGGTTACCGATCTTTGCCGGGCCGCGAAAGAGATGGGGATGGCCCGGCTGGCGCTGACTGATCGCAACGGCTTGTACGGCATCCCCAATTTTCTGGAGGCGGCCAAAGAAGCCGGGATCGAGCCGATCATCGGTGCCGAAGCCGTCAGCGCAGGACATCGCGCCATACTGCTGGTGAAAGACGAAGAAGGCTACGGCAACCTCTGCCGGTTGCTGTCCGAACTCCACTGCCGAAAAGACTTCGACCTGCCGCAACGTTTGGAGACCCATCGCAAAGGCCTGATCATCCTCAGTGACGATCCGGACCTTCTGCTCCCCCTGCATCGGCAATCACCAGCCGACCTGTATGTCGAGATCTCACCGGGGCACCAGATGGAGCGGGCTTTGAATCTGGCCCGAACAATGGGACTTCCCCCGGTCGCCACCAGCCGCGCCGTGTTGCTTGAAGATGACGATTTTGAATTGCATCGGGTGCTGCGGGCCATCGCTCTCAACACCAAGCTGAGCCGCCTGTCTCCTGCGGACACCGCCAAAGATACGGACCGCCTGCTTTCCAGGCAGCGGCTGACAGAACTCTTTCCCCATTGCCCCGAAGCCCTCTCAAATGCGGCGCAGATCGCCCGCCAGTGCAAAACCGACTGGGATTTTTCAGAGACTATTTTTCCGTCCTTTCGCAATATGGACGCCGGGGAAGCTTATGTCGAGCTGGAATGCCGGGCGCGGGAGGGGGCGGTTTGGCGCTACGGCGGTATCGATTCGCGGGCGGAAGAACGGCTGGCTAAAGAGTTGGGATTGATCCAGTCCAAAGGGTTCGTTCATTATTTTCTGGTGGTAGAGGAGATTGCCCGCCAGTCCCCCCGCACCTGCGGACGCGGCAGTGCAGCCGCCTCTCTCGTGGCTTATTGCTTAGGGATAACCCACGTTGATCCGCTGCGTTACAACCTGTTCTTCGAGCGTTTTCTCAACCCCGGCCGGGTCGACCCGCCGGACATCGACATCGATTTCCCCTGGGACGAGCGCGACGCCGTGCTTGATTTCGCCTTCGCCCGCTACGGTATGCAGCGCACGGCCATGGTTGCCAACCAGATCGGGTTCAAGGGGAGGGCGGCGGTGCGGGAGGTGGCCAAGGTCTTCGGCATCCCCGAGATGGAAATCAAGAAGATGACCTCTCGCATCTCCGGCTACTGGAAGGGCGACCAGACCGCCCGGGCGGTCGAGGAACATCCCCTGTTCAAGGGAGAGAATCCGGGGGAGGATTGGTACAAGGTGCTGCGTATCGCCGGACGGCTGGAAGGGCAGTTGCGCCACCTTTCCCTGCACTGCGGCGGGCTGGTCATCGTGCCGGACGAGCTCCGCCGCTACGTCCCGGTGGAAATCTCGGCCAAGGGACTGCCGGTGATCCAGTGGGAGAAGGATCAGGCCGAGGCGGCCGGGCTGGTCAAGATCGATATCTTGGGCAACCGCTCGTTGGCGGTTATTCGCGACGCCATGGCGGCGGTCAAGGCCAACACCGAGGTCGAGATCGACTACGCCAGTTGGCAACCGCTGGAGGACGAACGCACCCGCAACCTGCTGCGCAGCGGCGAGACCGTGGGCTGCTTCTACATCGAATCACCCGCCACCCGTCAGCTGTTGAAAAAGATGTGGTTCGAAAACCCGCAAGGGGAGGCGTGCGACATCTTCGAACACCTGGTCATGGCCTCGTCGATCATCCGCCCGGCGGCCAACGACTTCATCCGCGAGTTCGTCGCCCGCATGCACGGCAGGCCCTGGCAATCACTCCATCCGCTGCTCGACGAGGTGCTGGGCGAAACTTACGGCATCGCCATTTACCAGGAGCAGATCACCCAGCTCGCCATGGCCCTGGCCGACTTCTCCGCCTTCGAAGGGGACCAGCTGCGCAAGATCATCAGCAAGAAACACAAGGAAAAGAAGCTCGCTGACTACCGGCAAATGTTTCTCGCCGGCGGCGTCGCCAAGGGGATCGCCGAACCGGTCATGACCGTCATCTGGGAGCAAATCCTCTCCTTCGCCGGTTACTCCTTCTGCAAGCCTCACTCGGCCTCCTACGCACTAGTGAGCTGCAAGTCGGCGTACCTCAAAGCCAACTATCCGGCCGAGTTCATGGCGGCGGTCATCTCCAACCAGGGCGGCTACTATTCCCCCTTCGCCTATATCTCCGAAGCCCGCCGGCTCGGCTTGCAGGTACTGCCGCCGGACATCAACGCCAGCGCACGGCCCTACACCGGCAACGGAAATACCGTGTGCGTCGGTTTCATGCAGATTCAGGGGTTGGCGAAAAAAGCGGTCGATCATCTGCTGGCCGAACGGGAGCGCGGCGGCCCCTTTGCCGGATTCCTAGACTTTCTGCGGCGCACCGTCGTCGATCCCTCGGATGTCATGCTGCTGGTCAAGGCTGGCTGCTTCGACGCCCTTGAAGGGCGCGACCGGCGACCGGCGTTACTATGGGAACTGCTCGCCCACAAGGATCGCTTCGATCATCGGGGCTTCGGGTTGCTGTTCGAGCCGCAACCCACCCCGGTTGGCGATCCGCCGCCCTACGACGGTAAAACCGTGCTGCGGCAGGAGCTGGAAACCCTCGGCCTGCTGCTGTCCTGCCATCCGCTGACCCTGCATCGAAAAGAGATCGCCCGGCTCAAGCCGGTGCCGGCCCGCGATCTGCACCGCTGGACCGGCCGCTACCTCACCCTGATCGGCTGGTGGGTCACCGGCAAGACGGTGCAGGACAAAAACGGCCGACCGATGGAATTCGTCACCTTTGAAGACACCACGGCGATCTACGATGCGACCTTCTTTCCCAAAGCCTATGAGAAGTTCTGCCGCCTGCTGTCGCGCTCGCAGCCGTATCTGCTTAAGGGGAGGGTGGAGATGGAGTTCGGGGTGGCGACGCTGAATGTGGAGTGGGTCGGCGGGGTTGCGTGAATGTCGCCATTTACATCTTGCTGCAAATAAGCTAGTTTGTGGAGGTTGAAATTGTATTGATTTGTGAGGGAAAAATGATGAAGACGATGAAAATCCGCTGGATTTTTTAGACCGTCCGTTTCGGTGTTGGCCGAGCGGGCGGTTTTTTGTTTTTGATGGTGGAGGTAGGTTTGGTGGGGTTAAATATACCGTTCCCATAACTCCCCACTAAATGGAAAATATTCCAGTCTATAGAAAAGATTAAGTGGAAATTTTACCACATATCACCAATGTTATAAGGAGAAAAACCAACGATGAAAAGACCAAATCACCTCACGGCGAAACTCAAGGCAGTAGATGTAGAATTGGCGGAGTATGTAACGCAGCTTGAAAAAGAGATAAAACGCCTGCAAACAAGCAATGCGAAACTTCAGGTGAAGGACGTATCCCAACAAGCCAAAATTTCTGCGCTTGAAAAAGGACAGACCAAAGTAAATTTTTCTATAAACCTTGGTGGTGAACCTGAAAAGAAGTGAGAGCATAAATAAACCATTTATAAGGCGCTTGAGCCGGACGGGGTACCGCAGTGGTCCCCGAAAAAGTCTCTGCTGTTTGAGCCAGCACAGCGCCGCCGCTCAGCTTGATCGTTAGTCATTTGGAGATTGATATGGAACCAATTCGTCTTGGTGAACTAGAGATCCATATTTCAGCTGTAACAGTAACTTTCAGTGACACGGGCGAAACTATTGCACTTTCGACGAAAGAAAACAGCACCTGTCACTTTTTCGATCAATTTGTCGTCGGAAACGACAACATTCAACTCCGTTTGCACTGGGCTGATTTGGATTGTAACGGTCACCCCATGCTTGATGCCGATTTCATCAATAAAGAAACAGGCGAGCATCGCTCCCTAAAAGGCAAACGAAAGGTTGCTCATCACACTGCCTCATCCTCTCGTGAGGGCCGCTGCTATGAATGGCGTTTTAATGAGTTCAGTCGCCAATTTAGCGTTACGGTCGCTTGGTGTTCTTCAGTTAAGGAAACAGTTAGCATCGGTGCGTTTTGCTCTGCTGACATCATTTCCGCAAAAGGTAGAAAATACCGCTCTTTGGCACTCCTGGGTTCTTGATAGAAAAAAGTTGAAGTTTTTTCTTTCCACCGTAGAATTCAGTGCAAAGTGCACTAAATAATAAAGTTTGTCGATTGAGATAATAGGACTTAAGTGGGTAATATTATGACATGTACTGTAAACGGGATGGAATAGACCGGTGTCAAAATTCATAACAAATATTAAGGGAACAACACATTACAATGTCGACTTCAAGGCGGTTAAGTCTGGCGACAAATTGATTCTTGAAAGGGATCCGTTTAATCCATACGACAAGAACGCCATTAAAGTGATTCATTGCAACCAAATGATTGGACACATAGATAGGGATTTAGCCGCAGTCCTGGCAAAAAAAATAGAAGACGGCATAAGAGTTGATGCTATCGTTCAAGCAATAACCGGAGGGGCACCTCTCAATCATGGCATTTCTATTAAGGTATCTGTTTACGAACACCAAAGTGTGAGGCGGCGCCTGTTTTCTTGGACACTGATTTGGGGTAAAATCCCTGTGCCCAAGGAGATTGAATATGACAACAAAGAACCAGAACGAAACCGTTTCCGGCCCGTTGGCCGAAGGTCAGCGCTGGAGTGCTGCCCGCAAGC
>JAQYVZ010000228.1 GCA_030145205.1 Desulfuromonadales bacterium | reverse complement strand
CTTTGTGTTAAGCTAGAAGGTGTCGCCTTTTGGAGTACTATTTGAAGTGTGGTAAAGTAGGGATGGCAGCCGTAGCAGTAGGCGCTGTGGGAAGAGTGGGCAGCGCAGTTTGCTGTCCACGCTTTCCACAGCGCAGCCACCCGACCACACCGGCTTCAAATGGTGCCCGAAAGGAAATCTAACCATGTCGAAAACTGAACGTCGTCCGCGTTTGACCGCTGCCCGCAAGCTGGAGTTGTATCTGGCAACTCGCTCGGCCGATGCCCCACTGGGCGAGATCTTGCGCCAGTATGGCGTGCATCTGGACGATCTGCGAGCCATTGAGCGCGTCGTGGAAAGTTCCGCCCTGGCCGGGCTGAAAGCCCAATCCCGCCACGGACGCCAGCCGACGGACGTCACTCCGGAACGGGTCCAGCAACTGGAACAAGAGTTGGCCGAAAAGACGCGTGCCTTGGCGGAGCTGGGTGTGTCGTTTGCCTTGCTCGAAAAAAAAGATCGTGCGGAGTCACGCTCCCGCTCCCAGGCCAAAGGCTCCCGCCGGAGGAACGCCAAGTGATTCTGGATCTGATTGCCGAAGCCAAAGCGGATGGACTGCCGGCCAAGCGGGCCTGCAAAGTGCTGGGCCTGTCGCCGCGCACCGTTCAGCGTTGGAAGGCTCCGGTTCAGCCTCTTCCGAGCCTGGCCGCCACGCCATCGGCTGTGATGCGGTCCCGCCCGTATAATGCCCTCACGGCCAGCGAAGCGGCGGCCGTCATCGCGCTGATCCGGTCGCCCAAACACGCCGATGCCAGCTGCCGGGACCTGGCTTTGGCCTTGCAGGCAGGCCCCACACCTACTTATGTCTCGCATGTGACCATTTGGCAGTACGAACGGGCGCTGAACTGCAATGGTCCACGCGGGCGGCAAGTCTTTCAGGGTCAGACTGCACCGGATACGGACTGGGTCAACGGCCCCAACCAGCTGTGGGATTGGGACATCACCTATCTTCATACCGGGGAGCCATACGTCTTCTTGTACCTGTACAGCCTGCTCGACCATTGGAGCCGCAAGAACATCGCCTGGCACATCAGCCCCCGGTTGATCAGCGATGAGGTGCAGACCTTGTGGGATCACGGCTTGATCGACGAAGGTTTGCTGGATCACCCTGCTCACACCTGGCCCAAGTCGCTCAGCGACCGGGGGCCCCAGATGCGCTCGCACTCGACGACCACCTACTTCCGGAAACTCGGCATCCCACAACTGTTCAGCCGACCGCGCACGCCCAATGACAACCCGTACATCGAGTCGCACTTTGCTACCATCAAGACCCATCCTGCCTTCCCGGGTTACTTTGCGGACCAGGCCGAAGCCGAAGACTATTTCGACCAATTCTATCCGTGGT
>JAQYVZ010000227.1 GCA_030145205.1 Desulfuromonadales bacterium | reverse complement strand
TCGGCCGATCGGACCTAGAGGTTGTTATCAGTACGCAGCGAACGAGGCTGTTCGGAAATGACCTCGGAGACCTCCTGGCACTCGGCTTTCTCACTGGGCTTGGAGGGCTAGCGGGCGGTTCAGTTCGTGAGAAGGTCGGCAGCATCAAAGAACTAATCTCCAGAGACCCAGCTGGCGTTGATCTTGCGATCGAGACTTCGGGTCCGCGTCGGGGAATGTGGAGCGTATTGGAACCTCAGGTCGTCATTGTGATCACTCGCCAATCGCGATAGTTTGCCGTCGCTCACGATTGATCCACCGATTGGCACTTTGAACGGGCCAGTCTATATCGGATGCTTCTTCTGCCTCTTCGAGCTGTCAACGCCGGAGAGATTTTGCAGCAGTTGGCCGGAGCAAAAGTGCAGCAGTGATGCCAGCAAGAAAGCCCCCCGATATCGGGGGGCTTTCTTGCTTGTCGCGTCTCATTCCTCAGTGGTGGGTGCCGGTGGTGGCTTGGATTTGGTCCGGCGTAACCGGCTCTTGCTTTGAGCAAGGCGGTAGCTATCGCCGTTCATCTCAAGGATGTGGACGTGGTGCGTGAGGCGGTCGAGCAGGGCGCCGGTGAGCCTTTCGGAGCCGAACACTGATGTCCACTCGTCGAACGGCAGGTTGCTGGTGACGATCGTCGAGCCACGCTCGTATCTTTGCGAGAACACTTCGAACAGCAGCTCGGCACCGGTTGGTGACAGCGGCACGTATCCGAGTTCATCGATGATCAGAAGCTTGTAGCCGGCAAGTTGACGCTGGAGGCGCAGCAAGCGCTTCTCATCGCGTGCCTCAAGCAGTTCGTGGACCAGAGCGGCAGCGGTGATGAAGCCAACTGACAGGCCCTTCTGGCAAGCTGCCAGTCCCAGCCCAAGTGCGATGTGGCTCTTGCCTGTGCCGGAGTTGCCAACTGCAATGATATTCTCTCGCCGCTCGATGTAATCGCAGCGTACCAACTCCAGAACCGCCATTTTGTTCAATGTTGGCAGAGCCAGGAAGTCGAAGCTGTCGAGGCTTTTGACGGTTGGGAACTTGGCGGCCTTGATGCGGCGCTCCACCATGCGTCTCTCACGATCGATCATCTCCAACTCGGTCAACCGCATCAGATAGCGAGGGTGATCGACACCTTCGGCGGCACACAGCTGGGCGACCTTGTCGTACTCGCGCAGGAACGTCGGCAGCTTCAGTGCCTTCAGGTGATGCACCAGCAGGATCTGTGGCGTGTCCGTCATGCTGCCACCTCATCCAAGAGATCCATGTATGATTGCGCCGATGTCATCGTGACCACCGCCTTTGGCAGATAGGGGTAGATCGTCATGTCGAGGCGCGGTGGACGCCGTTCGATCCGGCACAGAACG
>JAQYVZ010000226.1 GCA_030145205.1 Desulfuromonadales bacterium | reverse complement strand
CGTGCTGTGCTTCCCGTTCCTGTTTCGTGGCGCCCTCGACACTCACGCCAGTGCCATCAACGAAGAGATGAAGCTGGCCGCCGTCAAGGCCCTGGCCAACCTTGCCAGGGAGGATGTGCCCGATTCGGTGCGCAAAGCTTACGGCGATGAAACAATCAAATTCGGACGCGAATACCTGATCCCAAAACCCTTCGACCCTCGGGTACTGCTGCACGTTGCTCCAGCCGTGGCCCAGGCCGCCATGGATACCGGCGTCGCCCGCCGCCCGATCCAGAATATGGAGAAATACAAAGAATCCCTGGAAGCCCTGCAGGGCCGCTCCAAGGAGGTCATGCGTATTCTCATCAACAAGGCCAAGGCGAATCCCAAGCGGATCGTCTTTCCCGAAGGTGAAGAGGACAAGATCCTCCGCGCAGCAGCAATCCTGGTAGACGAGGGAATTGCCACGCCGATTCTGCTCGGCGACCGCGAAGAGATCGAAGACCGCATCCGCGAGCTCAACCTTGACCTCACTGGGGTGCAGATCATCGATCCGATGAAAGATCCGCAGAGCGAGATATACGCTCAGGAATATTTCAAAATGCGCCAGCGTAAAGGTGTCACCCAAGCGGAAGCCCGTCGGAAGATCCGCAAAAACCGCAACTACTACGGAGCCATGATGGTGCAGTACGGCGATGCCGACACCCTCCTCTCCGGCATCAACCATCACTACCCGGACACCCTTCTCCCGGCCCTCGAAATTATCGGCAAGAAGGAAGGTCTCTCCAAGGTTCACGGTATGTACATGATGGTCACCAAAAAGGATGTGGTCTTTTTCGCCGACACCACCGTAACCATCGAGCCGACCGCCGAGGAACTGGCCGAAACCGCCATCCTCACTGCGGAAAAAGCCCGTCACTTCGATATCGAGCCGCGGGTTGCGATGCTTTCGTTCTCCAACTTCGGCAGCGCGGATCATCCGTTGACCCTCAACGTCAAGCGTGCCACCGCTCTAGTCAAGATGCGTGCGCCCGACCTGATTGTTGACGGCGAAATGCAGGCCAACGTCGCCCTCGACCCGGACCTGATTGAAAAACAGTACTCGTTTTCCAAGCTCAAAGGGAATGCCAACGTCTTTATCTTCCCGGACCTGCAGTCGGGCAACATCTCCTACAAACTGCTGCACAAGCTCGGCGGCGCCGAGCAGGTCGGTCCCATCCTGATGGGGACCAAGAAGCCGGTTCATGTCCTGCAACGCGGGGACGACGTATCCGACATCATCAATATGGCGGCAGTGGCCGTCGTCGACGCCCAGGAAGCCGATTAATTTTTTCGTAACCTGCACACCGGGGGGAGCGTTCGCGCTCCCCCTTTTTTATGCTTTCCCCTTCCCTGCTCCTGCCTTTCC
>JAQYVZ010000067.1 GCA_030145205.1 Desulfuromonadales bacterium | reverse complement strand
CCTGCTCAATACCCTGATGGCCCTGCCGACCGTGGTGGTGGGTCTGGTGGTCTACGGTTTTTTGAGTCGGCAGGGGCCGCTCGGACACTTCGGCCTGCTGTTTACTCCGGCGGCAATGATTATCGGGCAAGCCCTGCTGGCGATTCCGATTGTCGCCAATGGCACCCTCGCCGCGGTAAACGGTGCTGATCCGCGAATTCTGACGACGACCAGGACCCTTGGAGCCGACCTGCTGCCGGGAATCCTGCAATTGCTGCGTGAGATTCGTTTTGGGGTGGTGGCCGCCGTGGTCGCCGGTTTTGGCCGAGTGATCGCCGAGGTGGGGGTGGCGATGATGCTGGGTGGGAACATTCGTGGTACCACCCGCACCATGACCACGGCAATCGCCCTGGAGACCAGCAAGGGTGAATTTGCCTTTGGTCTGGCTCTTGGCCTTGTCTTGTTGGGGGTTGCGTTGCTGGTTAACTTGGCCCTCGGCCTCTTGCAGCACAGGTGAACCTATGAAGACGCTTTTCTCTCTGCATAACGCCCGGGTCGAATACTGCGGCCGACCGGTGCTCAATATCGGTCGACTTGACCTGCCGCCGGGACACGTCTACCTGCTGACCGGTGCGAACGGGGCCGGTAAAAGCACCCTGCTGCGTTTGCTCGCTCTGCTGGAAAAACCGACCAGCGGCCGTGTGCTGTTTGATGGTTCCGACCTCCGGGGCCGGGCCTCCGGGAAAGGTCTGCGTCGCCAGGTGACCCTGGTTCACCAGGATCCATACCTTTTTTCTGGAACGGTGGAGCGTAACCTCAATTTTGGTCTGCGCCAACGCGGCATTCGCGGTCCAGTCGCGACCGAACGGGTGGCACACGCGCTTGAGACAGTCGGTTTGGCCGGCTTTGAAAAGCGTCGGACCAATCAGCTTTCCGGTGGGGAGCGCCGCCGGGTGGCCCTGGCTCGTGCCCTGGTGCTCGAACCACGGGTTCTGTTGCTTGATGAGCCGGATGCGAACCTCGATGTGGCCAGCGCTGCTGCCTTCGAGAACGCAGTTATTGCTTATGCGACAGTCGGTCGCACCGTGATCATGGCCAGTCATGATCCTGGCCTGGCGGGAAGACTCGGGGCCGTAGAACTTCGCCTGATCGATGGCCAGTTGTGTGATTCGGTCAATGCGATTCAACCGCCCATCACTCCGAACCGAGGGAGACTGCAGTATGCCCATCAGTTTTGAAGATGCCCGGAGCTTAATCCTGCGATCAGTCGCGCCACTGGGAGGTGAAATGGTCACGCCCCTGGCTGCTCTTAACCGGGTGTTGACCGAAGATGTCCATGCGCCGCTCGATATGCCTCTTTGGGATAATTCGGCAATGGATGGTTTCGCGGTACGCAGTGCTGACTGTGAACCGGGTGCCGCCCTGGAGATCAGCGGCTACATCCCAGCCGGAGGGCGCCCCGAACCGGTGGTGACCAAGGGTTGCGCTGTCAAGATCATGACCGGCGGGCCGGTTCCTCCCGGCTGTGATGCGGTCGTCCCCTTTGAAGAGACTGTTGAAGGAGAAGGGACGGTCACCCTGCAGGAGCCCGTGAAAGCCGGGCAACACATCCGGGTCCGTGGTGAGGATGTCGCCGCCGGGGACCTGGTGCTGTCTGCCGGCAGTGTGGTGCGCCCCTTTGAGATCAGCATGCTGATCTCTTCCTGTCGTTCCCAGGTCGCGGTTTGTCGGCGGCCACGGGTTGCGATCCTCTCTACCGGTGATGAACTGGTTGAGGCGGGGGAGACGCTCGGCCCCGGCCAGATCGTCAACAGCAACGGTGCCTCGCTAGCGGCTGCGGTTTTGGCATGCGGAGCAGAACCGCTGATGCTCGGCATCGCCCGCGACAACCCGGAGAGCCTGCGTGAGAAGCTTTCTGCCGGGCTGCACGCCGATGTGCTGATCACTTCGGCTGGCGTGTCGATGGGGGATCGTGACTTTGTGCGCGAGACCCTCGAGGAGCTCGGCGTCGAGCAAGTTTTCTGGAAGATTGACATCAAACCGGGGCGGCCAATCGCTTTCGGCACCCGCAACGGTCTGGCTGTCTTCGCGCTGCCGGGGAACCCGGTCTCATCGATGATTACTTTTGAAGAATTGGTACGGCCGGCCCTGCTCAGAATGATGGGCCATCGTCGGGTCATCCGCCCCTATGTTGCGGCCAGACTCACCCACGCAGTCAAAAAGAAGTCGGGGCGGGTGCAGTTTCTGCGGGTAGCGGTCAGCCGCCAGGCCGATGAGTTGATTGCCAGCAGTTCCGGTGATCAGAACACCGGGATTCTGAAAACAATGCTGCGCGCCAACGGCATCGCAGTCCTGCCCGCCGAAGCCGATGCGCTGGCGGCCGGCAGTCTGGTCAATGTCCACCTGCTCGATGAACGAGCCTTGATGGAGGAGGAAGAGAGATGAAACCGCAAGCGATCTCATTTGTTGCCAAGTCGGGTACCGGCAAAACCACCCTGGTGGAGCAGGTGATCGCCGATCTGTCCAGCCGTGGCTGGCAGGTCGGTGCTCTGAAGCACGGTGCTCATCGCTTTAACATCGACCATCCCGGCAAGGACAGCTATCGTTTCACCGATGCCGGCGCGGCGACCACCCTGATTACCTCTCCGGACAAGCTGGCTCTGGTCAAAAAGCACCAGGCCGAACCGCCGATGGCCGAGCTGTTGGAGCACTACTTTGCCGACATGGACATCGTCCTGGTCGAGGGCTTCAAGGCGAGCGGTCTGCCCAAAATTGAAGTTTATCGCGAAGGGCATTCCCGTGAACTGCTCAGCCGAACCGTACTTGGCGACGGCGAACTGCTGGCCGTGGCGACCGATGCAAGCCTCGATCTCGACGTACCGCTGCTCGATCTCAATCGGCCGTCCGATGTCGCAGACTTTGTCGAAGCGTGGCTGCAGCACCGGGAGCAGGCGGCATGAAACTGGTCGATGGCTTCCAGCGACGGATCAACTATCTGCGCTTGTCAGTGACTGATCGCTGTAACCTGCGCTGCCGCTACTGTATGCCGGCGGATGGGGTGACGCCGATCGGTCATGAGCAGGTGTTGCGTTACGAAGAACTGGAGCGGATTGCCCGTTGTGCGGTCAACCTGGGGATCGAAAAGATTCGGGTGACCGGCGGAGAACCGCTGGTACGTAAAGGGATTCTGCCCTTTCTGAAGCGCCTCGGCGCCATCCCGGGCTTGCAGGAGCTGGTCCTGACCACCAACGGCGTCCTGCTGCCGCAAATGACCGAAGCACTGCGCGATGCTGGCGTGCGCCGCTTGAATATCAGTCTTGACTCCCTCTGGCCGGAGCGCTTCACTCAAATCACCCGTTGTGGTGACCTGGCGAAGGTGCTTGCAGGGATCGAAGCTGCAGAGCAGGTTGGCCTGCCGGTCAAACTCAACATGGTGGTGATCCGCGGCTTCAATGACGACGAGATCGAAGACTTTGCCACATTGACCCGTCAGCGGGCGCTGGCGGTTCGTTTCATTGAATACATGCCGGCGGTGGTCGATGATGGTTGGCAGCAGCGGGTCGTACCCGGGCGGGAGATTCTCACACGGCTGCAGCACCGCTTCGAACTCAATGAGCTTGATCGCAGCGGTCTGGCCGGTCCCTCCCGGGATTTCCGGATTGCCGGTGCGGAGGGGAGCGTCGGAGTTATCACCCCGGTGTTCGACCATTTCTGCGAACGCTGTAACCGGATCCGGGTGACTTCCGAAGGGAAGGTGCGCAGCTGCCTGTTCGATGGCGAGGAGGTTGATCTCAAACCCGTGTTGCGTGGTGCTCAAGAGGGAGATCTGGAGGCGCTGCTCTGGAAGATCGTGGCGAACAAACCGCAGTGCCACCAGATGAGCGGGACCGAGCATGGTGGCAACCTGCTGGCTGGCGCACCGACCATGTCCGCAGTCGGCGGTTAGACCCACGAGGAAAAGAGGAGAAGAGATGTCTGCAACAATTTTGGCGGTGTGCATCAGTGACAACAAGGGGGAGCAGAAGACCCCGGTGGAGAGTATTGCCCTGCGCGAAGAGCATGGTGTGGTCGGCGACGCGCATGCTGGAGACTGGCATCGCCAGGTGAGTCTGTTGGCGAACGAGAGCGTCGAAAGGATGCGGGCGAAGGGGCTGGATGTCGGCCCCGGAGCTTTCGGCGAGAACCTGCTCACCAGCGGAATTGAATTGACCACGCTTCCGGTGGGGACACAGCTCACGGTGGGTGAAACGCTCCTGGAGGTGACCCAGATCGGCAAGGAATGCCATACTCGCTGTGCCATTTATCACCAGGCGGGCGAGTGCGTGATGCCTAACGAAGGGATCTTTGCCCGGGTGCTGCGCGCGGGTCGCGTCGTTCCGGGGAGCTTGGTGAGCGTTCTGCCGGCGACTGACTGAAAAACGAGGAACTCACACTCATAAGGAGAAGAGACAATGTTCGGACTGGGAACCACAGAATTGATGATTATCATGGTGTTGGTGCTGATCGTGTTCGGTGCTGGCAAGCTGCCGCAGGTCGGCGGCGCGCTCGGCAAGGGACTGCGCAACTTCAAGCAAGGCATCAAGGAGGAGCCGGAGCTTGAAAAAATTGAAAGCAAATAAGGCGGTGTAGATGTTTCTTCTGCTTGGAGCGAACCCCGAACAAAAAAAGTATTCGGAACCTCAACTTCAAAAACCAAAGATTATACGTTTTAGAAAGTGGTCGTTTATGTAGGAGATTTGTGTCTTGGATGTCTTTAGGTGATCCGAGAACGACTTGCAAGAGGACTTATGATGTGCGGTTCCAGTAGACGGAGCCGTTTGCTGAATATCGTGATTAATGGAAATGAAATTTTTTTACATCCTAAACGATCGAGTTAATCGGTCACTGATTACATTGCGCATCGTTTAGCACGCCATTTATTGCGAGCGTGAGGCGCCCACAATGTTTCACGGCCCGCTCGAACGTTTTATTAACCATCGTTGGGCTCTGTGCTCGTGCCTAGGACCGTCCTTGATGGAGGGCATCCAGTAGCTGTGCAGAAGGTTGATGGTACGACAGTTGGGAACGGATTAATCGCTCGGCTTCCTTTTTCAAAAGTGCCGAAATCACTCTCGATTGTCTCCAGGACGCGCGCGGCAAATAGAACCGGTTGAAGCCAATAGTCTCCATTTTCGTCTATGCTGAAAAGTGACACATCATGACTGAGCCACGCAACAGGCAACGTACTACCTCGGCGAGTTTCGCGCGAAAGTGTTACCTCGTGGAGCAAACCGTGACGATAGGCCGTCCAGAATATGCGAGCAGTCTTCCGATCCTTCAACTCCCCGACAACACTGACAAGGCTATCGAAGAAGGCGTCATTAAGTGCATCATGACCAGGCAAGCCAACACGCTGGCGAAGATACCGTTCAAGTAACGGAAAGCTGACCATAAGAATGGGAAAGCCGGCCTTTCGTAGTGGGAAAAGCACTTTTAGTGATTCAACGTACCAATCGCGAAAATTTTTGATAGCAGTCATGATGATGTCCTTACCCACAAAAAGTTGAACATCCTTAGCTTTATAGGCACAACCGCCCTAGATAAACAAAGCCACTCGCTACGTTTAGGGGCGGGTAATAATTTTGTTCGGCGCTATTTTCGAGCCAAGGCTTTTTCTATCCGTTTCAATATTTTTTCAGCTGACCTGCTTTTTTTATCTCTTTGGAATTTCGCGAAATAACACTCCATTCGGTGTGTAGCCTCTTCTGGTCTTCCCAGTTTCACGAGGCACAATGTCAACCGATTTAGGGCAAATAGTTCCCCTCTCAAGCCTTGCTCTTCAATCTCCTCAGCTAACAGTTGTCCAACCAGTCCCGTTTCGTACTGTATTGACTGATAAGCCTCTGTCGCTTCGATTGCCTTTATATACATGCTTGCGGCGGCCTCAATGTCTTCTTTCTCAGTTTCTTTGGCCTTTTGCATAAGGGTACGGTTAGCATTACGTAGCTGATGAAACCTCTCTAGGGCCCCATAATCAAGTTTGCGGGCCATATTTACCCAGTTGACGAGTTTATCGCCCCCTTGACTGATCCATTCGGTTTCTAGGTTTTCGGCTTCTTCTGAAGACATATTATCATTGAGAATTATCACATTATAATTCCCGTCTAGATGCTTATTTACATATCTATGCCATAAAGGGTGGCGGTCTTTGGCCCAGGCCCTATCTCTAACACCTTTGCCTATGTAAAATATTTGTCCATCTTTATCCATATGAGCATAAACGTAATGATGCCGAGGATGTTTTTGATCAACCCCTTTAGAGGGCCTGAGCTTCTCATTTTCTAAGTTGTCGCTGATAGTTAAAGCTATGCCCTTATTCGTAATCTTCGAGAATAATTTCATTGGGAAGAACCCCCATTTTGTATATTGATTGGCAATCATTAGCCTGCCGTCGTAGGCTACCCCAAAAGTATACAGTTCAAAATAATACAAGCCACCCGCAGTCATGCAGATGGCTTATGATCAGTGCTCATGATCCCCCTCAGAATCTTAGATACCTGTCTTTATGAAACAATACCAAAATACGCTCAATGTCTGTTGAGGTCAAAGAATGAAGCGTCTTAAATATCCTCTTGCATTGTTGTCGGGCCTGGGAAAGCCAGTAAGTGGTCGGTTCTCACGAACGCCTGACTTATATGAAAACTGCACAGAGATACCCCTCACCCTGACCACTACGCTCCCGCCAGGGGAGAGGGGACTTGTTGGAGAGACTCTTTGCTTGCTTGACTCCCTCTCCCCTGGCGGGAGAGGGTTGGGGTGAGGGTGACCACCCATCAATTCAGTTTTAGGTTTTGAATTTCGTCCCGTTGCGACGCAGTCGGAGCCGAAAGGATTAATGCCGAAAAAGTAGGACAAACTGTCTGAGGCGAAGCCGAGTTTTTGTCCTGCCGGCGTTC
>JAQYVZ010000225.1 GCA_030145205.1 Desulfuromonadales bacterium | reverse complement strand
ATCCACCTCCACCATCTCAATGTCATCGACCAGCAACGGCGAACGATCCTCGGTGCCTTCACGGTAGAAGACCAGGTGGATCATCCGGGTACGGGGGCCGGTGGAAATTTCGAAACTCTGCGGCTGCCAGTCGAGGGCACCGGAAAGTTCGAGCCCCGTCTGCATCCCGGTCTGATGCTGCTCGGCCAGCGTGCGGGGATACTGCTCGGCGACCCAGAGAAACTGGTCAAACTCGAGGATACCAATGCCGGCCTGGCCGCCTTCGGGCAGATCGGTCTTGAAGCGGGCGCTGATGCGATAGCGGGTGTTCGGTTCGACGGCGACGGGCGAAAAAAAACCGACGCTTTCGAGTTTGGCCACGCCGCGCACGAGAAAGGCCCGACCGCCAGCGGGGCGCCCAACGATGCCGGCGGTGCGCACCAGATGCTCAAGATAGGCGTCATAGAAAGGCCGGGCAACCTCGTCGTCGCGTTCAGGGAGGTAATCACCGATACGAGGAAAGAGCGAGAGCTTCGGCGCCCCCTCGAAATCCTCGAACAATGGCGGCGCCGGCGGTTGGGGCGGCGCCTGCAGGGCGGCATTGCGCGATGGTCCCGTTGGCTTCGGTGCCGGTTGCTCGTTTTCGGGCTGACAAGCGGCGAGCAGTCCCACCGAGGCCAGAACCGCAAAAATCTTCGCAAGGCTATTACTGGACATTCGGTTTTTCCTCAGAGAGCGGCGAGGTCAAGGCGGCCTGAAGCATGTTGTCGATCACCCCGGGCATCTCGGAACGATAGAGGGTCGACCGCTCGTCCTTTTTCAGACCTTCGAGCAGTTCGATGGCGGCTTTGCTGTCGCCCTTCTGCAGCAGCAAGTCGGCCCGCTGCAGATCGACAAAGGGATTGTAGGGGAAAAACGGTTTGGCTTTGGTCAGTAGTTCAAAGGTGATCGGGGCGTTGCTGTCTTTAAGGGCCATGTCAGCCAGCGCCAGGTAGGTAGCAGCATAGCCGGGATCGAGGGCAACCGCACGGTCAAGGGCCACCAGGGCCTGATCGAGCTCTTTGGCCAAAAAATGCGCCTGAAACAGGTCATAGAGGGCGGTCGGGTCGTTAGGGGCCAACTCGGCGGCCTCACGGTAAAGTTCAAGCTTTTTCGACTCGGTGAACATGTCGGCGGCATACAGGCCCTCGGCCCGCAGCCCCCAGGCCGCAGGCATGGACTCGGCGGCCAGCAGCAAGGGATTGGCCAGGATATCGGCCAGATTACTGATGACGAAACGGGTTTCCAGGGCAATTTCCCCCTCAAGGGTCGAGTACGACAGGGTCGTGGCCAGCGGGGTCCAGCCGCTCTGGTTCAACGTGCTGGCGGTCTGGTGGATCAGGTCGTAGAGCGGAGTTTTGATTTCGTTA
>JAQYVZ010000028.1 GCA_030145205.1 Desulfuromonadales bacterium | reverse complement strand
CGAGTGCGCCACACTCATGAAGCCGGCTTCGTACTGGCTGGGCGCCAGGTTGATGCCCTGCTCCAGCATGCTTCTGAAATACTTGGCGAAAACAGCGGGTGTCTCCGGCTTGACATCGGCAAAATTAAACACTTCTTCCGCCTGGAAGTAGGTGCAGAACATACCGCCGACCCGCTGCAGCGAGGTGGCAACCCCGGCGGAGTCAGCCGCATCGCGCAGGCCGGCTTCCAGGTAAGCGCTCTTCTCCTCGATCTGGTCGTAGAAGCCGTCTTGTTGCAACAGCTTGAGGGTGGTGATGCCGGCGCTCATGGCGAGTGGGTTGCCCGACAGGGTGCCGGCCTGGTAGACGCCGCCTTCCGGCGAAAGCTTCTCCATGATTTCCCGTTTGCCGCCAAAGGCGCCGACTGGCAGTCCGCCGCCGATGATCTTGCCGAGGCAGACCAGGTCGCCGTAGACGTTGAAACGCTCCTGGGCGCCACCGTAGGCGACTCGGAAGCCGGTCATGACTTCATCGATGATCAGGAGAATCCCCTCAGCGGTGCACAGTTCGCGCAGGCCTTCGAGAAAGCCGGCCTTCGGTGCGACGCAGCCCATGTTGCCGGCGACCGGCTCAAGGATGATGCAGGCAATCTCTTCCTTATTGGCCGCGACCATCGCCTTGACGTCGTCCAGGTCGTTGTAGGTGGCGGTCAGGGTGTACTTGGCAAAATCGGCCGGTACGCCGGGGGAGGTCGGTACGCCAAAGGTGGCGGCACCGCTGCCCGCCTTGACCAGCAGGGAATCGGCGTGGCCGTGGTAGCAGCCGTCAAACTTCAGGATCTTGTCGCGGCCGGTGTAGCCGCGCGCCAGGCGAATAGCGCTCATGGTCGCCTCGGTGCCGGATGAGACCATGCGGACCTTCTCGATATTCGGGTAGGCGGCGCAGACCATCTCGGCCAGTTCGATCTCCCGTTCGGTCGGCGCGCCGAAGGAGGCGCCAGATGCGGCCGTCTGCTGGATCGCTTCGACCACCTTCGGGTGACAATGGCCAAGGATCATCGGACCCCATGAACCAACATAGTCGATGTAGCTGTTGCCGTCGGCGTCGTAAATCCGCGAACCTTCGGCACGGCTGATGAACAGTGGATCGCAACCGACCGATTTGAAAGCACGCACCGGGCTGTTGACGCCGCCCGGGATGACGGCTTGGGCTTTATTGAACAGGACTGAGGATTTGCTGTGCTGCATGGGAACCTCCCGTTTGAATATGTCAGTGGTCGAAGTTTATGGTTGAGCGGGCATTCTAACCAAGAATGGTGGCGAAGCGGAATAAAAAACTTCCCCTCACTTGGTGGGAGGGGATTAAGGGGAGGGGGACGATATATTTAAAGGTCACCCTCACCCTGACCCTCTCCCGTCAAGGGAGAGGGAAATTAAAAGCAGTTACGGTAAGCACGCCGCCACCAGGTCGAGGATATGCACTGCTTTCTGGCCACCACCGGCGTGGTTGATGCTGTCCTGCAGCTGCATGATGCAGCCGGGGCAGTCGGTAGCGACCAGTGAGGCGCCGCTCTCGTCGATATGGCCGGCTTTTTTCGCACCGATCTTCTTGCTGGTGTCGTAGTGGTAGACCGAGTAGGTGCCGCCCATGCCGCAGCAGGTGCCGGCGTCTTCCATTTCAACGTACTCAATTTGGGGGAGGGCTGCAAGGATCTGGCGCGGCTCTTTAGTGATACCTTGAGTGCGTAGGTGACAGGGGTCGTGGTAGGTGACCCTGACTTTTTCTGCCGTGGTCGGCAGCTCAGCCAGCTTGTCCGCAAAGCCCTGCTCGACCAGGAACACGAAGATGTCCTTTACTTTGCCGGTCAGCTCTGTGAAGTCATCGCCCAGCTGGGCGTAGATTTCACCGAGGCCGGCGTTGCAGGAGGCGCAGGCGGTGACGATCCAGTCGACCGGCCGGCCGGAGAGAGCGGCTCGGTTGCGATCAGCGAGTTCTTCCACTGTGGCGCCGTCGCCGGCGCTGACCGCCGGTAAACCGCAGCAGCCCTGTTCTTTCGGGATCCAGATGTTGACGCCCAGAAACTGCAGCGTCTTGAGCATCGCCTCGCCGATTTCAGGGTACATGTAGTTGATGGCGCAGCCGGTGAAAAAAGCGATGGTCGGCTGGTCCTTGTCGCCCGCGATAAACTCGGGGTGACGGTCGCGGAACGGCTTGTCGGCCAGGCCTGGCAGGGTGCGGTCGCGGCTGATAAACGGGGCCGGAAAACGCAGCTTCAAGCCGCTGTCGTCCGGCAGCTGTTTGAATAGCACTGCGGAGAGCGCATTGCCGCCCTTGGCCAGGGTCTTCATTAGCCCCTGGTTCTTGAGGACCGTGGTGACACCTTTGCCGAAGGTCGACAGGCCTTTCTGCTGGGCGATTTCGCGCCGAGTGGCTGCGACGATCTCTTCGGTCGGCACCTTGTTGGGACACTGGGCGTGGCAGCTGCCACAGAGCAGGCATTGCGACATGTCGAGCAGGAACTTCTCTTCCAGGCCGACGTCGCCATCCAGCAGGGCTTGCGCCAAGGCAATTTTGCCGCGGGCAACGGTCCCTTCCTTGCGTTCGGCGCCGAATACCGGGCAGTGGGCGCGGCAGGTGCCGCACATGACGCACTGTTCGATTTCTTCGCGGTAGTCTGTGAGCTTCTTGTTCTTGGCCATTTATAATCCGAGGTGTGAGGCGCGAGAAGAGAAAAAACTCTTACGGCACTCTGAACACCGTGTCTGTTAATCGAGGAAAATTTTCCCCGGGTTGAGAATGTTGTTCGGGTCGAGTGCCTTTTTGATCGTCTTCATGTAGTCAACGGCACTGACCGGTAGTTCCAGTGGAATGTAGGGCGCCTTCATGATGCCGACGCCATGCTCGCCGCTCATGGTGCCGCCCAGCGCCAGAGCCTCTTTGAAAACCTCTTCGATCGCGGCTTCCGCTTTTTCCGAGTCGCCCGGCTTCTTCTTGTCGATCATCACGTTGACATGAATATTGCCGTCGCCGGCGTGGCCGAAGTTGACGATCGGCACGTCGTGGCGCTGGCTGATCTCCTCGACCTTGCGGATCATGTCGGGAACCTTGCTGCGCGGTACGCAGATGTCTTCGTTGAACTTGTCGGGGTTGACCTTACGCAGGCTCGGCGACACCGAACGGCGAATTTTCCAGAGAGCTTCGCTCTCCGCCGCCGTCGTGGCGATGCGGGTTTCGACCACGCCGAGTGGTTGGACGATGTCGGCAATCCTGCCCGCCTGCTTGTCGATCATGTCGGCATCGCCGTCCACTTCGATAATCAGAACCGCCCGCGCCGTGTCGGGCACTTCGAGATCAGTCGCCTCGCGCACGCAGTCGATGGTCGCCGAGTCCATAAACTCGAGGGTGGTTGGGATGATCTTGCCGCGAATGATGGCCGAGACTGCCTTGGCGGCGCCGTCGATCGAATCGAACAGTACCAGCATAGTCTTCTTCGCCTCGGGCAGGGGCAGCAGCTTGATGATGATCTTGGTGATCACCGCCAGGGTGCCCTCACTGCCGACCATCAGCTTGGTCAGATCGTAGCCGACCACGCCTTTCATGGTCGGACCGCCGGTTCGGATGATGTCGCCGGTCGGGGTGACCACCTCGAGGCCGAGGATATAATCCTTGGTGACGCCGTACTTGACACAGCGGGGGCCGCCGGCACATTCCGCGACGTTGCCGCCGAGGGTCGAGAACTTCAGGGAAGCAGGGTCTGGTGGGTAGAAGAGGCCGACTTTTTCGACCGCCTTCTGAAAGGTCTCGGTGACCACGCCCGGCTCGACGGTGGCAACCAGGTTCTCCTCGTCGATCTCGAGAATCTGGTCGAGCCGCGAGGTGGCCAGTACAATGCCACCTTCGGTGGGCAGGCTGCCGCCGGAGAAGCCGCTGCCGGCACCGCGGGGGAAGACCGGTATCTTCTCGGCGTTGGCCAGCTTCATAATTTCACTGATCTCTGCCGGACTCCCCGGATGGACCACGACATCAGGCAGAAACTGCCGCTGAGTGGCATCGTAGGAGTAGCAAATACGGTCGGCTTTCTCGGTCATGACGTGGTCTTTGCCGAGAATCTGCTCCAGGCGTTTGATGAATGGTTTGGCAATCATGCAGGCTCTTCTTTCCTTTATGAAAAGGGTCTGTACCAATGAGGCAAGCATCTATCCATAGCTTTATAGAATTGCACATTTCTGGTTCTTACGGCAACTGGTCACTTTCGAGATATGACGGAAATAATCTGAATCGTATCGGAAAGGGGCTATTCCGTGATTTTGATGACCATTGCGGTGAGGTCGTCTTCGGGCCGGTCATCGGGGCAGAAACGGGTGATTTTGGTGAAGATGGCATCGGTGATTTCCGTGGAGGACCTGTCCGCCCAACTGGCCAGTATCTGGCGCAGGCGCTGAATCCCGAACATTTGATCGTGTACATTGCGGGTTTCCCAAAGGCCGTCAGTACCGACCAGGAGAATGTCCCCCGGTGCGAGTTGTATAGATTGCGCCGAGCCTGAGATGGCGTTGGCAAAGATGCCGAGTGGGATGTTGGTGGTCGGTAGCTCTTCAATCTGTTTCAGGTGGGAGCGATACCAGAAAACCGGTCCATGACCTGCTGAATTCCATGTCAATGAATAGGTGTTGATGTCGATCCTGCCATAAAACATGGTCATGAACATTGCATCATCCGTATCCTTGACGAGGCTTCTGTTCAGGGTGTTAAAGATATCCTCTGGTGCGGTATGATGATGCACGACCTCGTTGCGCAGAACCCCTTTGGCCATCGCCATCAGCAGTGCCGAGCCGATGCCGTGTCCGGCGATATCACCGACCATAAATTCCAGTATCCCCTCAGTCTGGTCATCATGATGGAGGAAGTCGTAGAAGTCTCCCCCAATGTCTTCGCAATAAAGTTGACGAACATGAATGTCCAGTTTTTTGATTTGCGGAGGCTGCCGCGGGAGCAGGTGCTGTTGAATGTCCTTGGCGAGTGCCAGAGAGTGCTTGAGTTTATCAATACGTTGTCGTTCCGAGATGTCCCGAACGATCCAGACCAGCATTCGCCGGCCTTTCCACAAAAATGTACTCACTGACATTTCTGCGGGAAAGGTGGTCCCATCCTTCTTCGTATGATAGGTCAAGGGAATGTTGCAGACTGATTGAACCGAGTTGTGGGCGGTTTCCAGGCCGTTTTCCTCCCAGGTGGAGCAGAGTCTTTTCAGAGACAGGGGGGTAGTAAACTCATCCTGCTGGTAACCGTACAAGCGCGTCGCGGCATTATTTGCATTGACGACAGTTTGTGTTTCCGCATCGAACAGCAGGATGGCATCAGTCTCCGCAGAAAACAGAAGGCGGTATTTCTCCTCTGCTTCGCGCACGGCCTCTTCTTCGCGGATGAGGTGAGTAATGTCGCGAGCGATGGCTGCGGCGCCAAAAATTCTGCCGCTGCGGTCAATGACCGGCGAAATCGTCAGGGACACAGCGACGACCTCTCCGGTCTTGCGCAGGTGCATGGTTCGGAAATGCTTGAATCTCTCCCCCCTGCGAATCTGCTTCAGAATCCGCAGTATCTCATCAGCCCGTTCAGGTAGGGCAAGGGACGATAAGGAACGACCCATAACTTCGGTTGCACTGTATCCGTAGATTCTTTTGGCGCCCGTATTCCAACTGAGGATGAACCCCTCCAGTGAGATCCCGATAATAGCGTCATCAGAGGATTCTACAATTGAGGCCAGCAGGTCTTGCGTCTCGATCATGATTGTGCCTCGTTGCACGGGCTTAAAACTATTTTAGCAGGAGAACTGCAAGGTGCGAACTGCCTGGCGTGAATTTGTGTGTATAATCGGCACAAGAGTTAGACCTGACACATTGACTCAGGTTATTCTGTTATGATCAATGCGGCGATTCACGAACCTCTGATGCTGACTCTGGAAGGCTGATGTCGGCGATCATCTCTTGGTGAGTCTCCCCGGCCCTGTTGGCAGGGGTCTGACGGGAAGGACTATTTATGAAATATCCCGACTATCTCGAACAGCATTACACTTTCCCCGAATTTTACCGGGTGCGGATGAAGTCTCCAGACACGCGCCTCGATGACCCTGCGACTGCCATTGCCGAAAGCATGGCGACGGTCCTGCCGGGGAGCGGTATCGCTGCCGGCGACAGTGTGGCGGTAGCGGTCGGTAGCCGTGGGATTGATAACCTGGCGGTGATGGTGCGGGCGACCTGTCAGCAGCTCAAGGCGATCGGAGCCGAACCGTTCCTGTTCCCGGCGATGGGAAGCCACGGCAACGCTACGGCAGAGGGACAGCAGAAAATCCTCGAACAGCTTGGTGTGACCGAAGAGTTTGTCGGTGCGCCGATCCGCTCCTCCATGGACGTTGTCCAGGTCGCCACCCTGCATGACGAGGTCCCGGTTTATTTCTCGCGCGACGCTCTTGAGGCGGATCATGCTATCTGCCTGAACCGCATCAAGCTGCACACCAAGTTTAAAGCCCCGGTTGAGAGTGGCCTCTGCAAGATGCTCTGCATCGGCATGGGCAAGCATGCCGGGGCGTTGGCCTGGCACAATTGGGCGCTCAAGTACGGTTTCTATCCTCTGTTGCGTGAGATCACGACCGAAATCGTCACGCAGACCAACGTACGTTTTGGGATCGGCATTGTTGAAGACGCCCACGACCGCACCGCTTATGTCGAGGCGGTGCCAGCGGCTGACATCCCGACCCGGGAGCCAGCCCTGCTGGAGATGGCGAAAGCGTCTTTTCCACAGTTGCCGGTTCGCGATCTGGATGCGTTGATCGTACGCCAGGTCGGCAAGGAGATCAGCGGCAGCGGCATGGACCCGAACGTGACCGGCCGGGCCAGTGACCTGATGGAGGATGATTTCTCGGCCAGCCTCAAGGCAACCCGGATTGCTGTGCTGGCCCTGTCGGACCAGACGGTCGGCAGCGGTATCGGCATCGGCCTGGCTGACTTTATTACGGAGAGGGTATTCCAGCAGCTCGATTACGAAAAGACCCTGACCAATGCTCTGACCAGCCTGTCGATCCGCAAGGCGTTCATCCCGGTGCGTCTGGCCGACGAGCGAATGGCGATTCAGGCCTGTTTCACCACCATCGGCCCGATCGCGGCGGAGGAGGTGCGGGCGATCATCCTGCGGGATACCCTGCACGTCTTCGAATTCTGGGCCAGTGCCGCTTTGCTGGAGGAGTTGCAGACCATGGCGAAGGTCGAGATTCTGGAACCGGTCCGGCTGGAATTTGATGCCAAAGGGTGCCTGTCTCTGCCATCTTGAGGCTGTCCGGCAGTTAGAAACAGTACGGCGGTGAATGATGTCGGCAAGTCATCTCAGAGATTCCCGAGAAAAACGAAAAGACTGCTTTTCCGATCAAATCAAGCGGGGGTTTGTTGACCATCTGCCGATTTTTGTTATTTTGGGAGTCTATGTTTTCTCATGCACTCTTCTGAAGGTTTTTGCCAAGGTCAATGTCTTTGAACAGCTCAGCTTTTACTATCAATTCTACCTGGACTTTTTATCCCTCTTTCTCTTTCTGTTTCTTGCCCTGAAAACACTTTTGTATCTGAGGGGTGGCTTTGCCGGGCTCTCGCTCCTTAAGGATGAGTTTCTTCCGGAGTATCTTTCTTTGAGGGGCTTGGGGCGGTTCTTTACAATCTGGGCCATCCTCCCGGTTTTTGTTTTTACTTATTCCAGTTTCAAACACACCATCCCTCAAATTACCCCTTTTCATTGGGATGTATCTCTGATGCAGATCGACCAGACATTGCACCTTGGTTATCACCCCTGGGAGATCCTGCAGAAAGTTCTGGGTGTGCCTCAGATCACCCGGGTGCTCAATGTTTGCTACAACTTGTGGCATCTTCTGTTGATCTTTTCCCTGTTCTGGATGGCGTGGAGCAGAAGACGCCAACTCCGGATGCAGTTTTTTGTTTCGCTGGCATTATGTTGGATTATCCTGGGATCACTGCTTGCAATGTTTTTTTCATCGGCAGGACCTTGCTACTTCAGTGAGGTGACCAAGGAGTCCAACCCCTTTCTGCCGCTTTTCAGCTACCTCCATTCCATCCCTGATTTGAGTGCTGTAGAAGTACAGGGGCTGCTTTGGAAGTCCTATGCCCAAGGGCATTTCCTGCCCTTGGGTGGCATCTCGGCCATGCCCAGCATGCATGTCTCCGTTGCGGTGTTGATTGCGCTCATGGGTTGGCGGGTCCACCGATTGCTCGGCTTCGCGTTGTCTCTTTTTGCCGCTTTGATCCTGATTGGATCCGTTCATCTCGGCTGGCATTACGCCATCGATGGGTATTTCAGTATCCTGGTGACGGTCTTGATCTGGAAAATAACCGGGAAGCTACTGCCTTTGAGTGGGGAAAAGCGTGTCATTACCACCTGAGCAAAATCCCGCTACCTCGTTAAACAATAGCAATACTGTATTGCTCATCATTGACATCAAGTATAAAGTCCCGTAAAGACGGTGTTGGGGGTTGTGTTTTTTCTTCAATCAACCGAATTACCATGAGATCAAAGCATTCTGTACAGAATGCCCGCCGTTGGAGTGCTCTGACGTCGGCTGGGCGACGAAGGGGTCTGTTTATTACCTGAATTCGTAAGGGAGGTTGCAATGCACGACACGTGGGGCAAGAAAATCTTTACCGTATTGTGGGTAGGTCTGTTGTTTAGCAGTACGAACACGCTGGCGGATGAACAGATCCTTGACGACCTGATCGTCGATGGCAGCGTCTGTATCGGCGTTGATTGCGTCAACCCTGAACCGTTTGGCTTTGATACGATTCGCCTGAAAGGGGAAGATCTTCAGATCTCTTTCACGGATACCAGTAACACTGCCAGTTTCCCGACGACCGATTGGTCGATCTTCACCAACGACTCGTTTGATGGCGGCGATAGCTATTTCGCCATCAGCGATGGCGTGGGGGCTACGCCCGATTTTCGTGTTAATGCTGGTGACAACTCTTTTTTGATACTTGATGAGACTGTCGAGGTCAGCACCGCCGATGCTCTGCGCCGCCTGGTGAACGTGGCTGATGGTGTTGACCCGCAGGATGCAGCCACCATCGGACAGCTGACACCGATCAAGGACGCTCTTGACGAAATGCTCTCGCTTGGAACCAACCCGGGTGCAGCGCTTTTTGATCTGGAAACCCGTATGACTGCCGGCGAAGTGGCCATTGTTGACCTGGATGGTCGCATGGATACGGCTGAAGGAACCCTGCTGGATCATGAGGCGGCCATTGCTCAAAATTCGCAGGATATTGCCGATATCAACGTCCGCCTGGGCGATTTTGACATTTCCTCTTTCTCTTTCGATTATTCCGCGACTGGCGACGGTGAGAGTGGCCCCGCCGAAGCGTCCGGAGTCGGCAGCACCGCACTCGGGTCTGGCGCCTCTGCTCGTACCCGCGACACCGCTGTCGGTTTTATGGCGACGGTTACTGCTGATGGCAGTGTAGCGGTCGGTGCGGATAGCCTGGTTGAATCGGAGAATAGCGTGGCTGTTGGGGCTGATTCCCATGTAGCCAGCGATGCTGCGGGCGGTGTTGCTCTCGGCCAAAACGCCCAGGTTCTGCAGGGCGCGGCGGGAAGCGTTGCTATCGGCCAGGATTCTGTGGCCAGTGAGGCGAATACTATCTCTGTCGGTTCGACGGGCAACGAGCGGCGGGTGACCAATGTCGACGCTGCAATCAACGAAACCGATGCTGTCAACCTGGGTCAACTGCAAGCAGCGGAGGCGCTGCTCCAGGAGGACGTCTCCCGTTTGAATGGAAAGGTTGGTCGTCTCGAGGACCGTCTCGACAACGTTGGTGCCTTGACCTCAGCCTTCTCTGCCCTGGTGCCGAATGCTCGTGCTGCCGGCAATACCCAGCTTTCCCTCGGGGTTGGTAACTACAGCGGCGCCAATGCGCTGGCTGCCGGGGTTTTTCATCATGTCTCCGATAATGTTCTTGTGAATATGGGAGTGAGCTCCGCGTTTGAGTCGAACAGCACCGCCAGTCGGGCGGGGGTCACCTTCGGTTGGTGATCATGCTGTCGGCGGTCAAGAATGACTCGGCTGTAGAAGGCCGGCGAGCAATTCTTCTCTCATCAAACAGGAGACAGACGTGTTTAAAATAAGAGCTGTGAACATCATTAGTTTAGTTGGCGCTGCGCTGGGGCTGGTTTTCTTGTGCGCGGGTTCGTTGTGGGCTGACCAAGTCTATAACACCAGCCTGATTGTCGATGGGAACGCATGTGTCGGTGTGGACTGTGCCTCGGGTGAGGTCTTCGCTGAAGATACGCTGCGTCTCAAGGAGAATAACTTGCGGATTTATTTCGACGACACCAGCAGTGACGCGGGTGTCCCGAGCCAGGACTGGTGGCTGATTGCCAACGAATATGCCAACGGGGGAGAGAGCTTCTTTGGCATAAGCGATACCACAAACTACATCCCGATCAAGGATGAGTTCCTGCCTGTTCAGGCGGAATTGATTTCAATTTCTCCGCTCCTCTTTGAATACACTTATGATCAAACTTTTGACTTTTCCTCATTCGAGACGCAACTGATGCCTTTCGCCGAACTGACACCGAATCAGATCGGCACCTTTTGTGAGCAGGTCGAGGAAGGCACCGGAAATGCCTCCGACGCCAACAACTTGCTGGACCGATACTGCCCGGACATGGTGGCGGTGCCTGTTACCGGCAACACTGGTCTCCCATTGGAAACGTTGACCTTGCCGTATGCCGAGTTGAGCGATTCTCAGGTCATGTCATACTGTGAGTTGGTTCCGGCGGGGACAGGGAATGTCACAGTCACCGACCCTTTTATGGGGACAATGGATTATCTTTGTTCCGAAACTGTGGAGGTTGAGGTCCCCCGGCCGGAGTGGCTCAGCTTTCGCGTTGACCCCGGTTACAATTCCCTTCTGATCCTGGACGAAACAGTCGAGGTCAGCACTGTCGCCGCTCCGCGTCGACTGGTGAATGTGGCCGACGGCATCGACGCTCATGACGTCGCGACGGTCAGCCAGTACAATGCCGTCACCGATCTCCTGGGAGAGGTTCAGGCTCTTGGTAATGTCCCCGGGGCGGAGATTGTCGACCTGCAGGGTCGCATGGACACCGCCGAGACGGAGATCGACACTTTGGGCGGGCGCATGGACAGCGTTGAAAGCGAGCTTCAGGTCCAGGCAGCGGCGATCGACACCAACACCGGAGAGGTCGCTGACATCAACGCCCGGATCGGCGACACGGACCTTGCCGAACTGTCAGCAAGTCTCGCTGTAACTGGGGGAGACGAGTATGTTCGTGCTTCAGCCACCGGCGAAGGAAGCACGGCGTTCGGCTCAGGTGCTTCGGCCCGGACGCGTGATACGGCCATCGGCTACCAGGCAACGGTTACGGCCGACGGCAGTGTCGCGGTCGGCGCGGACAGCTTGGTCGAATCGGAGAACAGTGTGGCAGTTGGTGCCGATGCTCACGTGGCTGTTGATGCAGCAGGTGGTGTCGCCCTGGGACAGAATGCCGAGGTTCAACAGGGAACTGCGGGAAGTGTGGCCATCGGTCAGAACGCGGTGGCAGATGAGGCGCAGACCGTTTCGGTCGGATCGGCCGACAACGAGCGGCGGGTCAGTCATGTCGCCGCAGCTGTCAATGACACCGATGTCGTCAACCTGCAACAACTGCAGACCATTGAGGCCACATTTCTGGGCAGTCTTGACCAGATGGGAAGCCGTCTGAATAGCCTTGATGACCGCCTCGACCGGGTCGGTGCTCTGGCGACGGCTTTTTCCGCCTTGGTCCCGAATGCTCGGTCCCGCGGCAACACCCAGCTTTCCCTGGGGATCGGCCATTACAGCAGTGAAAATGCCGTGGCCGCCGGGGTGTTCCATTACCTGTCGGATACGGTGCTGTTGACGGCCGGGGTGAGCTCTGCATTTGCTTCGGATTCTTGTGCCGGCCAGGCCGGGGTCATGGTTGGGTGGTAATTTCATTCTCGACCTGAATCTCTGAGCACAGAATGACAATGTGTGGTGATCGTTGACGATCATCTTGTTTGCCACAAGCGCCGATTTTAATAAGTCGGCGCTTGTTTTTTTATGGCATTCCCCTGAAATGAGCCGCGCGCCAGGTTTTAGATGTTATTGGGGTCATTATTCGGCCTGTTTCCAGATGAAAACTCGCTACAGTTCTGCTAAGATGCGCCCTTAATACCCAACTTGGATTTAATCAGAAAGGCACAACCGATGAAGAAAAACTGGAAGATCGAGACACAGGCGATTCAGAGTGGTTATTCCCCCAAGGCGACGGAGCCGCGGGTTTTGCCGATCATGCAAAGCACCACGTTCAAGTATGAGAGTGCCGATCATGTCGCCCAGCTTTTCGACCTCGATTGTGCCGACCCGATGTACACCCGCATTGGCAATCCAACGACCAGCGCCTTTGAAGCCAAGATCGCCGAGATGGAAGGGGGCGTTGGCGCCCTGGCCACCTCATCCGGTCAGGCTGCAACCACATTGTCTATCCTGAATATCTGCCACGCGGGCGAGCATGTGGTCACCACCACCACTCTCTACGGCGGCACCTATTCCCTGTTTGCCAATACGTTGCCCAAACTGGGGATTGAAGTGTCCTTTGTCGATCCGAATGCCAGCGCCGATGAGATCAAGAAAGCCTTTCGCCCTGAAACGCGCTGCTTGTTCGGTGAAACCATCGGCAACCCCGGCCTGAATGTTCTCGATTTCGAAAAATTCGCAGCTGTCGCTAAAGAGATGGATGTGCCGCTGATTATCGATAACACTTTCCCGACACCTTTTCTGTGTCGCCCTCTGGAGCACGGGGCTAACATCGTCATGCACTCGACCACCAAGTATATTGATGGTCATGCCACCAGTGTTGGCGGGGTGATTATCGATGGTGGGACATTCAACTGGGATAACGGCAAGTTCGCCACCATGACCGAACCTGACTCTAGTTATCACGGCTTGAAGTATATCGAGAAGTTCGGGGAGATGGCCTATATCGTCAAGGCCCGTGTGCAGTTGATGCGCGATCTGGGGGCCACGCCGAGCCCCTTCAACTCATTCATGTTCAACCTGGGTGCTGAAACTCTGCCCCTGCGCATGGAGCGCCACAGCCAGAATGCCTTGGCGGTGGCGAAGCACTTGGAGGCTCACCCCAGCGTCTCCTGGGTCAACTACCCCGGGTTGGAAAGTCACCCGAGCTACGCACTCACCCAGAAGTACCTGCCGAAAGGCGCCAGCGGCGTGCTGACTTTTGGCATCAAGGGTGGCCGGGACGCTGGCATCACTTTTATGGAGAGCTGCCAGCTGATTGCCCTCGTGGTGCACGTCGGCGACGCCCGGTCCTGCGTGCTGCATCCAGGCAGCACGACACACCGTCAACTTTCAGAGGCGCAGCAGGTTGCTTGTGGAGTTTCGCCGGACCTGATTCGCCTGTCGATCGGCATTGAAAATATCGACGACATTCTCGCCGATATTGATCAGGCTTTGGCGGCCAGCCAGGAATAGTCGGATTAA
Source organism: Desulfuromonadales bacterium (assembly GCA_030145205.1). GTDB lineage: Bacteria > Desulfobacterota > Desulfuromonadia > Desulfuromonadales > BM103 > JAQYVZ01. The sequence goes on along the minus strand of JAQYVZ010000028.1, from coordinate 25,431 downwards.
CAGCCTGCTGCGGGCTCGCTGCTGTTTTTGAAAATCGTCTCGCGACCCTGTCCTGGTTCCTTGGGAACCAGCAGGGACAGGAGCAACGACACCAGCGCCATACCGGCGCCGCAGAAAAAGACCAGAGCCGGTGAGGTCAGCCAGAGCAGACCGAAGCTGGCCGGGATGACCACGGCGGCGATGTGGTTGATCGAGAAGCTGATACCGGCGGTCGAGGCGATGTCCTCGGGCGCCGCAACTTTCTGGAAGTAAGTTTTTAGGCTGATCGCCAGGGCGAAAAAGAAGTGATCGAGGATGTAAAGGCCGGCGGCGATTCGCGAGGATGTAACAAGTGCGTAGCCGCAAAACACCAGGATGAGGCCGCTGTATTCGCACAGCAGGGCGTTGCGTTCGCCGACTTTGCTAATCAGGCGGCCGATTTTTGGTGCAAAAAAGACATTCAGCGAGGCGTTGACCATAAACAGCAGCGCAATCTCTCCCACCGTATAGCCAAACTTTTCCACCATCAAAAAACCGGCGAACACCATGAAGATCTGCCGGCGGGCGCCCGACATGAAGGTCAGTGCGTAGTAGAGCCAGTAGCGTCGCCGCACGACCATGTGTTTGTGCTGCAGGGTTCTGGCCGGAAAATGGGGGAACAGTCGCCAGGCCAGCAGGGCCACCAGAATCGTCGCCCCGCCGAAAACCAAGTATAGCCAGCGGTAATCAATCTCCAGAAAGTGTGTGCCGCACCAGATCAGGGCGAAGGTGATGATCGCTGCAAACGAACCGGCCGCCATCATTCGGCCGAAGGTCTCGGCAGTCCGCTCTTTCTCAATCAGCTGCAGGGTCAGCGAGGTCTGCATGGTTTCGTAGTAGTGGAAACCGAGCGACATCAGCAGGGTGGTCAGATACAACCCCAGGATGGAAGGAAAAAAACCGGTCAGTGCCGTGCCGAGGCCGAGCAGAAGCAACGCCAGCAGTGCCAGGGACTGTTCGCGAATCACCAGCAACAGGTAGACAGTGCCGAATGCGATGAAGCCGGGGATCTCCCGCAGACTTTGCAGCAGGCCCATCTCTTTGCCGGTAAATGCGATCTGCTCGATGGCGAAGTTATTGAGCATCGCCTGCCAGGCGGCAAAGCTCAACGGCACCGCGCAGGCCATCAGGGTGAGCAGAATCTCTGGTCGTTGCCAGGAATGTTTGGGCTGTTGCGGCATGGAACGGGCCTTTGCTGATTGAGCGAAACAGATCGGTACTATAGCAGGGTTTCTGGACCATCGGGAATGATTAACTGCAGCGGCAGTGCCCCGATGGAGAGACCTCTTCGGCCTGAGGTAGACAAGGCCGAACCACTTGGCTTATGATAATCGTTTCATAACCAAACAAGTCGTGTATCAACGACGGATGCCGGGTCGGAAGAGGTTCCTTTGTTCTTCGTTTCGCCTGCTCCGTTTCGAGGTATTTATGAACATTGCACAAATGAAACAGGTGCTCGCCGAGATCCTCACCAAAACCAACCTGACGCCCTGCGTGGTTGGTCATCGCGGCGTCGGTAAAACGGCGGGTGTCGTGCAGGTTTGCAACGAAATCGCTCGGGAATACGTCGCCGTACGGTTGGGCCAGATGGAGGTCGGTGACCTGGTCGGCATCCCTTACCGTGACGGTGATGTGATGCACTGGTCGCGCCCCTCCTGGTGGCCGACGGAGAATGCGCCGGAAACCATTGTTCATTGTGATGAGCTCAACCGGGCCCAGCAAGAGGACACCCTGCAGGCGATTTTCCAGTTCGTCGAGCCGCCGGCTGAAGGGCAGATGCGCCGCCTGCACACCCACGCGCTCGATGCGCGTCACAAAGTCGTGGTCTCCATCAACCCGCCGGATGGTACCTACCAGGTGGCGACCCTTGACCGTGCTTTGCTCGACCGCATGGTGATGATTTATGTCGAGACCGACTACCAGTGCTGGGCACGTTACGCCAAGCAGCAGGCGTTCGATGAAGGCGTACAGCAGTTTCTGTCCGCCTACCCGAATCTGCTGGCGAAAACTGGTGCGCCGCTCGACATGCAGATGGAGCCGACCGAGCGGGCTTGGGAGATGGTCAGTACCTTGCGGCGGTCCTGCCATTTTCCGGCCGAGCTGGAGATGGAAGTCTACGCCGGCATCGTCGGCCAGGAGGCCGCAGTCAGTTTCCTGCGCTGGTGCCGTGAACAGAGTGAACGGCCTTTGACGGCCCGCCAGGTGATGGACAGCTGGGATGATGTGGCGGAACAGGCCGCGGCCCAGCGTGACGACCTGCAGGCGGTGACTTTCAACGATGTGATCACCACCTTGCAGGTTGATTCGACTCTTTCGCCGTCGGCCGAGATGAACCTCGTAGCCTATATCGCCGTGCTGCCTCGTGACCTGCGCTTCGGCCTGGTCAAGAGCCTGCTCAAAATCCCTGCCGTGGCCGCTGTGTTGTGCAAGGATGAACACGATGCCGTGATCCTTGAGGTGATTGAGGCGATCAGCCTGGAAGCATCTTAAACCAGAAGTGGAATGCGTGAAGTGCGAGGCGAGACAATTCGCATCTCGCACTTCACGCTCGTTTTTTTATGTGCGCGGACATCCTCGAATTCAAACATCCCCCCCTGAGCCAGGACTCTCCGGAGCGTGCCGTTGAGAACGCGGTGGTCCGTCTGCTGAAAGAGCGGCCCTTCTACGGTCACCTCTTGCTCGGTTGTCATCGTCGCCTCGATCCGGGCTCCCATGCTGTCGGCGTGACCATCGCCCACGGGACGCCGACTTTGTGTGTCGATCCGCAGCGGTTTGCTGCACTGCCGAAACCTGAACAGCAGGGACTGCTCGAGCATGGCATCAAACATCTGTTGCACCTGCACCCGGTGCGTGGCAAGGGCTGGCATCGTCTGACCTGGGATGTCGCCTCCGATCTGGCGATCAATCCAACGATCGACCATCTGCCCGAGATGGCTGTGCGGCCGGACCGGTTCGGCCTGGAGGAGGGCCTTGCGGCCGAGGAGTATGCCCGGGCGTTGTCCGCCCGCTTCAGTGTCGGGACGCTTGATGGCGAGGGGCTCGGCGATGCCAGCCGCGATCAGGGTGGCCAAACCGGCAGCGGAGATGACCACACCATCAATGAACTGTCTGCCATTGGTACACCGGATGATCACCAGCTTTGGGCAGAGGCTGAAAGTACGCCGCTGCGTCTTGCGGAACAGGCGATCCGGGACCAGGTCCGCGAAGCCCACCGCAAGAGCGCCGGCGAGGTGCCGAATGACATTCGGGAGCTGGTTGAAGGCTGGCTGGCGCCCCCCGAGATTCCTTGGCAGCAGGTCCTCCGTCAGTTCGTGGCCACCGCTGGCCGGGTTGGCCGCAAAAACAGCTGGCAGCGAGAACATCGGCGTTTTCAGCATAACACCCCTGGCACGCGCAAGCGTCACCGTCTGAATCTGTTGGTCGCCATCGATACCAGCGAATCGACTGACGAACGCCCCCTGCGCGAGCGCTTTGCCCGTGAACTGCTGCAAATCGCCCACGGTCGTGACAGCCGGATCACGGTGCTCTATGCGCACAGCCGGATCCGCCACATCGAACAGTTCAACAGCAGCCAGGCGGTTGCCGAGGTTGTCTCCGGCGGTGGTTTTACCGATTTGCGTCCTGTGTTCGACTATGCCAAGGGAATGCACCCCTTGCCGGCGGCAGTGATCTACCTGACCGATGGCTACGGACCGGCACCGGACGAGATGGAATTCCCTACTCTTTGGGTTCTCACCGAAGACGGGCAGAAGCCTACGGAGTGGGGCGTTGAGCTGCGGCTTGGTGATGCGCAGTAGGAATAAAGATTTTCTCTCCCTTCAAGGGAGAGGGAGATTTTTGATCGGAACAATACATTAAGTAATAATTTGAGGGTGTCGATATGGAAAAACTGCAACCGATGACTGAAGACTCTGTCAGTGAAGTTTTGGAAAAAGCTGGCGCGCGTGTGGGTTCTCGCAGTGGGCGAACCGGGAATTACGGGTCTCCCAGGGACTTCTCCTTTGAAGTGAAGGGCGCCTTTTCGAACGGGCTGGTCCTGCATATTGTGGCGCGTCAGTATAACTACCGTGACCCTTGGGAAGCGACTGGTCGGGTCAATGATGTCGTCGATGTCGCGCTGCTGCGCGATGGGCAGTTTTCAGAACTACCGAAAGGGTATCCTTTTTTCCAGGGACGCGATGAGGAAGAGGGGGTGGATACCGAAGGCTTGGAGGAGATTGTCGCGTGCGTCAAAGAGTTGAACCCGAAGCTGTTCACGCTGCAAAAGCTTACCGGTGACCTCTAGTTCCTCCACAACTCTAATTACTGAATGTCCTTATGAAGCGGCTTGCCCAGATTAGCAGACAGCGTCTGAACGCCATTGTCGCAGGGGAGGATTCCCTCGATCGCGCCTGCCGGGAAATTCCGGAGGACGCGTGTCGTGAGACTCGACGCAACTACCTGCTGAATGTGGCGAACGGTGCTTCGACCAAACTGGCTGAGCAAGTGGCCGGTCCGAACCTGGTGCTGGTCTGGCTACTGCAGATTATCGGTGCGCCGGTCTGGATGCTGGGCTGTCTGATGCCGATCAAGCAGGCGGCGGCTTTGCTGCCGCAACTGGTGGCGTCCGGCCAGATTCGGCGTTTGGCGGTGCGGAAGTGGGTCTGGGTGGTCGCAGGATTAATCCAGACCATTTGCCTGCTGTTGATGATCCCGGTATCTTCCTGGTTTTCTCCGGTTGTCGCCGGCTTGGTCGTGCTTGCCCTGTTTGTCCTGTTCAGCACAGCGAGCGGGACGGCATCGGTCGCTTTTCAGGATGTCCTCGGCAAGACTATTGCCAAAGGGCACCGTGGCCGGTTGCTGGCGTCGCGTGCGCTGATCGGCGGGTTATTGACGATTCTTGCTGGCGTGGCCATTCGTCAGGTCAGGGCAGGGGAGAGTGAACTGCTTCTGGTTTACGGGATGCTGGTGGTCGGCGCCCTGCTTTGGGCGCTTGGTGCCCTGTTGTTTGGCTTGATCGGTGAGAAGGTGGGCGCAACTCAAGGCGGGCGCAACCCGATTGACGAGGCTGGTGCGGGTCTGACGCTACTTCGTACCCATCCAGGTTTCCGACGGTTTTTATATGCCCGGTCCTTGTTGCTGACCGTTGAAATTGCGACGCCCTTCTATGTTTTACATGCCAACGACTTGCTGCATCTGGACAGTCGCTTTATCGGTTATATCGTGATCGCGATCGGCCTGTCTCAAGTGTTGAGTAGTCCCTTCTGGGGACGTTTGGCTGACCGGACCAGCCGCACCGTTATGATAATCAGCTCATGGATGGCCTTCTCCGCCGCGATCCTTGCTGTGCTTTTAACCTGGGTTCATGGCCGCGATGCCCAGCTTATCGGATACCTTCTGGTGTTCATGCTGCTCGGCCTGACCGAGGCGGGCGTGCGCCTCGGGCGCAAGACCTACCTGGTTGATGCTGTCCCCCAGCAGGAACGGGCAACCTACACTGCAACCACCAACACCCTGGTCGGTCTGGTGGCCGTCGTGACAGGTGCGGCCGGCTTGATTGCCCAGTATGGCGGGTCAATGATGATGATCCTTGTCCTTGGTGCCGGAGCCTTGTGTGCTGCGGTTACCTGTCAGTACCTTCCTGAAGCAGACCAAATGCTTGCCGATACGTGATTGGTTCTTTCCTGTTGAGCCCCCCCCCTTTTTTTTTACCATTTCTTGTTTAGTAAATACCATAGTTAGTAATTAATAACATTTTTGTTTGACATGTGTGCGATTATATCGTATACAAAATACCAAAAATGCGACAGAGGTTGAATGGAGAAACGTTTTCGGCGCCAGTTCTGACGTCGTTGATCACCCCTCCGGAAAATCCTTGAGCCACCCGTTTCATCGTCAATGATAACCCGCCTTTGGGCGTTACTACGACCTCGAGAAGGAGTGTTGACCTATGTTTATGTCTACCCTGGCATCACGCGTACGCTGTAAAGAACTGATGAATAAAGTCGTCCCGGTGGAACAGACCTTGGATTACTTTAAAAATGGTATGAATCTCGGCTGGTCGGGGTTTACTCCCGCCGGCTACCCCAAGGCGATTCCAATCGCCCTGGCCGACCATGTGGAAAAGAACAACCTACAGGGCAAGTTGAAGTTCAACCTGTTCATTGGTGCTTCAGTCGGTGCGGAAACGGAAGATCGCTGGGCGAGCCTTGATATGATCGACCGGCGCTGGCCGTACCAGACCGGCAAGAACATCGCCAAGGGGATTAACTCCGGCAAAATCCGCATGGGTGACCGTCATCTGTCGATGTTTGCCCAGGACCTGGCTTATGGTTTCTACACCAAGGACGAGAGTGGTAAAGGCAAAATCGACATCGCGATTATTGAAGTGTCGGAAGTCAACGAGGACGGCGGCCTGATTCTGACCTCCTCATGCGGTGTGGTTCCCGAAATCCTGCAGGTTGCCGACAAGGTCATTCTAGAGGTCAACACCGGTCAACCCTCTTTTGAAGGGATGCACGACATCGTTGTTGCCCAGGATCCGCCGAACCGCCAAATTTTCCCGATCACCGAGGCCAGCACCCGGATCGGTACGACTTATGTGCCTTGTAGCCCGGACAAAATCCTTGCGGTGGTTGAATCGAAATACCGCGACAAAGGCCGCGCCTTCAGTGACATGGATGAGACCTCGGAAGCGATTGCCGACAACATCCTCGATTTCTTCCAGGTTGAAGTCAAGCTTGGTCGTTTGCCGAAAAACCTGCTGCCCCTGCAATCCGGGGTTGGTTCAATTGCCAATGCAGTGGTTGGCGGCCTGGCCAAAGGGCCTTTCTACAACTTGAGCGTCTACACGGAAGTTTTGCAGGACACCATGCTCGACCTGTTTGATTCCGGGCGTCTCGACTTTGCATCTTCCTGTTCGCTTTCGTTGTCCGAAGATCCTGGTTTCCCGCGTTATTTCGAAAACATGGAAAAATATCGCGACAAGATCCTTTTGCGGCCGCTGTCGATTGCCAATGCTCCTGAGCCGATTCGTCGTCTGGGTTGTATTGCCATGAACACTCCGGTTGAGTTCGATATCTACGCGCATGCGAACTCGACCCTGATCGGCGGAACCAGAATGATCAATGGTATCGGTGGCTCAGGCGATTTCCTGCGCAACGCCTTCCTGTCGATCATGCACTCGCCGTCGGCGCGTCCGACCAAAACCGACCCGACTGGCATCACCTGCGTGGTGCCCAAGGTGACTCATGTCGACCACACTGAGCATGATCTGGACGTGCTGGTCACTGAACAGGGTCTGGCCGACCTGCGTGGCCTCTGTCCGCGTGATCGCGCCCAGGAGATCATCAACAAGTGCGCGCATCCTGACTACAAACCGATCCTGCAGGACTACTTCGATATGGCCAGCCGTGAATGCTTGTCCAAAGGCGTCGGCCATGAGCCGCAGATCCTGTCGAAGGTCTACAAGATGCAACAGAACCTGGCTGAAAACGGTACTATGAAAGTTTACAACTGGGACTGAATAGAACTAAACAGAACTAAACGAACGACCCTTCGCTGCAGTTGATTCTGCAACCGAACTCGTACTCCTCCTGTAATCGACCCTTCCCTCCCGGGAAGGGTCTTTTTTTTAGAAAAAGTCAGTGCGATTATGTGCTCGGGTGAGAGTTTTAAGCGCGATGCCGACCAATACAACATTAATTTTTACTAAATTAGTAGATGTATATAATTTGAACCACATGAAATTAATCAGGAAATTGAAATTTGATTATAATTAATTTAGTTGCAAAGAAGCTTGGGTTTAATTACCGTATTTGTACGAGTTGCACATGATCGTGATTTCTGTGTGACATTGATTTGTTGCGCTACACCAGAAAGGGCAAAGCCAGGGAAACTTGGTGACGCAAAGCCACGGGTCCTCGGTCAGTGTCTTACCGACATTGGCACGGACAGCCGGGTTGCCGACAGTGGGACTGCCGACCGCATTATTGCAAGGCACCTGTCTTCGACCTGAAGCAGGTGCTTTTTTTACGGGAAGGTGCCTTTCGGGTGTTTAACGCATTCTGAAAACAGCCTGAACAGGGAAGGAGGATGCATGAACTGGAAAGTTGTTGTGTCATTGATGGTGTTGGTTATGGTTTTTCCATCGACGCTGCTGGCGTTCGAAGTTGGAAATTTCCATATCAACGGGTTTGTTGCCCAGGGGTACCTGGATAGCAGCGAGAATAATTTCTTGACGGAAGATTCTGAAGAAGGATCGACACAGTTTCGCGAGATCGGGGTGACGGCGCAAAGCCAGGTAACCGATAAATTGCGGTTCGGGTTGCAGTTGCTCTCCCGCGATCTGGGCGATGTCGGTAATGACCAAATTCGTCTTGACTGGGCCTATGCCGATTATCGTTTTAATGACCAGATCGGGGTGAGACTCGGCAAGGTCAAGCTGCCTCTTGGCCTCTATAACGAAGGCCGCGATACCGATATGTTGCGGCCGATGGTGTTCCTGCCGCAGAGTATCTACGACGAGACCAAGCGTGACCTGCTGGTGGCCTACACGGGAGGCGGGCTTTATGGCAACCTGTCGCTCGGTGCCCTCGGCGATCTGGATTACCATGGTTTCTACGGCACCATAGCTTTTCCGGATGACGCGATCCTGAACGATGCCTTAACCAATAACGCGACCTTTACCCTCCGAAGCAACGTTGGCCCAAGTCTGGTGCCCGTGGCTCCTGGCTCAACACCCCAGCAAAAACAGGGGTTTGTCATGAACAACTTGTATGCACAGAACCTGGAGATCGACAACGATTATATTGCCGGTGGCTCAGCGGTCCTGAATACGTCTGTTGAGGGGTTGCGTTTTGGTTTGTCTTACCTGCGTGTACAAAATGACCTCGACTTTAAATCTGCCATTTCAATTTATCCTGCCGATTATAGTGACCCCGCATTGTATCTGGCCGGCTCCGATCTGTCGGGAACCCTGACTAACGAGTCAACTTGGGTCGGCTCGGTTGAGTATGCCCTCGGCGACCTGGTGCTAGCGGCTGAATATGCTGAGACCGCTCGTAAACAGACGTTTGCCGATTATACCGGCCAGGATGCAACCTCCCAGGCGTACTACCTGATGGCCTCCTACACCTTCATGGAGAAGTTCACCCTGTCACTGCTTTACGATGTGTTCTACAGCGACAAGGACGACAAGGATGGCAAAGATTTTGCCGCGACATCACTGTCACGCCAGGACTTCTTCAGTTGGCGAAAAGATTTTGGTATCGGGTTGCGCTACGACGTGAATGCGAACTGGACCCTGAAAGCGGAATACCACGATGTGAACGGCACAGCCCTCTTCATGACCGTCCTGAATGATCCGGCGGACCTTGAAGAAGACTGGGATTACGTCGCATTCAAAGTGTCCTATAACTTTTAAGGCCAGGGAGGGTAATAATCATGTTTAAACGACTGTTTATGACGGTTTTGCTGATAATGCTCACCTGTCAGATCGGCCTGGCCAGTGAGTTTATTCTCGTGGTGAACAAGGCTAATCCTGATTCTCAGGTCAGTGTCGATGGTGCCAAGAAAATTTTTCTGGGGAAAACGTCCTCCTGGAGTGACAGCACCCGCATCAAGCTTGTTGTGCAGAAAAACCCTGAATTACATGAATTTTTTGTGAAGCAGGTTGTGAGAAAGTCGGGCCAGCAATTTTTGACTTATTGGAAAAAAGCGTTGTTCACCGGTGTCGGCACGCCACCGCCGATTCTGGAAAACGATACGGCAGTCAAGAACTACGTCGCCGCCAATCGTGGTGCAGTCGGCTACATTTCGGCGGACAGCCTGGATGATCAAGTCAAACTGCTTGAGATCAAGTAGTTTGGGGAGAAGTGATGAAATTCTTCAGAAGCGTGCGATTTAAGGTCTGGTTGTGTGCCGGGGTGGCGTTTGTCGGTTTTGTCGTGGCAACGGCCTCAACCTACTTGTCCAATATTGAGTTGACGGACAACCTGTCGCTTCTGCGGGATAATGGCATCCCCTTGGCCCTGACCAGTCAGGAAGTAGTTAATACGCTCAAAAAGCAGACCAAGTATTTTGAAGACGCCTTCCTGCTGGGGGATATGGAATCCATTCACAGCGGGGAGGCCCTTGCAGAAGAAGTCTCCGACTTGTTGGCGCAGATTGAACCGGCGGTGGTACGCGTCGGTGTGATGGGGGAGGATGATTTCCTTCTTCTCCAGAACAATTATCTGAACTACAGCAAAGCGGCGTCCAAATACTACTCAATGCTGGCCAACGGTACGGATTTCGTCGAAATTCAGGCCGAGGTTCAGGCTGTTGGCCAGCAGCAGGGGCGTCTTCTGGACGCTTTCGAAGAGTTGACTGAAACTGCCGGGCAGCGAGTTGAGCAGCAGGTCGACGGGGTGCGTCAGGTCGCGGACAGCAATATGAACCGCGTGCTGGCTCTGCTGTGCGCTGTCTTTTTTGTCTCCGTGGTTCTGGTCGAAGTATTCGCTCGCAAGCTGATAATCAAACCGCTCAGGGGGCTCCAGTCGAATGCACGACTGCTCGCTGATGGACGGCTCGACCTGGTTGAAAGTCTTGATGTCAACGCGCAAGACGAGATCGGCGAACTGGCCGACACCATGAACGACATGGTGGATCAAGTCCGGGCTGTGGTGCAGAACGCCAGCAACTCTTCAGATGAGCTGGCGAAAATCTCCGGGGCACTCAGTGGCGTGTCCCGGCAGATCACGACTTCCGCCCAAGTTCAGGTGGAGGAAGTGGAGAAGACTTCCGGGGTGGTCACTGAAATCAAGCTGTCGGTCGACGGCGTCGGTTCCCAGGTCGACAACCTGAACCACTCTTCAGCTGATGTGACCTCGTCGATTCTGGAGATGGCTGCCAGCACCGAGGAACTTGCTCTGAATGCTGAAAACCTGGCGAGCAACGTGGATGAAGTCAGCAGCTCGATCAGCGAGATGGCGTCTTCCATGAAGCAGGTGGTCGGCGGAGTTGATAACCTGCAGGAGACGTCTGCTCAAACCCTCGCGTCGGTTTCCGAAATGGATGCTTCCATTCATCAGGTTCAGCAGAATGCCCAAGGCGCAACTGCGAGTGCCGAGGGTGTGCAGGAGGATGCCAGCACGGGCCAGGAGGCAGTTGAAGCAACCATCCAGGGGATCGAACAGATTAATGAAGCATCCCAGGTTGCGTTCCGGGCCATTCAGAGCTTGTCTGGCAAAGCGCAGAATATCGGCGATATTTTAAAGGTGATTGATGAGGTCACGGAACAAACCAACCTGCTCGCCTTGAACGCAGCCATTATTGCCGCCCAGGCGGGTGATCGCGGTCGCGGTTTTGCGGTTGTGGCGGAAGAGATCAGGGAGCTCGCTAACCGGACTGCTGAGTCGACCAAGGCGATTGCTGAAGTCATCCATGGCGTTCAGGAGGAAACCGGGAAAGCTGTGAACGCCATTGAACTGACAGAGAAGAGCGTCGCAGAAGGGAAAACCCTTTCGGTTCGCTCCGGGCAGGCTTTGACGAAGATTGTCGATGGTGTGCAAGGTATGGTGCTGCAGGTGGAGCAAATTTCGGCTGCGACCTTAAACCAGACCCGTGAAAGTCAGATGATCGGCGAAGCGATGCAGGGCGTTGCCGAAATGGTGGAACAGATTCAGGGCGCGACCACGGAACAGAGCAAGGCGAGTGACCAGATTTTGCAAGCTGCCGAGAGAATGCGCGACATGACCGAGCATGTCAAAAAATCGACCCGCGAGCAGAGCAACGCCGGTCAGTCGATCTCCGGTGCTGCTGAAAGCATCAGCGAGATGATCATGCGGATTCAGCGGGCCTGTGAAGAACAGGTTGGTGGAACCCAGCGGATTGTTTCTTCGATGCAGGGGATTGAGGAGTCAACGGGTGTTAACCTGACGTCGACCGGCACCCTGGATGAGAATGTCAAAACCCTGGCACAGCAGGCGAAGGCCCTGCAGGATGCGATCAAGCACTTTCAGCTTGAAACAGCAGATTGACAAGCACGCCTGACCCATTCTGCAACCAGAGGGATTCCCTCGATCAAACGCGTACGGTCACTTGACCGGGATGCTCCCCGACAACCTCACCCACAACAAATCCATCTGTTTGACGCTTGGCCAGTTCTGCCAGCAGCGCTTCCTGCTGCGCAGCCGGCACGGCGATCAGTAGGCCGCCTGAGGTCTGCGGGTCGGCCAGCACGTCAATAACTTCTGCTGCGACTTCTTCACGATTGACCACACTCGGCAGGTAATGTTCGCGGTTGCGGTAGCTGCCGACTGGCACCAGGCCGATGGCCGCCATATCGAGAACCTCCGGAAAAATCGGTAGAGATCGACTCTCCAGAACAATACCCATCTGGCTGGCTTCTGCCAGCTCCACGACATGGCCGAGCAGGCCGAAGCCGGTGATGTCAGTGCAGGCATGGGTGTCGACGCAGGCCATTGCTTCAGCTGCCGCCTTGTTGAGGGTCGACATGCTGAGGATGGCATCGGCCATGTCGGTTTCTGTAATCACTTCCCCTTTCAGGGCCGTGGCCAGAATGCCGGTACCGAGCGGTTTGGTGAGGATCAGGACGTCGCCAGGCTGCGCCCCGACCGTGCTGATCAACTTAGCCGGATCGACCAGCCCGGTCACCGCCAAGCCGTATTTCGGTTCGTCGTCTTCAACCGTATGCCCGCCGACGATCACTGCCCCCGCTTCGTGCACCTTGGCCGCACCTGCCTTGAGAATCTCCACAAGCAGCTGGCGGTCGAGGCACTCCGGGAAGCCGATCAGGTTCATCGCGGTGAGAGGTTTGCCGCCCATGGCGTAGATGTCGGAGAGTGCATTGGCTGCAGCGATCTGGCCGAAAGTGGCCGGGTCGTCAACAATCGGTGTGAAAAAATCGACTGACTGCACCAACGCGCACTCATCCGAAAGCCGATACACGCCAGCATCGGCGAAAGGGATCGCGGCGGTCAGAAGATTCGGGTCGTCAACCTGCGGTAGTTGGCGCAGCACCTGCGCCAGAGGCCCGGGGGCCAGCTTGGCCGCTCAACCGCTGGTTTTCGACAAATGCGTCAGTTTGATACTCATAAGATTCTCCCAACCAGTTACTGGCTATTAGTTATTGTCTTTCGGCATTTGCCAGGCCACTCGTGAGTCGCCTTTACGCATGGTGTATTTCAGGCCGTCAAAATGCTCCAGCAGTGCCTGGGTCAGCTTGCGGCCGCTGTCGATCTTGTCGCGGAACTCCGCCAGAGTCAAGGTTTCCTGCCCGGCAAAGTGTTGCTGTAAAATCTGCAACGCTTTGGCGTAGGTTTCCGCATGCAGGTAGGAGTCATCGTTGAGGCGAACCAGAATGCTGTTGGCAAACAGGTAGGAGAACAAGCGCTCTGCCTGCTCAGCCGGAGTCCCGGCTGCAGCCAGCATGTCGACGCGGCCTTTAGCCTGGACACCGGCGTCGCGGTAGACCTTGTCCAGGGCCTTCAGCCATTGCTCTTGCTGAGGCGTCGGTGATGGTTTGAATCCGGGACGGGTCACCCATTCCTGACGCTGTTCCAGATGGCCATCCGAGACCATCTTGCCAAGCAGCTGTTCGAAGGTTTTCGGTGCCACCTTGGTCGGCAGAACGGCCTTCAGGGTGGCATGCGGTATGCCCGGCAGCAGCGCGTTGTCGCGGTGAAAGCTGTCCGCCGCATCGGTCAACAGACGTTCCCAGGAGCAGGCAGTCTCCGCCGTGACCCATTGGTCGCCGAGGTTGGCCACCTGGCCGCCCTGTTTCAGGGTATCCAGATGCTTGCTGACCCGCTCGCGGCCAAGGCCGGAAGCTTGCTCCAGCTCTTTGAGCTTGACACAGCCGAGCTCGGCGAGTTTCTGGACCAGAAAAGAGGTCTCTCCCGATTCAAGCTCCGCCAATGCCTGCATGACAGCCGGCCTGAACCGTTTATGTTTGTTCGGCGCCGGGTCGATAATCTGGCCGCCGCCGATCGTGGTCATCGGCGAATAGGAGCGCACGATAAAGCGGTCCTGACGGTGTGCCACCAGAGGTGCGTCCAGGTGAAACTGGACCAGGGCGCTTTCTCCAGGCTCCAACTCCTCGCGATCGAGCAGGACCACGCGGGCCGTCACTTTGGCGGTACCGAGGTGAAGATGGACCGGGTCGCGGAACTTGACGGCGCGCGGTGCTTCCTTCAGCAGAGTGAAGCGGGCGTCGATCCGCTCGGCCATACTGTAGAAACCGGCGGTGCCGACAATCGCGCCACGCTGCAGGTCGGCGCGTTCCAGGCCGGCCAGGTTGAGCGCCACCCGCTGTCCGGCGCGGGCGACTTCTGCTTTCTGACCATGCACCTGGATTTCCCGAACACGCACCACTTCTCCCGGCGGCAGGACCTCGACCGGGTCGCCGATCTTGATCTGTCCCGACAGCAGGGTGCCGGTGATCACCGTACCGAAACCGCTGACCGAAAAGTGTCGATCGATCGGCAATCGGGCGGGGCCATCTTCGTCGCGCGGCGGCAGTTTCTGCAGGATCTCCTGAATCAGGGTTTTCAGCTCCGGCATGCCGGTGCCCTCCAACGCCGCAACCCGGCAGCAGGGCGCCTTCTCCATAAAGGTCCCTTCCAGCGTTTCGCGGACCTCCTCCTCAACGATGTCGATCCAATCCTCTTCCGCCATGTCGCACTTGGTCAGCACCAGGATGCCCCGCGGGATCTTGAGCAGTTCCAGAATCTGCAAATGTTCCTTGGTCTGCGGCATGACGCCTTCGTTGACATCAACCACCAACAGGACCAGGTCAATGCCACCGATGCCGGCAAGCATGTTATGGATGAAGCGCTCATGGCCGGGGACATCGATCACACCGGCGACGGAGCCGTCCGCCAGAGTCAGAGGGGCGAAGCCGAGGTCGATGGAGATGCCACGGGCCTGCTCTTCTTTGAGACGGTCGGTGTTGACGCCGGTCAGGGTGTTGATCAGAACGGTCTTGCCGTGGTCGACGTGGCCGGCGGTGCCAATAATATGGAAGCGGGTTGCGTCACTCATGGGGTCAAAGCGTCCTTCAGGGTTTGCAGTAACAGCTCTTCGTCTTCAATAGCGAGGGTGCGCGGGTCGATGTAAAGCTGATCGTCCTGGATGCGTCCAATAACCGGCACCTCGGCTTGTCGCAGGTTCCCGGCTAGCCGGTTCAGTGACAGGCTGCGAGGTTGACAGACCAGCACCCAGCCGGACATCTCCGCCAGGGGCAGGGCGCCGCCGCCGACCGGCGCCGTGGCTTTGGTCATGGTGATATCGGCGAGGTCGCCGAGAGTTGCTGTGAAGCGCGGCAGCAATTGTTCACAGCGTTCCTTCAGAGTGTCCGCCGAGGTCGCCAGCAGGCGCAGGGTTGGCAGCTCACGGAAGGCCTTGTCCGGATCGAGGTAGAGCTGCAGGGTTGCTTCAAGGGCAGCCAGGGTCATCTTGTCGAGCCGCAGGGCGCGTGCCATCGGGTGTTTGCGCAATTGATCGACAATCTCCTTGCGGCCGACAATAATGCCGGCCTGGGGCCCGCCGAGCAGCTTGTCGCCGCTGAAAGTGACCAGGTCAATGTTGTTGGCCAAAACTTCCCGCACCGTTGGTTCACGCGGTAGACCAAATGGGGTCAGGTCGAGCAGCAGACCGCTGCCGAGGTCTTCCAGAACCGGCAGCCCATGCTTATGAGCGAGTTCCGCCAGCTCGGTCCCGGTCACCGCTTCCGTAAAGCCGAGAACCCGGTAGTTGCTGGTGTGGACTTTTAGGATCAGACTGGTGTCGGCATCGATGGCGCGGCGATAGTCTTCCAGGTGGGTCTTGTTGGTGGTGCCGACCTCAACCATGTGGGTGCCGCCGGCCGCCATGATGTCTGGGATGCGGAACGAGCCGCCAATCTCAATCAGTTCCCCGCGTGACACCAGGGCTTTTTTGCCGCCGGCCAGAGCCGACAGGGCCAGCAGGACCGCCCCGGCGTTATTGTTAACCACATGGGCGGCTTCTGCGCCGGTCAGGCGGCAGATCAGCTGCTCGACATGAGTGAAACGCTTGCCGCGCTTACCGGCGTCCAGGTCATACTCCAGATTGGAGTAGCCGCTCGAGACGTCGTTGACGGCCTGCAGGGCCGTGGCGCACAGGGGAGCGCGGCCGAGGTTGGTGTGTAGCAGGGTGCCGGTGATGTTGATCACTCGCCGCAGAGATGGACGCACGGCGATTTTTGCCAGTTCGGCGGCACGAGCCGCGACGGTCTCCGGTGCCACGTCCGGTGTGTCGCTAGAGGCGTCAAGCAGAGCCTGACGCAGTTCAGCCACGGCCTGCTGGGCCGCCTCGCGTAGCAGCACGTGCGGGCAGTCTCCGGTCAGGGACTGCAATGGAGCGGCCGCGAGCAGGCGATCAATCGACGGAATCTGGCGTAGCAACGTCTGACGATCAGACATGGGAAATCCTCTTTAACAGTACAGTGGGGAGTGTGCGGAAAGCTGTCAGTCGGTTTCTCTGGGGGAGAGCTCGCGCATCATCACATTGATCTTGCCGGCAGCCACCGCCATGGCGATGCCCTGAATGGCGCCAATCTCGTCTTCGCTGATGCCCTGTGCCCTGGCCACGCCAAGGTAGTGTTCGACTCATGGCGTGCACTCCCGGGAGATGGCCGCCGTCAGCCCCACGATGGCTACGGTGCGTTCATCCAGGAGCTCCTGGTCGCGTACGGCATCGTAGAAATTGCAGTAGGCGGTATGTTGCTTCGGAGGCAGCATGGTCGTCATGTCCTGACAGAAAATCCCGGACTGCCCAGCGTGGAGCTGACAGTAGGGATTAAGATGGTACAGCGCTTCGTAGTGTATCGAAAAGTGTGCTTCAAGACAATAAAAAGACGGCAGGATGCGGATTTGTCCAAGGGGATTCGTCGAGTAGATAGCCCCTTGGGTCGATCTGTTACAGGGTTTTCAAAAACGCGACCGCCTCAGCAGGCTCAGGTCGTTCCGTATGGTCGGTACTCAGCTCAACATTGCGAACCACCCCCTGTCGGTCAATAATGATTCGCCCCGGCAGCGGCAGCTGCCAGCTGTCTTCCCCGTTGAACCGCTCCAGGTCGATGCTGAAGCTCTTGTAGATTTCGATCATCTCGTCGGGAAGGGTGTACAGAACGCCGAGTTGTTTTAGGACTTTGCTGCCCGGATCACTCAGGACAGGGAACTGCAGGTTCAGTTTATTCACCAGCTGCGGGGCATACTTGGCCAGCATCGGCGAGATGGCAATCAGGCGGGCGCCGGTTTTCTCAATCTCGGGCAAAATTTCCTGCAGAGCTTCCAGCTCTGCGTTGCAGTAAGGTCACCAGACTCCCCGGTAGATACTGATGAAGACTGGGCCCATGCGGCGTAGCTCAGTCAGACCAAACTGTCGACCTTGAGCGTCAGCAAGGCTGAAGTCGGGCAGAGTGTCGCCGACCTTGATGGCCCGGTCGAGAATCCCCGAAGCCGCCAGCGTCTCCTTGGCCTTCTGCATGATGGCCAGCGTCTCCGGCGGCACTATCTCCGCCGAAGCTGCTTTCATCGCATCGAGTTTCTCTTGCAGCATGTCGTCCTCCCGGTGCGGCGTGTGGAATGACAAGTGAGATGCTGGGGTTACTTAATGGGTATCATTGGCAAGCCCACTGTCAAGTCCACGCTGCTAAATAACGCCACCGGGAAAGTCGGTTATTTGCCGCAGCACTTTTTGTACTTGGCGCCACTGCCGCAGGGACAGGGGTCGTTGCGGCCAACCTTGGTGCTGCTCGCCGGCCTCGGTTTGACCATGCTGCCTTCGGTAAACAGCCAACGCTTCCCCTTGCGCTCAAACTTGCCGCACTCATGATGACTGCGCAGGCCCTCTTTGTCGCGGAAACGGGCAAGGAACTCCACTTCTCCTTGCTTATCTTTGGGGCCACCCTGCGTGGTGCCGAGAATTTCAAGGCCATACCATTCGGATTGTTCGGCCCAGCTACGGGTCCCCTTGTGGTCGTAGCCTTCGCGATGGTCCGGGTGGGTACTGTCGTAGAGGAAATCAATCTCGACTTTGACATGGGCTGTATAGCGCGCCCGCATCAGCTGCTCCGCAGTCTCAGCCTGCTTTTTGCCAGCAATGATCGGTTCGCAGCAAGCTGCATAGTCGTTGGCGCTGCCGCAGGGACAGGTGCTCATATTTGCTTCTCCTTTTTGGCCTGGTGGCTGGTCGTAAAATGTTTTTATTGGGTTGCTTGATTCATTTGAACGCGGGTTCGTAGCCGACAATAAAGCGGGTGGCGGTTTCGTTGCGCATGCTCAGAAAATGAGCATTGTTTTGATCAAAGGGGCAGATTGGCAGGGCGCACGGTTCAAAGCCAAACTTTTTATAATAACGGGGCTCACCCAGGACGAACAGAACTTGATTCTTGATCGGTTCCTGCCGCAAAGCAAATCGGAGTAGTTCCGAGCCCACGCCCTGCTTTTGAAATTCGGGGGTGACAGCCATGGGTGCCAAGTGCAGACCACAGATGTCGGTGCCATGGTAGGCATTGGAAAAGGCGATATAGGCAATTGCCTTATTGGTATGGATGCACACCCATTCATGAACCGGCGTGTCCTGTTCGTGAAACTTCCGAACCAGTCCGGCTTCGTATTCGCTGCCGGGAAAGGCGCGGCGCAGGAGCGCGTAGACCTTGGCGCGGTTTTCTTCTGTTACTTTCCGTATTTTCATAATGAGCATCCCTGCATCAGTTTAGTATAAGCGAAGCTGACCATCTTCTTCGGACTCAAATTCCGAATCCTCCCGGATCGGGAGTGTTTTCGGCTGGGCCGGGCTGACAGCTTCAGGCGGGAGTTTCTCTGCCGGCTCGACTGGCGCTGGTTGCTTTGCGGCAGCTGCGGCTTGCAGACCTTCCTCCGCCGCCCGCTTTGCCAGTTTGTCGCAGCGCTCATTGAAGGGGTGCCCTGCATGTCCGCGCACCCATCCCCAGGTGACTTTATGTTTGTCGGACAGGACCGCAAGTTGTTTCCAAAGGTCCTGGTTGGCGAGCGCGTCCTGCTCTTCCAGTCGACCGTTGCGGATCCAGCCGTGAAGCCACTCGTTCATCCCTCGCACAAGGTACTGTGAGTCGCTAAATACGCTCACTGTACTGGGTTGGTGCAGGGCGTCCAACCCCTTGATCGCCGCCAGCAGTTCCATGCGCTGCGATGTGGCCACAGGCTCAAAACCGCTCAACTCCCTCTCATGTTCCCCATAACGCAGGACCACTCCGTATCCTCCGTGTCCCGAGGCCCCTCCCGAGCCATCACTGTAGAGCTCGACCACACCCGGTGCTGGCGGGGTGAAGGCCACCTGCAAGCCTTCAAATTCCAGTTCGCGCAGCAGTGGCATCAGGTCAGCGAGGTTCGGTGTCTGTCGCTCAAGATCTGTAAGGGGAACCTCCAGGGCGACGTCATAGCGGACGGTTGCCAGGGTTTTCGAGAGCCGTGCCTGGTCTGCGTGAACGTGCAGATTCTTCTTGCGCTGTTTGCCATTGACCAGGGTCTTCCACTTGAGAACGTCTTCCAGAGAACCAAACCTTTGGACCAGCGTGGCTGCCGTTTTCTCGCCGATCCCGGGCACTCCCGGGATGTTGTCCGCGGTGTCGCCAGCCAGCCCCAGGATATCCGGCACCCGTTCCGCCGGCACACCGAAGCGGTCAAGAACGTCCTGAGGTCCGGACCGCTTCTCTTTCATGGTGTCCAGTAGATGAATTCTGTCGTCGACGATCTGCATCAGGTCCTTGTCGCCGGTGACGACTGTCACCTGAATTCCCTCAGCGGCATGGCGGCGGGCAAGCGTGGCAATAACATCGTCGGCTTCGAAACCGGGGGCTTCCAGGGCCGGAATGTTGAGTGCCTGCAAGACCCTCTTGATATAGGGAATCTGAAGAGCCAAATCCTCAGGCATCGCCTCCCGGTTCGCCTTATACTCAGGATAGATTTGTCTGCGGAACGTTTCTTCCCTGGGGCGGTCGAATACAACCGCCAGGTACTCGGGGCGGTTCTCCTGAAGGAGGTTCATGAGCATCTTTGTGAAACCGAAGACGGCATTGGTCGGCAGGCCGCCTGCGGTTGCAAGGTCCTTGATCCCGTAATAGGCGCGGTAGATGTAACTGGATCCATCCAGCAGGTATAGCTGCGACATTCTGGTTTTTCCTGGGAAGCGGGTTGAGGCGTTTGGCTAACGGCGTCAGTTTAGCGCAAAAGGTCGTCTTAAAACAGCAAACATTTGTCGTTATCCAACCTTGCTTGAGATGTTTTTCTGACGGGAAACACAATATTCTCTCCTTGCGTCTCAGAGTCGGTATAATGTTCGTAAGCTTGGAATTAATTTCGCGTCATATCATCAGAAAGAGACAATGAGGAATTCTATGATCAGGTTTGCAAGGATTGTCGTTCTGGTTGCATTTGTTGCCGTCGCCGGGTGTGCGGGCTTGCAGCCCGGTTTCGAAACCCCGACAGTGGGGGTCAGCTCTTTTCGCGCCCTGCCATCGGAGGGAATGGTGCCGCGCTTTGAAATCGGTTTGCATATCGTTAACCCGAACCGGACCGCACTCAAATTGGAGGGGATCGTCTACTCGGTCATTCTGGAAGGGCACAAGATCCTGACCGGGGTCTCGGGCGACCTGCCGGAGATCGGCGCCTATGGTGAAGGGGATGTGACCCTGACGGCGACGGCTGACCTGCTCAGCAGCATCGGTCTGCTGTCGTCGCTGATGCGACAGCCGCAGGAGACGTTCAGCTACGAATTGGAGGCCCGACTGGATATTGGCAGCCTTCTCCCTCGAATTCATGTTCAGGACCAGGGCGAGATATCTCTGGCAGGGGCAAGCAAGTGAGGGCGAGTCGATGAAGCCTTGGACGCTGGTCGATACCGCACAGGTGCCGGGGAATGGCGGCGAGTTACAGCTTCACCAGTGCGATGATGAATTTTCGATCAACGTTGTGGGTGGTGGTGTCCTGATGAGTACCCAGGCCCACGGGTCCGAAGACGCGCTGGCGGATCTTGCGTGCAGGAAGATCGCTGGTCGTCCCCGTCCCCGAATGCTGATTGGCGGCCTTGGTATGGGCTTCACCCTGGCAGCAGCCCTGCGTAACTTTGGGCCTGACGCTAAGGTTGATGTGGCCGAACTGGTGCCGGCTGTGGTGGAATGGAACCGCGGCCCCCTCGGGGAGTATGCGGGATACCCCCTCCTAGACGAGCGCGTCACGGTTCGCATGGGCGATGTTGCCAAGGTCCTTAGGGCGGAACGGCAGAGTTATGATGCGATCCTGCTTGATGTCGATAATGGCCCGCAGGGCTTGACCCGCAAGAAGAACGACTGGCTTTACACAACGGATGGTCTCTCAGCGTGTTACTTGGCACTGCGGCCAGAAGGAATCCTGGCAATCTGGTCAGCCGGCGCTGATCGTGATTTTACGGAACTGCTGCGCAAGACCGGTTTCAAGACGAAGCAGGTCCGGGTGCGGGAACACGAGAATAAAGGCTCGCTGCATGCGATCTGGCTCGCCGAGCGCGGCTCCTGATTTCCAGATCACCACTCCCTGCTCTTGAGATGATCACTAAGGCCGGCAAACCACTCCTGTGCCCGGATTCCCCGCTGAACTGAGATGATGGAACAATTACTGACAAGGACAAGCTTGGAATGCTTGAGAGAGAGAAGAACCGCACCTTAAAGGTCCTGATCGATGAAACCGGACTGCAGCAGGCGCGACGGTGCCCTTTATCGCGCGGTACCGCAAGGAGGTCACCGGTGAACTTGATGAGGTGCAGATCCGCTTGGTGCAGGTTCGGGTTTTGTCTGTCGACCTGCAGCGCAAGCGGATCGGTTTGACCATGCGCAGCGGGACCGTGGAGAAAAAGGCGCCGCAATCGAGGCCAGACGGCAAGCCGCAGTCCGGAGCAAAACCGCCCCGAACCGAGAGTGATCTGGCTGCGGCGTTGAAGAAATCGGGGTTCAGGGTCAAGCAGGGTAAGGAGAGCTGAGCGTCGAACCCGTTAGGTCATGTTGCCGTCAAAACAAACGCCCATGCCGCGAAGGCATGAGCGTTTGTTTTTTTTGTTGGGGCAGAGGAAGAATCTTTAACCGCTGATGTTGGCATGTGCTGACATCAGCGGTTTTTTTACATCTAAATTTGGACTGTCTGTTTTCCGGGAAGCCTTTTATAGTCAGATCAAACCAACTCATCAAAGGCAATTTCTATCACTAACTTGGCCCAACCCTTTTAACGGTCACTTGGTAAAAATCTTTGGTGTTGGGTGGCAATAGACTTGTCCTGTTAACTCTCGTAATGAATTGAATAGAAAGGGTTTTGTGATACCGTTATGAGAAACAGGTGTCGTCGTGTTCTATTTTAAGTTTCGGTATGGTCGCATCTTTAGAACAGAGAAGGCTGTTTTGCGGCATCGCTCTCGTGGAGGACGGATCATGTCGAAATATCTTGTAACGCTCTGTGTCCTTTCTCTTGCCCTTATTTGCGCTCCGGCACTGCAGGGCCAGGCCCTCAAGCCGGGCATCCGCCCCCCCGTCACCGTCGATCTCAAGGACGACAAGGCGACGGTCAAGCCGGGTACAAAGCCCCCGGTGACGGTCGACTTCGAGAAGGTCGTCGTCATCGGTATCCAGCCGAACAGCTACGTGAAGCTCCCCTCCGACGGGACAACCGTCGAAAAGAGGCGGATCATCGGGCACAACCTTAATCGCAGCCTGACCGTCAAGGTCTTCAAGGGGAACATGCCGACGGGGGCTATAACCGCGACTCTCAAGCCGCCGAAAAAGAGCGGCAAGATGGGGCTGTGGCTTACGGCGAAGCCCACGGCCCCGGCCGGGAAGGACTACAAGGTTCGCCTCACCGACGGAACCAGGATGATAGACTTGCCCCTGACGGTGGAGGTGCTCCCGAAGCAGCTTGGTTCTTCGGCGGGTTCCCTGGTGCCGTCCGTCAATCTCGGGGGGGGCAAGCCAGCCCTCGATCCCGCCGCGAAGGATCGTCTGCTGAAAGGGACGAAGGGCGGACAGTTGAAGACCCCGCCCCCCGTCGGGGTGAAGTTTACCGAAAAGAAGGGGCTCGTTGAAGGGGCTGCTGAGGGTGCGCCCAGGGTCAACCTCGAGCATCTGGCGTCGAAGGGGGTCATCGACTTTCCTGACGCGACCCTTCAGGTGAAGCGCTCCGACGCCATCGACGCCTGGGGGAATTACTGGGCCGACCGGCCGGCGGTGAAGAACAAGTTCCGCTGGATGACGAGCCTCGACGATCTCATCTACTTCCGCTGGGAGGTTGCCGACAACGCCGACTTCAAGAACATCATCGCCACGGGACAGTCGGTGGCCGTCGCCGAGCCGGGCAGGTACGGCTATTTCGATATCGATTTTGCGCCGATCGCGGGGAGCAGGCCCCCGCCGCTGCACTACTTCGTCCGCGTCGTCCCGGTGCAGAGAAAAGAGGGGAGCAGTAGCGCCACGGCAGGTGTTGACGCCGACCCGTCGAACTACGTCCATGTGACGATCATGACCCCCGGCGAAGTGACTCAGTTCAGCGAGCCCGTCATTCAGGTACTCATGCCAGGCTACGGCTGTAGACCGGGAGGAACGTTCAGACTCAGGGGCTTCAACTTTGGTAACGAACCAGGGATTATACGTCTTGTCGGAAACTTTCCCGGCGGGGAGGTGGTGCTCGACAACCTCGAGTGGACTTCCACCCTTGTCAGCGGGAAGGTTCCTATGATCAGGGGCGTCATGGATCAGGAAGTGAGCATTCAGGTAGAAACCCTGGGGGGATGGCAGAGCAACACCGATTTCACCTGCAGCTTCAAGCCGACTCGTGAGAAAAAACTGCTCGCCGACGGATATTGGGTTCTTGTCGATCCCGGGAACAATGTCAAGATCGGCGACTACTTCAAAAGGGTAGATCCGGGACACGGCAACATAATTGTTCAGCACAGGGTGGACCACAACTTTGGCTACCTCGGCTCCGTGGGTGTGGACAAGGTCATCATGACGGCGCCGCTCATAAACGGATGGCGCTTCACCGGTATGTCGTGGTCAGAGTTCAATGATGCCGGCGGGACGATTCACTCGGTTACGGGATTCGACAAGAACGCAAAGCAGCTAACTATCGAGGTGCACTGGGAGACCGAACGGGTGGGGATTGTGCACTGGTCCATGTCGATCGAAGTGGAGGGCCCGGCCGGTATCCCCATGTTTCATTGGCAGGACCTGGAGGATATGGAAGAGGAATAATCCGTTACGCCAAGGACCCCGCGGAGGTCCGCCTGTGGAACGACAAGTGGTGCCAGCCGCGGGGCTGCTGAAAGGGTGTGAGCCATTCGAGACATCTTTTACCATTCTGTCTTCACTCGATCATTCTGGTCGCAGCCCTGCCTTTGAATCTGGGGGGCGTTCCACGGAGCAAAAGGAAACGGGCGAGCCGGCCAAGCCCCCGGGGAAAGCTCCTATGTCCCAAGCGAAGGTCAAGGCCTCTCCGGACAAATAGAAAAAGAAAAACCCGCTTATTTAGCGGGTTCATGGTCTACATGATATTCGATTGGATTGTTAATGGCGGGAGTAGATGGGATGCTAACCACCTTGTGCCAGCCTGTAACTATTTAAAATCATTCATTTCTTGTTTTGGCGATTTCAGCCGACCCGTACAGTTTCCCTTACACAAACCCGTACACAGTCGAGTTGAATACTAACCACCTTTTGGCGAGTTGGCAAGCTGACTGTAAATAATTTGAAATAAGTTGCAGAAAAGTGCCCAAAATCGAAACGGGAAGTGATGACCCGCAGTAAAACCCTTATGAGAGGCAAAAAAAAGAGTGTAAGAACTCTTCTGTTTAAAAATAATTCTCACCTAATATCAGACACATAACAAATTTTCCCTAAAAATAATGCAAAAAAATGCCAAAAATCGAAACGGGAGTTGTGGTTTTTCAGTAAAACCCTTATGAGAGAGACAAACAACTAAGCACTTACTTATGGAGGCTACCATGGGAGGCGTATAAAAGATGGCTAATTCTGACGACCAAAAGACTTCAACCGCAAGGCAGATGTTGGCGTGTAATTTTTTCACAAAGGAGACCATATGAAAGACAACGCAGGCTTGGTTAAGGCACTCAAGGACGAGGCCGAAAAGTACCGAGCAGAAGCACAGAGGGTTGAAGCCGAGCTATCAAAGTATGACGGTGTTGACCCTGATGAGTTTCACCATCTGAAGACAGAGGTGGAGAGACTGCAAAATGAGGCTGAGGTTGCCGAACTGTTGATCGGCATGCAAAAATGACCCACTTACGGAGGTAATCGGCGTCCAAAATTGACCCACCTCAGCATATCCTCCATGCTCTCTGAATTTATCGGAGAGAGGAGCTTTTCAAGGAGATGCTGACTGTGGAAACCATCGCTAA